>NZ_JACJSI010000001.1 GCF_014698065.1 Nostoc flagelliforme FACHB-838
GATGTTACATATCATACTTGCTATGAGCGTCAGTCTGACCTAATTGAACAGGTTTCAGTATTTCAACAACAAATTAATGCCTCTCCCAATACAGTAGCAGATCGTTTGTGGGTAACAACTCATCTCAAACCTGATGAGGAAAAACTACGGGTCTCAACCTAGACGAGGTTTAACTGCTCAAATCTTCTAAAACTCCAGAGATCATTGTTTTCAATTGAGGAACATCCTCCTGAACCGCTTTCCAGATAACTTCTACATCTGTATCGAAATAATCATGAATCAGTTTATCTCACATTCCGGCAATATCTCGTCAGGGAATATCAGGATATTGCCTTCTCACTGAATCCGGTAGCCGCTCCTCTACCGCTCAAAGCTTCTGAGATTCTCTCGCAAGCGTTGATGAATGCGATCGCTCCAAAAAGGAATCACAGTTTGTCCCTGACAAAGTGCTTCTAGCGCCACTTGCTTGTCAAACTCTAACAATTGAAAAGGTTGTTCAGGCGATCGCGTAGGTAATAACATGAGCCGCTTCATCTTTTCTTCGGGAAAAAACTCATCAAATAGCCAAGGTTCCTGTTCGCGCAGCGTTACCAATGCTGCATGGCAAACTTCAAAATTTAAACCAATTGACAGCAACTGCTCCATTACCGTTAACGCCAGTAGGTCAGCTTTAGAGTAGTAAACATTACGACCTTTCCCAGTACTGTTAACCGTAGGTACTATAACTCCCTTCTCCCGCCAATACTGCAACTGGCGGCGAGAGCAATGAGTAATTTCTGCTGCTTCTGTGCTTGTGTAAAACTTTCCTTCCATAAGAATCATCCTATAGAAGCATTTCCTAAAACACATTATATTTTTGTAAAACATAATGTGTTTTTGTGATATTTTATTTTTATGAGCCAAATTACTATTCAATGTCGCCTAATTGCCAGTGAATCTACCCGCCAAAAACTTTGGAAGTTAATGGCAGAATTAAACACACCCCTAATTAACGAACTACTTCAACAGCTTAGTAAACACCAAGATTTTGAGGAATGGCGAAAAAATGGCAAACTGCCGTCAATTGTTGTTAGTCAACTTTGCCAACCCCTGAAAACTGACCCTAGCTTTACAGGTCAGCCCAGCCGCTTCTATCTATCAGCAATTCATGTTGTAGATTACATTTACAAATCTTGGTTAGCGATTCAGAAACGTCTACAGCAACAGCTAGATGGCAAGATCCGCTGGCTAGAAATGCTTAACAGCGATACTGAATTAGTAGAAATGAGCGATTGTAGCTTAGAAGTAATTCGTACCAAAGCTGCTGAAATTTTGGCAATGGCTACGCCAGAATCTGAATCTAATGCTCCTTTAACTAAAAAAAGTAAGACTAAAAAATCCAAAAAATCATCCGCTTCCGATCCCGATCGAAGCTTATCTCATAAATTATTTGACACTTACCAAGAAACTGACGATATACTCAGCCGTAGCGCCGTCAGCTATTTGCTGAAAAATGGCTGCAAACTCAATGAAAAAGAAGAAGATCCAGAAAAATTTGCTAAACGCCGTCGTAAGCTAGAAATCCAAATTCAAAGGCTAATCGAAAAGCTAACAAGTCGAATTCCTAAAGGTCGAGATTTAACTAATGCTAGATGGTTGGAGACACTGCTCACTACTACAACCACTGTTCCAGAAGACAATGCTGAAGCCAAACGCTGGCAGGATATTCTCTTAACCCGATCTAGTTCTGTCCCTTTTCCTCTGGTTTATGAAACGAACGAAGACCTAGTTTGGTCAACAAACGAAAAAGGTAGGTTATGTGTTCACTTCAATGGCTTAAGCGATTTAACTTTTGAGGTGTACTGCGATAGTCGTCAACTGCACTGGTTTAAACGCTTCTTAGAAGACCAACAAACAAAACGCCAAAGCAAAAATCAGCATTCAAGTGGTTTGTTCACCCTCAGAAATGGTCGTCTAGCTTGGCAAGAATGTGAAGGTAAAGGCGAACCTTGGAATCTTAATCACTTGAGTCTCTATTGCTGTGTTGACAATCGCCTCTGGACTGCTGAAGGAACAGAACAGGTTCGCCAGGAAAAAACTGATGAGATTACCAAATTCATCACCAACATGAAGAATAAAAGCATGAAGGATAAAAGTGACCTCAGGGAAACACAGCTTGCTTTTATTAAACGTAAAGAATCAACGCTAACTCGAATTAACAAATCCTTTGAGCGTCCTAGTAAACTCCTTTACCAAGGTCAATCACACATTTTGGTTGGAGTCAGCCTGGGACTAGAAAAACCTGCAACTGTCGCCGTAGTAGATGCGATCGCAAACAAAGCCTTAGCTTACCGCAGCATCAGGCAATTACTAGGTGAAAATTACGAACTCCTAAATCGCCAGAGACGACAACAGCGATCTTTATCCCACGATCGCCACAAGGCACAGAAAAGCTTCTCTCCTAATCAATTTGGTGGATCTGAGTTAGGGCAGTATATAGACAGACTATTAGCTAAAGAAATTATTGCGATCGCTCAAACTTACAAAGCCGACAGCATCGTTTTGCCTAAGCTAGGGGATATGCGGGAGATTGTCCAAAGTGAAATTCAAGCCATAGCCGAAGCAAAATGTCCTGGCTCTGTAGAAGTTCAGCAAAAATATGCCAAACAGTATCGAGTTAACGTCCATTCCTGGAGCTACGGCAGATTAATTCAAAGCATTCAAAGCAAAGCTGCTCAGGCAGGAATCATGATTGAAGCGGGAAAACAACCTATTCGAGGCAGTCCCCAAGACAAAGCAAAGGAATTGTCACTTTCTGCATACCATGAGCGCCTAGCTAGGCGAAGTTGACAAATATCTGAACCTTGATAATAAAATAATTAATAGCGCCGCAGTTTATGCTGCTTGCAGCCTCTGAACTGTGTTAAATGAGGGTTAGTTTGACTGTAGCAATATAGTCTTGCTTTCTGACCCTAGTAGCTGCTCACCCTGATGCTGCTGTCTTCGGACAGGATAGGTGCGCTCCCAGCAATAAGGGCGCGGATGTACTGCTGTAGTGGCTACTGAATCACCTCCGAGCAAGGGGGAACCCTCCCCAATTCTTGATTTGACGCACCAAAGAGAGGTCAAAATTCCGATCTAGGTTCGCGCACATCCTGAAAACCTTATCCTACAAGGAATTTATGAGTAAATTTCTTTTGTAGATAATTCAAAAATTACATTCTGGGAGGCTATTTGATGAGGTTCGGGCAAGCCATATCTGACAACCTTACTGTACAAGGGTTTGAGATGATAGCGTTGCAACCGTCCTCCCAACAATGGGAGGGTTGAAAGGAGTGTATTCAACGAGACTTTGCCTTTCCCAGATGTTGCAACCGTCCTCCCAACAATGGGAGGGTTGAAAGGTGGCTATCGTCAAGAAATATCAGAATCGCAACCTAGGTTGCAACCGTCCTCCCAACAATGGGAGGGTTGAAAGGGCAATGTTTGAACTTATTACTGGTGTGCCAGAAGTTGCAACCGTCCTCCCAACAATGGGAGGGTTGAAAGCAAATAGCATCGATTCAAACGATCGCCACTAGAGGTGTTGCAACCGTCCTCCCAACAATGGGAGGGTTAAAAGCTAATATCAAGATATGCGATCGCCCCCAAATCAAGGTTGCAACCGTCCTCCCAACAATTGGAGGGTTGAAAGTTTGATATTCTCCTTTGAGAGATGCATAATTAATAGTTACAACCGTCCTCCCAGCAATGGGAGAGTTGAAAGGCCGAACGATTCAAAATTAGCGCATCTAACTCCCGTTGCAACCGTCCTCCCAGCAATGGGAGGGTTCAAAGAACCCCGTCTCGACATTAAATTGAGGAAGCTTCACTTGTTATAACCCTCTTTCTAGCGATGGAGGGTGAAAATTAGCTTGAGATGAAACTGCCTTACCTGGATGATGTTGTAATTGATTACCAAGAATGAGAGGGTTGAGAGCAAATCCCGCCATCGGCTTTTAGATAAGGTCATTAAGCTGAAGTTATCCATACAAGTTATTAAGTGGGTATGCAAAAATATTTATGTCATTGCCAACGAAGTGAAGCAATCTCAGACCCTTGCGACTGTTTCGCTTCGGGACGCCATACTCGCAATGACAATATATTTTCAACTTGTATGACTACTTAAAAGAGCTTTTTGAATTCAAAAGCGTAATAATAGGGGTTTAAATCTATCTAAGCTCCAATATAAATTGTTGCTTTTCAGAAAGACGACAATAAGTTGTCACCAATAAATATGGAAGGGAATACGAGGTTTGATGACAATAATTTGTCACGACGACATTAATCTGTCACTGACGACAGATAATTAGTCACTGTACAAATGCTTGATTTATGTCAAACTTGACTATCGAGCAATACTTTAATCAAAGCCGATGATGGGATTTGAACCCACGGCCTGCTGATTACGAATCAGCTGCTCTACCACTGAGCCACATCGGCGTACACAATCTAAGAGTATAACATGATTTAATCATGGTAGATCAAAATCGCAAAAATAGGCTTAACCCTGAACAATATGCCAGCCTCAAAGCAGAAATAGCCGCTCCTTATAGGGGCTTACGCCAATTTATCTACATCGCTTTCGGTGCTTCTGGCTCAATTGGCGCATTCGTCTTTTTCTTCCAAGTGCTTGCCGGACGCAATGTTGAGACTGCAATGCCAAGTTTAGCCCTCCAACTAGGAATTGTTGCCTTAATGGTCTTTCTCTGGCGCTGGGAACAGCGTCGGCAACAACGCCCCCAATCGGGTAAAAATCCTAATTCTTGAAGAGAGAAATTTTAGCTAGTTAATTTTTGACTGCTTTCTTTTGATATATCTTTAATATTCTTCAAATTTATCAAAACAGAATTCAGGAGTCAGGAGTCAGAATTCAGTATGAATTCTGTACGACTGGTGGATGAATCTAGGGGTTTAAGACCCCCGCTAAATCTTCTCTTTCAGAGACGCACTTGCGTTCATTTAGCGGTCTACAATGAGTGGCGGGTCTGAATCCCCCACTCATTGATTCTGACTCCTGGATTCTGGCTTCTGGGTTCTTCTTCAATAATGCTTTTATGAAGATTAAAATATCAAAAGAGAAAAAATAAAAAAATTATTAGGAAATCCGAAAAAGCAAAAACTTCTGAGAAGATATAAATCGTTGAAACGGGGTCAGCCAGTATAAAGACTGTGACTATAAACCCAATCACATTCAAATGGGGTCAGCTATATTTAAAGACCCCTAGAATTAAAAAACTACTATATTGGAAGCGCCAGACCAATAATTTATTAGTCTGGCGCTTTCAATTTGCTAACTAGGCATTTACTGGGCTGTTACCAAGTAGGATGAAGGAATGGGTTGGGCACGTCCAGCATTGACGAGTGCCTGGTAAACAAAGGCAGCAACTTCGGCTCTAGTTGCCTGACGATTAGGATTGAGTTGCTTTACTGTGGGATAATTGATTACTAGTTGCCGTGCAGTTGCCGCAGCAACAGGAGCGATCGCATAATTAGGAATCTGGGCAGCATCGGTGTAAAAGGAAAGGACATTCTGATTATTTGCAGTTAAGCCCAAACCATTAGCTAAAGCTACTAACACCTGCACTCTGGGAATTTCTTGCTGTGGTTTAAAAGTTCCATCGGGATAACCAGAAACAAATTGACTCTGGTAAGCAGATTGAATTGCAGCGTAAGCCCAGAAGTTGGTCGCTACATCCTTAAATTTAATTGCTGCGCGTTTACTTGGTGGTGTTAGGGCTTTAGTGACAATAGTGGCGAATTGAGCGCGGGTTACAGGATCATTGGGTTTAAAGCTGCCATCAGGAAAGCCAGCAATAATATTTTGGGAGGCTAGAGCTTCGATGTAGGTTTTTGCCCAGTAATTTGCTGGCACATCTTTAAAGGCGACAGGGCCTCCAGGGGGTACATCAACAGCTGCGGCAACGAAGTTGACTGAGCCAAAAATCTTTTTCTGGTCGATATCGTTGCCAATAGCTAAAATCTGACCAGTTTTAGTGGCGTTGTTCACATCATAACGAGTGTTATTGCGGATAAGATTACCGCCAGGATTTTCGTTGGTACCAAGGTCGGGTAGAGCATTACCAATTACTATTATTCCATCCCGTTTATTGTTCTGAATAACATTCTTACGCACTACGGGCTTCGCTGACTCTGAGATATAAAGACCGTCTTGGTTTTGGACGATTTGGTTTTCCACTACTAGGGGTGTGGAAGTGCCATTAATCGACAGACCAAAACCAGTATCCTGAAATAAGTTATTCCGAATTTCTCCTTGGGCACTTCTAACAACTGAAATCCCATTGCCTTGGTTTTGTACAAAGAGATTACCTTCGATTTTGGGATTACCTGTACCCGTGACAAAAACACCCTCTCGGACGCTGTTAGTAAAAGTATTGTTTTGGATAATCGGATTAGTTGACTCCACCCACACAGCCGTACCCCGGCTATTTGGGTTGGTAACGGTGACACCTGCGATCGTGGTATCTTGGTCGGCGAGGATGGTAATGTCCTGTCTGGCAAAGGTACGACTAGTGTAGAAACCTCCACCTGTAATCAATATTGCTTGACCTTTAGTAGTTTCATCACCCCGCAGTGTTACCCCTGGTTTAAGCAAGAGTGGGAATGTTTCGCCACTTTCCTGGTTATAGTTCCCAGGTGCTAATTGAATAACTGCACCTGGTTGAGCTTGACTCAGAGCGAAACTGATACTTTTGTAGGGTGCTGCTGAGGTTGTACCAGCACCCGCACTATCTGTACCAGTTGCTGGATTAACGTAAATCGCTGCGGCAGTTGCAGGAGCTTGCGCTGTGAGAGTTGGGACGATACTTTTTAAGTGAGTAGCACCAGCATTAACCTGACTTGCTAATAGTATTGATCCACTAGAAACAACAAGCATTGTCGTTAGTCCGGCTCCCAGACGTAAAGTATAGCTGAGATGACTGCTAGAAAGAAGGCGAAAATTTTTCGCTAGAGAAATGTGAAAACCCTGATATTTCATTTTTTCCGTCTGTGAGTGCTGAATTATGGTCTGTCAAAGAAGGTTGAAGGTAGCAGCTTTGTAGCTGCTGTAAAATCTATGCAAAACTATACTGGATGATTAGCGCTGATTCAGCTAAATTCCTTAGATAGATCACAGAACTTATACATTAGTTATATTATTTTATTCAGAAAATTTTACTAGTATACTGTAGTCGAACTTTGCCTGACTCTAACAAACAAAGGGCAAAATCAACTTGTTACGCCCCAAGCTTTGTTAATTAAGACGGTAACTGGACTTTCGCGCCCACTTTGGGGTTTTCGGGAGTCTCAACAAGTCTCTCGCTGCCTTGTCTAAGCCTTCATCGTGTCTACTCAATAGGTTATTTTGTGGTATTACCTAAAGTTAGATGCTGCAAATAATTTTGCTGAAATATCATTAGATCAAAAGCAAACCTATTGGAAATTGGCAGAAATGCACTTTAAATTTTTGGGGCTGCGTCGCACCTTACTTTCAGTAGGTAGTATCTGCCTTCTACTTTTGTCCACTCCTGCCTTTGCTGCGGAACGAGTGGTGCTAAATTATGGTATTTTCCGTGAATCACTTTCAGTAGAGGAGCTATCCACCTTTGCCCAAACAGGTGAACTTTCACGTTCACTACGAGTTAATTTTGCTTTGGCTCGACAAGACCCCAAAGCAATCCGCCAGTATTTAACGGAGCCGATAAAAGTAAACCTTGTATTTTTAGATAGAGTGCTAAATAGCCGGATTGGTAATATTATTTTGGATCAAATTAGTGAAGTTATTTATACACCGTCTCGGAGAGCAGATAGACAGGCTTTGCGAGCCGCTTTGGTACTTTCTGCGAGTCAAGACGGACAGGTATCGCTAATCGAAATTATTGAAAACTATCCCACCAATGAAGTGGAAGTTGATGGCAAACGCTTGGAGAGTGCATACCTTCAACTCCGTCGCTTGCAAACAAGCCTGCAAGATTTACTCAATTTTTAGTAGGCTAAAGTTTCTAAAGTTTCTCTTAAATACCGTTGTACCTGTTGTTCCAAGCGAATTCCTTGTAATTGAGCATCGCGTTCTAGTTGCCAGCGTTGAAAACCGGAACTCGTAGAGATTGCACATTTGAGACTATACCAAATTTCAGTATCAGCAGAAAATTGGCGATCGCTAGAAGCTGGAATTTGAGCCATAGTTCCTCATTCCTTTATTTTAACTTCAACAGTAATTGGGCATTGGGAAGATGCAGAGGGGCACAAAGCTTGGAGCAGAGGGGAAAGATGTAATTTTTTATTCTCTCCCTTGCCCCTTGCCCCCAGTAAGAACTGCTTCTTCATCTTCCTCTGCTCCTCTGGTACTTATTTATAGCCCTTTAAAGTGAAATAATATACTTTACGGGCTGCTACGAATCTGTATTTATCCTAAACAAGGATTGCAGTAATCGAGGCACGATTTGATTAACCCGCACCCCTAAAATGGTGAAATCTTGCTTAATCTTTTCTAAAGATAATGGTTCTATACCAGCGAATTCTGTGTCATTAGTCACTAAAACTCGCATTACACTCACAGGTATTTGCAAAAATAGATTGCTGCCCAAAAAGGCTAACCCCGCAAACACTAGTGCAACGCTGCGCCATTGTGGAAGAAATTTAGCTGAGTTTGCTACTAATGGGGCAATTTGGTAGAGATGCCACAGTACCCAAAGTGACAATACTGCTGCCACTAAGGCCAGGATACGATTTAACTTTGTATTAGTTAAACAGAGAATTTTTCGCTGCCGTTCAGTCAGATTTTCTGGCTTTAGGGCTATTCCTAAAAGAGCAAATATATAAAAAGGGCGGCGCAACTGCATCCATAGCAGGGGGAGAACACCAATGGCGGCAACTAAGAATAGCTCCATCCATACTGGCAAAAACGGCTCGCCTACAGAGAGAAATAATAAGCAGAGTACTAAAAAAACAGGCAACGTCGCCAATCCAGCGACGTGAATCCACAAAATAGGTTCAGAGCGAAATGAATGCATATTATAAAAAGTTATGAGTTAAGAGTTAGGAGTTCGGAATTAGCAGCGTTGAACTCCTAACTCCTAAATTATTACTCCTAACTTCTAACCATTTTACCCTTAACACTATCTCGTTAAGGTGAGAGTGCGGCGTTTCGTAACCATCTGATAGGATTCGATGATGTCACCTTCAACCCAATCATTGAATTTATCCATGCCGACACCGCATTCATAACCGGCGTTGACCTCACGAGCATCTTCTTTCATCCGTTTTAGGGAGTCAAGCACGCCTTCATAGATCACCTTACCGCCGCGTCGCACCCTGACTTTGCAGTTGCGAACTAGCTTGCCAGATTGAACGTAGCAACCGGCAACCGCACCACGACCGACTGGGAAGACGGCACGGACTTCGGTTTGACCCAAGGGTTCTTCCACCAACTCTGGTTCCAAAAGACCTTCCAAGGCATCTTGAATATCTTCTAGGAGTTTGTAAATCACGTTGTATTCCCGGACATCTACACCCGCTTCATCTGCGGCTTGTCTAGCGCCACTGGCAAAGGTGGTATTAAAGCCGATAATTACAGCGTTACTAGCAGCTGCTAAGTCGATATCTGTCTCGGTAATTTCCCCAGCAGTGGCCAATAGCATCCGAATTTGGACTTCGTTTTGTGGGATTTGCTTGAGCGCTCCCACAATGGCTTCTACGGAACCTTGTACGTCTCCCTTCAAGATCAAGTTGAGTTCTTTCAACTCGCCTTCTTGTGCTTGAGCCGACAGGGTTGTAAGGGTAACACGTCCTTGTAACAAACGCGATAGGCGTTGTCTGTCTGCGCGATCGCTAGCGAGTGTTCTGGCTTCTTTTTCGTTCTGGAAAACCTCGAACTCGTCGCCGGCTGCTGGCACATCACTTAAACCTAGTACCTCGACAGCAAAGGAAGGAGAAGCAATGTCTACTCTCTTACTTCTGTCATCCACCATCGCCCGGACTTTACCGAAGGCCGAGCCAGCTACTAAGATATCTCCCACATGCAGGGTGCCATTTTGAATTAGCAGGGTAGCAACTGCTCCCTTAGCTTTATCCAGATGTGCTTCAATGACAGTTCCTTTCGCGGTACGATCTGGGTTGGCAGATAGTTCTGCAACCTCTGCTACCAGGAGAATCATCTCTAAGAGCGTATCCAGATTTTCACCTCTGATAGCGCTCACGGGAACCATAATTGTCTCACCGCCCCAGTCTTCTGATGTCAGACCATACTGGGTCAGCTCTTGTTTCACCCGCTCTGGTTGTGCCCCTTCTTTGTCAATTTTGTTGATTGCAACAACAATTGGCACTCCCGCAGCTTGGGCATGACTAATGGCTTCAATGGTTTGGGGACGGACACCATCATCAGCAGCTACTACTAAGACGGCAATGTCTGTTACCCGCGCTCCTCGTGCCCGCATAGCTGTAAAGGCTTCGTGACCAGGAGTATCCAGGAAGACTATCTGCTGAGGTTTACCCTCATGTTCCAAATCTACATGGTATGCACCAATGTGTTGAGTGATCCCACCAGCTTCGCCAGCAGCCACTTTGGTTTTGCGAATTGAGTCAAGCAGAGTTGTTTTACCGTGGTCTACGTGACCCATAATTGTCACGACTGGCGGACGGCGATGCAGATATTCTTGGTCTTCTGCGCCGACCATTTCCGTTATTTTCCGAGCTTCTGCTTCTCGCTCGGCGGTTTCGACTTCTATTTCTAGTTCTTTTCCTACTAGGGTAATTGTGGGAATATCCAGATTTTGGGTGATACTCACCGCCATACCTTTAAGGAACAGGATTTTGACAATCTCTGTATCAGGAACGGCTAAAACGTCAGACAGTTCTTGCACAGTCAACGGCCCTGTGATCGTCACTTTTTCGGGGCGATCGCGCTTTGTCTCGGCTTCTTGACGACGGTTTTGGTGATGGTCGCGGCTCGAAGACTTGGAACCAGACCTGGAACCAGACTTTCTCCCTCTTGCAGTTGGGGCGCTAGCAAGGGTTGCACCTGGCATCTGTACAGGTCGAGTCGCTTTAGGTTTGGGAGGACGAGCGATGGAAAGGCTGACTTGGACGGTGGCTGGTGAGTCGATATCGTCATCATCGAGCAAATCTTCTTCAAACTCATCATCGAGTATGGGCTTGATCCGCTTGCCTTTGACGCCAGCTTTTGCCTTCTCTTTAACTTCGTCAATGATTTCCTCTTCTACCCACTTTTTGCCGCCTTTGGTCGGTCGAGGCGGACTTGGGCGTTTCAAATCGAGGAGATCCGGTGTGACTGGTTCATCACCCAACCCTTGAGATTTGCCCGCTGTGCCTGACATCTGTCTGGGTGGAGTAGCGATCGGCATTGCCGCTGCTACAGCTTCACCTGGACGTGCTGGCCTGGGTCGTTGTCCTTCTCCTAGCTGTGATGGAGCAGATGGTCTACTACCCCTCTGCTCTGGTCTGGTGGGTGAAGGAGTGGGGCGACTTGTTCTTTGTGGCGCACCTGGTGGGGACTGGTCTGTTGGCAGTTTAGCGACTCTCGGCTTAATTTGCTCGCGATCGCCTTCCGCAGGTCGTAGCCGTTGGTCGCGTTTGAGAATCGGTTTATCTGCCTGAGATACCGGTTGTTCATCTACCACCTGCGCTTCTTCCGCCGCAGGTCTGGCTGGAGGAGCAACTAGTTGTGGTTTGATCGGTTTTTCCGATTTCGGTCTGGGTGGAACTGTTTTTTCCGGTTTTTGGGATGCTATTTTTTCCGGTGTCGGATTTGGATTAGGCGTTTGTTCCAAGTCAGCGATCGGAGGTTGCTCTTGAGTCTCAGATTGAGTCCGGGGCACAGGTCGAGTTGGTGCTGCCGGTTTCAGGGGTGAGACTGGTGTAGCGAAAGGCCGTGGAGGAGAGGGAGGATTAGCTTCAGACAAGGCAGCTTGGGTATTGTTAGCAAGTGACGCCTCTGGGGCGTTGGAGGTAGTATTTCTCAATATTTTGGGTTTGCGTATTTCCAAAATTTGCTGTTTGTGGGGTGCAGCAGGTCGGTTACGTCCGCCGTTCGGTGGTGAATTCGGCTTATGGCTGGTTGTACCTAATTCCTTTTTGGCTGACACATTCGTAGTTGCTAGCTTTTCTGCTGCCGCCCGGATGTTTTCTGCCTCGGATTCTGAAATCGTGCTGCTATGGCTTTTGACCGCAATATCGAGCTGGTCGCAAATTGCTAGTAGCTCTTTGTTATCCAAATTCAATTCCTTTGATAATTCATAAATTCTAACTTTGCCGTTGTTCATCCACTCTTCCCCTTTAATTTACAGTTTTAGCGGATGGTTGCCTGGTTTGCGACATCTCCATCCTTGGATTACTGTTTTTAGACTGCCGTTCAGTTTTTGCCGGTGCCTCCAATCAGGAAAGAGAGATGTTTCGGTTTAATAATGGCATCTCCACCAGGAATGATGGTTGAGGGATACCCATAAAAATTTCTTAAATAAAAGATTTTTATAGGAACCCTTGACGCCGAACTGCGCCTGAGCGCTACCAGGTTGCCATTTTGTAGTTTCTTGTTTTGTTGATTCTGAGTCTTCCACAACACAATCGATTACATCTTAATTCTGGGAATATTGCCTCGCCCCTCCTTATTGGAGAGCCGAATGCCTTTTACACCCATTTACTATTTTGGCACTAACCTTAACGATCAACAGAGAGTGTGATGAAAGCGCGACTTCGGCTTTCGACACAATTCCTCTGGAGATTACGCCACAAAAGTGTTCCAACTAAATTTGGTTTTGGGTATTACTGCCGGATAGACGTTGCCACAAGCTTTGGTACAGTGTTTCTGGCACTGATGCATGTAGCGATCGCCCTAGTCGATTTTTTTTTTGAGCCGCTTGTAGGCAACTCATTTCGGGACAAATATAGGCAGAACGCCCCATGCCCTGATCTAATTGTACCTTTCCCGATGGAAAGACGCGGATAATCCGCCAAAACTGATCTTTTGAGCCTACTTTACGGCAACTAATACAGCGCCGAGAATTTGGTTTCATCGGTTCTCTATGATCTCAGCCCAGGATAATGGAAGTAAAAAGAAGTTTATTATTACTATTTTTCACTTATACCAACTAGCTTTTGAGAAAATAATCCTTAAGACTGAGACTACAATCTACAGTATCAAAACTTTACAAAATTAATCAATTATTCATCATCGTTATTATCAAAACTATCCTCCTCTTCTAATTCGTCCTGATTTTCATCCTCGAATTCTTCCTCAAATTCCAGATCGTCTTCCTCTGATTCCTCTGATTGATATTTTGTTCTGACGGCTGCAAATTTAGCATCCTCTCCTGCAAAGTCATACTTAGCTTTGTCTTTGATGTCAATTTTCCAACCAGTCAAGCGAGCTGCTAAACGAACGTTTTGCCCTTCTTTACCTATAGCCAAACTTAATTGATCTTCAGCCACAAGTACGTGAGTTTGCCGCGATTCTGGATCCATCAGGCGTACTTCATCCACCCGTGCTGGACTTAAGGCATTAGCGATGTATGTTGCTGGGTCTGGCGACCAGCGAATTACATCTATTTTTTCACCGCGTAATTCGTTGACTACCACTTGAATTCGCGATCCCCTCGCTCCAATACAAGCGCCTACTGGGTCTACATCGCGATCAAGAGTATCTACTGCTATTTTAGTCCGGGGGCCGACATAACGGGAGGGGGGGTTTGCCTCCCTCGCTACGGCAACAATCCGTACCACTTCATCTTCGATTTCTGGGACTTCGTTGGCGAAAAGATAAACCACCAAACCAGCATCAGCACGAGACACAAGCAACTGTGGCCCCCGTTGCTGACCTTGGGAGACTTTTTTGAGATATACCTTGAAGGTGGCATTTGCCCGATAATTATCGTTGGGTAGCTGTTCTCGCTTTGGTAATTCGGCTTCTACTTCTGGCTGACCAAAGCCACTGCTAACTGCCAAAACCACTGATTGCCGCTCAAACCGCAGGACTCTTGCTTGCAGTACAGTTCCTTCTAAATCTTGGAACTCTTCTTGCACCATCTGGCGCTGTTGATCCCGTAATTTTTGCGCTAGTACTTGCTTAGTTTGCATCGCCGCCATCCGACCAAATTCTCCTTGGTCAGGGGTAACATCTAACACCACGGAGTCCCCTAATTGCGCTTCGGGAGCTACTTGTTGAACTTCGTCTAGGGAAATTTGGTGGTCTGTGTTATTGACTTCTTCGACAATGGTTTTGGTGGAAAGAACGCGAAAGCCTTCTCCTTCAATATCGAGTTCTACTTCAAAATTATCAAAATAGTCTTCATCAAACTGCTTGCGCTCTAAATTTTGGGCGCGACGATAACGTTCGTAGCCTTTTAGTAGTGCTTCTCTAATAGCTGATTGAACTGCAAGCCGGGGTAAATTTCGTTCTCGACTAATACTTTCAATTAATTCTTTTAATCCAGGTAAAGTAACCATTGACATAAGCAATCTCCTTTAAAAATTAGGGAGTGGGGACTGGGGACTGGGGACTGGCGATGGGGGACTGAGAACTGAAAACTACGCATTAAAGCCAGGGATTAGAGAATAGCTTTACACTAATCTCTAACCTCTAGCCCCTAGCCTCTAACCTTAAGCCTTTAGTTCCTAATCTCTAGCCTTGAGCAAAGCGCTCTAGTCTCTAACTCAACCAGCCTTAGCCCTTTGTTTATCGGCGCTCGTCTAGCTGCACCTTAGTAATTAGGGAGCGGGGAATTTCGACTACACGACCTTTTTGGTTTAAGTAAAGTGCTGTCTCATCCCGACGAATCAACTGACCAGTCCATTCTTGTTGTCCGTCGTAGGGGGGCGTTGTGGAGATGATGACAGGAAATCCTTTAAAAGAAATAAACTCCCTGTCTGTTACCAGTTGCCGCGAAATACCGGGACTAGACACTTCCAAGACGTATTTATCTGGAACGATTTCCGCAGCATCTAAGGAGGCTTCTAAAGCACGGCTCATCCTCTCACAATCGTTCAACCCGGTGTCTTGCTCAGGATTGCGAATGTCTACCCGCAACACTGGTGGACTTTGGTTAGTGTGAAAAACCACGCCAACCACTTCCAATCCCAGTTCTTCTGCCACTGGTGTCGCCAAATCAATAATTTGTGGAACTAAAGGATGAGCCATGAGAGAATTCAATAAAAAAAGTGGGCGTCGACCCACTTCCTGCGATAGGTATATCTTCCAAGAAGTCTTGTGACGAACCAAATGATGATTCGCCTAATTACGAGTTTAGCGCATTTCTTTTATAGTCGTGCATTGGGAAGAGGCAGAGGGGCACAAAGCTTAAAGCAGAGGGGAAAGAGCTAATTATTTTATTCTCCCTCTTGCCCCCTGCCTCCCCTGCCTCATCTTTTCACTATTGCTGGAACTGATACTTGTGTTCTTAGCTGCCTAGTTTGCTCAATAATTTGGTCTATGTCTTCTTGGGACAAACGCTGGACGTAGTTGATTTTGATTTCCTCTAAGAAGTCAAAAAGTAAACTCTGAATTTCTGAGAGTACGTGTTTTTCCTTTATTTGAGATCCTAAGACTTTGCTGAAGCTTTCTACTAGTTGACTGGTGAGTTTTGCGCCCACAGGGTCTTCAACAGCGCTAATTAACGTTTTGTAAAGATTAGTTGTGATTTGGGTGGCCAATTGTTCGCTTAACTGGGTTTGAGCCTGTCCCACACCAGGGAGATTCTGGAGGTTGCGGTAGACGGGGACTTGATGGAAGACGGTTTCGATGTTGTGGCGCAAAATGGCAACGATCGCAGGTTGAATTTCGGGTAGCACTTGGTAGACAATTGTTTTTACCAAAATACCTGCGATCGCTTCCACTTCATTCACATTATTAATATCTATGTAGGGACGTAAATTTTCTTGTTGCGAGAGCCAGCGCGTTAACTCACCCCGCTGAATTGAACCCTGAACCTGATTAATTACCCTCACCACTACAATTTCTGTCAGTTCTTCGGCAAAATTGGCGACAATCCCCTGATTAATCTGCTTTCGCACTGGATGCAAATTCAATAACTGCGCTTGATCGAGGCGGACTAGTACAGGTACAATTCTTAACCACCGCCAAAATGGTAGTAGCAAAAGTAAATCGTACCAACGCCACAATACTGCTTCAAACCAGCTTAAACCAGGATGTCGGCGTTTAATTAAGAAAGTGCGCCCCAGCAGTTCTACGCCAAATAAAATGACAAAAGGTAAGTCAATAATCCAGAAATTATCAACAAATTCGCCATTTTCACCGATTTGGCGAAAGTAGTTAGAGGCAATCAAAGGGCGGATGCTCTTGTTAAAAAAATTAATTTCTTTAACCCAGCCATTTTGTGATAGATAAGGCTGACTCCAAAAAGTGGCAAAGGACTGTTTTGCAGATTCGTTACCGATGTGCGATCGCATCCGCTTTTTGATTTTCTCCAGAGTCCCACTCTTATTCACTCCCGCAAACGGGTTACTGTCAATCATCTCGCTGCTAAGACGACTTATTTGTATTAGCCTGCCATTTACTTGAGGCGACTGTAACCCTGTTTGCCTAACTTCTTCTTCTAATGCGTCTACTGTTTTTAGATAGTTTTCTGTGTCTCGATGGGCTTCAATACCTTTTATTGGGTCATAAACCTTCGTAATTTGGGGAAGTTTTCGCAAGTAGAAATCCCGCCAAGGTACGTAACTTAAATCAAATACAATAAAACCTAAATTTACGGTGGCGGCAATTGCCATAAATCTTTCAAACCAAAGGTTTCGCTGCTTAGAAGATTTTATATTTTTCATTTTTATGTTATTTATTATACATTTTATGTATAAGCTATTTTATTAATTTCCGGTTTATTCCAAACAATTACAGCAATTAGCAGTTGAGTAGACCGCAGATCACATCTGTGCATCTCCTACTTTAATTTACCCTCCCTGCTGCCTTGCCTCTTTTCAAGGGGTGTATTCAATTAAAATGATAAATACTGTATCTCTGCCAATATAAAACACTTCTTTTGATAGATGATAAAAATTTGTTTTTATACATAAATTTTGTTTCACAAAAATAAGTCACAAATTATTCAAAAATCATTAAATAATCGCGAAAAAAGTTATTAAACAAACTTAAAATGCAGCTGTTAACCTTTATAATCCTGCTGATTTAACCCAAAGGAGTTTTGAGTATGTGGTGTGGGTTTGGAAAATCAAGCGCAACCTTTGCTGTTACTTGCCTGATAACTGCTAGCGTAGTAGTTGCAGACACAGGTTTCGCAGCCCCTCAAGGTAGCTATACACCCGAGCAATTCCGTTCTGTGTTGCGAGGATTAGGCTATAACGTCAAGGTCACAAATAGCCCTTTGACGGATGAAGAAACTAGAAAGGCAATTCGTGAATTTCAGACAGGTTATAAGCTAAAACCAGTTGATGGGATAGCAGGGCCCAAAACCCAGGATTTTGCTGCTAACATCGTTCGAATTTTGGAAGCAAATTTAAATGCAGTAGTAAAACCAAATCCTCCCCTTGCGCGCAATCATTTATATGATTCCCGCACAGAAGCAGTGGTGAAGGAGTATCAGAAGAAATATCAGTTGTCAGAAACTGGTATTGCTAATTTAGCACTCCGTCAAAAGCTGAATGAGGAAGCAAAGACAGTCTTCACTCAGCCAACAGCTACACCGACAGCTAAACCGACAGCTAAACCGACAGCTAAACCGACAGCTAAACCGACAGCTAAACCAACAGCTACACCAACAGCTAAACCAACAGTTACGCCGAGAACTCAACCAACAGCTACGCCGACAGCTACGCCAACAGCTACGCCAACAGCTACGCCAACAGCTACGCCAACAGCTACGCCAACAGCTACGCCGACAGCTACGCCAACAGCTACGCCAACAGCTACGCCGACAGCTACGCCAACAGCTACGCCAACAGCTACGCCGACAGCTACGCCAACAGCTACGCCAACAGCTACACCCTAATCATCATAAAAAACTCCTACACCAAAGCCTCTCAAGTCATTTGATTTGGTTCTTCCAAGGGTCTGCCCTTGGGTGTAGGTAGTATTGGACGAAGGTCATTGTAAGGCATAGGAATGTACTGCACACTAGGTCGCCCTCCTTGTGGCTGTGGGTACAAATCCATGAGTTCATAAATAAAATGGGGCAGTCCGACGGTTACGGGCAGCCCCATTTCTGTTGATTCTTCAATAGTGATGGGATAGTCGTGCGTAACGCGCCCAGTAGTCAAGGCTTCGATAATCGATTCAATATTTTCTGGCAGAACTTTTTGTTTGGGTATACTGTCTTTAAGCAGAGTTCGCACAAACCGTTGTACCTGCTGTATTGCTTTGCGTGAGAGGTCGGCCATAATTAGGGTTTGGTCATCAATCTCACCGATGGGTTTATCTTCAACTACTTTTAAAATACTCGCTGCGGGATAGTTACCCAATTGGGGATCAACTGGCCCTAAAACAGCGTTAGCATCCATAATAATTTCATCAGAGGCTAGGGCAAGCATTGTACCGCCACTCATAGCATAGTGGGGTACAAAGACTGTAACTTTTGCCTGGTGGCGAATTAATGCTCTGGCGATTTGTTCGGTAGCTAAAACCAAACCACCAGGAGTATGCAAAATTAAATCAATCGGCACATCTGGGGGTGTGAGGCGAATTGCTCGCAATATTTGTTCTGAGTCTTCAATAGTAATGTAGCGAGATAGGGGAATTCCCAGGAAACTAATAGACTCTTGGCGGTGAATCAGCAAAATTACCCGACTTTTGCGTTCCTGCTGGAATTGTTGTAAAGCACGCAAGCGCCGATATTCTATTTGACGTTTTTGCCAAAGGGGTTGCAAAGAAGTCAGAAGGAGAAAAATCCAGAATAAATCACCAATACCAAAGCCCATATAATTTATTGTTCAAAAATAACGGTTGTCGTCATTATTGTGACAATTTTTGGGCGATCGCATTTCTATCTGTAGGTTTAAAAGTCACTGATTACACTAACCACAAAGAGATGTCAATTCAAGATTACGTTAGCGAGTCCATGTACCCCAGATCAAAAGCCAGCTACGCCCCGCATCTCATCGAGAGGTCATGACAAATCACGAATTATGACCCCCTTCGCCAAATCTTGATTGTGTCGTCATCACCACCGCTAACTAGGGTTTGCCCATTGGGACTAAAGGCAACACACCTAACATAGTTGGAATGTCCTGTAAGTGTGCTGATTTCTCTGCCACTGTATATATGCCACAGTTTGATAGTGTTGTCCCAACTCCCACTAGCAAGAAATTGTCCATCCTGGCTAAAGGCGACTGACCAAACTGAATCAGAATGGCCAGTGAGAGTATGAATTTCTCTGCCAGTATTTACGTGCCACAGTTTAATCGTGTTGTCACCACTGCCACTAGCGAGAATTTCCCCATCCTTGCTGAAAGCGACACAGTTGACGAAAAAGGAATGACCTGCAAGTGTATAGATGTTTCTGCCTGTATATACTTGCCACAGTTTAATGGTGTAATCATTACTGCCACTAGCCACCATCTGTCTATCCTGGCTATTGGTTCCAGGCATTTTCGGAGAGTAGGCGACTGACGAAACTGAGTCCGAATGACCTGTGAGAGTTTGGATTTCTATGCCAGTGTGTACCTGCCACACTTTGATTGTGCAATCAGCACTACCGCTAGCCAGGAACTTGCCATCTGGACTCAAGGCAACAGAATTCACCCAGTTGGTATGACCAGCGAGAGTACGAATTTCTCTGCCTGTGTTAATATCCCACAATTTGATTGTGTTATCCCAACTACCACTGGCTAAAATTCCTCGGTTTAGGTCTGCAACTCCCGCAGATTTGCCGGACTCGCCTTGATAAGAAAAGTTGGGAGAGATTGGGCTAAAGGCGACGGAATGAACCATACTGGAATGACTAGAAGACCAACGACCCAGTTGACGCACTAGCTTGCCAGTACCGATTTGCCAAAGTTTGATAGTATTGTCATTACTGCCACTTGCAATAAATTGCCCGTCTGGACTAATGGCGATCGCATGAACCATACTAGAATGACCTTTGATGGTCTGTATGCATTGCCAGTTCTGCTGATCTAATACAATCGGTGGAGATAGTTTAGGTTTAGGCGTTATCAGTAAAGTAGGTGATATTGCTGTTACATCTTTCTCACTATCTGGGCCTAATAAATCTAACCACTCCTGCACAGACTGGGGACGGTAGGTTGACTCCAAATCCATGCCGCACATAATAGCCTGATTTACTCTGTTGCTAATGTTGGGATTGAAATATTGTGGTGGTTCTAAATTAATATTGTGGCGTCTATCATCTGCATTTGTTGGTATAACTGCGGTAAGCAAATTGTACAAAGTAGCGGCTAGGGCGTAGATATCAATGTATTCTCCTCTTGGCGCTTCTGATTCATACTGCTCAGGTGGAGCAAAACCAGGAGTACGATACACTGTATGCCTTTGGATCATATTAGGAATAAATTCTCTAGCAATGCCAAAATCTATCAGCACTGCTTCTGATTTATCAATGCGGATCATGATGTTGCGTGGTTTGAGATCCCGATGCAACAATCCTTTAGAATGGATTAGGGTCAAAGCGTCACCAATTTGCCTAATGTACAGCAGTGCTTCTGCTTCTGATAGCACCCCTATCCGTCTCAGGCGCTGTCCCAAGTCTTCTCCTTCGATATAATCCATCACCATGCAGGGCAAATTTCCCTCATCAAAGATGGTTTCTATCTGTACTATATGAGGATGATGGCACACAGCCAGCCTAACTGCTTCATCACGGAAGTCTTGCCGTAACTTGTTTCGGTGAAGTATCCAAGCGGGGTGATTCAGGATTTCTTCTTTGAGGGTTTTAATCACTCGCTGTTGATTCCGTTGATTTCTGGCAAGATAAGTAATGCCAATTCCGCCTTCACCTAGTTGCCTTTCGATAATGTAGCGTCCCCCGAATAAAGACTTTCCTGCATTCCACACCATTAGTAATATTTGACAATTGCTGGTATTTATTTTGGCACGGTATCAGAACAGCCAACACGAATTTTTGGAAATTCTATCAGAATCGCTGTTGTATCTTTTTTAAATTTATTTACTTAGATAACATTTTTCTCAACCTCGGTAATTACAAAATAATTAACAGTATCAAGTTGGATATACCTTAATTATTTTAGTTAAACTATGCTTTTACACTAAAATCTCTAGTTGATTCTTCATGCTAGAGTAAACGATGACTTTAGCCATATTTGTTCATAATAATTTGACTTGTAGGTAATCTAAAATTATGCTAAAGAGCCTGAATCTGAAACAAAAATTTACAATTCTGCTACTGGTAATTCTTACATTCGGTTTGAGCTTGAGTGGATTTGCTCTTTCTTCTCTGCTCAGAGAAAATGCTAAACAGGATATTAGCTCAACTGGTCTAATACTCATCCAAACAATGAGTTCTGTTCGTAAATATACTAGTACGCAAGTGAATCCAGAGCTAATTGATAAATTAGATACTGAGTTTTTGCCGCAAACAGTGCCTGGATATTCAGCACGAGAGGTATTTGAGATTTTACGTAAAACACCAGAATACCGTGATTTCTTTTATAAAGAAGCAACCCTCAATCCTACAAATCTGCGGGATAAAGCTGACGGTTTTGAGACGGAAATTGTCGAAAGGTTCAGAAATAAATCAGACCTTAAACAAGTAACTGGATTTCGCTCAATTCCTGGTGGGGATATCTTTTATATTGCTCGTCCCTTAGCAGTTTCTGAACAAAGTTGTTTGGTCTGTCATAGTGTACCTGAAGCTGCGCCTCAAAGTATGATTAATCTTTATGGTGCAGCTAATGGATTTGGGTGGAAGCTTAATGAAATTATTGGCGCTCAAATTATATCAGTACCTGCTAATAATGTCATCAGCAAAGCCAATCACTCTTCCTTAGTAATTATTTTGATTGTATCAACTATATTTATAGCGACTATCCTGTTAGTCAACTTTTTCTTGAATCGACAAGTTGTTATACCTCTCAAGCGCATGACTCGCATAGCCGAAGAAGTTAGTACAGGACACATGGAAGTTGAATTTGAACTAATGTCTAATGATGAAATCGGTAATTTAGCTAAAGCCTTTAGACGGATGCAGTTAAGTTTAGAAATGGCAATGAAAAGAATTAAACGCACTCATGGAAGTACAGGAGATTCAAATAATTTTTAATTAATTTTTGTAACGGGTATTTAGACCTCGGCAAAAAACTTTCCCATTTTATATAGCTCTGTTGACTTAAAACCACATAATTAGTTAAAAGAGTAAAAATAACCCCTAAATTGGTGGGGTCTAAATCTTTATGAAAATAAGCTTTTCTTGAATTCAAAAGCTGCTTGAAAGCTAGGAATTTCCTTAGCGATGAGTTCAATAAATTGGTCAGGTGAAATGTAAGGATTTTGAGATAATATTTCTTCTATAATCAGATTTGCCATTGGGCCGATGTGGTAAGCTAATCCTTGCTGACAACTTTTGATAAATGCTGGTTGGAGAGAAGGTTGTTGTTGTTGCTCAATTCGCCCAATTTGCCCAATTTGCTGACCAGTAGGTGAAGTAGGTAAACTAAAAACTGTTTCTTCAGCTTGGCTATATGACTGCGATATTCCCGACATAGCCTGAAATTCAGGGTTAAATACCGTGGGGGGCAAATCATCAAGCATGATTGCAGGAGACATTGCTACTTCTGGTTCTGCAATTGGTTCTCCAACACGTTGTAAATCTGTGAGAACTTCTCTGGCTGCTTGATAACGCTTGTTGGGCCTATCTGCCAACATATAATCGAGTACTTGAGCAAAATTATCAGTAACATAGGTATAATAACGCCAGTTCCACTCAAGAGAGTACTGATCCATTAGTAAAGATGGATCTCTACCTGTGAGTAGTACAATCGCTGTTACACCCAAAGCATAAAGGTCACTAGAAGGTGAACATAAACCCAAACTAATCTGCTCGCGGGGAGCGTATCCCACTTTGCCAACGAGAGACATTTTGCCAACAAACGTTACCTGGTGGTTAGAACTTTTTGCCTCGTTCATATCAGCAATTTGCTTGCCGACACCAAAATCAATCAGCACTGGCAGATCGTTGCCCTCGGGTAACATAATGTTGTCAGGAGAAATATCTCGATGGATAATGTTGTGCTGGTGAACATACTCTAAAACAGGCAAGAGATTCTTTAGCCACTGTATAACTTCGTCTTCAGAAAAATTTCTTCCTTGACGTTGAAGTTCTCCTAGCAGCCTAGAATATGTCTTACCATCAACATACTCTTGTACTAGGAATAGCCGACCATCTCCTTCAAAGCAAGCCAAAAACTTGGGAATTTGAGGATGTTGCAATTGATGAAGAATTTTTGCCTCTCTTTTAAATAAATTGCGATATTGCTCTAATCCACTTTCTCCTGTGCCAATGGGTGCAAATTCTTTGAGAACACAAGCTTCATTAAACCGACGAGTGTCAAAGGCCAAGTAAGTTCGTCCCAATCCTCCCTGCCCTAGAAGTTTTTGGATAATATAGCGGTTATCGATTAGAGTTCCAGCAGCTATTTCTGGCCTTGTCATAGGGGACTGTGACATCATCATCGCACTCCTAGCGATTTTGTATTGATAAATTATCTAGTTTGCTGAAAGTCAGAAACTCTAGCAGATAAAGGCTGATAACATCCTTTTAATTGAGGTTAGCACCACTGTCGAGACAAGGAAATACACTTTTCTACAATTTTTCGATGGTCTTGTGTAACTAAACAGACAATTTTTACCTGAGTAGTTTGATCATACTCCTTATACTTACGTATTTTAGCAGCCCCAATATAACCAGTCTCTGCGGTAATCTCTGCAAATGTTCAGAGCATTGCCTGTTGGATTTGCTGCTGACTTTATCTTACCTTTAGCCACCCAATTGACACTGAGTTTAGAAACTATAAGGACACAGCATGACATCATGGTTTTCCAGAAAAACTGAGGTTGCTATAGACTTCCTGAAGGAAATATTATATGTATTTCAAGTGCTGAATATGCGATCGCTCTCAAAAATTAATCTTTCTGAGAAGAAATATCGTTAAGAGATAGCTGTTTGAGCATCGGTTATCAAAGTTTTAAGTACATAGGACTTACGCACTGTACAAATTAACCATAATATGTATAACCATATTTGGTCGTTTTAGGCGCTTCGCATAACCCTGATGTACTCGCATATTTGCGATCGCTAGGTGCTAAACATGGTTAAAACACCCAAATTGCGTGTAGTACTTATGTACCATGCGTAAGTTCTAGTACAGATGATCTTTCAAAAGCAGAAAATGATGCTGCTTTTCAGAAAAGATTCATGAAGCTACAATAATTTATCTAGCTCGTCAGGATTCACGCCTAACTGACGCAAACGTTCTGCTAATTGTTCTGCTTTTCGTTTGGCTTGAGCAGCTTTTTTTTTAGCTTCTGTAGCTTCTTGTTCTGCTATGATAGCTCGTTCAGTTGCAGCAGCTAAGGCTGGTTGGTTGATGTTGTCTCCTGAATAATCCGGGAGTTTGTAATCATCGCCTAGTTTTTCCCAAGTGATTTGGTAGCCTTGGGTGAGGGTTGTCATGAGGGTTTTCCTTTGGTGTGTAAAAAGCACTAGGAATTGGGGACTAGGGACTGTTTTTCTAATACCCAGTACTCAATCCCGAAGCGGCTATAGTGACTCATCTTCATCAGGTTCTAAATCGTCTGCTGTCAATTCCTGATGCGGGATGGCGGCGATAATTGCATCTATGACTTTAGATACTGGTAATATTTCAATATTTAAGTCAGGAAATTTTGTCCCTTTTGGCACGATCGCTCGTTTAAATCCCAACTTAGCAGCTTCTTTCAACCGCAGTTCCATTTGGGAAACCGATCGCACTTGTCCGCCTAACCCAACTTCACCGATTAATACTGTACCGGGATCAACTATGCGATCGCGGAAACTAGCAACGATTGCGATCGCAATTCCCAAATCTACCGCAGGTTCTTCTACATTCAACCCACCCGCAGAAGCAACGTAGGAATCTAACTTTGACATCGGAATTCCCACCCGTTTTTCTAAGACGGCAAGAATTTGCACCAAGCGGTTGTAATCTACGCCAGTACCAGCACGACGGGGTGAGGGATAGCTAGTAGGACTCACTAAAGCTTGCAATTCTACAACTATCGGGCGAGTACCTTCACAAGCAACGACAATGGCAGTACCAGGTGCAGGATCATCACGGTTGCCTAAAAATAGCTCTGAGGGGTTAGAGACTTCTCGCAGTCCCTCTGTCACCATTTCAAAGATGCCGATTTCGTGAGTTGCGCCGAAGCGATTTTTTACTGTCCGTAATAATCGATGGGAGGCAAAGCGATCACCTTCAAAATACAACACCGTATCCACTAAATGTTCTAAAACTTTTGGCCCGGCGATCGCTCCTTCTTTAGTAACGTGTCCGACAATCAGCATGGTGACATCTTCATGCTTCGCCACCTTCATCAGTGCTGCCGTACATTCCCGTACCTGAGCCACCGAACCTGGTGCAGAAGTCAGCGCCGGAAAAAACACCGTTTGGATACTATCAATTACCGCCACATTTGGCTTGAGCGAGTCTATTTCCCGTAAAATTTCTTCTAAATCTGTTTCTGGCAGTACATATAAATCTGCACCTATACTATCAGGGTCTATGGGAAGTGTAGGATCTACTACTACTTTAACCTCCTCTTCATTAACCACACTTAGGGTTTTTGATACTCCCAAGCGAGAAGCTCGTAATTTTACCTGCTGTCCTGATTCTTCACCAGTTACGTAAAGGATGCGATATTTCTGTGCTAATTGATTTGATACTTGCAGCAATAAAGTTGATTTGCCGATACCCGGATCGCCACCAATCAGCACCATAGAGCCAGGGACAACCCCACCTCCAAGTACCCGATCTAATTCTTCATAACCAGATTCCCAGCGGGCGATTTGGCGATCGGTAATTTGGTTAAATGTTAAGGAGGCTCGCGCTTTAGCTGGTTTAGCGTGAGATTTGCCATTAGTTTGAGTTGATTGCCAACCACTTACTCCCCCCCGACTGGGTACATCTACTGAGGATTGAATAGAAATTTGTTCTTCTAGAGAGTTGTAAGTGCCACAAGCAGGACATTTACCAAACCATTGGGGCGATTCTGCTCCACATTCATTACACACAAAAAAGGTTTTTGGCTTTGCCATTCTTAAATCTTATTAAATAATCTTAATATTTACTTAATTCTGGAAAAAAACTAAAAACTAATAATAGTAGTATTTAGAGCTTTTTCCAAATCAATTGATGGAATGATATCTTAATATTATGGTATTAAAAATTAATCATGTAAATTTTTAGTCAAGGAGCGTTGAGAAACTTGGAAAGTCATAAAGAAAAAATCTTGGTGGTAGACGACGAAGCCAGCATTCGCCGGATTTTGGAAACGCGCCTTTCCATGATTGGCTACGATGTAGTGACAGCTGGCGACGGGGAAGAAGCTTTGGAAACTTTTCGCAAAACTGAGCCTGACTTGGTAGTTTTAGATGTAATGATGCCAAAGCTAGACGGCTATGGTGTATGTCAAGAATTACGAAAAGAATCAGATGTGCCCATTATTATGCTAACAGCCTTGGGTGATGTAGCCGATCGCATCACCGGGCTAGAATTGGGTGCTGATGACTACGTAGTTAAACCATTTTCCCCCAAAGAGCTAGAAGCTCGAATTCGCTCAGTGTTGCGGCGGGTAGACAAAACCAGTGGTTCTGGCATTCCCAGTTCTGGAGTGATCCATGTCGCTAATATTAAAATCGATACGAATAAGCGACAAGTCTACAAAGGTGATGAGCGCATTCGCTTAACTGGTATGGAGTTCAGCTTGTTAGAGTTAGTAGTTAGTCGCTCTGGAGAAGCATTTTCTCGTTCGGAAATTTTGCAGGAAGTTTGGGGTTACACACCAGAACGCCATGTTGATACCCGCGTAGTAGATGTGCATATATCCCGTTTGCGGGCAAAGTTAGAAGATGATCCTAGCAACCCAGAATTGATTCTCACAGCGCGGGGTACTGGTTATCTTTTCCAGCGCATTATTGAACCAGGGGAGGAGTGAGGAGATGAGGCAGGGAGCAGGGGAAGCAGAGGGAGAAGAACTATTAATTATAGTCCGATGCCCAATGACTAATGACTAATGACCAATGACCAAACCTGATCCTAATCGAGTTTTGCGGCGTCTACCCATCGTCGTGGGTGGGCTAGGCGCTGTACTTTTGCTGATTAACCGTTTATTAACACCGGAATTAACCCAGTCTCAATCGCGTGGTGATGTGGTGGGCGTAATTTTGAGCGCGGTGTTAATTTTGACGGGTTTAATTTGGCAGCAAGTTCAGCCGCGATCGCCTGATACTGTAGAACTAATTGGCGAAGAAGGTTTTGTACTCGCAGCAGATTTACCCGAAGCCGTGAAAACAGAGCTAGCGTGGGCATCTCATTTATTGTTGACTAATACAGTAACGCGATCGCTTGTAGTTTTTTATCAAGGTAAAGTTTTGTTGCGTCGCGGTATTCTGGCTACTAAATCTGAAGTTGTACCAGGAGTACTCTTAAAACAGGTACTTGAAAAACAAAAACCGATTTATCTAGTTGCTCTAAAAATATATCCAGGTAGAGTTGAATTTGATTATTTACCAGAGAATACTCAAGGTGTAATTTGTCAACCTATTGGCAATCAAGGTGCATTAATTTTGGGAGCAAATGCTCCTCGCAGTTACACCAAACAAGATGAAAACTGGATTGCGGGAATTGCTGATAAATTAGCTGTTACTCTTAGCTCGAATTTATCCAACCAAGCGACTTAACCTAAATTTAGGTTGGTCATCTGTCACAATAACTCGTAATTTGTAATTCTTAACTCAAATTAATTTGCTCCTATATATACTCAATTAATCTAAAGTTAATTACGAATTACGTTAGCGTAGCGGGGCGTAGCCCATTACGAATTATTAACTCACCAAGAAGTCAAAAAATTCCACCCTTCCTTTTCCTCTGGTGTCTTTCCTTCTTTTTCTTCCGGTTCTTCGGGTGTCTTTAAATCTGTCTGTTGAATTAAATTATCATATTCTCCTGAATCAACCCATTTTAATAACTCGCCAGCCCTCATAACTACCCAGGAAAGCTCGGATTCTGTATAACTTAATATTTTGGTAACTTTATCGATAGTATCAAAGCTATTGGATGCAAACTCACGGGCTTGGATGAATGAGGAAATCTTCGATTACAGCAGTAGTCAAGTACTCATCTGGTAAACCCGCGAGTTTCATTAGTGTAGTAGTTGCTACATCAATATCCTGACAAGCTAGCAAACCAGCACGATCAGCAGTGAACCTAGCCATCATTCGCCAATTATACAAACCTCGTTCCATTCCACCAGCCACCAAGCCACCGACTCCCAATGTGGTACTGCTTAACAAATTTTTCAGCGTTGGCATAACAATTGCTATTTGGTGATAACCCATCTGCTGACTCTTGATGTGAGCGACTTCATGTCCGAAAATGTAAAGCAACTCATTTGCATCAAGCCACTCCATTGCATCTAAATTGATACCGACAAGGGGTTTTTCTATCCCAACAATATAGGTTTCAATGTTACCTCTACCTCGAAACAGATACAGTTCAGGAAGCGGAGCAACATCAAGAATTTCGCAAGTTTCTACAAATGCTTGATGTAATTCGGGAAAATTACGGGGCGAAATTCTGATTTCGCTACCAAGGCTTTGCAGTCTGAGTAAGCGATCAATGCCATATTCGTTAATTTTTTTGAGTAGTAAGGAGGCACCGGGCATATTTTGCAAAGAAGCCAAGGCTTTACGATCAAAAGGGTGTTCGTAGGCTTGAGAACTTAGTCCAGTTAATATTTTTCTTGTCATTGATTTTGAGCTTTTAAATAGCAGTTTAGAAGCATTAGCAAACTTACACCACAGTGTACTAGGCATTTATCGCTATCTTACCCAGATAGAATATACAGTAGGGGCGCACATCTGTGCGTCCCTATGAGGAAATTTGGCAATTTACAATTAATCTATGCAAATTATTTATTGGCTATTAATTGCTGTAATGGTTGTGGGTATTGTCGGTGCAGTAGTTCCTGCCATTCCTGGTAGCAGCTTAATTTTAATTGCAATTATTGTCTGGGGAATCGTTAGTAGTTCCTTTGCAGCTATCAAGATTCCCTTGATTGTGACAATTGTAGTTTTACTGCTCAGTGTTGGAGTAGATTTTTTAGCTAGCTATGTGGGAGCAAAACAAGCAGGAGCTAGCAAGTGGGGGCAAATTGGCGCAATCGTCGGCTTGGTGGTAGGATTTTTGGGATTATTGCCAACGTTACCTTTTGGGGGGCCGTTGTTAGGTATTTTACTAGGCCCACTTTTGGGAGCAATTGTCGGTGAATACCTTTACCGACGTGAATTTGGGTTGGCGGTTAAAGCGGGTATAGGAATTGTAGTCGGATCTTTGGTTGGAAATTTGATTCAAGGGTTGTTAGCGATCGCCGCAGTTGTAGTTTTCGTTGTGACAACTTGGCCACAGGTATTCGGCTCTTAGCATTTGAAAACAGCGGTAATAGCTAGCAGTTAGCTACTTGTTACAAATATTCAATTTGATAACAAAGACTATCCATAGTAAACAAATACAGCGGTTCCTCGCATTTATTCTACGAGAGGAACCGTTTAGCTAAATATTAGTAACTGAAGAAATTATAGATATACTGCATACTCTATTTATCTAAAAAATGGTTAAGTAGCATTGAGTATTTAAATTTACCTTTAATTAATTAGACGTAAATCGCTTTTTTTCAAGTCAGAGCTATTACAAACAATTTCAAACCTATGAAATAAAAGATATACAAAGTGCAGATGTATAAGTATTTAAAATTTCATGAAGGATAGTAATATATTGAAGATGTGATGAAGACCACTCAGTAAATATAGCAGTATCTAAGTCTATGTGATTTTATGGAGATAAGAAATAGATCAGGCATTCGCTTTCACTGTCAGTATTTTTCCTAAATTACTGAGATTAAAAGTAAAGGAATTGCTCTGATTTAAGGTTATTACTAGGAGCCTCAAAGAACAATGATTGGTTTTAAATCTAAATTACTAAATGTAACGTTAGCTATTACTGCTGCAATCCCTTTAGCTACTGCTGGGTTGTTTACCTTTGTTGATTCTGCTCAAGCTGCTGCACTCACAGGTGAACTCAGTTTTGACGGTGGCAAAAGTAAAACTATAATTGGAAATCCATTTCTCAAAAGCTTAGTGACATTGAAAAAAGATTCACTAATTTTTACACCAGATAGTATTATTCAAGATTCCAATGGAGTAAAGAGTACCCCAGTTGCTCTAAGCGCTCAGACAGAAAGCTTTTTAGGTTTCAATTCAGCCAGTATACGTGATATTATCTCATTTAATAACAATACTGTGCAAAATCCATTTCTAGACCTTGGTAATCTTCCATCAGATGGTGATGTTCTGCCTGGGGACGATACTGCTTCTCTAGCGGATGGTATTGATATCTTTACTTTGACATCTTCTGATTATAAAATAACCCAGACCGATGCAAACGTTACTATAGCTGTTTCTCTGCGGGGGTACTTTACCAGCGCTACTGGGGAGAAAACCAATGGAGCAGGAAGCTTATCTTTCCAAAAAAATAATATCACTCTTGCTCAGGCAAATTCAATTCTCGATACTGCTAACGGCTCATTGGAATATTTGACTTTTTCTGGTGGTACTTTCACCACTTCCGTTCCTGAACCAGCTGCATTACTAGGTCTGGGTGCGGTAGGTGCAGTAATGGCTATGTCTCGCCGCCGCAAAAGTGTCATTTAATAGACCTATCCAAATATAAAAAAGTTACTTTTAGCAACTAAAAGTAACTCTAATTTATCTATTCGATCTGGCTGGAATGTAAAATTTTACCAACCAAATCGAATTTTTTTGCTGTCAAATCAATCTATATTAAAGGTGAATTTTCTTAACCTTATACCAATTTGAACAATGATTGCGACAGATGGAGCGCTGAAAGCGATTACAGTAACTTTTTCTCTACGAGACGCACTCGCGTTCACAATCTAAAGTCCAAAATCGTTCGACTGAACGCTCACGACAAGTCTAAAATCCAAAATGGTATTAGATAGACTTAAACTGACTGCAAAGAATTTTTCGCTTCAGTTGCGATCGCTTCTACTTGATCGTTAGCCAGAGTTTCTAATATAGATTTGGCTTCTGGACTAGCCAAACGGGTTAAGGCTTGTACAAGTCTGTAACGAATTTGCCAATCTGGATTGTTAACATAGGGAGCCAATAGGGAAACTGCTTGTACATCCCCCAAGTCACCTAAAGAACTAATAGCAGCAGTTTGGACTAAGTCGTTTTCTGATGAGAGTGCCTCTTTAAGCAGTTCAAAGGCTCGTGGATCGCCTAACTCTCCTAATGTAGCAATGATACTGAATTGTATTAGCCATTCACCAGTTGTATGATAAAGGTGCTGCAAATCTTCAAAAGCTTCGCGTAATTTTAGAGCACCCAAACAGTCTGCTGCAGCTGCTTGTACATCTACTTCGGAGTCATGAAGCAAGCGATCGCGCAAGATATCCAAGGATAATTGTAAATCTTGCGTTCCGAGTGTATCCATTTGACTCACCGCCGAGTAACGGACACGCGAATTGCGATCGCCAATAGCACTTTGAATTAATTCAAAGCCAATCGTCGGTTCTAGTTGGCGGATTTGATTTACTGCACGTAAGCGATCGCCTAAATCCTCAGAACTGAGCAATTGCTTAACAGACTCCGGAGTAATACTCATTTAGTTATCCTTGACTTTCAAATGTATAAAAAAGACAGACGCGATTAATCGCGTCTCTACTTTTGACTTTTGTACAGACGCGATTAATCGCGTCTCTATTTCTGGCTAATCTTGACTAGCAGCCATAGCCCGAATAATATCACCACGAGTGAGAATACCAATTACTTGACCTGTACTCTCAAGCACTGGTAAGCGGTGAACGCTGCGATCGTGCATGATTGTAGCTGCTTCTCTTAAAGTTTTATCAGGGGAAATAGCGATCGGGTTTTTACTCATCACCTCCCCGACTGTTTGCCCTAGAGCCTTGTGCAAATCACGGTCATAAGTAGCAGGATTTTTTAAATAGATAACACTATCAAGAAACATAATGTAGGCAGGTGGAGTAACACCAGTTTCTTGCCACATCAAATCGGTTTCCGAGATAATGCCTACCAATTTACCGAGATCATCCACAACAGGTAGTCCGCTGATATGGCGTTCTGCGAGAATTTGGATAGCTTCCTTGAGTGGAGTTTCCTCCCGGACGACAATAGGATCGCGGCTCATCACATCGGCAACGGTTTTAGGCATTTATATTCTTGACACCTTTAATCAAAGTCCCTGGCCTATTGTAGAAAATTGCGGGACTCAACCTGATGCAATTAATAGATTGTTACGGGATTGGGCATTGGGGTTAGGGGAGAAGTTACAGGTGACGGGAAAAATCTGTATCCTCTAACCTGTACCCTATTCCCTTCTTCAGTCCCCACTTCCTTTTAATGCAGCAATAATTTGAATATTTGCTTTCGGAAAAGTAAACTGCTCCAGTTCTTCCAAGTTTACCCAGCGAATCTCATCAGATTCTAAAGGTTGGGGAACACCTGTAACATGGCGGCAGTGATGTACTGCAAGGGTAACGCGCAAGTCTGTATAGCTGTGGTCAATAGTAATTAGATGCTCTCCCACTTCAATTACTATTCCTAGTTCTTCGGAAATTTCTCGTTGAATACACTCTTGAATAGTTTCACCAGGCTCAATTTTGCCACCAGGAAATTCCCACAAACCACCCATCGCTCCTTCTGGACGACGGCGATCAATTAAAATTTGCTTTTGGTCATTCCAAATTACTGCAACACCAATGATTTTATGGGGTGGAAAAGAACTGATTTCACTCATAGTTAATTGGGGAAATGGGGAGAGACGCCATTAATCGCATCTGTACTAGGGAGTAAAGGAAAATTCCTAACTCTTGACTAATAACAAAACTCGGCAGACTACTTGTAACTCTGCCGAGTTTAGATTTATTGCAAAGGTGTCTACCTTTGTTAGTTTATCCACAAATGTGCATTAATCATTTAAAAATACGCCTCTGATTGAACTAATCGCCAAATTGTAAGAGGCAACAGAGAGAACCGAAATTAAAAACTCAGCTTTAATCTGCAATCCTACTCTGCGGTAAGGTGAAGAGTCTATGCGTTTAAATTTGAACCTTAATTAGTCGCTATTTTGGATGTTTTAGAAAAACTTAGCTGATACATAATTGGGAATTAGCGGCGAAGATTTCGCAGAGACTTATTTTCTATTCACCGCCGTAACTGTCACTAACTATTAGCCCAACAATATATAATTTCCCCAGTTTTGCATTTTTTAGTCAACTTCGCTGTTGTTGGTTTCAGTTCCTTGTAAGGCCATTTCAAAACTCATTCTTTGTTCAGCGTTACGCAAGAAATAACCACTAATCATCGCAGAAGCCAGAAGCCGACCTAGATTTTCTCGATTTGTGGTTACAGTAACACCAAAATGTTCTGAAGGTAGATTACCCAATAGCCCTGTAATATTCCGTTCCATTACCTGAAAGACTTCGGCGGATGTGGGTTTGGATAGCTGGGTAACTGTCTCTGGACTCAATGATTTAACATACTGCCATAGTAAATCACTAGTTTCTGATTCGCTATTAAAAAATTCTGAGACACGATTAGATGGGTTACTCATTTTTTAGCTCCTTAACTACCACTATTGGCTGCGGTGCTTGTGATTTGAATATTAAATGCTTGTTTTGGATTTGACTTAGTTATTTTGTCTTCCTGTCAACTAATGTAACAGTCTAGCGTAAGAGTGGAAGTAGGTGTAACCGTACAAAAGCCAGCGTATTTTCTCACCCCAATAAGAGATTTCCAACTAAAAAAATACCCATCGCTTTGGTGAGCAGGGGGCGCAGGGGAAGCAGGGGAGCAAGAATTTAACGATCATCTTCGCTCCCAAAATTGAATAATTTAATTCTGGAAGTCCCTAAATACAAGTGAGGAGTGGAGAGTTAATTAAAAACTCATCACTCCTAACTTTCCCCTAACTTGCCGAATATTCATCCATGTTGGCTTTAGAACTTTCCCCTAACTTGCCAAATATTCATCCATGTTGGCTTTGGACTTGCGAAGTTTTGTTAAAGCTTCCCGCTCAATTTGCCGCACTCGTTCTCGGCTGATGTTCAATATTTCGCCAATTCTCGCCAGAGTCAGCGCTTGTCCATCAGTTAACCCAAAGCGCAGTGTGATCACTTCTCTCTGTTGTGGTGTGAGATCACCCATCAGGCGATCTAAGTCATAAGATAGAGAAGATTGCATGACAAACTCTTCGGGAGATGCTCCTGGATCTTCCAGCATTTCTCCCAGTTCGGTGTCGTAATTATCACCCAGTCGTAAATCCAAGGAAAGGGGCAAACGCGCCTTTTCTAGATACTCTCGTACTTGTTTGGGGGTTAATTCTAATTCTTCAGCTAGCTCACCAGCTGTGGGAGCGCGTCCCAATTTTTGAGATAATTGGCGCTGTGCTTTTTTAATCTTATTTAATTTTTCAGTGATATGGATAGGCAGCCGAATGGTGCGGGCTTTTTCGGCTATAGCACGAGTAATAGCTTGCCGAATCCACCAATAGGCATAAGTAGAAAATCTATACCCTTTGGTAGGGTCAAACTTTTCTACGCCCCGTTGCATACCAATACTACCTTCTTGGATCAAGTCTAATAAATCAACGTTACGCTTGATGTATTTTTTGGCAACGGACACTACCAGCCGCAAATTGGCTTCTACCATCTTGCGCTTGGCAATTTCACCATCTGCGATCGCTTCATTCAACTCTGCTGGTTCTAGCTTTGTCGCTGTGGCCCACTCTTCTAGAGTCGGTTGGCGACCCAACTGGGTGGCAAGACTTTCTCTTGATTCGTGTAAAGTGCAAGAACGTTGCACTTGTTTACCATAGAAAATCTCTTCCTCGTGTGTTAAGAGTGGCACACGGCCAATCTCACGCAGGTAAGTCCGCACGAGGTCTGTGGCTGTCTGAGCGGTCTTCATGGCGCTACTCTTTGGTAATGATGGGTTTGGCGGTAGGGTCATTAAGGGATAGATGCTTTATTTATTAAGGTGCTACCCAGTCAGACTGGGTAGCTATGCTATGGTTTGCAACTTACGCGCCCGATAAACTCGGCTGCTCATAATAATCAAATTTAGGATTCTTAACTGCTAAAACTACAGTTATTTCCTACTTTGCACAAGTGTCTACAGTTAGATAAAAGGTTGCTTTTTAAACATTTATTTATGGGAGTCTTATTAACAATTGTAACATTTATGAGAATATTTTGGCTATATGGCGACATTAAATTTCCTGGATGTTCCAGTTCATGCAACGTCGTCCTTTTTCTCTAGGCTGGCTAGAAGCCAATTTAAGGAATTATCTGGTTAACATAAGCTTCCTCATATTTGTTAAAGTATCTCTAATGAGAACTATATTCATTCTCTTATAACAATTACTTAATTTTTGCTGGGATTGGGGATTGAGGATTGGGTACTGGGGACAAGGGGAAAGACTCGTTGCAAGTTCTCACTCAAATCCCTTGTCCCCCTGCTCCCCCTACTCCCTACTACCTAGCAATTGGGCAGTACTCTTGAATGGTTTTTACATCCAAAGTCGTATTTTGTAAGGAACGGATGGCTGCAACGGTAGCTTTCGCGCCGGCAATGGTAGTAATGATGGGAATTTTGTAAGCTAAAGCTGTGCGGCGGATTAACCTAGCATCAGTCTGGGCTTCTTCCCCTGAAGGTGTGTTGATAATAAGTTGGATTTTTTGGTTTTTGATTGCATCTAAGACGTGGGGACGACCTTCATGGAGTTTCAGCACCAACTCAATATTTAACCCCTGTTCTATAAGAACTCGGCGTGTACCAAGGGTAGCCATCACTGTAAAGCCCAAATCGATAAATTCCTTCACCACACCACTTGCAGCAGCTTTATCGCGATCGCTCATTGATACAAATACAGTTCCACTTAGTGGTAAACGCTCCCCAGCACCCATTTCCGCTTTGGCAAAGGCACGGCCAAAGTCGCTGTCAATCCCCATCACCTCACCAGTGGATCTCATTTCTGGGCCCAATATTGTATCAGTTCCTGGGAATTTATTAAAGGGTAATACAGCTTCTTTTACAGCAATGTGGGTTGGTATGACTTCTTCGGTGAAATGTAGCTCCTCTAAGGTTTTACCCGACATAATTAAGGATGCTAGTTTCGCCAACTGTACACCTGTTGCTTTAGAAACAAATGGGACTGTGCGGGAGGCGCGGGGGTTGGCTTCCAGAATATAAACTTGGGGAGAATAACTACTTGCACCCACAACGGCAAACTGAATATTCATCAACCCCACAACTGACAGCGATTGCGCTAGTTGCACCGTCCAAGTGCGAATTTGATTGAGAACTGCTGGTGATAAGGAAATGGAAGGTAAAGAACAAGCGGAATCTCCTGAGTGAATCCCTGCTTGTTCAATGTGTTCCATGATGCCACCAATCACCACCCGTCCAGTATGATCGGCGATCGCATCGACATCGACTTCAATGGCGTTTTCTAAAAACTTATCAATCAAAATCGGATGTTCTGGTTCCACTAGTACCGCAAAGGTCATGTAGCGTTCCAACTCAGCATCAGAATAAACGATTTCCATCGCTCGTCCCCCCAACACATAGCTGGGACGCACTACCACCGGATAGCCAATGCGTTTGGCGACAATCAGCGCATCTTCGTAACTCCGCGCAACACCATTAGGCGGTTGGGAGATATTCAACTGTTGGAGAATCTTTTCAAACCGCTCCCGGTTTTCTGCCATGTCGATGGAATCTGGCGATGTACCCCAAATTTTAGTGAGGAGTCCAGAGGTATTCTTGTTAAGAAACTCTTGTAATGGGATAGCCAACTTGAGCGGTGTTTGTCCGCCAAACTGGATAATCACCCCAACTGGATTTTCAGTTTCGATGATGTTAATAACATCTTCTTTTGTTAAAGGCTCAAAGTAAAGGCGATCGCTGGTATCGTAATCTGTCGAAACTGTCTCTGGGTTAGAGTTGACCATAATCGTTTCATACCCTGCATCCTTTAGGGCATAAGCGGCGTGACAACAACAATAGTCAAACTCAATTCCCTGTCCAATGCGGTTGGGGCCACCACCCAAAATCAACACTTTTGGCTTGGTTGCTGGCATTACCTCTGTTTCTTCTTCGTAGGTAGAATAGTAGTAGGGGGTAAATGCTTCAAACTCAGCAGCGCAGGTATCCACTGTTTTATAAACTGGGATAATCCCTAATGATTTGCGGTAGGTGCGAACTTCATCTTCGGTGGTTTTGGTGGCATAAGCAATCTGGCGATCGCTATATCCATCCCGCTTCACTTCATAAAGTTGCTCTTTCGTCAATTGCTGCAAAGGTGTCCGCTTGAGGAATTTCTCAACATCTAGTAATTGCTGAAATTTATCTAGAAACCACGGGTCAATACCAGTCAGTTCGTAGATTTCCTCAGCACTAATCCCTAATTGCAAGGCATGGCGCACGGAGAAAATGCGATCGGGGTTAGGTGTTCGCAGTTGAGCGCGGATTTGTTCACCACTGGGTAACTTTTCGGCTTTGTCGCAACCCCAACCTGCGCGTCCTGTTTCGAGCGATCGCAGTGCCTTTTGGAAGGATTCGTTGAATGTGCGCCCAATTGCCATTGCTTCCCCGACTGACTTCATTTGGGTTGTCAGCACTGCGTCAGAACCGGGGAACTTTTCAAAGGCGAAGCGAGGAATTTTTGTCACCACATAGTCAATTGTCGGCTCAAAGGACGCGGGAGTTTTCTTGGTGATGTCATTTTTAATTTCATCCAAGGTGTAGCCCACAGCTAGCTTTGCTGCCATTTTGGCGATGGGGAAACCCGTTGCTTTAGAAGATAAAGCCGAACTACGGGAAACGCGCGGGTTCATCTCAATTACAACCACATCTCCATTAACCGGATTGACAGCAAACTGGATATTAGAACCGCCAGTTTCCACACCTATCTCACGGATGATTTTAATTGCCATATCCCGCAGCCTTTGATATTCTTTATCAGTGAGGGTTTGCGCGGGAGCGACGGTAATTGAGTCTCCGGTGTGAATGCCCATCGGGTCAAGGTTTTCGATGGAGCAGATAATCACCACGTTATCTGCCAAGTCACGCATCACTTCGAGTTCATATTCTTTCCAGCCGAGTAAAGACTGGTCAATGAGAATTTGCGAAACGGGGCTGGCATCTATACCTACCTGTGCCATTTCTTCAAATTCTTCTTGGTTGTAAGCAATACCGCCGCCACTTCCACCCATTGTGAAAGCTGGACGAATAATTAGAGGATAACTACCAATTTGGCGGGCAACAGCTTTGGCTTCGTCCAAAGATTCAGCTGTGCCACTGGGACATACGGCTATCCCAATCTTTGCCATTGCTTCACCAAAAAGTTTTCGATCTTCGGCTTTTTCGATGGCTGGTAGTTTAGCGCCGATTAACTCAACGCCGTACTTTTCCAACACCCCATTTTTGGCTAAAGCAACGGCGATGTTGAGAGCGGTTTGTCCTCCCATTGTTGGTAGGAGAGCATCAGGGCGTTCTTTTTCAATGACTTTTTCGACCAATTCTGGTGTCAACGGCTCAATGTAAGTGCGATCGGCCGTTTCCGGGTCGGTCATAATCGTTGCAGGGTTAGAGTTGACCAAAACCACTTCATAGCCTTCTTCTCGCAGCGCTTTGCAGGCTTGAGTGCCAGAGTAGTCAAACTCACAGGCTTGTCCGATCACAATTGGGCCAGAGCCTAACAGTAGAATCTTCCGGAGGTCATCACGGCGGGGCATAGTAGTTGCCTTGGAATACGAGAATACAAATCCTGATTATTTTAAGGGTCTTTACCCCCTCTCGTGCTTTTTATTATTAAGTTTTCTAAGTTTGATGGCAGAGAGGGGATGGAAGCTGGGGATTGGGGGCTATAAGAGCAGGAAAAGAATAATAATTTCTAACTCCTAACCACCGTTGACTATTTTGTATTTCTAATTTTATTTAATTGTGATACTCAAATTTATAAAGCTTTTGCAAATTTTTACTATTTAAGCTGATGACAGCTTACAGCAAATGATGGTTTATTTTGGACTATATCTGTGTGCTTATTTAGCACATAACAGATTCCTTAAATAAGAATCTATCTTAATTAGCTTATTGCTAAATATTTTCAACGTTAAATATTATGTAAATATGTCTACTTAAATTAAAAATGGCAGAGATATAGGGATACCATTCTCTGCCATTTTTTATAATATTTTAAGAGTTAGTGCTGCCAACTTTTCCTTTCAGTCTAGGTAGACAAATCTAGAGTATGAGAGTTTTAGCCTTGAGCAGCTTGGACAAATCCTAAGGTTAAGCTGTCTTTGGCGAGGAAGTGAGACAAATGATATGCACGTTCCTCAGTTTTCAACAAAATCTTTTCATACAGATAGCGTGTACCCCGATCGCCTAAACTCTCTGCCTGAGCAGCTTGGCGGCGAATTACACCAATAATCGCTTGTTCTGCGGCTAGGTCATTTTCCACCATTTGGCGAGAGGAATATACGCCTTCAGATTCCTGCTCAAAACAGGTTAATTCTGCTAATTTGCTGAAGGTCGCTACTGGTACGCCACCTAGCCCATCCAAGCGTTCTCCAATTTCATGAATGTGGTCTTGCACTTGGTTGTAGCTTTCGTTGAAAAACTCATGCAGAGAATAAAATTCTGAGCCTTCAACTACAAAATGATGCTTTTGGTACTGCAAGTACAGTGCCTGGAAACTAGCTAATATAACGTTAAATCCTTCTGTAACTGGAGCAGTTACGCTGTGATCCAGCAACACGGGATTGTCATATACATGACCAAAGTTTCGTAACAAAGTTTGCGTTTCAGACATTGTTCTCCTCGCTTTTTCGCAGTTATAGATTTTAACTGCTTATTCTTTACATATTAACATTTTAATAATGAGAGCAAGCCAATCTGCCATCACAATATTTTGTATTTTTACCTACAAAAAATTTCAATTCTCTTGTTTGGTCGATAATTGCACTCTCATTAAATTAGATATATCTATCATTAGTGATATTGACATACCAACTTAAATATGGATATTTCTCAAGGATAGGGAAGATAGGGTAAAATTTTCTCCCTCATCTCTCACTCTGCAAGAATTTAGAGACTTGCAAAAAGTAAATTATCCAGGAAGGCAAGGCGCAGGAGGCAGGAGGAAAACTGCCCGACGCTCGCGGACTCGCTCTTTGTGGCACTATCTGTTTCTTGCCGTGACTAAAGGAAACAAGGGTTTAAGACCCCCACCAAATTTTCAATTTGGTGGCTCTTTTTTAGGAGGGGTTTGAATCCTATAGAGCCTATTTGGGATCTTGGATGAAGTAGCTATCAATAATAAATGCCATACTCCAGTAGGTTAACCGACAAAGAGTGGGAAATCATTGAGCCGCTCCTGCTTGAAAAGAAGAAAACTAGACCCCCAAAGTGGACAAAGCGTCAAATCTTGAATGGCATCCTTTATCAACTAAAGAATGGTTGCAACTGGAGCGACCTACCGAAAGATTTACCCTCCTACTCCACCGTATTCTGGCACTACAAGCAGTGGAGGTCAGAGTTAGGCGTGAGTTTCATCGCTTTAAAAGGGGTTCTTTGCCTGCTCTACCTATTTATTTCCAGAATCAAGACCGAATTATCGGCTTGATGTTCTTGTTAAACCTGGCTTTGTGGGTGTTTACACTTATGGAATTTGTTCTGCAGCAGGCAATGCAGGAAACTCAAAAATCTTTGGCTGGTCTTTATGATGGTAATCCTAAGCGCGAAACTGCTCGTCCATCTGCTGAACAAATGCTTAGGGCTTTTTGTAACCTTACTCTTTAGTTCCTCCCAGATTTTACTATCTTCGTTACCCCCATAAACGATCTTCAAAGACAGATTCTTTCGTTAATGAAAATGCCTGAGTCTCTCTATCAGCTACATTCCAAGCTGTGCAAGACATAATTATCTCTCACCCCTCAAAATTGAGCGAACGGACAGTCTTGATGCCCGCTAGACATTAATAATCAACGGTTTAGTTTGCAGGAGTTGTAGCGACTGTTTAATGAGTTTATTGAGGCGAGTTTTTAGTCTGGCTTGATGCTACGACTATCGAAATCAGCCCAAGTTAGACAGATGGACAGAACGAACAGAATTAGACAGAAAGCTTACACAGCAGGGGACAGAGCAGACAGAAGATTAGACAGACCTCACGACTAAGACAAATAATTTTGGAGCATAAAAAAATGACTATAAAAAATTATTCACGATTATTAACAGCGAGTATGATAGTGAAGATGCTTTACTTGAAAGCTTCACAGGATTAATAGACACTCCAAAATTCCTTGTTCCAGACTCACTCAATTCTTTGCCAACAGTGGAGCGCAGAGCATGGGAATATGAACACGAAAAAGGCAAGCAACTGCACAACAATATGTAGATTTAATTGAATGAATACTGTTATTTGCTTTCTTTTTCGTTTATTACCAAATGTTGAGTTTGCAATGCTCTTTTTTTAGCATTACGCCTAGCTGTAGCGAACTGCAAACATCTCTACGCTACACTTACTAGTTAAGTAACTATTTTTTTCAACCGCACAAACCATGATAAAATGTAACAAGTGATTAAACTCATTATTAGCATTTCGCCACCATCCTCTATAACAGTAAATAGAGTATCTAAGAGATGTGAGGTTTTAAATGCTATATGCAACATATTTACTACAACGCCAAAAAAAGCAAGAATAAACAGTAGCCTGATTAAATGTTTTGATCTTTGTCTGGATAGATGGTCACTCCAACTATAGCTAATATAAATAGCACACAGAAACAACAAAAATACTACAATAGACACTGTGAGTTCGCCAAAATCTTTTGCTCTCAAGTTAAACATACTAGAGAATGACAATTGATTACTGATGAAACCTCCCAATTTTTCATGAATTTGAAGAGAATCATCAAGTAATAAGTAAAATAACAGCAAAGACCAACTAAGATATAAAGGCGACCGAAATTGTAATGCCAATAAACCTGAGAAAAGTGCAGACCAATACTCTTTGATATATTGAAATAATTCCGAATAACCTCTATCTGTTGCAAGTGAGAAAGCATTATAGGGAATCAAGTCTGTATGGGCATAAATTACATGAATAATAATAAAAGTCATATCTGTTGCTACAAATAAAAAAAATAGTTTAACTACCCAATCGTCCACACCTACTTTTCCTGCAAATTTAAATATTTGATTTAGCATAATACTATCGGTAACTTATAACACTCTTCTAATCAGTGTAATACTTGCTTAACAGGTATCCCTTAACCCTACGTAAACCAAAGTATAACCTAAATTTAACCTAACTTCTCGAAAAATCAGAATAAACCTGCCATAAAGCTGACTTCTCACGAGATTTGTAGGTGTGAGTTATGAAGTGCCAATGAAAATCTTAGAGAAGAACCTGTATGGCTAGTGTAACTTTGGAGACAAGCGTTTAACACAACGGGCAGCATTCATAGGTGAACTTGAGGTCAAATGAGCATCCGTGCAGAAACTTACGCTAAGGCTAAAAACCTTGCTGCATAAGCATTCTGCAAATCAATATTTTTCGCAATTCTCGATGTACCAAATAACCTATACTTACTGGCTAGTTTTTGCTGATGATTTTTGGTCATTCTAATAATGAGTCAGTCAGCAATCATTACCGCATCGCTAGATGTGATGAGTGGTACGCCAGTCTTCGCCTCTGGCAGTCTTCAGTTGTCGGTGTTTAACGTAACCACACTTCCTGCAATCACTTTCCAGTTGTTTTCAAATAGCTTCCAAACCCTGAGATAGCGGAACTTGCCATCAATTTCTTGCCCTAAATAGTTTCCTAGTATCTCTACCGTGACGGCAACAACAACATCGTCTGCGACCATGTTTAGCATTAGATCACTTGATTCAACTGTATGCAGGTTGATGTTTCCCGAACGGTAATTTTCCAGATCCATCGCTTTGGTAGCCGTTTCGCTTTAAGAGCAGTTGTACCAATCCTTTGAGGGTTCTCACACGTCGAAGATTGTTGTACTCACTCCACATTGGTTTGCCGCAACTGGGACAATTCTGTTGCACGCATTCTAGTACTGAGCGCGGATGTCGCTTTTGGTTGAGGGCTTTTTCTTGCCATTTATACACCTCATCTTCTCTGTGTCCCCTAGTTTAATTGAATATCTGACCCTCTCTAGCAAACTTTGCGGTTCTAGGTTTTTTTAACTTAAAGTCCCTTAAAGCTACATATCACCTAGTCTTTTTGTTCAATGCAAGAATTTTGAATTGATTTCTCCTTAATGGTGATGACTGGAAGAATTTTATTTATTTCCAAAATTAATGAGAATTGTTTGCACTTAAGGTATGCTGGTTTTAAGAGGCTAAACTCCTAAGACTTTCAAAAAGCAGGGAGTTCAATCGCGGTAATTACTGCAAGTTTGTTGCACATTGAGGGCAATTCTCTTGAAATCATTTAGTTCAGAAATAGAAATAAGTCACCTTGTAGAGGTGAATTGGGCAGATCGCTGGCAAGTCTATCAACGTCTAAAGGAGTTAGACATTCCCTGTAGTTGTGCGGCTAACCAGCCATTAAAAGTTGAAATTGGCAATTCTACTGCGGCTGTTCAACTTTGGAGTGTGATACGGCGATTTACAGCCTCTCGTCAAGACCAGATTTGGACTCTTGAATGCTGCTGGAAAAGTCGCTACCAAAAGTTCTAATGTACGATCGCCAGTCTTAACCCTGGTGTCGAAAATATCAGAGCAGATAACTTGTATTAGTTAGAAGGAGGTTAAAAAATGGGTGCATCTGAGAGTATGGAAGTATCGAAATTTTGCCTTGAGGGCAGATTTATAGATTTTGTTATTAAAGATGGCTATAAGCTCAAAGGTTTACTGCTGGGTACTCATGAGGGTGAATGCTACGTTAAACTTGCTAAACATTTACGGGCTGCTTTTGATTTGCGGCTACCAGCAGGTACTTTGCTACAAGTTGTTGGTTATAAAGAATACGATATAAAAAAAGACAAAGTCACATTGAAAGCTGAACGTGTAATGGCGGCGCGTTCTGAAATGGCGACAGTTAAAACGATCGCTACACCACAAGAACCCCCATCTATTGATAATGTCAAAGTAAAGCCAGCTAAGACTAAGGCCACGATTTTGGTGTGTCAAAAGTCTGATTGTATGAAACGCGGTGGTAAAGCAGTTTGTCAGGCGTTAGAGGCAGCTTTAAGCGATCGCGGTTTAGAAGACCAAGTTACAATCAAGGGCACTGGTTGTATGAAAAATTGTAAAGCTGGGCCAAACTTAGTTATGCCAGATAAAACGCGCCATAGCCGAATTCAAGCTACACAAGTTCCGGCGTTGATGGATAAGCATTTTGGCGACAAGAGTTTGTCAGCACAGCCTGAAAATTTAAGGGAAATTACGATATCTAATGGCAAACTTTGGAGAAGTAATTCATAAAATCTTGACATTTCAATGAGAAAGCTTAATAATATCTTCTCAAGTGTGTTCCATTAATACTCGGCATCAGACTTTTGCCAAGTATTTGCAAGAGTTTTAAATTAAGCGATCGCATACGATTTGTCACGGGCAAGGCAAAGTAGTAATGGCGATCGCTTAATATTTGTAGGCAATTGGGTTTAGCGAGAGCATGTCATGAGCAACCTCAGCGTCCAGCTTCCTGGCTCTTTGTACAAAAGTTTGCAGGAACTTGCCAAACAAGACGGCATTTCTATCGATCAGTTTGTGGCAATAGCAGTTGCGGAGAAAATCGCTATACTCACAACTGAAAGTTATCTAGGAGAGTTAGCAAAGCGAGGCAGTCGAGAAAAATACGACGCAGTTTTAGCGAAAGTAGCAGATATTGAACAGAAATCTTACGATCAATTATCCACAGCATAACAAAGCAGTGCAGCGTCTTTACCTTCAAGGTAATTTTTGCCGTTTGCAAGAGATTTGACTTGCGATGCCTGGGTTGGGCTACGCATACTGTAAAGAAGTTTTAAATTAGAGAAGACTGCAACAACTGTTGCATGGATGTAGCCTGCACATGGTCAGGGAACACGGTTAAAAAGTCATTTAAATTTTGAATAGCTTCACGAATAGATTCTGAAGAAGCACTATTCGATAAGGCATAGCGATATAACCGCTCTGCTGGTTGAATATATTGAGCAGCTAAATAGTAAAGGGCTAAATTAAAGGTATTAGACCAGTCTTTAGCATCTTTTTCGTAATGCTGTTTAGCAAGCTTGATGGCAAGTGCTAAGTCAGCCCATGCTTTTTCTGGTTGGTTAAGGGCTTGGTAGACTAAAGCGCGATTATATAAATACCAATTACTGTCAGAATCTAAGTCAATAGCGCGGTTGAAATCTACAAGCGCCCCATTATATAGCTTTAGCATCAGGTAAGTTCGACCGCGACTTGCGATCGCCCAGGTATCTTTAGGGTTAAGTTCAATGGCGCGGTCAAAGTTTTCTAGAGCTTCTGGGTAATGCCTCATTAAACGGTAATTTACACCGCCATTTGCGATCGCCAAATCATATTTTGGATCGAGTTCAATCGCACTGCGATTGTCTGTAATACCTTTTTGAGTTAGATATTGTTGGGCTTCTTCTTCTGTAAAGGGTTCTAGAGGGAAACGAACTATTAACCCCTCGTAAGGTGCCCAATGATTTTTATCTAATTCCTGCCGACCGGCGATGGTTATCAATATATTGAGAGATACTTCACCGTGGCGACCATCCAAAATTTCTCGTAGCCAGTTATCTAGAAATTCTCCTGTGCGTTCATAAGTATCAAGAAACAGGACAACAGGAGTTTTCTCAGCAATTTTAAAAATATCTTGCAAAAATAACGGGGTTAGCACTTCTTCAGGTTCTTGAACTAATAGCACATCATCTTTATTTGTTATTTTTTTTGCAACATAAGATGCCCATTCTCCAGCTTGGGTAGCGAAAGCATCCTCATCCACAAAGTCAAATACAGCACCGCCAATGGGAACTCGACGCGCCAGAGGCACACTAGTTTTTACCATAGTTTTCCCTATAAAAGCGGAAAAGCCTTGAGGAGCTTCTGGATCGGTTTCTAATTCTTGGCGCTTTTGACGGTAAACTTTGTAGCGTTCTGTAAACTGCGTTAGTTTATGACCTTGCCGTTCTAACTCTTCAGCTAGACGACCCATGATTTCTGGTACAGTTTTTTCAGCTTCATCGATGTAAGCCGAAATGATTTTTGCTTCGTTAGCAATTTTACGAAACTGTCGCAGCAAGGTACTTTTACCAACTCCGCCTCGACCCCAAACGTTATACAGAAAACGACGGCGATCGTCTTCTGGGGGTAATGCTAAATTTTGGCGAAATTGGTTTACTTGGTCTTCACAACCCACAAAACCTGATTGTTGACGTTGCTTAAGAATATCTTGTAGAGTTTTGGGCTTGTTTTGCGGGTTCATTACAAGATTTAATTTTGAGGTATTAATGCTTATAGAATAACTACTAAATATAGATGCTATATTTCGGAATTTATCAAACTTATTTTAAGTATTTTTACGTGTAACCTTAATTTAATTTCAATGTTGACCTTTTGAGGCTCAATGTTGACCTTTTGAGGTTCAATGTTGACCTTCTGAAGCTCGACGTTGACCTTTTGAGGCTCAATGTTGACCTTTTGAGGCTCAACTTTGACGTTCTGAGGCTCAACTTTGACCTTTTGAGGTTCAATGTTGATCTTTTGAGGTTCAATGTTGACGTTCTGAGGCTCAACTTTGACCTTTTGAGGCTCGACGTTGACCTTCTGAGGCTCAAAAATGCCCTGGCGATTAGAAGTCGCGGCTACACAGATAAAACCCGCCTGCGCGGGTTTCAAAAATCTTTAGATACAAGACGCAAAAAGGGCATAACATTGTTATGCCCCTACAAATGATATGTATTTTACCAAGTTGACAACTCGTATAATTGCCTATTTCAAGCTTTAGCTAACTGAGACTTCGGGTTGCTTTTTCTTAGAACGGCGGTTAAACCTGCGTCCCATCTCATCAATTACTGCATCTAAACCTGCGACATCACCGCTAGCTTTGGCATAGCTATAAACTGCTAATGCTGCTGCATAAGCTTCGCTAGCAGAGGCTATGCAGGTATCATCCACCAATTCTTGCAGTTGCGTTAGAGACAAAAGCACTGGATACAACGCCTCAAACAGCGCCAAATCTCGGCGCATCTCTTCTAAATCAAAAGAACGAGGCAAAAAGTTAGGGTTTTGTGTCGCCACTTCTAAGGCAATGCTTACAAAAGCCCGACTTTTATCTCCCATCTTTAGCATTGTTCGCCGATCTTCAGGGGTCAAATCTACCAAAAACGGTAACTTTTCTCTAATTGTAGCGATCGCTTGCATAACCGCTTCCTTATCTGCTGGGGATAAGCTGGCACTGATACGATTTTCTGAAATTTTTAATACTCCTTTAGGATACTTAATTCCAGTATTCCCAAAGTTGTAGAAGCGATTGCATTAGTTTTTAAGATAGGCTACCGCCAGAATTCGTTACATAGAATCGAGTCGATGACGTAATTTGCTACTAAAAGCATCAATTACAGTGACGACTACCAAAAGCACTAACATCATGGTTGTTGCTTTGGTGTACTCGAACCCGTCGATGTAACTTTTTAACTGAAAGCCAATACCACCTGCACCAACTACACCCAAAACAGAAGCAGCACGGATGTTGTACTCAAACATCCAAAAGGTGTAACCCAATCCCAGAGGTAACACTTGCGGGAGAATGCCGTATTGAGCAATCTGTAGCTTGGAGGCTCCGATAACTTGCAAGGATTCAAGAGAACGCGGATCAACCGCTTCAATTGCCTGTTGATAAAATTTGGCAAGGTAGCCGATGGTGTAGATTCCCAAAGCTAAAGTTCCTGCTGGTGCGCCTAAGCCAGTGGCGGCAACAAAAATTAGCCCCAGAATAATTGAGGGGACAGAACGCACAGTATTTTGCAGTAAATTAGCTAGCGATCGCAACCACCCAGGCGCAATGTTGCTGGCACTAGCTATAGCAATCGGTACAGAAAGAATGGCTCCAATGGTAGTTCCCCATAAAGACATCTGTACAGTTTCAATTAGTGCCTTAACTGCAATATCTAAAACTTTCCAATCGGGAGGAAATAACCGAGTGATAAAATCGGTGATGTATGGCCAGCTAGAACGCAGCAGTTCAAAATCGAGTTTGAGTCCTCGCAAAGCCCAACCATAAACTACTACGACAATTAATAAGATGAGTAGAGAACTCAGCCAAGGGTAGAAGCCTAAGCGTTTTATAGCAGTTTTCTTTTGCATGAAGTACAAAACTACGGGTTTGGAGGCAGGAGGCAGGAGTTAGAAACTGTTTATGTCTGGTCTGATTTTAGTTTCTGCATTTGGTATCTCAGTTACTTGCAAACTGCTGTAACTTAAAAAAGGAACTCATATTGTATTAAATCAAATCCCACTCAAGCGGAAACTTGAGCAAATTTAGCTTGTAAGTTGTCACAAAGCCCTTGGTAAATGACGCGTCCAGCATCTAAGACGATCGCTTGCCCTGCGTATTTTTCTGCAATTCCCAAATCGTGCAAAACTGCGACAATAGTCATGCCTTGCTGAGTGTGCAATTGGGATAGAGTTTCCATCACTTGTTGCGATGCCACAACATCTAAGCCTGTGATGGGTTCATCGACTAAGAGAATTTGTGGTGATTGAATTAAAGTCCGGGCGATCGCTACTCGTTGTTGCTGTCCACCACTTAATTGACTGGTTTTTTGAAAAGCTAACTCTAAGAGTCCTAACTGTTCTAATAAATTTAGTGCCAATATGCGATCGCGTTTGGAAAATCCCAACAGTGTTTGCCAAGTTGTTCTTTTACCAAGGCATCCGCACAAGACATTTTCTAGTGCTGATAACTGCCGAATCAATCCGCCACCTTGAAATAACATACCAACATCGCGCCGAATTTTTGGCAGTGTTCGGGGATTCATCTCAACATTATTGACGATGATTTCTCCTCTGGCTGATGGTACTAGTCCAACTAGCGATCGTAGTAATGTAGACTTACCAGCACCGTTTAGCCCCAGCAAAACGACAAATTCACCGCGTTTAATCTGGCAATTAATCCCGTTAAGAATAGGACGATTCAGAGATGCAGCATAAGCTGTTTCTAGGTTATGACACTCAATAACATAATCATTCATAGAAATTTATTTATCTGCTAAGAGGATGTTTTAAAAGTTCTTTGGTCGGTAGCAAAACGTTTTAGATCCCCCTAAATCCTCCTTGAAAAGGGGGACTTTGATTCTGGTTCCCCCCTTTTCAAGGGGGGTTAGGGGGGATCTAGAAATGCCTAAAATTACAGCCGACCATTTTTAAAACATCTGCTAACAGTTATTCAAAATGTTCACTGAATAACTGTTAACTAAATTATGGTTCAATGCCAGCAACTTGCAGAGCGTCACGCATAACTGCTAAGTGACGATCGTGGTTAATTGGCACTAATTCTGTGGAATTATACAAGTCGCTTAACAATTTATTATTTTCCGACTTATTTAATTTTAGTAAGGCGTTGATGATTTTTTCGCGTGTTGGGGCTGGAACATCATCATCAATGGCAATACCGTGGGCAGGTACACCAGTAATTTTGTGCAGAACCCGTAACTGACTCTTCTCTTCGGCGGTGATATAAGGTGGATTCAGAGCATATTCTGAGACAACAGCTACATCAGCTTGACCGCGCACAACTGCTTGCAAGGCTTTGCTGTAATTACCGCCGTAAGAAATTTGACCAAAGAAACCATCTAAGCGATCGCGGTTGGGTACAAATTTTTGTTTGACCAACTCAGCGACAGGGATAATAAACCCAGAGCCAGAAGTAGGGGAAGTAAAAGCCATTTTCTTGCCCCGCAGTTGTTCTAAAGTGGCTTTAGGTGAATTTTGAGTTTTTAGGGGACTATTCTTGGGAACAACAAATGTTGAGCTATAGGTGTATCTTCCAGAATAAGTAGGACGAACTTCGGCTAGATACAAGCTAGCGTTTGCTAATTGTTTTGCTTTCAAAGCCGGACGGCTACTTAAAAAAGCGACATCAGCCCGATTTGCTCTTAAAGCTTCCACAGCAGCTGTATCATCACCAACTTGGGCAACGACTGGAATTCCTAACTCTTTCGATAAAAAAGCTCCTACTGCATTTGCCTTATTTTGCAAGTCTGTAGAATCAGCACGACTGGGAAAAACTATTGTTAAAGTCTTCTGCCGTTGAGTAAGTAAGCGTGGTGTCTGTTGATTAGTAGTGGGGTTGGCGATCGTTGCCTGCATAGCCCCTACTGTGCTGACTACTAAACCTGTAAGCACTGCAAATGCCGCACCAGCACCCAATAAACTCTTTTTCCTAACACTCATTTGCAACTCTCCATTAGGAAGTTTTCTCAGTTTTTTTGCTAATTAATTTTAATTAACCCCTAAAAAAGATGTATAGCTTTTAAGAAGAAAAGTCAATAATAAAGCCTAGTTTGTTTGTATTGTAGGCTTCTTTTATGAGTGTATTGCTACTAACCGCTAACTACAGCGATCGCATCAATTTCTACCAACACATCTTTAGGTAAGCGTGATACCTGCACACAAGCCCGTGCTGGGGCTGTATCTTCTGGAAAATATTTAGCATAAACGGCATTCATGGCTGCAAAATCATTCATATCAGCTAAAAATACAGTGGTTTTCACTACATCTTGAAAAGTCGCACCAGATGCTGTGAGGATGGCTTCAAGATTAGCTAATACCTGCTCGGTTTGCTTTTTGACATCATCAGTGTAAACGACATCACCAAGGCGGGGATCAATGGCAATTTGTCCAGCCACGAATATAAATTGACCAGAAGCTGCGATCGCTTGATTATAAGGGCCGACTGGTGCGGGTGCGTTATCAGTATTAATTACTTTACGAGTCATAGATATTACTTTCTCTAACGATGTTTCTTGTTTACCGATTTCCACTTCAGAAGCGATCGGTTTGTAGACTTCTCCATCTGGCATTATCGCACCAGTTAGGTCTGCATCTTTAAAGGTTGCCCCATAGATATTTGCTCCAATTAAATTTGCCTTCTTCAGATTTGCACCATCAAGATTTGCCATTATCAAATTTGTATCTGAAAGACAGGCTCTTTCTAGATTTGCTTCTTTTAGACAGGCGTTTTTGAGATTGGCTTGTCCCGGTATACCCCAACTAAATTAGCCTCAGCTAGATTCATTCCTGACAAATTACATTTCTCCAAACTAACTCCCCGGAGTATAGCTTTATGGAGATTTGCACCTTGAAAATTTACTCCAGTTAGCTCTACCTGAGTAAAGTTTGCTTTAGTCAAGTCTGCTTTAGTCAGATTTGCAGCTTTCAAGTTTGCATAACTTAAGTCCGAACCGCTAAGGTCTGCCCAACTTAAATTAATTGATCCACCTTGCATCCACATTAAATTTGTACATCTTAGGGATGCTCTAGAGAGGCTTGCTTCCCAAAGATTAGCTTTGGTCAGAGTTGCTTCACTTAAGTCTGCTCCATTTAAATTTCCTTTATATAAATCTATCTCACTCAAATCTTTGCTTGTGAGGTCTACTCCTTGAAGATTTGCTGAATGAAATTTCCGTTGTCCTGCTGCGTATTTCTCTAAAAGTTCCTCAGCGTCCATAATGCAACTTTAAATACCACTGACACAGTATAATCACAAAAACTTTGTGTCACAGATATTCCTCTCCCCTCTTCTCTCTGCGCTCTCTGCGCCTCTGCGGTTCGTCTCTCTTACCCCAACCTTGGACGTATCCCATAATGCCGAAACCGCCAATAATCGCGCAGAATGCGATCGTGGTCAAAACATAAATTACCAGGCACACGCCAATATTCAAAAATGCCTACACCCTTGGCATCATCCCCAGCCTTTGGTTCCCCCGTAGCTGTCGCCAAAAACACAATGCTAATCGTATGCTGACGCGGATCGCGATTGGGATCAGAATACACCAGTAATTGTTCAACTAACTCTACCTGCAAACCCGTCTCTTCTTCAGCTTCCCGTCGGGCCGCCACTTCCACCGTTTCCCCATAATCTACAAAACCACCAGGAATAGCCCAACCTAAGGGTAGATTATGTCTTTCAATTAACACTATTGGCCGATGAGGTCGATCTACTAGTTCAATGATGATATCAACTGTTGGTGCAGGATTTCGGTAAGTCATAATTATTTAGTCATTAGTCATTGGTCATTGTTCATTAGTCAAGAGCAAAGGACAAATGACTAAGGACAAAAATGAGTTTACTTGATTTACCTTGCAAATACTGTTCCGTGATAAATTCGATGCGATTGGCTTTGCCACTGCCCCTTGGGCGATCGCATAGCGTGTCCATCAGATAATTGCTCCCTCTCATAATTCAGGTTAAATATGCCCTTTCCTAGATCCAGTGGTATTTTGCTGCATCCTACCTCCTTTCCCAGCCGATTTGGCGTTGGAGATTTAGGCTTAGAAGCCTATCGCTTCATCGATTTTCTTAAAGATACCCATCAACAATATTGGCAAGTTTTACCCTTAGGGCCCACTGGATACGGCAATTCCCCCTATATGTGCTACTCAGCAATGGCGGGAAATCCCCTGTTGGTTAGCCCAGAAAAACTGCGAGATGAGGGTTTGCTCACTGAAGAAGACTTTGCTAATTTACCAGGATTTCCGGTAGAAAAGGTAGACTTCGACCAAGTTGTGCCGATTAAAATTGAGCTTCTGAAAAAAGCCTGTGAAAACTTTAAAGCAAATGCTACGGACATCCAAAAAAACGAGTTTGCAGGTTTTTGCGACAGTAAAGCCTATTGGCTAGATAATTACGCCTTATTTATGGCGCTGAAAGATGCCCACGAAAATGCAAGCTGGCATACATGGGAGCCAGAATTTGTCAAGCGCGAATCCGAAGCATTAGCTCAGGTAAAGGATCGGCTTAATGGGGAGATTTTTTATTACAAGTTCGTCCAATTTGAGTTTTTCCGGCAGTGGTCAGAGCTAAAAAGCTACGCCAACATGCGCGGTATTGACATTATCGGCGATATCCCCATCTACGTATCTCATGATAGTGCCGACGTGTGGGCGCATCCCGACATCTTTTGCTTAGACGAAGAGACAGGAGTTGCCGCCCAAATGGCAGGAGTTCCACCAGATTACTTTAGCGCCACCGGTCAATTGTGGGGCAACCCGGTTTATAACTGGGAGGAATTACAAAAACAAGACTTTAAATGGTGGGTGCAACGCTTTGAGGCAATGCTGGATTATGTAGATATAATTCGCATTGACCACTTCCGGGGCTTTGAAGCTTATTGGTCAGTATCCCAAGGCGAAGAAACTGCCATGAATGGTAAATGGGTGGAAGCGCCTGGAGACGCTTTTTTTGAAGCGATTAGGGAGAAGTTGGGCAAGCTACCCGTCTTGGCGGAAGATTTAGGAGTAATTACACCAGAAGTAGAAGCACTACGAGACAAGTATGAATTTCCGGGGATGAAGGTTTTACAGTTTGCCTTCGGTTCTGATCCCGGTAATCCGTTTTTACCATTCAATTACCCACGAAATGCTGTAGTTTATACCGGCACTCACGATAACGACACAACTGTAGGCTGGTTTAATTCAGCCAGCGACTACGAAAAGCAAAACCTGTTGCTTTATTTAGGTTGTGTTAGTCCTGAAGGCATCCACTGGGATTTAATTCGCCTAGCTTTGAGTTCCATAGCTAACCAAGCGATTATTCCCTTGCAAGATATTTTGGGATTAGGAAACGAAGCGCGGATGAATTTTCCCAGTGTTGCTGAGGGTAACTGGGAGTGGCGCTATCAAGCAGCAGCGCTGAGAGAGGAATTAGGCGATCGCTTAAAAGTTCTTACCAGGCTCAATGGACGCGCCCCGGAAGGACAATAAGGTAGGGGGGCAGGGGAGAAAGTTTTCTCTTTTCCCCCTGCTCTAAGCTTTGTGCCCCTCTGCCTCTTCCCAATGCCTTATATTTTAAAATTTAGGTTTTGCAGCAATCCTAACTTCTTCCTCTTTCCCCGGTTCTCCCATTTCCTTGGCTTTTTCTTGATTGATGCTCATTAACACGCCACCAGCATTATCAGTTTTCACAGTGAGTTGCTCTTGGGCTTTCCAAATCCGGTGAGTTCCCTCTGGGAGAATACCTTCAAACTCGGTTTTGCCATCGGCTACTACGCGAATCCAAGATGACGCTTTCAAAGTGACACCAATCTGTACAGCCTTTCCCTGTTGGACGGCGCTAAGGGTATCGTTAACTGATTGAACCTCCACCGATTCTTTTATTTGGGCTATCTCTGGTTTAACAATGGATTTTTGTTTTGGATATGGCTGGTTTTGGCTATTACTTGCTTGTAGTACAACATTATTTAATAACTGAGATAAACCATTTACTGAGCATACTATTAGTAATATGTAAAGAAAGTAAAGATGAATCGGACGTAGTTGAGCAAGGGGTGAATGATTCCCCATACTTTGAGGGTTCACTTGTGCAGAACTGATCGGAAAAGTGCCCGAAAATTCTACTCCATTCAAGCCTAGTGCATCGGCAAATTGCCTGAGCAAACCTTGTATATAGACTGGTTCTGGCAGATCGTTTAAATTACCTTCTTCGATCGCCTGCAATAATCGCCGGGGAATTCTGGTTAATACAACCACTTGCTCTAGAGATAGGCCCTGTTCTTGCCGCAATGCCCAAAGTTGAGCGCCTAATTCTGCCAACTTTTCGGCTCGTTGTTCCTCTAATGAAAGTGATGGCTGGTGATTATTCTTCTTCTTTCTTAGCCATTTCATGCCTACTGACACTCCTTAACTCCGCTGATTCTTTAATAGGTCGCGTTATCTGATCTTGCAAAAAGCGAATTTCATGATCTTTGAGGGAACGATATTTACCCTCTGACAATAAGGGGTCTTTTGGAGTTTGTAATTGAATTGAGCCGATAGCAACTCGATGCAGCTTGATTACTGGGTATCCTAACTGTTGAGCTATACGGCGAATTTGGCGATTTCTTCCCTCCTGCAACACTATTTCTAAAAAGCTTTGCTCGGCACGACATTCTATTAGATGTACTTTAGCCGCCCTGGTTTTTCTACCCTCCAACATCACACCCTGACGCCACATTTGTAGTACTTTTTCTGAAGGATGTCCTTTGACCAAAACATGATATGTCTTGGAAATACTGTGGCGGGGATGGGTTAATCCAAATGTCAGTTCTCCGTCATTGGTCAGGATTAATGCTCCTGTGGAGTCTGCATCTAAACGCCCAACTGGGTGAATACCTGAACCCTCTCGTAATTCTTTCGGTAGGAGATCCAAGACTGTTGGTCTGCCGTGAGGGTCGTAGCAAGTCGAAACCACTCCTGCTGGTTTGTGCAGCAATAGATATATTAAAGCCGGACGCTGCTTTTTGGATACAGGCTTATCATCAATTGCGATCGCATCTTTTTCGGGATCAACTTTTTGACCCAAATGTGCCAATACTCCATTAATCCGCACCCGTGAGTGCCTAATCATTTCTTCGGCTTCACGACGTGAGGCAATACCCCATTGAGCGAGAATTTTTTGTAACCGTGCCTCCATGTGGAAATTGCTTATTTACTGTTAACAATTAAATGATATTTGCATTTTGTAGCGAGTAGGCATAAATGTTACATTTAAAGCTTGTTTAATTTCTGTTCGGTTGTTGAGAAAATACTCATACATAGATTGGTTAGTAGATGCCAGAGCAAAATTCCCAAACAACAAGTGCAAATAAAATCCGCATAATTACGCAGGTACTGACAACAGCAGTCAAGCTCTGGTTAAGAGCGCAAGTCAGCCAAATATCAGAATTAGAAGTGGAGATCAAAGCGAGCGATCGCCAACTTATTTCTGGACGCATTCCCTCAATATCTATTTTTGCTACTCATGCAGTTTATCAAGGTCTCCTGATTACACAAATTAAATTAATAGCAGAAAATATTCGGATAAATATCGGCTCCGTACTCAAGGGTAAACCTCTGCGACTTTTAGAAACAGTACCAGTAATTGGCGATTTAATCGTAGACGAGAAGGATCTCAATGCTTCTCTCTCATCTGATTTATTATCAACTGCTTTGAGTGATTTATTGGTTAAGGTTTTACCAACACATTACCCACAGTCACAACCAATTAGTTGGCAAGAAATTATCCTTGAGAACAACCAAATTATACTGCGAGGCTTAAGAGTAACCAATAGTAAAACAACGCCTGTAGAAATTTGTCTGGGCTTAAAGTTACAAAGTGGGCATGAGTTGCAAGTGGTACATATCCCAATCCACCCCCACCAGGAAGATACATTAAACAACAATCGTGAGTATAATCTCGATCTTGGCTCAGATGTTGATATCCAAGAACTAACGCTAATCCCAGGCAAGTTGATGTGTCGTGGGCAAATTAACGTTAATCCTTGATGGGACTGGGGAGTAAAGAAAAGAATATAGGTTACAGGTGACAGGTGACAGGTTATAGGCTACAGATTATTCCCTACAACCTGTCACCTCTCCCCTAATCCCAATGCCCCATGCCCAACTTACCTATCTACTAAGTAGTGGTAATAACAACGTTACAAAATAATAAACCAAAGGAGCAGTGAAAATATAACTATCAGTACGGTCTAAAATACCACCGTGACCGGGGATCAGCTGTCCCGAATCTTTTACTCCAGCATCCCGCTTAAGCATCGATTCGGTAAGATCCCCTAAAAGACTAGCAATGCCAATCAGCAAACCCAATGCAAGACCAGTGAAGGGGGATCTGGGCAAGTGTAAATAATAGGCTCCTGCTATGGCTACAGCAACACTTGAAGTAATGCCAAAGACAGCACCTTCTACAGTTTTTTTCGGGCTAATCTCAGACAAACGGGTTTTCCCAAAGAATTTGCCAATGGTGTATGCACCGATATCAGCTGCCCAAATACACAAAAAACTCAGCAGCGTTACTGTAAAACCTTGTGGTAAAGAAGCGGAATTTGCCTTTTCCCAGAAATCTGCCCAGGTTGTGGGCCAGTAACCTCCAAAAGGAATATTGCTAAAAGCAGCACTATGAATTGCTCGTAATCGTACCCAGTAACTCGGTAAATAACCTACATAAAATAGCCCCATGATAGAAGCAGAAACATCAGCGATCGTGGCAAATTTGGGCTGAAATAGCAGGTAAAAGCAAATAAGTGTGCCAGCTATTGGCATCACAGCATCAGCTAAACTGCCATCTAGGGTACAAATCACTAGCAAAACTTGGCTGACAGCCATAGTGGTTTTAGCAGCAGGAGCGATGCCTCTGGCTCGTACTAAATTAAAATATTCCTGTTGACCCAAAAAGATGATAACTGCAAAGATGATGGTAAAGTACCAACCCCCCAAAAGGGTTGCAGAAAGAGCAAGAGCGATCGCAATAATTCCACTAATAATCCGAGACCAAGGCATAGAAGTATTAAATATTGGGAATGGGGCATTGGGCACTTGTACTGAGCGACGCCGTAAAGCCTACGGCATAGCTACGCTTAGGACGAAGCCTCTCGTAGAGAAGTACTGGGCATTGGGCATGGGGCATTGGGCATGGGGCATTGGGTATGGGGCATTGGGCATGAGGAATTAATTAGTTACTCTTTTTTCCCTTGCTTTCTCTGCTCTCCCTACTTCCTCATCTCTGTTTTCTCCCTTCCCTTGCCGTCTCTTCCAATGCTCTATGCCCCATGCCCCATTCCCTAATCCAGTTTCTCACCACTGAGGATAAAAATAGGATCAACGGCGGTAAAGCTTTGAGAAAAGCCGCGCGTCTCTAAGCGGTTAACCGCAGACTGGACAACTTCGATATTTCTAGCCCTTAACAGAGAAAAGCTCTGGGAAATAGCATACAGACTTTCTAGATTAGCAGCTGTGGCTACAACCCGACCGGATGGGGGCAAATAATGCCATGCGGCTTGCAGAATATCTTGAATGGGGCGTCCTCCCTCGATACAAATCCGGTGAGGGGCAACCTTGAGGTCATGTAAACACTCTGGGGCGCTGCCTTCAACAACTTCAACATTTTTCACATCAAAGCGATCGCAGTTACGCTTGATCAAATTAGCTACTTCTTCATCTCTTTCTATGGCGATAATCTGTCCACCTGGACACAATAACCCCACCTCTACCGGAATTGTACCCGTCCCTGCGCCAATATCCCACAACACAGAATCTGATTTTAGCCGCAGTTGGGCAATCAATAGCAGTCGAACTTCTCGCTGACTCATGGGAATTCCTGGCAAATGTTCAAATAATTCATCAGGAATACCAGGGGTAATATAAGGCCAAAGTTGGGAGGGCATAGAACTACGCAATTATACTAAAGATATCGATTTGCCAAATTGAAAAGCTATAAGCTATAAAAACTTTTCAACCTTAGCATTATAAGAAAACATAATGATTGGCGAAATATTAGGCGAACGCTACGAAGTTCAGCAACTACTAGGAAAAAAAGCAGGGCGGCGGACGCTATTAGCTCGTGATTTGCAAACTCAGGAATTAGTCGTTATCAAATTACTTTCTTTTAGTAGTGACTTTGAGTGGGATTCACTCAAGTTGTTTGAGCGAGAAGCCGAAACTTTAAAAAACTTAGCACATCCCTCAATTCCTGGCTATTTAAACTACTTTGAAGTAAATTTACCAACCATCAAAGGATTTGCTTTAGTACAAACTTATATCCCTGCACAAACTTTAGAGCAATACTTACAAACTGGGCGAAGTTTCACAGAAATTGAAGTCAAACAGATAGCCAAAGCACTTTTAGAGATTCTCGTTTACCTACATGGGCTGTATCCGCCTGTAATTCACCGTGATATTAAGCCTAGCAATATTTTATTAGGGGAGCGTTCTGGCAATAGTATCGGTCAAGTTTATTTGGTAGATTTTGGCTCAGTGCAAACAGTCCTGGCTAGCGAAACTGGCACAAGAACTGTGGTAGGAACCTACGGCTATATGCCACCAGAGCAATTTGGCGGACGCACTGTTGCAGCATCAGACCTTTATAGTTTAGGCGCAACCTTAATTTATTTAGTGACGGGTACTCACCCAGCCGATTTACCCCAAAAGGATTTTCGGATTCAATTTGAACAAGTGGCTAATCTGAGCCCCAGCTTTAGCAATTGGTTAAAGTGGATGATTGAACCTAGTTTAGAACGGCGTTTGAGTTCTGCTGACCAAGCGATTGCAGCTTTAGATAAACCACAACCAACAAACTTACCTGCTTTAGTTGGCAGCAAACCAGACGGAAGTAAAATTCAACTAACGAAAAATTGGGATTCTCTAGAAATTATCATTCCACCAACTGGTTTCCATCCATCAGTAGTGTTCACAAGTTTATTTGCGATCGCCTGGAATTCATTTGTCCTTTTTTGGACAATTAGCGCACTCTCAACACCTTTTCCTGCCAACATCCCTTTTGCCTTGTTTTCACTTCCTTTTTGGGGTGCTGGCTTTATGATGGTGTATAAATTTCTCTTTCATTTATTTGGACGCATCTGCTTACGCGTGAATCCCAAAGAAATTGCCATAACCTGGGAGTTGTTTGCTTGGAAATTTTATCGCCCCCGTGCAGCACCAAGAAAAAGTATTACTAAGTTGGTTTACATTCCAAAACATTTTACAAAGGACTCTGAAGGCACTAGAATTGCCGTTCCAGCACAATTGGATATTTGGGTAGGAGTAAAAAAATATCAACTTGGTGATATTAGTGGTGCTATTAAATCTGAAGCAGAACTGGAATGGCTAGCTCATGAATTAAGCGATTGGTTAGGTTTACCAATTACTAATCCAATTAGAAGTTAGTTGCGCTGATTATCCCTTTGTTCAAGGTGTCCAGTTCTGTTTCGACCATACTTATATAAAACACCAATACTAGTATGAGTGTAGATATTTACACATTGCCCTATTCATCCAGCAAATTGATCAAGAAAAATAGCTAAGAGTTGGAAAAATTATGCTTTTATGAATAATACTGTATTCATAAGTCGTACAAATGTACTAACAAGGTTTAGATGAGACTTAATTGTAACCCTTACTACGAAACAAAATTTGGTGCTGCTTATTTGGGAAACAGCCTAGAATTAATGGCAGGTATTCTCGACGAAAGTATTGACCTAATTTGTACCTCTCCACCATTTGCATTAGTTCGTAAAAAAGAATACGGAAACGTTGATGCTGACGAATATGTTGAATGGTTTAAAGATTATGCAGCACACTTTTACCGTATTCTTAAACCAACAGGCTCACTGGTTATTGATATTGGTGGCAGTTGGATTAAGGGGATGCCAGTCCGTTCTCTTTATCATTTTGAACTGGTTGTTGCCTTGTGTAAACCAAAAGAAAAAGGTGGACTTGGATTTTATTTAGCACAAGAATTGTATTGGTATAATCCAGCAAAACTACCCACCCCTGCCGAATGGGTAACAATTCGCAGGGAAAGAGTTAAAGATTCGGTAAATACAATTTGGTGGTTATCAAAAGAACCGCATCCTAAAGCTAATAATCGAAGGGTTTTAAAGCCTTATAGTGATGCTATGAAAAACCTTTTGAAGAATGGGTATACACCCAACCTTAGACCATCAGGCCATGACATTTCCAATAAATTTGGGAAGGACAGGGGAGGAGCTATTCCACCGAATATTATTGATGGGCGTTGTAATACAAACAAAGAAGAAATAGGACAACAGACTTTTATACAAGAAACTCTATTTGAAGATTTAGTCCAGCCTGTAAATGTGATTTCTGCCTCGAATACCGCTTCCAACGATTATTACCAAAGGCGTTGCAAACAAGAAGGTTTTAAGCCACACCCAGCAAGATTTCCTCAAGCTTTACCAAAGTTTGTCATCAATCTTTGTACAGAACCAGGTGATATTGTTTTAGAACCTTTTGCTGGTTCTAATATGACAGGTCGAGTTGCAGAAACTTTACAAAGACGCTGGTTAGCTTTTGAGATTGATGAAAATTACATCAAAAGCTCAAAACTGAGATTTGAAGAAAATGCTCCTTTAGTTGTTGAACCTCCAGCAGATTTACCACCAATAAGAATAGAAAATGCTGATCATAACCAATTATTAGAGTTAGGACTGTTTTAGTGCATGGTTTAAGTTCCCACTGCTGTTCAGTGGCCCCCTTCAACCATCTACTTATTAGTGGCGGACTCATCTGCTTTGAGCCATTAATGTCTATATTTAATTACAGATGCCTTAGAGGATATTTATATGTTTGGACTAGGATGGCCAGAAATAGCTGTAATTAGCATAGTCGCTGTTCTCATTTTTGGGCCAAAAAAAATTCCCGAACTGGGAACTGCACTGGGCAAAACCTTACGAGGTTTTAAGGAGGAGATGAAAACTCCCAGCGAAGAAACCGATTCGGAACAAGAAAAACAATAAGAAAAAAAGTGAATACAGGAAGAGCCAGTGCGGTCTATGGTTCTCCCCAAATGGAATAACTGGCGTTTAGGAGAAATGCACTCACGAGAAAATGCATTTTCATGAGAAATTTCTGAATATAGTTTTTCTCATCAAGAGGGTTGGAGCAACGAGTCATAGTCCCGTTGCACAGAAATCCTTTTGATTCCTGATTCCTGATTACAGCAATGTATTAACAACAGAAGAAGATGTTATGCCATTTTGGGAATCTACAACAGTTGTGCCAGTATTTTGCTGGTGTGTCTCTTCCTTCGCTAAACCTCGCAGCTTAATCAACTTAATAGCCCGAGTAACGCTTTCTGGCAAAATTACCACCAGACTGTTATCAGGAGCCATATCTAAGCCTTTATTTATGGCTTGGGTTTCATCCAGAATTGATTCATAGCGGCTATCAGGCTTGACTTGGGTGATGCCTTGAATAATCAACTGGGCGGCTGAACCCCGTAGGCGTCCCCGTGTGTCATCGTCTTCTTTGACGATGATGTAATCAAAAATTTGTGCTGCTAGTTTGCCCAATGTAACAAAGTCTTCGTCGCGGCGATCGCCTGGCCCACCAATTACGCCAATCCGTTGCCCTGTAGTCCAATTGCGTACAAAGGAACCTACAGCTTCGTAACTGGCTGCGTTGTGGGCATAGTCTACCAAAGCGTGGTAGTTTCCTAAATTAAATAAATTCATCCGTCCTGGTGTTTGACTAACTGAAGCCCGGAAGGTCTTCAAACCAGCACGAATCTGTTCAATTGTGACGTTTTGCACGAATGCTGCCAAACTTGCAGCTAAAGCGTTGGCAATCATAAACGGCGCACGTCCGCCCATTGTTAAAGGTATATTTTCTGCTCTTTCTATCCGGTGTGTCCAATCACCTTTAACAATTGACAAATAGCCATTTTCATACACTGCCGCTACTCCGCTCTTTTGGATGTGCTTCCGCACCAATTCCGAGTTGGGGTTCATGGTGAAGTAAGCAATATTAGCCTTAGTTTTTTCTGACATGGCAGCGACGCGATGATCGTCGGCGTTAAGTACCGCATAGCCATCAGGGAATACGGCTTCGGCTACTACGCTCTTGAGGTTAGCTAACTGCTCAATGGTTTCTATATCGCCTATTCCTAAGTGGTCAGCGGCTACATTTAATACTACCCCTACATTTGCAGCTTCAAAGCCTAATCCAGAGCGGAGGATGCCACCGCGAGCCGTTTCTAGTACCGCTACTTCTACTGTGGGATCTTGGAGGATGACATGGGCGCTTTGAGGGCCTGTGTTATCGCCAGATTCAACTAAGTAATCACCGATATACGTTCCATCAGTAGTCGTATAACCTACTACTTTTCCAGTTTGCTTATAAATATGTGCTAATAGTCGAGTAGTGGTGGTTTTGCCATTAGTACCCGTGATGCTGAGAATGGGAATTTGGCTAGATTGCTCGTTAGGAAACAGCATATCCATCACTGCGCCGGCGACGTTACGGGGGATGCCCACGCTGGGGGCAACGTGCATTCGAAAGCCGGGAGCGGCGTTAACTTCGACAATCACGCCATCAACTTCCCGCAGCGGACGGCTAATATCCGTGGTGACGATATCGAGTCCAGCAATATCCAAACCGATAATCTTGACTACCCGTTGTGCCAACCACAGATTTTCTGGGTGAATTTCATCGGTACGGTCTACAGCACTACCACCTGTACTTAAGTTTGCCGTTGCTCTGAGATAACAAATAGTACCCTTGGGTGGCACGCTATTTAGGGTGTAGCCTTGCCTTTCTAGCAACTGGTAACTGGTGCGGTCTAGCTCAATCTTGGTTAGGACGTTATCATGCCCTTCACCGCGATTTGGGTCAAGGTTTGTTTCCTCAATTAGTTCGGCGATGGTGGATCTGCCGTTGCCAATGACATGAGCGGGGACGCGTTCGGCTACTGCTACTACTTTGCCATTTACCACTAGTACCCTGTGGTCACGCCCAACGTAATATCGTTCGACAATAATTGAGCGGGAAACCTGTCTGGCAGCTTCGTATCCGGCTTCAGCTTCTTCCCAAGTTCTAATATCAATGGTAATCCCCCGTCCGTGATTGCCATCCAGTGGCTTGATGACGATGGGATAGCCGCCAACGAATTCAATGGCTTGTTCCAAATCGTCTAAGAAGTTGATCACTGTACCTCTGGGCACTGGCGCACCAGCGGCAGCGAGGATGCGTTTAGTGGCTTCTTTATCGCAAGCTAGTTCTACACCCAGAATGCTGGTGTTGTCTGTCATTGTCGCCTGCATCCGCTTCTGGTTCACGCCGTAGCCTAGCTGAATCAAAAAGCGGGCTTCTAGCGACATCCAAGGAATACCTCTTTTTTCTGCTTCTTTGATAATCGCTTCTGTGGAAGGGCCTAAAGAAGCATCACGGGTGAAGTCTTTCAGGTCTTGGATATCTTGCTCTAGTTCTGCCTTGGGATAACGGCCTCGATCAACGATACTCTGGCACAGCCGTACTGCTGCCCGTCCAGCGTAGCGTCCCGCTTCCTCGTTCTGATACTCGATCACTACTTGGTAAATTCCGGGTGTGGCAGTTTCGCGGGTGCGACCAAAGCCAACATGCATACCAGCTAATTCCTGGAGTTCTAGGGCTACGTGTTCTACGATATGACCAATCATAGTGCCTTCTTTGACTCGCATCAGAAAACCACCACGACAGCCAGGAGAACAATAATGACCCTCCAGACTCGGCAGCGCCTCAACTAGTCCTTCATAAAAGCCAGGGATTTCATTCGAGGGCGTCTCGGCGAGGTTTTCTAAATCGAGGCGCATGACGATCAGCTTGTGGCGTCGAATGCTCCAATAGTTTGGGCCGCGTAAGGTCTGGATCTTGAGGATTCTCATGGGAATAGGTAGATGGAGATTCGGAACCAAAATTCTAGTTTCTTACTGGAATTGACCGCCAAACTGTTCGTTGCAAACAGTTTTTTCTTTTTACATACTATTCTCATCATTTTTCTACAACAAGAAATAAATGTGCGGTCAACCGATTTTGGATTTTAAATTTATGATTTTGGATTAAAAGAGACAATTAGGGTACTTAGCTCTTTTAATTTTAGATTTACGATCGCAAAGGCTTAACGAGTCCTTGAGGGTTTTTAGATTTTGTTTAGCCCACTTTCTGGCGGCATCTGCCAAAAAGCTCTTTTAATCTAGAATCCGTCTTGAAAAGATTTTTAGGTGGGGAAACCCTCCTTAAAACTTTTGTCTGTGACACGCTACGCGAACGCAAAATCCAAAATCTAAAATTTGTGGCCAACTCAGTGTAACCTCAGATACTCTATCCCGTCAGCTGGAGATACGGTGTACAGCAGGCAATACAGTGCGCTGGTACAAGTGGAAGCGATCGCCATAGCTGAGGATATGGAGACGTAAGTTATGCACGGTCAACGGTTCATTAGCACCGACATGGGGTTCGTTAGTGTGGGTCAGCTCAGTGGGATCAACAATGGTGACACTGCCTTTGCCCATAACTTGTAACCAACCATCACGTTCAAACACTGCACAAGTATCTTCGTCAATGCCAATACCTAAGCGATCGGGATGAGCTGAGATTGCACTAATCAGTCGCCCCATACGATTACGGTTGTGAAAGTGTTGGTCAACGATTACTTCAGGAATAAATCCTAAACCTGTTGCCATATCAACTAGGGAACGATTTGGCGACTCTCCACTACCGCCGCCAGCAATCATGTGATGCCCCATCACTGCCGCTCCTGCACTGGTGCCTGCTAAGGTAAGTTGCCCCGCCCTCACCCGCTGACGAATAATTTCCATTGCTGGCGTATCTGCCAATACACCACAAAGACGCAGCTGGTCGCCTCCTGTCAAAAATACTCCACTACAGGCTTCTAAGGATGCTTTGATCTGGGAGGCTTCACACTGTTCTCGTTCGCGGATATCTAAAATTTCTACCTTCTGAGCACCCATTTCTTCAAAAATGCGAATATACCGACCACCAATGATGGCAGGTTCGCGAGAGGCAGATGGAATAATTGTAATATAAGCCTTACTAGCACCGGCGCGTCCAAAAAAAGTTCGTAGGATTTCGCGCCCATGAACTTTATCTTCTGCACCTCCGATAACCAGAACGGCGGTTTTAGTTGCTTGGGGTGTCCTCATTTCTAGCGATTTAGCTTGTAATTGCGGCATTGTGTTTCTCCTGTCAACAACTTCAGGTGAATTTAACAAGGTTCATAAGCAGCCATGATTTTTGCGCTTTGCTTTTTTGAGAGGACACTTTTCGGAAGTTTGGAACTGGGTCAGCCACTCTCCAAATTTTCGCCTAACGCTCGCGTTGCCTCAGTTTAAACGTGTTCCTTCCCATTCCTCAAAGCCAGTGCCTTGTTTTTCACCTGTCCACTTGCAGCAGGGCAAAATAGTCTTGATAGGGCTAAACTCCCCCTTTGAGGTTGAGGACAAGCAGTTAAGACTACGCTTTTTTCTGAGGCTGGCTCGATGCATCCTGGAAGTTGTTAACTTGATAAGATTATTAATTTAAATGTAGTTGTGACAACATTTAAACATAAATTAAGTAATTAGAAAAACTTTTAATCCCATCTAAAATCCAAGAGGTCTGGTAGTTTTAGATACTATTGATAAAGTTTAACTGGAGTTTGACCCGACCTTGACTTGCTGATGTTTGCTAGACATTCAAATTTAAGATTAGTGTCCTCGAATACGAATAACTGTGCGCTTTGATATAGTTACGCTTTTTCCTGACTGTTTTAACTCTGTTCTCAATTCTGGTTTGCTGGGTAAAGCCTTAGCTAAACAGATTGCCGAAGTGCATCTGGTTAACCCACGAGACTTTGCCACTGACAAGCACCGAAAAGTAGATGATGAACCCTACGGCGGCGGTGTGGGGATGCTAATGAAGCCAGAACCTATTTTTACCGCCGTGGAGTCGCTGCCGATTCTACCCCGAAGAGAAGTAATTTTGATGAGTCCACAGGGTCAAACGATTAATCAACCTCTTTTGAAAGAATTGGTGACAAATTATGACCAGTTAGTAGTTATTTGCGGGCATTACGAAGGAGTGGATGAGAGGGTGTTACATTTGGTAACTCGTGAAGTATCTTTAGGCGATTTTATTCTCACTGGCGGCGAAATTCCAGCAATGGCTTTAATTAATGGCGTAGTGCGGTTAATACCAGGAACAGTGGCTAAAACTGAGTCGCTAACAGCAGAAAGTTTTGAGGAAGGGTTGTTGGACTATCCCCAATACACTCGTCCTGCCAATTTTCGCGGCTTGAAAGTGCCTGATGTCTTGCTCAGTGGGAATCATGCAGCGATCGCCCGGTGGCGTTATGAACAACAAATTCAAAAAACTCGCGATCGCCGCCCTGATCTCTTGGAGAAATGGAAGCAGGGGGCAGGGGGAGCAGGGGAAGCAGGGGGAGCGGGGAGAAAATAATAATTCCTGACCAATGACCAATGACCAATGACAAATGACAAATGACAAAAATTCGTATTGGTAACGGCTACGATATTCACCAATTAGTGAGCGATCGCGCTTTGATTTTAGGTGGAATTAAAATTCCCCATGAACTGGGTTTATTAGGACACAGTGACGCTGATGTGTTAACGCACGCAATTATGGATGCCATGCTTGGGGCATTATCCTTGGGTGATATTGGCCATTATTTTCCGCCTAGCGATCCCCAATGGGCAGGAGCAAATAGTTTAGTACTATTAAATCAAGTACATCAACTGATTCGGGATCGAGGCTGGCAGGTGGGAAATATCGACTCGGTGGTAGTAGCAGAACGCCCAAAATTAAAGCCGCATATTAACAATATGCGCGACAAAATAGCGGCGGTTTTAGAATTAGAACCAAATCAAATTGGCATCAAAGCTACCACCAACGAAAAATTAGGCCCCGTTGGACGCGAAGAAGGTATATGTGCTTATGCTGTCGTCTTACTAGTTGCTTCAGAGTAACTTTTCTTTTAGCCTTTGATAAAGATATTCAAGACTGATTAGGATGGAAATAAATTTGAGATTATGAAATTTTTTAGCAAAATATTTCTGGTAATTAAACGTTTTTGGTTGCCAATAATTTTGACTTCAGCAACAGCACTTACACTTTCCGCCTGCAACCCATCTAACTTCAAAAGTGCAGCTGCTCAAGTGCCGCAAATCGTCACCGCAGTTCTGGGCGAACCTTCAACTTTTAATTATGCTCTAAATGAGTCAGCATATAGTGTTTTTGGTTTTCTCTATGACTCATTGATTAATCAGAATCCCCTAACCACAAAACTAGAACCGGGTTTAGCAGAAGCCTGGGAAGTTTCTGAAGATGGTCAGCGGATTGTAATTACCCTAAGAGAAGGAATTAAGTGGTCAGATGGTCAAGCAATGACTGCTGATGATATTGTCTTTACTTATAACGAAATTTACCTTAATCCTAAAATACCGACCTCACTTAAAGATGCCTTAAAGGTTGGCGATAAAGGCACTTTGCCAAAGGTGAAAAAAATTGATGAGCGTCGGGTTGAATTTAGCATACAAGAACCGTTTGCTCCTTTTTTAAGATATATAGGCGGTATTCCAATTATGCCAGTTCATGCTTTACAAGAAGCAATCCGCACAACTGGAACTGATGGAAATCCTAAGTTTCTCTCAATGTGGGGAACAGGCACTGATCCGAAACAAATTGTTGGTAATGGCCCGTATGTCATGGAAAGTTACGTTTCCAGTCAGCGAGTTATATTTCGGCGTAATCCATACTACTGGCGCAAAGATGCTCAGGGTAATCCTCAGCCTTACATTGAGCGCATTGTTTGGCAAATTATTGAATCTACTGAAAACCAGTTGATTAGTTTTCGTTCTGGTCAGTTAGATGATTTAGAAGTTCCTCCTGAAGGTTTTAGTTTGCTGAAGCGAGAAGAAAAACGGGCAAATTTTGAAATTTATAACGGTGGCCCAGATACAAGTACGACTTTTATTGCTTTCAATCTGAGTAAAGCTAAGAATTCTCAGGGTAAACCTTTCGTAGACCCAATTAAATCTAAGTGGTTTAACAAAAAGGAATTCAGACAGGCTATAGCCTATGCACTCGACCGCGAAACCATGAAAATAAATGCTTTTCGGGGACTGGGTGAACTGCAAAATTCATTTGTTTATGTTAAAACTCCCTACTTTCTTCCTCCAGAAAAAGGATTAAAGGTATATAATTACGAGCCAGATAAATCTAAGAAATTACTGTTACAAGCTGGGTTTAAATATAATGCTCAAAATCAGCTTGTAGATGCTGATGGTAACAGAGTCAGATTTACACTTTTAACGAATTCGGAAAGAAAAGTTAGAGGAGATATGGCATCTCAAATCAGGCGCGATCTCGCTAATATTGGGATTCAAGTAGATTTGCAAATTCTCAGCTTCAATTCTTATCTAGAAAAACTCAAAGTGACGCAGAATTGGGATTGTTACCTGGGAGGATTTGCTGGAGGCGGTATTGAACCTCACAGCGCTAGCAATATCTGGAGAGTTGCCGGTGCATCCCACGCATTTAATTTAGGGCCACAACCGGGAGCTCCACCCATGATTGGCTGGGAAGTTTCCGACTGGGAAAAAGAAATTGACAGCCTTTACATTAAAGGCGCACAGGTATTGGATGAAAACAAACGCAAGGAAATTTATTATGAATATCAGCGCATAGCCTCAGAACAGTTGCCGTTTATTCATTTAGTAGAAAGGTTGAATCTGCAAGCAGTGCGCGATCGCTTCCAAGGAATTAAATATACTGCTCTTGGCGGCCCATTCTGGAATCTTTACGAATTAAAAGTAACCGATTAGTCATTGGGTATTGGGCATTGGTTATTCATAAAGGACAAATGACAAATGATAAAGGACAAAGGACAAAGGACAAATAACCCATGACCGATGAAAAAACCTTGCGATCGCTACTCGTTGCGGTTGCCAATGGTAAAGTTACGCCAGACACGGCATTAGACTCACTCAAAGACTTAACTTATGAATCTGTGGGTGAGTTTGCCAAAATCGACCATCATCGTCAGCTAAGAACAGGTTTCCCAGAGGTGATTTGGGGCCCTGGTAAAACTCCCGATCAAATTGCTCAAATTATCGAGGTGATGCGCCTCCGCAATCCGGTGGTGATGGCAACTCGCATTGAACCAGCAGTTTATGCCGCGCTGGAATCAAAAGTTAGCGGTTTACGATATTACCAATCGGCGCGAATTTGTGCGATCGCTCCCCCTAGTATCGAACCACAATTTGCGGGTGAAATTGGCATTCTTTCTGCTGGTACTGCCGATTTAGCCGTTGCTGAAGAAGCTGCTGTCACTGCGGAACTTTCTGGTTTTCGGGTACAGCGCCTTTGGGATGTTGGCGTTGCGGGAATTCACCGTTTATTAAGTAACCGCCACCTGATTGAGTCAGCATCGGTGTTGATTGTCGTGGCCGGGATGGAAGGCGCTTTACCTAGCGTTGTCGCTGGTTTAGCGAGTTGTCCTGTGATTGCCGTACCCACCAGCATCGGTTATGGTGCAAGTTTTGGCGGTTTAGCACCTTTATTGACAATGCTTAACTCTTGTGCTGCGGGAGTAGGCGTAGTAAATATCGATAATGGTTTTGGTGCAGCAGTGTTGGCGGGGCAAATTTTGCGGACTGCCGAGAAATTGCGGTTGGCATCGGCTGCATCTTGAGTTAAGACATTGAAGTTACACCCAAGATTTCAGTGCATTATCAGCAATTTATGTAGAAAAAACTGATACTGAAACTTGCCACCCCCAACCTCTTAATCACTCAGTATGAGCCATTACAGCGATTTGATATCTCAGTTATATTGGCATTTGCCTGCAAATTTTACAGATCTAGCCCAAACAATTACTGATCCAGACTTGATGGGTCAGGTTCAAAAGTCTTGGAGCCACTTTATACAAACAGGTCAAGTGTGGGCATTGTTGATTGGTTTAGTCATTGGCTATATGATTCGGAATCTAACTAGCTACGGTTAAAGCAATTTTAGATTTTAGATTTTAGATTTTGGATTTTAGATTGATGATTAATCTAAAATCCAAAATTGATGCCCAATCCCTCATATTTATGACCAAAAAAGAAACTTGGAGCCAGAGGTTTGAATCAGCGTTGCATCCAGCGATCGCTCGTTTTAATGCCAGTATAGGTTTCGATATTGAATTAATAGAATATGACCTAACTGGTTCTCAAGCCCATGCCAAAATGCTCGCTCATACGGGCATTATCTCCCCAGAAGAAGGAGAGCAACTGGTTGCAGGTTTAGAACAAATTCGCCAAGAGTATCGCCAGGGTGAATTTCAGCCTGGTGTCGATGCTGAAGATGTACATTTTGCAGTTGAACGCCGACTGACAGAAATTGTCGGTGATGTGGGTAAAAAGGTGCATACCGCGCGATCGCGTAATGACCAAGTTGGTACTGATACCAGACTTTACCTCCGCGACCAAATCCAACAAATCAGAAGCGAATTGCGGGAATTTCAACGTGTTTTACTAGATATAGCCGAACAGCACGTTGAAACCTTGATTCCTGGCTATACGCACCTACAACGCGCCCAACCCGTTAGTTTAGCTCACCACCTCTTGGCATACTTTCAAATGGCGCAGCGCGACTGGGAACGCTTAGGAGATGTTTATCGCCGCGTGAATATCTCACCTTTAGGGTGTGGTGCTTTAGCGGGGACTACTTTCCCTATTGATCGCCACTACACAGCTAAACTCTTGGATTTTGACGATATTTATGCTAACAGCCTTGATGGAGTGAGCGATCGCGATTTTGCGATCGAATTCCTGTGTGCTGCTAGCTTGATTATGGTTCACCTCAGCCGCCTTGCCGAAGAAGTCATTCTTTGGTCATCTGAAGAATTCCGTTTTGTCACCCTCAAAGATAGCTGTGCCACAGGTTCCAGCATCATGCCCCAAAAGAAAAACCCCGATGTACCAGAATTAGTGCGGGGGAAAACGGGGCGTGTATTCGGTCATCTGCAAGCGATGTTAGTCATTATGAAAGGGCTACCCCTGGCGTATAACAAAGACCTGCAAGAAGATAAAGAAGGTCTATTTGATAGCGTGAACACAATCAAAGCCTCTCTTGAAGCGATGACGATTTTACTCAGGGAAGGCTTACAATTTCGTACCCAGCGTTTAGCAGAAGCTGTGGCGGAAGATTTTTCTAACGCTACCGATGTAGCAGATTATCTGGCAGCACGGGGCGTTCCTTTCCGGGAAGCTTACAACCTTGTGGGTAAGGTGGTAAAAACTAGTATTGCCGCAGGTAAACTCCTAAAAGATTTGAAATTGGAAGAGTGGCAAGAACTACATCCGGCATTTGCAGCAGATATTTATGAGGCAATATCCCCCCGTCAAGTCGTAGCAGCCCGCAACAGTTACGGTGGTACTGGCTTTGTACAGGTAAGCAAAGCACTCATAGCCGCCCGCACTCAAATGGCTCAATAGAAGAAGTGGGGAGTGGGGAGCAAGGAAGAGGAATTTTCCCCTCTGCCCCCACACCCTGCCCCTCTGCCTCTTCTCCATGCCCAAAAATAAATAAGGGCGTACAAATAAATGTGCGCCCTACAAACTAAATAATCCAAATAACAAAGATTTAGGCAGACAGCTTATTCAGTGTCAGCTGCTGCTGCGCCTTCTTCTTCTTCACTCTTTGGTGGTCTTTGTTGGAACCTTCTCTGCATTCTTCCTGTCGTAGTTCGTTTACGAAACTTTCTGGCATACGCCTGGTTACGTAGCGCCTTTTCTTTTTTCGGGTTACGGCGCTTGGCCATGTTCACCTCATTAAATAAACAACAAAAAAAGTAGCAACTAGGCATCACGTAGGCAATATCAGGTACCAATGTTATTGATATACTTGTAGCCTAGTGCAGCAATAAATACGCTTTAAACAGTGTACTAGTCTATCGCATTATACCCTACTCTGTCAATAAAAATTCTAGATTATCCCCGTTAGCTAGACGAAAAATACTTTTTCTTAGACTCCAATCGATTTGACAGATTGTAAATTAGCGAATTAGTTGTTGTTTCTAAAACAAACTAATCTTTTCAAGAAATAATTCACTGGATTCTGACTTCTTATTATTAATATTTTTTTGAATATGGGCTGTAAAACCATCAGTTTATAGCTAGCATTAGACTTGTTAAAACTAGCTATAAACTGATATTTTTCCCAATTTTAAAAAATTTATGTATATCTAAATACAGTGCTTCTATTGAAACTTGATGTTAGTATTAATAATATTCTGCGTAAATCGTGAGAATAAAATCTCAAGCCACAAACATTTTTGTATAAAAAAACTCAACAAAATTTTTATTAGTTGAGCATACATGAGTGGCAAGAGGAGTATATAATAAAACACAAAATTTTTGAAGATTGAAAGTTATCGCTTTTTTTCCGGCAGCTGTGCAGTCCACACGTAGCTTATGGCGTATCGGACAAACAGTATTGGGTATAATATTTCGTCATCCCATTACTGGCACTAGTATCATCCCTATTTTACCTGATGGCCGGATAGTACTAATCCGGCGGCGTGATAATGGTCTTTGGGCATTGCCTGGAGGGATGGTGGACTGGGGGGAAGATATTCCCAATACAGTCCGCCGGGAATTGATGGAGGAAACCGGGCTAGAACTGGTAAAAATTAACCGTTTGGTAGGAGTTTACTCTGCACCAGACCGAGATCCCCGAATCCATTCAATTTGCGTTGTGGTTGAAGCCGATGTGCATGGGACAATGGAGATTAAAGATACCTTGGAAGTCATGGAAATCCAAGCTTTCTCTCCTAGTTTCCTACCTTCAGGACAGATGTCTCACGACCATACTCGGCAGTTGCAAGACTACTTTAATGGCTTGACAACACTGGCATAATAATATTTTTTCATTAGTCATTAGTTATTTCTCAGATTCTAATGACTAATGGCTAATGACTATTTATTATAGTGCTACAAGTTAACTACTAAATTAAAATGGATACACTATTCCGTAACTCCCGGAGAAAGCTCTCTCAAGGGCTACTATTCTGGCGTGAAGCCGGTGAAAAAACTCCTATAATTTTTTTACATGGTGCTTGGAATGAGAGCAGTCAATGGTTATCTGTGATGGAGTCCCTTGCACAAGATTTTCATTGTTTTGCACCTGATTTATTAGGGTTTGGTGAATCAGAAAATCCTAATATCCATCATTCGATAGATTTACAAGTTGAGTGTTTGGCTGAGTTTTTGCAAGCTGTCAAGCTAGAAAAAGTATATTTAGTGGGGCATTCTCTTGGGGGTTGGGTTGCTGCTAGCTATGCTTTAAAGTATCCAGAGAAAGTTGATGCTGTGGTATTGCTAGCACCAGAGGGTGTAGAGATAGCAGGACAAGAACAGCATTGCCGGAAGATGCGGCGATTATTGAATTATCCACCACTAATAGTTAAATTGTTGCGATCGCTAACTCCCTTGACTAAAATCTTGGGTTGGTATGAAAAAATTGCCCAGGATTTGCAATTACGTCAGGAATTGTTGCGTTACCCCATAGCTTGCCAGTTACTCTTCAAACGGCGACAAGCAGAAATTGAGGCGGAATTAGTGCAAAAGCGGCTTTACATGATAGATGTGCCGATTTTTATTTTACAAGGTGGCCAAGATACACCAGATGCTTTAGCTAAAAGTCGGGTTTATGCTCAACTGATGCCGAAAGCCGAGTTAAAAATGATTGCTCATGCCGGAAATGACTTACCAGAATCTTGTGCTGGTGTTGTGGCGATGGAGATTCGGGAGTTTATTCAAGGTATTTTAAAAAGCCATAATTTAAACGAATTAAACTAGCTAATTCAGGGTTTGTTGCCAATCCACTACACATATTCCTTCGTTCTCAAACCGTGATATATGTTTCAAGTTTGTTGGCATAACTTCACTATGGGTAAACTTCTTTCTTTATTTTATTTCATCTGTGCTATCACCCATTACTATTTCGCGCATTCCCAAAAAAATTAAATTTGGTTCTACAATTAAAGGTGCTGCAATTTTAGGATATAAAGTTCGCAGATAATTTAATAATAAAGTGCGATCGCCTCCTTTCATCGCAATTTTCCCATTAGGAAATAATTGCAACCACGCTTCAATAAAATCTTTAATTCCAGCTAATATTGTATAAACTACCCCGCTTTGAATAGCCCCCGTAGTATTGAGAGGAAAACGTGGTGGTAGAGACACAAAATCTTGCATTTCTACTAAGGGTAATTGTCCTGTTTGTTGACCGAGAGTTGCAAATTGCAAACCTAATCCCAGCAAAATTGCACCTCCAACTAAACACTCATTAGCATCCGCAGCAGTAAAAGTTAGCGCTGTCCCAGCATCAATTACCAACATTGGAAAACCCCACGTTTTCCCCGCACCCCACAAAGCTAAAGCACGGTCAATTCCTAATGTAGGATAAACACCTTTGAGGGATACTTGATCTAAGGTAATAACGCGAGTATTTGGGTAAGTTTGCCAAATAGCAGTTTGGCTGGGAACTACGGAGGCGACGAGGAGAGGGCACAGAGGTAGAATGTCTGTTAGAGATTCACCTTGTGGAAAAATTTTCTCTAGTAAATCATTCAGGGTTTGACATTCAGCCAGGTGTTGTATAACAGACTCAGGTAGATGACCGGTATCCCAAGCTGAGTAAAGCGTCTCACCAACAAACAACGCCCAATGTAGCCGAGAGTTCCCAATTTCCAAAGCTAGCCAAATATTATCTGTGTGTTCTGGGTGCTTATGCGGTTTCACACTTTTAATTTTTTTAAGTCAGTTATATGTTTTTTAATAAAAATTAACATTCATCCCGTGTCACAATAAACCTAGAGGAACAAATACTCATTGTGTTAAGGAGGGGAGTTATGGTAGCACTCACCGAAAAAACTGAAAAACGGCTCACCATACAGACTGTGGAAATCGCTCAAGAGACGACGGCTATTCGCTCTCTGGATTGGGATCGCGATCGCTTCGATATTGAGTTTGGTCTGCAAAATGGTACCACCTATAACTCGTTTCTCATCCGTGGGGAGCAGACTGCCTTAGTTGATACCTCCCACGAAAAGTTTCGTCAACTATACTTCGATACGCTCACCGGATTAATCAAGCCAACAGATATTGATTATTTGATTATCAGCCACACTGAGCCAGACCATAGCGGTTTAGTTAAAGATTTGCTGCTTATGGCTCCAGAAATAACCGTTGTCGGTTCTAAGGTGGCGATTCAGTTTCTCGAAGATTTCGTACATCAGCCATTTAAACGGCGGATTGTGAAAAATGGTGATCGCTTAGATTTGGGTAATGGTCATGAATTTGAATTCGTGATTGCTCCAAATTTACACTGGCCAGATACCATTTTTAGCTTCGATCATAAAACCAAAACTCTCTATACCTGCGATGCTTTTGGGTTGCACTATTGCTCAGATAGCACCTTTGATGAAGACTTGGCAGCGATCGAAGAAGACTTTCATTACTACTACGATTGCTTGATGGGGCCGAATGCTCGGTCAGTTTTATCTGCCCTGAAACGAATGGGTGAACTGAAAACCATCGATATGATTGCCACAGGACACGGGCCATTGTTATCTCACAATGTTGAGGAACTAGTTGGACGTTACCGTACTTGGAGCCAAAGCCAAAGCAAGCCAGAAACGGCAGTTGGAATATTTTACGTTTCCGAATACGGGTATAGCGATCGCCTCGTGCAAGCAATTGCCAACGGTATCGGTAAAACTGGTGTCGCCGTGGAAATTGTCGATTTGGGATCTGAAGTCGATTTACAAGAACTGCGGGAACTAGTTAGCCGTTGTGCTGGGCTAATCGTTGGTCTACCTCCGGCTTCTGGCGCTGCTAGCATCCAATCTGCACTCAGCACAGTTTTAGGATCTGCCAAAGAAAAGCAAGCTATCGGCGTATTTGAAACCGGCGGTGGTGATGATGAGCCGATAGATCCTTTGGTAAGTAAATTCCGCAATTTGGGTTTGGCAACAGTTTTTCCACCAATTCGGATTAAAGAAACACCCACAGAAAATACCTACAAGCTGTGTGAAGAAGCGGGTACTGACTTAGGGCAATGGGTAACACGCGATCGCAGCATCAAAGCCATGAAATCCCTTGGTGCTGACTTAGATAAAGCATTAGGTAGAATCAGCGGCGGACTGTATATTATTACTGCCAAAAAAGGCGATGTATCCAGTGCGATGTTAGCCTCCTGGGTTGCTCAAGCTAGCTTCAAACCCTTGGGATTTTCTATTGCAGTAGCCAAAGATCGGGCAATTGAATCACTCATGCAAGTAGGCGATCGCTTTGTTCTCAACGTCTTAGAAGAAGGCAATTTTCAACCACTCATGAAACACTTTTTAAAGCGGTTCGCCCCTGGTGCAGATCGCTTTGAAGGTGTGAGAACCCAGCCAGCCGAAAATGGTGCGCCTATCCTTAACGATGCCCTCGCTTACATGGAGTGCGAAGTCGTCAGTAGAATGGATTGTGGCGATCACTGGGCAGTATACAGCAATGTCTACGCCGGACGGGTTTCTAAGCCAGATGCTTTAACAGCTGTGCATCACCGCAAAGTTGGTAATCATTATTAAAGAAGGTACTAGGGGCTAGGGATTGGGGATTAGGTATCAGGAATTAGATATTGGAGATTGAATATTAAGTGTCGAGAATAACTTTCCCAGTCCCCAGCCTCCAGTCCCCAATCCTCTATTCTCCAATAAAGCCATGTCAACAAATAAACCCCGCGATGTTCAAGTTTATCCAATAGCTACAGATACAAGAATACTGCGATCGCGCAGTTGGTCAAGGCTGAGATTTGAAATTGAGTATGCTCTTGCTAAGGGTACAACTGCTAATTCTTATTTAATCGAAAGCGAGAAAACCGCTATTATCGATCCTCCAGGGGAAACGTTTACGCAAATTTATTTAGAAGCTTTACAGCAACGTTTCCATCTCGAAGATTTAGATTATGTAATTTTAGGACACGTAAATCCTAACCGCGCTGCAACTTTAAAAGCTTTGTTAGAAATTGCCCCGCAAATCACCTTTGTATGTTCTAATCCAGGGGCGATAAATTTACGCGGGGCGCTGGAAAATCGAGATTTACAAATTCTTGTGATGCGGGGCGAAGAAACCCTAGATTTAGGCAAAGGGCATAATTTACAATTTATTCCCACCCCCAACCCCCGCTACGCAGATCAACTTTGCACATACGATCCGCAAACAGAAGTTTTGTACTCAGATAAATTATTTGGGGCCCATGTCTGTGGAGATCAGGTATTTGATGAAGGTTGGGAAATATATAACGACGATCGGCGCTATTATTTTGATTGCCTCATGGCTCCCCACGCTCGTCAAGTTGAAACAGCACTGGAGAAACTAGCTGATTTCCCCGTGAGAATGTATGCCACTGGACACGGGCCTTTGGTACGCTATGGCTTAATTGACCTGACCAAAGCTTATCGAGAATGGAGTCAACAACAAACTTCTGCTGACTTGACAGTAGCCTTGATTTATGCGTCAGCTTATGGAAATACAGCCACATTAGCCCAAGCGATCGCTCGTGGCATCACCAAAGCTGGTGTTGCTGTAGAATCGATTAACTGTGAATTTACTGAACCAGAAGAAATCCGGGCGGCTGTAGAGAAAGCCGGTGGTTTCATCATCGGTTCTCCTACCCTCGGCGGTCATGCACCTACACCCGTGCAAACAGCTTTAGGAATTGTGTTATCTACGGCTACAAACAATAAACTCGCTGGTGTTTTTGGTTCCTTTGGCTGGAGTGGGGAAGCAGTTGATTTAATTGAGGGTAAATTAAAAGATGCTGGCTATCGGTTTGGTTTTGATACCATCCGCGTCAAATTCAAGCCCGACGATACCACCTTACAATTATGTGAAGAAGCTGGAACCGACTTTGCCCAAGCACTAAAGAAAGCTAGAAAAGTGCGATCGCCAAGTCAACCTGCTACTAATGTAGAACAAGCAGTTGGTCGGATTGTCGGTTCTCTTTGTGTTCTCACAGCTAAAGAAGGCGATCGCTCCAGTGCTATGTTAGCTTCTTGGGTATCTCAAGCTAGCTTTAGTCCACCTGGTTTAACCATCGCCGTTGCTAAAGAGCGTGCAGTAGAAACACTGATGCATACGGGAAACAAATTTGTCCTTAATATTCTTAAAGAAGGGAATCACTTGGGATTGATGAAGCACTTCCTCAAACCCTTTGGCCCAGGACAAGACCGATTTGCTGATGTCGCCGCCGAAGAAGCTGAAAACGGTTCTCCTATACTTACAAATGCTCTAGCATATCTTGAATGTTCCGTACAAAACCGGATGGAATCTGGCGACCACTGGCTAGTTTATGCCACTGTCGAGAATGGCAAATTGTTAGATACTGATGGCGTTACAGCCGTGCATCATCGTAAGTCGGCAACTCATTATTGATCTTATACAGAAAAATTCCGCGTAATCACCCATAAAGGGTAGTTACGCAGAAAAAATGTATAATTTGGAACCATGAGATTGATATGCTTTGAAAAGCAAATGGTGTATTTAAATTCCCAAATGATTTAGGTATGTCTACTGGGAATTTAACCATTAAATAGGAACCTTAGGTTCCGCCACAAAAGCTTCTAGAACTGATGATTCCTCTTCTAAAACCTCTTGACCAAATATCTCTATATGGTAGTTGATGGCAGATTTAATATCAGCTAGTGCTTCTTCATAGCTGTCACCTTCGCCAACTACAACCCCCTTGATACCCAAAGGGTAGGCTACGTAACCGTCATTATCTTTTTCAACAATAATTTTGATTGCTCTCGTTGGTTTTTGCTGTAGTCTGGTCACAAGCGGGGTATATTGCGATATAATTTCTTACGAAAAAAAATGACACGAACACCTAACGCTCCGCTACATATAGTGTGTGGCTATTTGCTAAAGCTGTAAATTTGCTGCGTTTCCAAGCGATCGCTAATCGATGAAGGCAGTGTACCATCCGCGAATGTCTGCCGATCTAGTTGGACTTGTAAATTACTCAAAGGATCGCAACCAGAAGAAATCAGAAATTCTAGTTTCTGGATGTATGGTAAAGTTGCCAGTTCATCCAGAATTTTGAAGATAGCCTGTATATAAGGATGACTACTTTGCTGATACCAATCACAGCTAGCAACTTTTGCTTGATCAAAACCCAAGTGTACTGTTAAAGATGGCTCGTCAAATATAGCGATCGCTAAGGGACGCGCTTCTTCTTGCAACAATAAATCATTACTTCTCCCTAAGTGCCGCAATTTTTCTAACCGTTCATAACGTTCCGTCACAACTTCCGGGTCATCTTGCCAGTGGATTGCTACTGTCACCAGATAAGTCTGTAACAGCATGTGACCCAGCTTTTTCGCCTTTGTTGCCAAATAATAAGAATTGTAGTCAGTTGCCTCAATTAACAATGGCAAGCGATCAACTACTTCCAACCCATAGCCCTTGACTCCAGCAATTTTGCGGGGATTATTGGTAATCAGGCGAATCTTTTTGATGCCCAAATCCATCAGCATTTGTGCTCCCATCCCGTAGTCTCGCAAGTCGGCGGGAAATCCTAAACGCTCATTAGCTTCTACTGTATCCAGTCCCATATCCTGTAACGAGTAGGCTTTCAACTTGTTAATCAAGCCGATTCCCCGTCCTTCTTGACGCAGGTATACAACTACACCTTGACCAGCAGACTCAATCATTTTCAGTGCTGCTTGTAACTGCATTCGACAGTCGCAGCGTAAAGAACCCAAAGCATCACCAGTTAAGCATTCTGAGTGCATCCGCACCATTACTGGCTCATCTTTGAAGTTTGCCGGATCGCCCTTGACAATTGCAACGTGTTCTGTATTATCCAGAGTATGGCGGTAGGCGTAAATTTCAAACTGACCGAATTCACTAGGCAGTTTGGTAACAACCTCTCGATACACTAGGCGATCGTGCTGTAAGCGATAGCTGATTAAATCCGCAATACTAATAATTTTTAAATTGTGACGTCTAGAATATTCAATTAACTGCTGCAACCGCGCCATTGAACCATCGGAGTTTTGAATTTCACAAATTACCCCTGCTGGATATAGCCCTGCGAGTCGAGCTAAATCCACAGCCGCTTCTGTATGTCCTGCGCGTTTGAGTACACCTCCAGCCTTAGCCCGAATGGGAAAAATATGACCAGGACGACGTAAATCGGTAGGTTTTGTGGCTGGGTTGAGAGTAACTTGAATAGTACGGGCGCGGTCTTCTGCTGAGATGCCTGTGGAGACACCCAATTCTGGCCCAGCATCAATACTGACAGTAAAGGCAGTTTGGTTAGTATCTGTAATGTTACTTACCATCAAGGGTAAGTCTAGTTCGTCTAGGCGATCGCCTGTCATTGCCAAACAAATCAGTCCTCTAGCTTCCACCGCCATGAAATTAATCGTGTCGGGCGTAGCAAATTGGGCAGCACAAATTAAGTCGCCTTCATTTTCTCTATTTTCATCATCTACCACTACAATGACGCGACCAGATTTTAGGTCTGCTAAAGCGGCATCAATCGAATCAAATTTAAAAGCTTGGGTAGTATTAGGCTGTGACACAGAAAGATTTCCAGCTACCAACGTAAATTTTTTTAACAATTTCTTCTTTTTGATTGTAGCTCCTTTATAAGGCAGAGAAGTAGACTAGCAATGATTTGATAAAGTGGCAAAAATTTTTGCCATCATAAAGTGCAGCGACAGTATAAAGATGAGGGGTATGAGGGAGATGAAAAAGAATTTACTTCCCCGACTCCCCCATCTCCCTGTTTGGGGCGTTTTGTACGCTGTGCGTCTAGTGGCTGATATTGTTGATAGCTGAGAACGAATTAACTATTCATGGGATAAGGATTTCAGATCATGGGCAAATTTAGACGCGTACCCGTTGGGATTGTTGGCGCGTCGGGCTATGGCGGAGTACAGTTAGTACGACTACTGATGGATCATCCAGAAGTTGAACTGGTTTATTTAGGAGATGAAAGCAGTATTGGGAAATCCTTCGGTGATCTTTACCCGCATCTGGCTCATGCAACTAACCTGTTAATAGAAGCGGTAGAACCAGAAATAATTGCTCACCGTTGTGAAGTAATTTTCCTGTCTTTACCAAATGGTCTGGCTTGCCAAATTGCGCCCAAACTATTAGAAAAAGGATGTAAAGTAATAGATTTGAGTGCAGACTATCGATTCAGTAATTTGACAACTTATACAAATTGGTATGGCACTGAGAGAAGCGATCGCGCCATTGCAGCTACAGCAGTTTATGGATTACCAGAACTTTATCGCGATCGCATTGCCGAAGCTCAACTCATTGGCTGTCCTGGTTCCTATCCCACTGCTAGTCTCCTTGCACTTTCGCCACTTTTAAAGCAAGGTTTAATCGTGCCAGAAACAGCTATTATCGATGCCAAGTCTGGTACATCTAGCAGTGGCCGGCAACCTCAAACCAACTTATTATTAGCTGAAGCAGACAACTCCATAGCAGCTTTCAATGTTGGTCGTCACCGTCATACCCCAGAAATTGAGCAGATTTGCAGTGACTTAGCTGGTCACGAACTCATGATCCAATTTACGCCACACCTGATCCCAATGGTACGCGGTATTTTGGCAACGGTATATGCCACAATGCGCGATCCTGGTTTAGTGCGAGATGATTTAATCACTATTTTCTCAGCCTTCTACCGCAATTCTCCTTGGGTTAAAGTCTGCGATAGCGGCATTTACCCCCAAACCAAATGGGCTAACGGCAGCAATCTTTGTTATATCGGTGTAGAAGTCGACCCGCGTACAGGTCGCGTGATTGTTATGTCAGCAATTGACAATCTCATTAAAGGACAGGCGGGGCAAGCAATTCAGTGTCTAAACCTGATGATGGGCTGGGATGAAACCTTGGGGTTGCCCAAATTGGGATTTTATCCTTAATTAGGGGAAAGGGGATAGGGTACAGGGGACAGAATATCTCTGTAACCTATCACCTGTAACCTATGTCCTATTTTCTACTTAGGCCCTAACGCCACAGCACCAGCATAAACGGCGCGATCGCCTAGTTCATCTTCAATTCGCAGCAAGCGATTATATTTTGCTACTCGTTCGCTGCGACACAGAGAACCTGTCTTGATTTGACCGGCACGGGTTGCTACGGCTAAATCAGCGATCGTTGTGTCTTCTGTTTCACCAGAACGATGGCTAATTACTGAACGGATACCGTTGCGAGTTGCCAAATCAATCGTTTCCAAGGTTTCGGTGAGAGAACCAATTTGATTGAGTTTTATCAAAATGGCATTAGCGGCTTTTTCCTGGATGCCTCTTTGCAAGCGAGTGGCGTTAGTTACAAATAAGTCATCCCCTACCAACTGCACCCGCGAACCTAACTTTTGGGTGAGTAATTGCCAACTTTGCCAATCTTCCTCGTGCAAGCCATCTTCAATTGACACAATTGGATATTGGTCAACTAGTTGCCCTAAATAATCAATAAACTCAGCCGGGGCGTGAGGTTTACCATCGTAAACATACTGACCATTCTTGTAAAATTCGCTAGCTGCCACATCCAAAGCCAAAGCTACTTCTTCCCCTGGCTTGTAACCAGCTTTTTTAATGGCAGCAACCAGCAATTCTAAAGCCACCTGATTAGATTCTAGGTTAGGGGCAAAACCGCCTTCATCGCCCACACCAGTCAGCAAACCCTTTTCATCTAACACCTGGCTGAGGGTAGCAAACACCTCTGCACCCCAGCGCAATGCTTCCCGGAAGGAAGTTGCCCCAATTGGGACAATCATAAACTCTTGAAAATCTACGTTATTTGAGGCGTGTGCGCCACCGTTAATCACGTTCATTAACGGCACTGGTAGTAAATTCGCTAAAGGGCCACCCAAATAGCGATATAGCGGAATATCTAGAGATTCAGCACCAGCTTTAGCTGCCGCTAGAGAAACACCCAAAATCGCATTCGCCCCCAAACTGGATTTGTTAGGAGAACCATCTATGGCGATCATTGTCCGGTCTAGGAGTTCTTGGTTGAGGGCATCCAAGCCTAACAATTTTGGCGCAAGCGCTTCTTTGACGTTTTTTACTGCCTTGAGTACACCTTTGCCCCCATAACGGCTTTTATCGCCATCACGCAGTTCATGAGCCTCAAAAGAGCCAGTAGATGCACCACTGGGAACCTGTGCCAATCCAACAACACCGTTGGCTAAATGCACTTCGGCTTCAATTGTCGGTCTACCGCGTGAATCAAGAATTTCACGGGCTGCGATCGCTTCAATTGCAGTATCTAGAAATTTACTCATCTGTACTTTATCCTTTGTTCGAGTGTGTTACGCATACAGTCCATCTGCCTAACCCAATCGCTAGCTTATGCTGTTAAGAGACTTTATTGGCTGAGGTTAAAGAAGATTTCCATTAGATGGATAGGGATCAACGCCAAAAATGGGTAAGAAAATGTTTATCTTGTCTTTTTCCTTGATCGCATTTCTACCTTCAGACTTTGGGCTAGGTAAAATATTGGCAGAGAATAACACTAAATCAATTACAAAGAAAAGGTCAATATGCGATTACTGCATACAATGCTACGGGTGGGCAACCTTGAAGAGTCCTTAAAGTTCTACTGTGAACTTTTAGGAATGAAATTACTACGCCGAAAAGATTATCCAGGAGGAGAATTTACCCTAGCTTTTGTTGGCTACGGCGACGAAAGCGACAACTCGGTGATCGAACTAACCTACAACTGGGGGGTAGAAAAGTACGAATTGGGTAATGCTTATGGTCACATTGCCCTTGGCGTTGATGATATTTACGCTACGTGTGAGGAAATCCGCAATCAGGGCGGTAAAGTTGTCCGTGAACCAGGGCCGATGAAACATGGTTCAACAGTAATTGCTTTTGTGGAAGATCCAGATGGATATAAAATTGAACTGATTCAACTAGGATCTCAAGGATCGGCAGCCAAACAGGAATCACAAGAGCAACTTGTGAGTCAGTAATTCTTATAAGTGAACTACCCTGCCGTAAGACGGACGGAGTTTCCCAATTCATCGGGAACAGCCTCCAGAACTTTGTAGTTCTATTGGTCTAACATTCCCTCCAAGGGCAGGAGTCCTGGTTCCCAAGACCCAAATCTTTCTCTTGCGACACATACCTATCCAGCTTGGTTTTTGCTCACGGCATTGGTGGTCAAGATAATCCAAAGCTTATCAGAAAATTTTGGTGCTTCGTCATACATCCGGTATTGTTTTTGTTGACGCAAAAAAACAATACCGGATGGCAATCCTTAGTCCCCGCTCACAATACCTACCATTAGAGTACATTGTTCGCGTTAGCGTCTGTCTACGACACGCTGCGCGAACGCAGAGAAGGTGGGGACTTCCGCGACACGTTAAATTAGAAAATAGGTAATGGATTAAACTATCGCCAATTACCAATCCAAAATTGCCACTGGAGATACACGCGGATATACGCTGAGAATGTTTGGATAATTAGGGACTGGGGACTAGGCACTAGGAATTAGTAACTAGGTAAAAGTTTTTCCAATCCCCAATATCCAGTCCCCAATGCCCAATCCCTAAACTAAAAATCAAAATTCTAAAATTCTAAAGATGCAACCTACAGATCCGAATAAATTTACTGATAAAGCCTGGGAAGCGATTGTTAAATCTCAGGATATAGTTCGTGCTTATCAACAACAGCAACTAGATGTTGAACATTTAATTATTGCCCTGTTAGAAGAACCCACTAGTCTAGCAATACGTATCCTCGCTAAATCTGAGGTTGATCCAATCCGATTCCAACAGCAGCTAGAAGCCTTTACCCAACGTCAGCCCAAAGTTGGTAAAAGCGATCAGCTTTACCTTAGCCGCAGTTTAGATGTTTTACTAGACCGAGCCGAGGAAGCTAGAGTCAGGATGAAAGACTCCTACATTTCTGTGGAACACATACTCTTAGCCTTTGCTGAAGACGATCGCGTTGGACGAAAGATCCTCAAAGGCTTTAGTGCGGATGCAGCTAAACTAGAAACTGCGATCAAAGCCATTCGCGGTAGCCAAAAGGTGACAGATCAAACGCCAGAATCTCGTTATGAAGCCTTACAAAAATTTGGTAGAGATTTGACAGAACAGGCAAAATCTGGAAAACTTGACCCGGTAATTGGACGAGATGAGGAAATTCGGCGGGTAATTCAAGTATTGTCTCGGCGTAGCAAAAATAACCCTGTATTGATTGGTGAACCTGGGGTAGGTAAAACTGCGATCGCAGAAGCTTTGGCACAGCGAATGGTAAATGGTGACGTTCCCGAATCTCTGAAAAATCGCAAACTCATTTCTTTAGATATCGGTAGTTTGATTGCTGGAGCAAAATTACGAGGAGAATTTGAAGAACGCCTGAAAGCAGTCCTCAAGGAAGTTACAGAATCTAACGGTGACATCGTACTGTTTATTGACGAATTGCATACCGTAGTTGGCGCAGGTTCCACCCAACAAGGGGCAATGGATGCCGGAAATTTACTCAAACCAATGCTGGCGCGGGGAGAACTGCGTTGTATTGGTGCGACTACCCTCGACGAATTCCGCAAACACATTGAGAAAGACGCTGCCCTAGAACGCCGCTTTCAGCAAGTATTTGTCGATCAGCCAACTGTAGAAAATACTATTTCCATTCTGCGGGGATTGAAAGAACGCTACGAAGTGCATCACAACGTCAAAATTTCTGATTCGGCGTTGGTAGCAGCAGCAACTCTGTCAGCACGTTATATTAGCGATCGCTTCTTACCAGATAAAGCCATCGATTTGGTGGATGAGGCAGCAGCACAGTTGAAAATGGAGATTACCTCCAAACCAGCCGAATTGGAAACCATTGATCGCCGCCTCATGCAGTTAGAAATGGAAAAGCTATCATTAGCTGGCGAAGAGAAAGGCATTCCCCAAACGAGAGAACGTTTAGAGCGAATTGAGCAAGAAATTGCCGATTTAACAGAAAAACAGCAAGTATTTAATGAGCAATGGCAAGGTGAAAAGCAGATATTGGAGGCTATAAGCGCCTTAAAGAAAGAAGAAGATGCCCTGCGAGTGCAAATTGAACAGGCGGAACGCGCTTATGACTTAAATAAAGCTGCCCAATTGAAGTATGGCAAATTGGAAGGAGTACAGCACGAGCGCGAAGCCAAAGAAGCGAGCCTTTTAGAAATTCAAAACCAAGGTTCTACGTTGTTGCGAGAACAAGTCACCGAAGCTGATATTGCCGAAATCGTCGCCAAATGGACAGGAATTCCCGTCAATCGCTTGTTGGAATCGGAACGGCAAAAGTTACTACAACTAGAAAGTCATTTGCATCAACGAGTCATTGGGCAAGAAGAAGCTGTAGAAGCCGTAGCAGCCGCAATACGTCGCGCCCGTGCGGGGATGAAAGATCCCTCGCGTCCCATTGGTTCATTTTTGTTCATGGGCCCCACAGGTGTGGGCAAAACCGAACTTGCGCGTGCTTTAGCTCAGTTTCTCTTTGATTCTGATGATGCCTTAGTGCGCTTGGATATGTCTGAGTATATGGAAAAACACTCAGTTTCTCGCCTTGTGGGAGCGCCTCCAGGATACGTAGGCTATGAAGAAGGCGGTCAGCTTTCCGAGACGGTTCGCCGTCGTCCTTACTCAGTGGTGCTGCTGGATGAAGTGGAAAAGGCGCACCCCGATGTGTTCAATATTTTATTGCAGGTGTTAGATGATGGGAGAATTACTGACTCTCAGGGGAGAACAGTAGATTTTCGTAACACTGTTATTGTGATGACCAGCAACATTGGTAGCGAACATATCTTGGATGTATCTGGTGATGATTCCAAGTATGAAACGATGCGGAAGCGGGTAATGGATGCTTTGCGATCGCATTTCCGCCCCGAATTCCTCAACCGCGTCGATGACATTATTCTCTTCCATACCCTAAATCGCACTGAAATGCGGCATATCATCCGTATTCAACTCAAGCGGGTAGAAAATCTCCTCCGCGAGCAAAAAATCTTCTTTGAGATATCCCAAGCAGCTTGCGATCACCTTGTCGAATCAGGCTATGACCCAGTTTACGGTGCGCGTCCACTCAAACGGGCAATTCAGCGAGAAGTAGAAAACCCCCTTGCCACCAAGTTATTGGAAAATACTTTTATCTCTGGAGACACGATTATCATTGACAAAAATGAGAACGGTCTGTCTTTTAGCAAAAAAGCGCTAGTGAAGGTGTCAGTACCACAGATTGCTACATAGCACCTGCTGAATTCCATGAGAGAAAACAGCATCTATAGACGCATTCGCGTAGTATGTCGTAGAGAAGGACACTAAGAAAGAAGTTAAAAGAGTTTAACGCCAATACAGTTCAGTTAAACATTTCTTCCTTCTTTTCCTTTGCGTCCTTTTCCCTTGGCGCTAGCCTCTCCCTTTGGGAGAAGGGGAGACGCTAACGCGAATGCGATTCGTTAAAAAATGAAATTTGATAACGAGTTAAGCCTTAGAGGTTGTTTGAAAAGTGTTTCGCTGTGACTTTAGGCACTTTTAGCTCCCCCCTAACCCCCCTTAAAAAAAGGGGAACCAGAGTCAAAGTCCCCCTTAAAAAGGGGGATTTAGGGGGATCTAAAAATTTTTCCTACCAACAACAGGATTTTTCAAACATCCTCTTAACTAAACCGTATTGGAGTATAAGGGAAGTAGCTAAGGGTTTAGGTTTCTAATTACTGAATCAATTCTCTACTGAATAATTAGTAATTAACAAAACCAATATGAACAACAAGATTCCCGGCTTCACTAAGAAGCCGGGAATTTTATCTGAGAATCTGATTATTTTACATCAAGATGATATCTTTCTTTAACAAATGGGTATCATAAGCTTACTCTCCTAACAACGTCTTCATATATTTCCCCCTCAACTAAAATACATTTACGCAATTCTACTGTTAACTTAGGCTTTGATTGTTTCTCAGACTTGAATTAAATAATTCTCAAAAAATCAGTATTTCCCGGATAAAATGAACGATTCATAAATGATATAACTTTAAAATAAATTGTATTTTGTTGCGGCTACTCTATTTGGAATTTATTAAAACCAAACGCAGTAGTTAGATAAATATAACCTTATATTTTGCCTGTTAAAACACTTAATAGGCATAGATTAAGATGTCAAAAAAATAAAAATTCGCTAAAAACCACTTGACAGGGAAGCTACCATGTCTCGAAAACGCCAGCTAATCAAAACATTTCAAAAAAACTTCAAACAAATTCGCAAGCAGTTTTTATCTGCAATTAACAAGCAACTCATTTGGCTATTGCGGACTATTTCTGGTACTCAAAGAAGACGCGGATCAGTTAATTCTGGATTTATTTTACCAACAGTGGCGATGGTGACTTTGGTCGTCGTGCTTCGCAAGCAGTTTTTATCTGCAATTAACAAGCAACTCATTTGGCTATTGCGGACTATTTCTGGTACTCAAAGAAGACGCGGATCAGTTAATTCTGGATTTATTTTACCAACAGTGGCGATGGTGACTTTGGTCGTCGTGCTGTTAACAACCGCACTTTTATTTCGGTCTTTTGAACGTTCTAAAAACGCTAGCAATGTCCGGGTGAATGAGGCTGTGCTTAACGCCGCTACCCCAGCAATTGATCGTGCTAGAGCAAAAATAGATGCACTACTAAAAGACCCAACACTACCACGAGGAACTCCCTCTGATACTGCCTTATATGATGCTATTAAAAAAGACAAATATAGGCTTGGTGATGAGACTCGCCTAAAGTTGGCTTTTGACATTAACGGTGACAACACCATTGACACTAGTAGCGCTTTAGAGAACGATGAAACATTAAAAGCAGCTTGGAAATATGCCGTTGACACAGACAATAACGGCAAAAAAGACACTTTTACTCTTTATGGAATCTACTTTCGTACACCACCTAGAAACAGCAATGGAACATTTAGTCGTGAAAGAAAAGCTCTAGAAGCTAGAACCCCACCGATGGATGGTAGCTCAAACCAGAATTGCGGTAGTGCAAGCGGTTCCTCTAGCTTAGTGGGCAACTCCAGTTGGTATAAGTTAAACAGTGGCAATCTGGGTAAAAGCTTCTTTGTTTATAGCGTTAACGTGCCAATTACTAACTTAGGCAGCCTAAGTGAAACAGAATACGAACCATACAAAGGTAACAAAAGCGTTGTCGCACTAGAATTTCAGCAAGACCGCACTCGCATTCCCCTTTCAAATAATGCTGTTTGGTTTGAAAACGATCTGGAAGTCATAGTAGGTAGTACAACGTTGTTGCTGAATGGAAGAATTCACACAAATGCCAACTTACTAGTAGGTGTCATTGACAGTGGTGGTAATATAACTTTCCGACAAGTTAGCAGCAAAACATCTTGTTTCTACAATCAAGAAAACGGGCTGATTGATGTTGGCGGAAATGTCGGAAATGGTAGTCTTGCTCAAAATAATACTGGTACAAGTGTAAACGTTGACCTTTATCAAGGTTTTGGCAACGGCATTACCACAGATTATATTAACGACACCAATAAATCTACAAACAGAACTGGTGGTGCGGAAATTGGATTCAACGATGCAGCATTCAATAAGCGTATTGCTGCAATGAAGACTACCGCGAGCGGTTTATGCACAACGTGTTATGCCGCAGCTACAACTACCGGTAGTGCCCTCAAAACTGCTGTTAATGCTAGTGGTTATCCAAGCGATGTGAAAACTAACGTCACAGCTAAAGTACTGGATACTGATGATGGAAACACAGCTAAAAATATCCTCTCAGATGAAATAGAAATTTATCTGCGAAATCGTACCCGTAGAGTACCCTTTACAGAAGTATCAGATGCCACAGGAGGAGATCAAACAGCTTCATATACCGCTATTACTGCCAGTTTAGAACCTCAACAAACCTGGAGAGAGCCAGTAAACGCTAGTAATCAGTTTACTGGTGCAACAGCTACTACTTTGACTACTTCTCAGCTAGAGGCGACATATCCAGATTTACAAAAGAAAGAAGGCGTTCAGACCAAATTAGGCGATCGCATTTTAGTAGGTAACAACTTACCTGCTTTATGGCTAAAAGGCACTGAATATGTTGGCTCAGAAGCTAACCAGTTAATTAGCAGTGGTGGTAGTGCTGTTAATTGGACTAGACCAACTGGTTCAGATGCTCAACAAAGATGGCGTAATACTCAAATACAAGCTGTTACAGACCTGGGTCTATCAGACCGAAATGGTTTTTGGGAAGAAAATGCCACAGTAAATCCTGTAAACGATTTAGATAGTGTAGGTGGTGTACGGATTGTTACTGGTGCAGGTATTTATGTAGATGGAGCTGGTAGTGTTCCAAACCTAATAACTGGCCCGTTTTACCCACGAGATAATATTACACTTGGTTCATTTTTAAAAGCTCCTTATCTAAGTAATACTCCTCCTACAGTTGATACTACAATTGTTTGGCCTGACACAATGCCAATGTCAACACCTGCAAATGGTCGCTCAGGTGATCTCAAAATGCGAGCCACGGCTGTTTATCACTACAAAGTAGACTATGGCGTTGACCAAGAACCAATCGCTTGCGTAAGCAGCTACTACGATCCCTCGACCGCAGATACAGCTAAAAACAAAGTTAATCAAAATGTTGGATATGGTGTAGATCCTCTCAACGGTCGTTCAAACAATGGCGTTGTTTACAATTACCCGGCAAATGGAAGAACCACATATTTCACAATTAACAAAACTCGTCTACAACGACAAGCCAACTTGAAATTCCCTAACGGGCGTTGGGTTAATAAACCTTTACAAGATGCTTTAACAAAAATTGGAACTGCTACTACAGTACCTAGTACTGGTTTGCAGCTAGCTGATTATTCAGCAATAGATACAGCACTTTGTGCTATTTCCATTTTCAGTAGTCCAACTAGTTTCGTTACTACTCCTACTAACCAGCCTCAACACGGTGCAATCAAAGAAGCATCTTTCTTGGATGCCAGGGAAGCAAAGCAGATTAGTGCCTCAAGCACATCAAGCACATACGACTTAGATTTAGAACAGCGCCAACCCCTAGAAGTTCGGGTAACTGACATTGATTTAGGTTCACTAGCTAGCACAGCAATAACGGCAAACGAGTATTTATTACCTTATAGCGGCATTATTTACGCCTCTAGAGATGATGCATTGCGCGATGCGAGTGAGTCATACATTGAAGGTAATGTAAGTAGCACATCTAACTCAGAGTTACTCAGCCCGACTGATTTTAAACTTGACCCTACTCGCCGGCCAAATGGCATCCGCCTGATTAATGGGGGAACTTTAGCGAGAACTAGTACCAATGCTTACAATGCCAAAGAAAAAGGTTTGATTTTGGTAACAAATTTACCCGTATATATCAAGGGTAACTTCAATTTGCATCGCACAAGTACAAGTAGCACCACCGAAATTGAGGAATTTACAGTTTTAGCAAGTACCGACTTCTATGGTCGCAGTACTCGCGAAGATAGGTTTGCGTGTCGTCCAGGAAGAACAGGTTGTCCTACTAATGGAGGTGACTTTTGGAGACCAGCAACAATTATTGCCGATTCCATGACCTTAGTATCTGGGTCATTTCAAGATGGTGTGCGTAGCCGAGGCGATTATGATCTGAACAATAATACTGGGATTAAAGTTGAGGATACCGCCGATACCCGAAGAATAAATCGCCTGAAAAATGGCTTTTGGGAAAATAACTTTCTTACCAGTACCTATTGGCAATCCACCGTCAGCGGTGAGATAAATTATCCCGACACGAGTTTAGGCTCTTACGCACTAAATGGGGTAACACCAATTCAAAGGAGGATTAATAACTCTACCCTTACAAGTAACCCTGGAGAGTACTTAATGGAAGTATGCACCAGGCTCCCGGTTTCTGATTGTGGCCCAGGTGACTGGTATGTTGATCCATTAACTAGCCTTAAAGCATCTGCGGTTATAGGTCAAGCCTTCAGTATCAGTACACATAAGGCTGGTACAACTGCTGTACCTGCTGCTTCAGAATATTCACGCTATGCTCGTCGGGTCGCCTTTAAACGTAATACTACTTCTAACGAATTGGAGGATCAAGGAAGTAATAAATATATACCTTTGGGTATAGATCCAGTTGGGGATATGATCAAAGAGTTTCCTTATACTTCAGGAAATTTACCAAGACCAAGGCGAAATGCTCTCTGGTTTAGAACATCAAATGACGCATCTGTAGCAAACTTAGGACAAGTAAGTTACGACTTTGACAAAAGACTGTACTATTACCTTCCTATTGATGGTGACGGCGATGGTAATCCCGATTTAACTGGTCAGCCGCTATTAGTCCCAGTTTTGCAGATTCATGACGCAAACAGTACCTCTGGCATCAGGGGTGATACAACAACCCAAACTGAGTTTAGAGGTAAATGGATACAACAACCCAGTGATAACACTACTATATATAATGCAACGTTTGTATTGGGTAATAGCCCCAGTAGATCAGCTGAAACCTCAGCAGGTTTCCAAAACTTTGTACGATTTTCAGAAAACTGGGATGGTAGAACAGCCAAAATTAGTGGCAGCTTTATTCAATTGAAGCGGAGTACTTTCGCTACAGGGCCAATTTCACCTATTTTCGCTGCAAGAGCAGCAAGCTCAGGAAACAATGCAACTCTTACCAATAATCTCAGCCTTTTTGACTATGCACTAGACACTTATCCAACCCCGAACGGCTCAGGTCTGTTACCTTTCTACAACGCACCAACAAATAGAAGTTGGGGGTTTGATGTTGGTCTGTTGTCAGAGCAACCAGACTTGTTTGCCCAAAGGTTTACCTTACCTCCAGCAGGTCGGCCGAATGAGTACTTTAGAGAAGTTGGTCAAGATGATACCTGGGTGAAAACATTGCTCTGTGCTGGTGAAGCTAGTAACCAGACAGGTATTGCTACAACAGGAGTGACAGTAACTTATGCAAATGCAGTTTCTAACGAATATCGCCAGGGCTGTCCATCTGCATCAATACCATCTGACTTGCCACCGTCATAAATGCTGTAAATATTGGTAAATTGCGATGTTGATAAGGAAACAAGTTAAGAAACAAACATTACAGACAGCAGAAGTGGGCAAGATACATCTGTCTTACCTACGAAACAGGCAAGGGGGTTTCACTATTATTGAATCTTTGGTAGCGATACTTGTAGTTAGCATTTTCCTGTTAGCGATCGCCCCAGTTCTTTCCCTGTCAGTAGCAACCCGTGTACAATCCAAACGAATAGAATTAGCTACTCAAGCTGCCAGATCATACATTGATGGGGTGAAGACTAAGAAAATTTTGGCCCCATCTGGGCCAACCACCGCTACCACCCTAACAGCAACTAGCGCCCCTACAGCGACGGGAACACTCACCTGTGCTACAACTTCAACCCCTACAACTACAACCCCTGTAGAGTCTAAATTCTGCTCAACTCCAACACCCCCAACAGGCACATCTTTATACTGCATAGATTTTGATGGCAGTGGTACCTGTGAAAAGACCAGTGTTACAGATATGGTTGTACAGGGTTTTCGTCCAAATAACAACCTTTCCACCGCAGGATACGCTTTAGGAGTGCGGGTTTACAGGGCTGATGCTTTTAACGACAGTATAGCTTTACTCACAAGTAATTCTTTACCCAATAATAAACAAGCTACTTTCACTGGAGGTGTCGGTCAGCGCAAAATACCTTTAGTAGAGATGACAACAGATATCAACGACACTGAGCCTAAATACAGCGACCTTTGTGCCCGCTACACAGGTGGTTGTAATTGAATTTTAATTAGACTTCTTGCAAAACTTCTAATTTTACACTCTTTCTCTGCACCTCTGTGTGAGGCAAACAACTATTTATGCAAGAAGTTTATTCTTAAATTTTTGTCAATAAAAGGGAAACGACAGCATGATAGGCTCACTGAAATTTATCCTAAATACTCAATTAAAACGCTCTGGAATAAATAAGACAATTAGCGGCTTTACCCTGATTGATCTGCTAGTAGCTATGGTAATGGCAGTATTAATCATAACGCCTTTAATGGCTTTTATGATTAATATTCTAGAAGGCGATCGCAAAGAACAAGCCAAGGCAACTTCTGAGCAAGAAATCCAAGCAGCATTAGATTATATCGCTCGTGACTTACAGCAAGCTGTTTACATCTATGATGCTGATGGTACTACTAGAAACACAAATACTACTACTATTACTAGTTCAGGCATTGCAAACCAAATACCACCACTCAAATCTGCACCTAACTGTAACCCTACTACTGGCAGTAGTCCGAGTGTTTGCACACCAATCCTTGTTTTTTGGAAACGTGAACTTATAGCTGATAGCGTTGGGATTAGTGGCACCAGTCAGACTGGTACAAATGCAGATGATGGCTTTGCTTATTCATTGGTAGCATACTACTTAATCACAAATCCAAATCAGACCACCAACTCTACCTGGTCTAAAGAAGCACGAATTGGCAGGTTTCAACTTCGAGGCGCGGTGAATGCAGCTAATGTTAATACAACAGTAAGTACAGATGATAGTGGATTTAGTACACTACCACTAAATAAGACTGGTGCTTCGCTCAAAGAAAAGATGAATCAATGGCAGGCTGCATCAGGCACTTATGCTCAACGTGTAGAAACTTTGATTGATTACGTTAGCACCACTGCACCACCTAGCGCTAGCGCTGCACCTTGCTCTAGTCCAAAACTTGTAGGCAGCCAAACAAGTGGATTTTTTGCTTGTGTCGATGCCACTGAAGTCTTAGCACAGGTGTACATCAGAGGCAATGCACTTGCTCGTCTGCAAAATAATAACTTAGCTTCCACTGATAACTTAAAAAGTTATTTTCCAAGTTCGAGCATTCGAGTGCAAGGACGCGGATTTTTATTTACTAAATAACCTCTTGCTAATAAATCAAAGGTATTGTATGCATGGCGCAGCTTTATTGAGTATAAATAAAATTCCTAAACAATTTTTAGTAGAAACACCGAAGCAAGCATCTTTGGCAAACAAACTTCGCAACACATCTGCATACTTCAATAAGGATGCTGGTTTTAGCCTGATAGAATTAATAGTAGTAATGCTCATGGTAGGAATTTTATCAGCGATCGCAGCTCCTAGTTGGGTTGCCTTTGTAAATCGACAGCAGATAAATAAGGCTAACGACGCTGTGTTAGGCGCACTGCAAGAAGCACAGCGCCAAGCTAAAAACAAAAAACTTAGCTACACTGCCAGTTTTCAGAAAAATACCACAACCCAAAATGTAGAGGTTGCTATTTATCGTACCGATGCTGGAACCCCTATATGGAAAACTTTAGGGGCGGATGTAGGGCTTAACTCTAATAAATTGCTGCTAGGTACAAATCTTAGTGGTGAAAACACTGCCAATTCTACAACTAATTCTCCTGTATCTTATCTTACCCCAAGTACACCAGTAAAAATTACCTTTGACTATATTGGGGCTTTACCAACTGCAAATTTTGGAACAGCTATACCCCCTTCGACAGAGACACCTGGATTAAAAATAGTGGTAGCATTACCTAGTTCGGCAAATTCAACATTGCCTAATAGCGTAAAACGATGTGTCATTGTAAAAACTCTCTTAGGCTCAATGCTCACAGCAAAAGATGATAAATGTAGTTAGATACTTTATGCAGCAATTTTCATTCAAAAATACGCAATAATACTGTACATAAAACTGCACGTTGATAGCAAAATTGAAATATCGGGTGCAGTTTTAATCTTTGATATATCTAAGAGCCAGTAATAAATTAGACCATTGGCTGAACATATAAATAAAAAACGTCGTAATCAAAATATCAAAATGCAGCTTTTGTTAAATGAATGAAAACCTTGATATTACTGTAGCTATCCCAACTTATAACGGTGAAAGTCGTTTACCTGAACTACTAGAACGACTGCAAAACCAACTTCACACGGAAAATTTATCTTGGGAAATTATAGTTATAGACAACAACAGCACTGATAATACAGCTAAAGTTGTTCAAAATTATCAAAATAATTGGCAGTGTCCTTATCCCTTAAAGTATTGCTTTGAAGCAGAACAAGGCGCAGCTTATGCCCGAAAAAAGGCAATTGCAGAAGCTAAAGGTAAATTCATAGGTTTTTTAGATGATGACAACTACCCAGCATCAAATTGGGTATCAGCAGCTTATGCTTTTGGTGAAAAATATCCTCAGGCGGGAGCTTATGGCAGCCAAATTCATCCTGACTGGGAAGTAGAACCACCAGAAAACTTTCAGCGAATTGCTCCATTCTTGGCAATTACAGAGCGGGGTAATTTGCCGTTATTATATGAAACAGCGAAAAAATTACTCCCTCCTTCTGCCGGACTTGTTGTCCGTAGGCAAGTCTGGTTAGAAAATGTACCAGATAATCCTATTTTAACTGGTAGAGCTAAAGGCAATATGCTTACTAGTGAAGACTTAGAAATGTTGTCTTATATTCAAAAATCAGGATGGGAAATTTGGTATAACCCAGAAATGGAAGTTTTTCACAAAATTCCAGAGTTCCGTTTACAAAAAGATTATTTGATTCCCTTTTTTAAAGGTATTGGACTTAGCCGCTATGTAACTAGAATGATTAATGTTAAACATATATATAGACCAATTGCTCTTTTAGTCTATATGGTAAATGACCTGCGTAAAATTATTTTGCACTTCTTCAAATATGGAACTAGATTGAAAACTGATTTAGTAGCTGCTTGCGAAATGCAACTGTTTTTAAGCAGTTTAATTAGTCCTTTTTATCTTTGGAATAATGGGTATTTAACTAAAAAACACAATTAAAAAATAATATATATGGAAAAATATGGACTTGAAAAAATAGATTTTACTATAGCTATTCCTACATATAATGGAGCAAAACGTTTGCCCAAAGTTTTAGATTTGCTCCTGAATCAGGCAAAGGTAGAAAATCTAAATTGGGAAATTATTATTATTGACAATAATAGTAAAGATGAGACGAAGAAAGTAACTGATGATTACCAAAGAAACTGGAATCAAAACTTCTCATTGAGGTACTTTCAGGAAAAACGACAGGGAATAGCTTTTGCCAGAATACGAGCTATCAATGAAGCTAGAGGTGAGTTTATTGCATTCATAGATGATGATAATCTAGCATCATCTGATTGGGTTTTCCAAGCTTATACTTTTGGCAAAGAACATCCTCAAGCTGGTGCCTGGAGTGGTCAAATCCACGGTGATTTTGAAGTAAAACCCCCAGAAGAGTTTACAAAAATTCAAGCCTTTTTAGCCATTAGGGAACACGGACTACAACCATATTTATTTGATGCAGATAATTTAAGACTTCCTCCAGGTGCTGCATTGGTAGTTCGTAAGCAAGCTTGGTGTGAAAGTGTTCCTGAAGAATTAGTTTTTAAGGGTAGACTGAGTAAATTGATGGTTGGTGGCGATGATACAGAAGCTCTCTTATATTTGCACAAAGCAGGTTGGGAAATCTGGTATAATCCTGCGATGCATATCAATCATCAAATTCCATATTGGCGGTTAGAAAAAGATTATTTACTAGTGCTAGCGCGTGGATGTGGTCTGTGTATTTTCCAATTACGTTTGATTAATGCTAAAAACTGGCAAAAACCAATAGTTTTAGTCAAAACTATCTTGGGAAATTTACACCGAGTATTACAACATCTTATTAAGTATAGAGGTCAATTAAATACTAATTTAATTGTACTTTTTGAAATTAATTTTTATTTGGCTAGTATGATAAGTCCTTTTTATTCTCTTAAATGGAAGTTAAACAGAATTTTAGGAAATACAACAAGGGAGCATCCACTTTTGGAAGAAACACCGGGCGATTGGAAATCACGGCTACACAGACTAAGCCTGCCTGCGCGGGTTTTATAGAGTCTACGCAGGTGGACTTCGTATAGCCCCAGACTTTTAGTCTGAGGGCGATCTACTAAAAGTGGATGCTCCCTACAACAAGATGATTAAATCAATTTTGGATGTAACAATGATTTCTGTAATTATCCCAGCTTACAATAGCGAAAAAACCATTAAAGAAACAATCCAATCTGTTTTGAATCAAACTTTTGCTAACTTTGAATTAATTATAATAAATGATGGTTCGCAAGATTCAACGTTAGATATTATCACACAAATTGAAGACCCTCGAATAAAAGTATTCTCTTATGGTAACGCTGGCGGCAATGTTAGTCGTAACCGAGGGCTAAACCATGCAGTCGGAGAATTTGTTAGTTTCTTAGATGCAGATGATGTTTGGACACCGAATAAACTTGAATTTCAATTAAAAGCTCTGCAAGAAAATCCGACTGCAAAAGTTGCTTACAGTTGGACTGATTATATTGATGTGAATGGTAAATTTGTATTTTCAGGTAAGCGCATTAATCTAAATGCAAATATTTATGAAACTTTATTGCTAAGTAACTTTCTAGAGAATGGCTCTAATCCCTTAATTTGTAGAGAAGCTTTAATTACATTAGGTGGGTTTGATGAATCTCTAACTGCTGCTCAGGATTGGGATATGTGGCTACGATTAGCTTCTAAGTTTGATTTTATATGTGTACCATCTGTACAAATCTTATATCGCATAAGTGCTAATTCACTTTCTTGCAATCTTGTCAGACAAGAAAAAGCCTGCTTGCGTGTGCTTGAGACAGCTTACAAGGAAAGACCTTCAACAGTTAAGGATAGTTGGAATATAAGCCTAGCAAATTTATACAAATACTTGACCTGTAAAGCTCTACAAACGCCGTTTAATCGACCAAAAGGTTTGGCATCGGCTAGATTTCTGTGGAAGTATTTTCTTAACGACCCTTCAAGACTTGAGAACATAAATTTCACTTTAAAATTGTTATTGAAAAGTGTCATAATTTTTACCTTGCCCACCTTACTCTACAGTATTATTAATCGTCGCGAAGTAATAAGCCAAGAAACGGAAGGATTGCTCAATATCTGGGGAACTGAAAATAGCACAGAAAGCAAAAATGGGTATCCAGGTGCATTTACGATCTCTAATTAATGCAAACAATCTCTGCAATAAGCACTCTAACAGTGGTTTTACTTTACCAGAGATGTTAGTAATTGTTGTATTAGTTGGTATATTAGCTACATTGGCAATACCCAATTGGGTGGCTTTTGTGGACACTCGTCGTCTAAACACTGCCCAAAACGAGATTTATTATGCGATACGCCAAGCCCAAAGGCAAGCTACCAAAGAAAAATTGACTTGGCAAGCCAGCTTTCGTGAACAAAACGGTATTCTTCAATGGGCAGTTCATCCTGTTACAGTAAACCCATCTAGCGCTAACTGGAATAACTTAGATGCCAATGTACGCTTAGATTCAGAAACGACCTTACAAATTTCCAATGGTGTTAGGCAAATTAAATTTAATTACAAAGGTAATATTGTTTCGTTACCACGAAGCATAACTATTTCTAGTAAGTATGGTGGTAAAGTTAAGCGTTGTGTCTACATCTCTACAATTTTAGGAGCAATGCGAACGGCAAAAGAGCGACCTAGAACTAATAATGAGGGTGATTATTGCTATTAAGATATTATTAGTTTATTCAAACAAGGTATTGCGTGCTGAACTTACCAGCAAACTCAAAACTACACCTGATTATTTTTACTCGCTATCCAGAACCAGGTAAGACAAAAACCCGATTGATACCTGCTTTAGGAACTGTTGGTGCTGCCAATCTTCAACGGGAAATGACTGAATATACAATATTTCAGGTTCAAGAATTGCAAAAAGCAGCAGCTATATCTGTAGAAGTGCGGTTTGCAGGTGGCAATTCGCAACTCATGAAAGACTGGCTGGGGTTAGATTTGGTTTACCAATCTCAAGGTGAAGGGGATCTGGGTTCGCGGATGGCGCGATCGCTTTTTGAGGCTTTTCAATCTGGTGCAGAACAAGTTATTATCATCGGCACAGATTGTCCTAGAGTGAATGCCCAAATTTTAGCAACAGCCTTTGAGAATTTATACACTTTTGACCTTGTACTTGGCCCTGCGATCGATGGTGGATATTACTTAATTGGTTTGCGCCAACCCATCCCGGAGTTATTCGTTAACGTCGAGTGGGGAACTGCTCAAGTATTCCAGAAAACCTTGGACATTGCCCAAAAACTTAATTTATCATACGTGAGCTTGTCGCCTTTAGCTGATGTTGACCGACCGGAGGATCTACCGATTTGGGAACAAGCCCTCGCAGGGAAGATGGAAAAATAAGGGAGATGAGAAAGGTATAGCAATTTTTGTATTTATGCAAGACGCATTAGGGGCGCACAGATATGCGCCCCTACAAAATACCTATATTACAACCGATTGAGAACTGTAATAAGGAAAATCGAGTAACTAATGTAATGAGTCTTTTCCTCCAGCCCCGCATCATGTTCGTATATTAAACCACTACGAATTTCCTGAAGACACTGGGCATAACAAATGTTACTGTGGTCTAGTTGAAAACCAAGAGGCAGATAGCCTTTACCAGTAATGAATCTGCTTTGTGTTTCTACACAATAGTCACGGTCATAGGCACAATATTTAAGTACCTTGAAATATGAAAATCACTCGTATTCACCGCCAGTTTGAAAAACTATGGTTAACCGTTTTACTTCCGTGACTACTGCTCTCACACTGAAGGTAGTTGGAATCATCTGCATTTTGTCCTTTTTCGTTGACTTTTTGATTCTATTGTTACCCTTTCAACCTACTGATCGGGTATGGCAAATCAACTTAGCAACGGCGCTAGTTGATCGGGGAATTGTTCCTTTAGTAGGTTTAGGGCTTCTATTTGCTGCCTATTGGATCGAGAATGCTGATGCAGAAAGCGATCGCCCCCAAGGTATAAATTTAAGATTTCCCGCCTTGATCATCTCAAGTATTTTAGGGTTGATGTTTTTGCTGATTTTTCCCTTGCACCTAAATAACGTCAATCAAGCTAAGACTCAAACACTCAACCGAATCACCCAAGAAGCAGATCAGGCAGAAAATCAACTGAACACTCGATTATCGCAATTGCAAGCACAACTGAACACCGAGCAAGGAAAAGCGCAGCTAGAGCAGCTGCGAAACCAAACCAAAACTCAGTTTAGTGAAATCCTCAAAGATGATCAAAGATATAAGCAAGCACTTGAAAGCGCTCAAATTCCCGCAAACATTAAAGAGTTGCTGAAGAAGGCGAAAACAAATCCTCAAGTACTTGACAAAGCTATTGAACAACAAACAGATATTCAGACGCTGCAAACTCAACAACTGAGCCAAGTTCGTCAGCGCAGAGACGAGGCGCTGCAACAAGCTAAAGATACTGCTTGGAAGTCTGGACTGCGAATTGGAATTAGCAGTTTGCTGTTGTCTATTGGTTACATTATCATCGGCTGGACAGGCTTAAGAGGTAGGGGTGCTGTACAAGGTGGTAAACCTAGAGCCGCTGCCCGCTAATCCACTATTGGCATGGCAGTAGGACGTATCCTGTACTGCCATGTACGCAACAGCTAATAACAATAAAAAGGCAATTATCACTCAGTAAAATCTCTATAAAACTTGGGTAATGTTCTCAATTTACATACTGACATATAACGAAGAGCTAGATATTGCTGCTTGTATAGAATCGGCGATGCTATCAGATGACATCATTGTTGTAGATTCATGCAGTAGCGATCGCACTGTGGAAATCGCTAATCGCTATCCCATCCGCGTCGTCCAGCACGCTTTTGAAAGCCACGGTCGTCAACGCACCTGGATGTTAGAGTCTATTCCTCCGAAGCACGAATGGGTTTACATTCTCGAAGCTGACGAGCGCATGACTCCAGAACTATTCGCAGAATGCCAAAAGGCAAGTCAGAATTCAGACTACATTGGTTACTACGTAGCGGAACGTGTCATGTTCATGAATCGTTGGATTCGCTACAGCACACAGTATCCTCGTTACCAAATGCGCCTCTTTTGCCACGGTAAAGTCTGGTTTACAGACTATGGTCATACTGAGCGGGAAGTTTGTGACGGTGCAACTAGCTTTTTAAAAGAAACATACCCCCACTACACTTGTAGCAAGGGTTTGAGCCGCTGGATTGAAAAGCATAACCGTTATTCCACGGATGAAGCCCAAGAAACTTTGCATCAGTTAGAACAAGGAAAGGTGAACTGGCGAGATTTATTCTTTGGCAAATCGGAAGTCGAAAGACGGCGTGCCTTAAAAGATTTGTCCTTGCGTTTACCCGGCAGACCGTTGCTACGATTTGTATATATGTATTTTATCTTAGGCGGGTGTTTAGATGGACGCGCCGGAGTTGCTTGGTGTACATTGCAGGCATTCTACGAATACCTGATTTTGCTCAAAGTCTGGGAAATGAAGTATCAACCAAAACCTAATTTGGAAGCAACGGCAATTTTGGCACAAGAGAGTACACAACAGTTGCAGTGCGCCAATTCTGAAACTACACAGGTTGATGTGGCATAAAGGGGAGTGGGGATTTCTGCGATCGCCGAATCATTAAAGTAGCACCCCTGTGCTACTTCACCGTGTTTTACATCTAAACAAAAACCACTATGATAAATTAATATTTTTAACAGAACATTTTCATAAAAGCCGCTTCTGCTCAAATGGGAGTGACTGACCAGATAAAATAATTTCTTAGTTTACCTGGTGGTACTTTCACAATTATGAGCAGCTTTTGATTGAGCGCGGTAGATTAGTAATACTTAAAGACTTGCAATAATCATTTACAAGTCTTACGAAGAAAAGTAACATCCTCTAAGAATAACCAGCCGCTAGCGGATTGGTTAATGTCTATGTGTATGCTTGTAGGAAAATAGCTGATTTCCAGCAACAAGTACGTCTTTTTGCGGCAGCAGCCAAGCTGCTAGCGTTTTGGACAGTTACTTGCTGGCAGAAAATGCCTAAAGTTAAAGTCTTCGGAATTTGACGAATCTGCTGGTATGGATACCAATAACAAAAGTTCCTCTAGCTTAAAACAGGAGAATCGGGGCTTGGTAATCGATCGCCTAAAACAGGACTTAAAAAACGACCTGATTGCTGGTTTGTTGGTAATAATTCCCTTAGCAACCACTATCTGGCTGACAATTACCATTGCTACTTGGGTAATCAACTTCCTCACCCAAATTCCTAAACAACTAAATCCCTTTGATGGGTTAAACCCAATTTTAGTAAATTTGCTGAATTTATTAGTGGGACTGGCTGTACCACTATTAAGTATTTTACTAATGGGCTTGATGGCTCGAAATATTGCCGGACGTTGGTTGTTAGATTTTGGTGAGCGCCTATTACAGGCAATTCCTTTAGCGGGGCAGGTATACAAAACTCTTAAACAGCTTTTAGAAACAATATTAAAAGATTCTAATGGCAAGTTTCGCCGTGTAATTTTGGTAGAGTATCCTCGCCGAGGAATTTGGGCGATCGCCTTTGTCACTGGTGTAATCAGCAGTGATATCCAAGCTCAGATGTCTCGCCCTGTGCTAAGTGTTTTTATCCCTACCACCCCGAATCCAACTACAGGATGGTACGCAGTCGTTCCTGAAGACGAGGTAGTAAACCTCTCTATATCCATTGAAGACGCTTTTAAAATAGTTGTATCAGGTGGCATTGTCGCCCCTAATACGCCCTTGGTTTTCCCCGAATCCACACTGGAAGTGAAACACGACGAAATCAAGCAGCAGGTTATTCCTGTTGAAGAAACGTGAAGAAACCAGGAGGCAGAAGGCATCTGGAATCAATCTGGCAAAGTCACAAGCCTATACGTAATAATATTGTTTTACTTTGCCAAAATTGATATAATTATAGGTTTGTCATGCCAAATTAATCAGTTCTCCCCCAATCACCCCCCATTTTTATGCAACCCCGTAAACCCCAGCAAATTGCTCGTGAATTGGCGCTTTTAAGCCTGAGCCAATTGCCAGTCAACCCAAAAAAATTAGATAAATTGGAAGACGATCAACTAGTATCCAAGTTGGTGCTAGGAGCTGTACGCACTCTGACCTCAGAAGTGCAAGATACCCTCGATAATGCCGCAGGTGAACTGCAACGCAGTAACGATCGCCTCTTAAGTAGCCAAACTCGTGCTTCTGATATCAATACTGCCAGAACAATGCTTCAAGAAGCGATCGCCTGCACGCAGACAGCAATCAATCAGTTGGGTACGGCAGTTGATTTCCCTGTATTAATCCAGTTAGCTAACCAGGACAAGGGAGTTCGGAATTACGCTAAAGAGCTTGTGATTACCGTCAACGAAAATCGACACATTATAGATGAACTCATTTCTACTGCTTTAGTACATTGGCAAGTAACTCGCCTCGCCCAAATTGACCGCGATATCCTGCAAATCGCTGTGGCAGAAATGAAGTTCTTAGGAGTTCCAGACAGTATCGCCATCAACGAAGCTGTGGAACTAGCTAAACGCTACAGTGGAGACGATGGTCATAGATTTATTAACGGTGTTTTACGCCGAGTGACTGAGCAGAAAAAAACTGCATAGTACTGCTGTGTAATTTGTAATTACTATACTGCTGTGGAGACAAGTCTGTAGCCGCTTCTGGGGTTTCCTCTGAGGGCAGAATTTTCGGAGGGAAGCCTCTGTTTTACAGATTCTACTCAAACTGGCGTTAAAAGGTGAGGATAACCCGGAAGTTTTCACCCCAAGAAAAAGTGCAAAGTTAAATTAAACTCATAACTTATAACTAATAACTCATATAAACAATACTGCTGCAATGGTTTTTAATTGGTTCCGTCGTCAATATAACGATTCCTCTGACACCCCCCCCGCTCAGAAACAGGAAGAAACTCTTCCTGTACAAGAACCCCAACCAGAGCCAGCCGAAACGTCAACACCAACTGCTGAAACTGCGCCAGACACAACGGCAGACTTGTTGGCATTTGCTAAAGCTGCCTACAAAAATATTCAGCAAAAACAACAAGTCGAGGTAGTAGAAACCCCACCTGATTCAGCAGATAACTCAGCACAACTTGAAACCGTAGAAACACCAATTGCGGAAATTACTGAACCAGAAACAACTGAAGAACCTGTTACTACGACCCTAGAAACAGCACTGCCAGACGTTATCCAAGCTGCTACCGAGGAAGAAATTACAGAAGATTCCTCAGTGGCAGCAATTGCTGAAGAGCCAGATGTTTCCAGCCCAGAACTCACAGCAAATGAAGCTGAACCAACTCCCACCGAACTAATAACGCCAGAGGCAGCACAACCAACAGCACTATCTTTCTTAGAACGAGCGGCGGCAGAACGGCAAGCCAAGCTAGAACAACTAGTAGCCACCGCCATTGAAGTTCCAGAACCGGAGGTAGTACAGCCAGTAGCTACAACCTCAGATACAGAAGAGGGAATTCCCGGATTGGTATTTGATGATGGGTTTGTCTGGTCGGCGAAGGTTTTGGCAGCTCAAGGTAGAAATCCAGAAGACGTTTCTATTGAAGAAATTACCTGGCTGAAAAAGCTCCGGCAAGGGTTAGATAAAACTCGTCGTAGTATTCTCAACCAACTAAAGGCGATCGTTGGTCAAGGGCCGCTAAACCAAGCTGCTGTGACGGAAATTGAGGCATTGCTTTTGCAAGCTGATGTGGGTGTAGAGGCGACAGACTTTATTATCAATGCCTTACAGACAAAACTTCGAGAAGAAGTTACCGCACCTGAAGAAGCGATTGCTTACCTGAAAAAAATCCTCCGGGATATCTTGGATGCGCCAAGCAAAGCATCCCACAAAACTAGCTTTACTCCAGAAAAAGAAACCTTAAATATTTGGTTAATCACCGGGGTGAATGGTGCCGGTAAAACCACCACCATCGGCAAAATTGCGCACTTGGGACAAAAATCTGGCTATAAATGCTTGATTGGGGCAGCAGATACCTTCCGCGCCGCTGCTGTGGAACAGGTAAAGGTTTGGGGTAGTAGAAGTGGTGTGGAAGTAATTGCCAATCCGGGAAAGAATACAGATCCGGCAGCAGTTGTATTTGATGCGATCGCCGCCGCCCAAGCACGTCAAACCGAATTACTTCTTGTAGATACAGCTGGACGACTGCAAAACAAGAAAAATTTAATGGACGAACTCGGTAAAATACGGCGAATTATCGACAAAAAAGCCCCAAATGCCAAAGTAGAATCTCTTTTGGTTCTAGATGCCACTTTAGGACAAAATGGACTGCGGCAAGCTGAAGTCTTCTCTCAAGCTGCCCAACTGAGTGGCGTTGTCTTAACCAAGCTAGATGGTACCGCCAAAGGCGGTGTTGCCCTTGCCGTTGTGCAGCAGCTAGGTTTACCCATTCGCTTTATTGGTGCTGGTGAAGGAATTGAAGACCTACGCCCCTTTTCTAGCTATGAGTTTGTCGAAGCTCTCTTGAGTGGCTAATTGAAAAACTTGGAGTTAAAAATTTTTCTTGACAAACTCATAAATTTAGGGATAACTGATCTGGTATTATCACTTGAACTAGCTAGAAACGACATGCTGGAAACAGATCAAGTTCTAAAATTATTGAGTTTGTCACCATAAATGTGTGACTTTTGCTCAATTTTCAAGCTTGTCAAGTTTAAATTGACGGGTAAGCAAGTTCATAGTAAGTCTTTTGTCGCTGACTCAAAAGATTAAATTATCTCATTTTTATCCCGTTTCAATGGGTTAAATTTTTGCATCTTTAGCAACTCAAAATTTGCAAAATGAGAAATTTAAAATGGAATAATTCAATCTTGGCGATTATTCTAGCAATTATGGTGTATAAATTAAGTATTTGAAAACTTATTTACATATTCTCTGATTAGGGAATGAATGTAAGTCTGTTTTTTAGCAAACAAAGCTAGATTTGACAGCTTCTAGAGGTTTTAACTCAAAATATTTCTAGCCTCCTAATTGCCTCTAACCAAACAGTGAATCGAAAGCACCATAAATTATTCTTTGAATAAAGTATTTTTATGACTTTAGAGATATGCTTTGGGAATAAAGTTATGAAAAAATGAAGAGCTTTCTGAACTATCAGCAAAACTAGTAATTTTTACGGTATAGGCTGGGACTAAAAATACATGATTTGAAATCACTAAAATTCCATCAAAAATATAAGAAGCAAATAAAATACTGCTAAAATTTGCGCGTTACGTCTTTATACTCTTGCTAAAATGACAAGTCTTGCCTAAATATGGTTTAGCAATGCCATAGGCAAAAGATTTATAAGTAATCTAAAATCTGCCAATATAAAGTGCAATAGTACCTGTGCCTGTGTCTCAACTGCCCTCTCAACCCACTGACAGCAATAGTAGTGCCGCGACAGATGTCACACCAGTCGTGGCACTTAAAGAACTCGTGGCAAGGTTGCACCGGGAACAGAATAAAATTCAAGATTTGCTAAGTTCTTTAGGATTTGCCCTGAGAAGTTTCAATAATTTGAATCAGTTCTTAGAACTTATCCCGCTGATGGCAACAAGAGTAACAGATGCAGACGGTAGCGCCTTGTTTCTCTACAAACCTAATGGTCAAGTCAGGTTAGAACAGTTACATTGGCAAGATAGTCGTCAGCGAAAGGATATCCGCAAAGCGCTAGAAATAGCCAGCAGTCAAATTACCCTAATGCCCAATAGTGCCCCCCTAGCCAATGCCACGGGGATTTTGGATGACCAGATGCATCGCTATTTGGGGCCAGATGTGCAAATCTTTGGCACGGCGATTCTAGTAAAGCATACAGAACGAGGATGGCTCTATGTTTTAAGCCGCGATCCAGAATATAGTTGGACAGAAACTAGACAAAAATTAGTTAGGTTAGTGGCAGACCAAACAGCAGTAGCGATCGAAAACGATGAACTAGCTGTAGAACTAAGAAAAAAAGAACGTCTAGATCAAGAACTAGAAATTGGTGCAGAAATTCAACGACGACTTTTGCCACGTCAATGCCCCATAATTCCTGGTGCAGTCCTGGCGGCACGCTGTAAACCTGCCAATCGCGTCGGCGGAGACTACTACGACTTTATTGCTACCAATCACAATAAGATTCAACCCAAGATTAAAAGCGGCACGGAAACTAGTTGCTGGGGTTTGGTTATTGGAGATGTCATGGGCAAAGGTGTCCCAGCAGGGCTGATTATGACGATGATGCGGGGAATGTTACGGGGAGAAGTGCTACATGGCAATTCCCCAGCCCGAATTCTGCAAAACTTAAATAGAGTTATGTATGCGGATTTAGAAAATTCCCACCGTTTTATAACGCTATTTTACTCAGAATATAATCCCCATAACCGAATTTTGTCTTATAGCAATGCGGCACATAATCCTCCCTTGTGGTGGCACGCGGCGACAAAAACTGTTAGCCGTTTAGATACTCTAGGAATGCTAATCGGTTTGGACGCTAACAGCCAATATGAAGATGCCCAGGTACAGTTAGAGCCTGGGGATACAATTATTTACTATACAGATGGCTTGACTGATGCTGCTGCCGCTGGTGGCGATCGCTTCGATGAAGATAACTTTGTCGCTGGCTTCAATACAGCTTGCAAATACTGCGATGGCCCAGAGGAGATTGTAGATTACCTTTTTGACCAAGTTCAGCAATTCATTGGTGATGATAAGCAAAACACTGATGATATGACACTAGTGGTTATGCAAATTTTATAGTAATTAGCCATTTTTCCTTGGTCAAGTCATCAGTGAATGGTTAAAGCTGATGGTGACTGGGGATTCACGACAGTAATTCTACTAAATTTAATTTTTTATTTTTTCTTTAAATTTCCGTAGCGATCGCCTAAATAGTCGCATATTAAGCTTTTTTAGCGAGTTGTCTATATTCAGCCTTTAGGGGGATACATAAAAAATGATCCTTACAATACTTTTTCGTTAAAGTAAAAACTATATATTTTGCACATCTAGCACAGTAGGAAACGTCAAGGGGGAAAGCAGGTAAAAGGTAAAAGGCACAAGGTAAAAAGTAAAAGGTAAATTTACTTCTTCATTTTTGCTTTCTTTCTATTCTTGTGACACAAGCATTTAGCCTGCTCCCTCTTGGCGTTTTAATTTTTCCTTTCTCCGCCGTAACAAGTTCACAACAGTTACGACGGAGTTTTGCTTTCTTTGTTTCTTCGGTCTAGACTTAGCTGTTTTAAACTTTCTCGTTATTTAAGTTATTAACCTTCATTTAATGATTTGTCAAGATATTTCTGAAAATATTTTAGATGAAGAATTCAGATGGCTATTCTTGCGCCCCAGCTTTTTGTAGACTCCGCACCACATTTTTGTAACCATTAAATTCTGCAATCATCAAAGCAGTATAACCGCCGCGGTTTTTCAAATTTATATCTGCCCCAGCTTGCACTAATAACTGCACAATTTCGCTATAACCTGCTGAGGCAGCCCACATTAATGATGTTGCCTTCGCTGAGTCTTGAAAATTCACATCTGCTCCTTTTGCCAGTAGCAAATGTATAATCTCTGTGTGCTTGCGTTCGGTTGCCTTGATCAAAGCAGTTTTGCCATCATCCCCCGGAGTGTTGATATCAGCACCATAGTCTAGCAACACTTGCACCGTTTGGGTGTGTCCTTGTGATGCCGCCAACGTCAAAGGTACTTCACCAAGATTTTTCCCATTAATATCTCCTCCAGAACGCAGCAGTGCCTCAACGATATGGCTGTGTCCTTGCAACGCTGCTACAAGCAGTGGCGTATCACCCAGATGGTTCTTAATTTGGACATCTGCACCCTTATTAAGTAACACTTGCACAACATCAATGTAGCCTTCTACAACAGCAAGATGTAAGGCAGTTTCACCATCTTGATCTTGGGAATTAATTTCAGCACCTCGATCTAGTAAAGCTGCTACGATCACACTATGTCCACCTGCTGCTGCTGCCGATAATGCAGTTCCACCATCGGCATTTTTCAGATTCACATCAGCCCCCGCCGCCAGCAGTGCTTCCACAGCCTCCAGATATCCCAAATCTGCCGCTAATGTTAAGAGTGTTTCACCCTCCTCATCTGGAATATTGACATCGACACCAGTTTGAAGAATTGTTTGTAAAACTTCTATTTTTCCCTGTTTAACGGCAAGTTTCAAGGCAGTATCATCATCTTTATCTGCGATATTAACTTGGGCACCAGCAGCCAATAAAACTCGCACTACATCGATATAACCTTTGAGTACTGCTGCCATTAAAGCTGTGCTGCCATCTTCATTAGTGGCATTAACATCAGCACCTTTGGATAGTAAAAGCTGCACAATGTCAAGCTGTTTGGCACTAGCAGCCAACATCAATGCCGTCAAACCATATAGTTTTCTGGGCAAGTTAATATTTGCCCCAGCATCCAGCAGCGATCGCACAATTTCGGTATAGCCTAAATTAGCAGCAAACATTAATGCCGTAGTGCCTTGGCGATCGCACGCGTCCACCTTCGCACCAGCAGCCAGTCGCGCACACAGCCCCTTGATATCGCCACTTTTAGCGGCTTTTAGCAGCAAAGTATCGTTGTTTTCAGTCATGAATGAGATCCCACACAGGGGTTTTGTTCGTCTACCCTCAAAATTTAGTCTGAGATTGTTTATCCACTTTGGCAAGAGGGTTATGCAATTAAAAATTGAAAATTAAAATTAAAAATTAAGAAACGCAGTCTTGGCAAGCATTCTATCTATTGATTGGATGCAAATTAAAGGTAAGGGAGGCTTAACTCTTGTCTTCTCTCCTCATCCCTTAGACTCTTTTAATTTGTGCAACATTAAGCACACAAAATAGAGTTATGCTAATTTTTATGAAGATTTAATAATTAGGCGAGAACACGATGAGTCTGGAACTTTCTACGTCGGTAAAATATTGGCTGAACTTTTTTCACCCGGTGCTCATGTGGGCGCTATTAGTATTTTCAATTTATGCTGCCTACTTGGGGCTGCAAGTACAGCGTACCAGAAATGCTCAGGGAGAAGAAAAGAAAGAATTGATTAAAGGTAAGTATAACGTCAGACACTACCAAATCGGGTCTATACTCCTAGCTTTGATGGTGACAGGTGCGATCGGCGGGATGGCCGTTACTTACATCAATAATGGTAAGTTGTTCGTCGGGCCTCACCTACTAGCAGGATTGGGTATGACGGGTTTGATAGCATTTTCTGCTGCCTTGTCCCCTTATATGCAGAAAGGGGCAAATTGGGCGCGTGCAACTCATATTTTGATAAATTTCACGCTTTTGGGACTTTTTGCTTGGCAGGCTGTTACTGGGGTGCAAATTGTCCAAAGAATTCTCACTCAAGCATAGTAAGTAGTCCTTTGTCATTTGTTTATGACAAATGACAAAGGGCTATTGATTCAGTGCTTTTGCTTAAAATTAGCAGCAAACGGTATTTCTAAAGATTTATGAAAATCTTCCTGGACTTTGCGAGTTAAGCGACGGGAGACTTGGCGGACGATTTGGTTAAGTAAGCGATCGCCTGTAGATTGAATTATAGACTTGGGTAATCGCTGAATAAATCGGGGAAAGTGAAGATAAACTATCAAATCCAATTCCCATTCAACTCTTGTAACCTCGGCAATATTACTGCAAGCATCGTTTCCGATTAACTGTAGAGATGCCCGATAGTCTACGTCATAACCAGGCGGCTGGTAGTCAGGAATGGGGATTGTACGGATGCGGTAAATACCCTCATCTGGGGGCAACAGTTCCAAACCAATTTTCGGTTCTACTTCATAACCAAAAGAACCAAAACGACCAATTGTTAAAGCATAGCCATTTTCCCCAAGTGATTGTACCTTCATAGGTTCAGCGCAGCGCGAAAACCATGAGGCATGAGCATTAAGATACTCAGCAACCTTCTCTACTGGGGCAGCCATTTCCATAAAATCTTGATAACGACCGTAAAATTTTGTGAGCGTCGCTACATTTGTTTGTGTTAATGTGTCCTCGCCTTCTTCTTGGCTGGACGCTACAGGTAAAACTGCTTCTGTTATTTCCCAGGATTTATATTCGCCTTTTCTTGAAAGCATAAAAGCATTAATGTATACATTGGCGTTCGTCTATATTAATGATTCCCCACACACCTGGGTCATTTCGCATTCAGATTCTATTTTGACCGAAACCTCATGAATCTGCCATCACCTCCATAGAATTACTAAAATAAAGAACTGAACAAGCACACAATAGTTTCCCAGGATAGCATTTCTCATGAAAGCATTTGTAGCAGGGGCAACCGGTGAAACAGGTCGTCGGATTGTGCAAGAATTGATAGCGCGGAATATTCCTGTCATAGCCCTGGTGCGGGATATAGACAAAGCTAGGGGTATTCTGTCTCCTGAAGCCGAATTAGTGATAGGCGACGTATTACAACCAGAAAGTTTAACTGCGGCATTGGGAGATAGCACAGTTTTGTTGGTTGCGACTGGGGCAAAACCTAGCTTTGACCCCACTGGCCCCTATAAAGTGGATTTTGAAGGGACTAAAAATTTAGTAGATGCCGCTAAAGCAAAGGGAATTGAGCATTTTGTCTTAGTTTCGTCTTTGTGTACTTCAAAGCTTTTTCATCCGCTGAACTTGTTTTGGCTAATTTTGTTGTGGAAAAAACAAGCTGAAGAGTATATCCAGAAAAGTGGTCTTACTTATACGATTGTGCGGCCTGGTGGGTTGAAAAATGAAGATAACTCTGACCACATTGTGATGCAGAGTGCAGATACACTGTTTGACGGTAGCATCCCCAGGCAGAAAGTGGCCCAAGTTGCTGTTGAGGCTCTGGTTGAAGCAGATGCATGCAATAAAATTGTTGAGATTATTGCCAAACCGGAAGCAGCCTCGAAAACCTTTGGGGAATTATTTGCTAACGTTGTTTGATGAAAAAGTTAGGAGACGCGATTAATCGCGTCTGTACAAATTCCTTACTTCTAAATTGAGTGAAGCGAGTGATGAACTTTGTCAGAATGAGTTCGTCAATCATTGTTGCTAGCAAAGAGAGCGAATTTGAAGGAGTCGGACTCTGAAAGGCTTTGAATTCAAAGGTGTTGAAAAACTTATTGGCCCAATAGCCGCCCTTCTCGGCTTTGTGTATTTATTGCAATGGTACATTGGAGACTTGCGATCGCCTTCTGATCCCATCTTTGAAAATAAACAGCCGCCTTTGGTGATGAAACAGGGCGACCCTTATATCCGTGCTTTGATGCGAACCATCTCAGCGAGTGAAGCAAGTGGGAACCGTCCTTATTCGCTGTTATATGGTGGACAGCAAGTCAATGACCTCAGCCGACATCCTGAGATATGCGTCACAATTGTTACAGGTCCAAATACAGGTAATTGTTCTACGGCTGCTGGCAGATATCAAATTATCAATATCACTTGGTATCGTTTAGCCCCTCTTTATCACCCAAATCCAATGCAAATGATGTTTTGGACTGCTTATAGTTTTGAAGCAGAATATCAAGATGTAGTAGTTTACCGTTGGTTGAATGATTCTAAAGTTTGGGGAACTGATATTTCTAAACTGTTGCGTCAGGGAAAGTTAAATGATGTTTTGCGGCGACTCTCTCCCACTTGGACAAGTCTAGGATATGGTATAGAAACTAATTCTGTTAGTAGCTCTTTGCCTAAAATTTATCAAAAAATGTTGCAAGAGGAATTAACCGCAGCTAAACAACCAACAGCCCCGAATTTGACACCATCTCCAACTCCTTCTAGGAAGGCAGTAAAGAAGCAGTGAAATTATCCCAATTTTTAACTTGCTGTGGATAAAAAATCTTTGACATTTTCCACAAATGCCAAGGTATTTTCAAAGTGGATATTATGTCCAGCATTACTAATTATTTTTAGCTGGGCAAATTTACATAGTTTAGCCATTTCTGTATTAATAGATATAAATTTTTCATCATATTCACCAGCTAGTAAGAGCAGAGGAATTTTATTGTCTGGTAGCTCTTCCCACAAAGAAGGTTGGCATCCAGTACCCATAAAGCGCAGTGATTTATCTAATTCCTCTGGATTGTTCTGCAACCGACTTTCTACCATGCGATCGTATTCTGGATAATTTTTTATATAACCAAAAATCGGCTGATTGTACCAATTTGATAAAAAAGTTGCGAAATCACTTTTTTTAATACTTCTTGTTAATTTTCTACCTATTTGCGTATCAATTTTGATGCGTTCTAATCGTTCTACTTCTGTTGGCAAGCCTGGAGAAGCTGACTCTAGCACAACTTTTAAGAAACGTTCGGGAAAATGCAGGGTGAGGTATAGAGCCAATCTCCCACCCATTGAATAACCAACTAAGAAGCATTCGGCAATTTTTAACTCATCTAACAAGTTGATTAAGGCATGAGCAGTGTTTACCATTGTATAACAGTCATTTCCACCCAAAACTTGAGTTTTGCCATGTCCGGGAAGGTCAATTGTTAAATATGAAAATTTGTCAAATAGTAATTTTATGGCTTCATCAAATTCATCAATGTTACCCATGAAGCCATGCAAAAAAAGAATTAGTGGCTTATCTAAAGTGCCGATTAAAGAATAATGAAATTGATAATTTTTTAGTATCATGATTCTGGCAAAAACTATCTTTTTTGCCTAGCATATTATCTTATAGAATAAGCTCCTTTCTAGTTCCCTTTTTCTAGGAGGGAATAAAGAAAAGTCTATTAAAATAAGTTTGTTACCACTTCGCAACCTGATGTTACCGTAGTGAAGATCATGATGCACTATTGAATTTTGATGTATCGCCGTTAGTGCATCATGAATTTAGCGAATGCACTCTACATTATTTTTTAAATATTAAGGTAAAAATCGATCTAAAGCAGCTTTTAACTGTTTAAGTTCAACGTCAATATTACCTTCTTGTGCGGCTCTACCAATACACTCAGTTAAATGTTCATCCAAAACAATTCGTGCTACCCGATCCAATGCGCCCCGAACTGCGGCAATTTGCAGTAAAACATCAGGACAAGGAGTACTTTGCTGCACCATTGTCTTGATACCACGAACATGTCCTTCTATACGCGATAATCGATTGACAATTCGCCGTAAAGACTCTTCGCTATGGATGTGAGGATGAGGCAACTCTCCAGTTCCATAAGTATGATCTGTATGCTCGTGGTCTGTATCGTAATAGCGAGAATGTTCTGCTTGCTGAGATGTTGGCAAGGATTCCTTACCTAATCGGTTTGATCCGTTCATGGGTTATCAAAGGACTTGTAATACTAAGATCGTAGCCTAGTAGTCGACCAAAATTTACCCTCTTTTCCCTCACCCCCTAATCTCTACTCCCCACTGCCTCTAATTTCACTACCGCCGATCGGCTCTTTCTTGGGGAATAATCTCTGTCACTACCCTACCGCTAGAACTGCCGCCTTTGACAACAATATTTTCTGTTTGCAGATTACCAACGGCTGTTTCACCCGCAAAATTTAACGGTGGGTCAATTTGTCGATAAGTCACATTTCCTTGAGCTTCAACTAACTTCTTGTCTAAATACCAAGTTAATGTATTGGATCTCAAAGACTGGCGACGCTGGCCAACGGCGTTGACGTTACCTTTTAAATAAACGGTTTTTTGTGGTATTTTCATTTCACCTTGATTAGCTGTCACTGTGATATTTTCGGCACGTTGAAACATTCGCGTAGGCGAGTTTGTGGTAACAGTTTCTGCGTTCATGTTCCAGATCATAGAGTTACTAGCTATTTGCAGTGGTGGATCTAGTAATTCTAGTTGGGCATTTTTCTGGACAGTGGCAATTTTTGTTTTTAAGTTGACTTCGGCAGAATTTCCTTTGCCGCGATCGCTAATTTTATTATCTTTGTAACGGTCAATTTCTATGGGGCGATTGCCAATCAGTTTTTCTTCTTTAATATTCCAGATTAAATGCTCAGTTCTCACTTGCATCTGGGGATCACTGGAATTTGCTACTACCCCACCAGAAAATTCCATGCGCTGTTCGCGGGTTTTAACTCGCGCTTCCTGTGCCACTGCTTGTAGTTGTTTATGAGTACCATTAATCTGGTTGCGAACAATCAACAAATCTTCTTTGGGTCGCCATTCTAATTCATTACCTTGCAACACAATCCCATTACTAGGATCTGTGGCAAATATCTTACCTTTAAGAAACAACTGCTTCCCATCTTGTTCAATATCTGCTACATCTGCCTTGATTTGGTAAACTACTTTGCCATCTTGGTATAGTTCACCATAAGGACTTTCAGCCTGACCAATCTGTTTTTCTTTGGTATATTTAGCTGTTTTAGCCCTGACTTTCCAAATCGGTCTTCCCACTTCATCTGCTTGTTCTAGAGTGACATCAAAGAAAGTCAAATTGCTATCTGAATTAGATGAAGTCTCAGTATTTTGTTGAGAAGCTGGGGGAGATTTGCCCCCACAAGCGACTAAACCAAATATCAATAAAAAAGTCAAAGGTAAAACAAGAAAGGAGGGAGCGGAGGAGAAATTTTGAATTTTTCTCTTTCCCCATCTCCCTCTTTTATGAAATTGATGCGCCATTATTCTTGGATTTCTAGGTGTCCATCACTAGTTCTGGGATCTTCCAAAAAACCGATCCCAGATAAAGGGCGGTATGGATAGCTTTGGCGAGGGGTTTTTTGAATATCCTCTTTGATGGCTTCTAAATCAATGTAGCGATCGCTTACATTAATTAAGCTGTCACTAGTCATTGAACGCAAGCTCACTACTTCTACCCGCACGCCGCGATAGCTGACTGAATTTACCGCATAAGCCAAATCCCCATCACCGCTGACTAAAACTGCGGTATCATAAGAATCTACTAACGCCATCATGTCTACTGCTATTTCTACATCCAGGTTAGCTTTTTTAGAACCATCTGGTAGCTGGACTAAATCTTTAGCAATGACTCGATAGCCATTGCGACGCATCCACAGCAAAAACCCCTGTTGTTTCTCGTTTGTTCTGTCTACACCAGTGTAGAAAAAAGACCGCAGTAGTCTAGAACCTCCAGTCAATCGACACAATAGCTTCGTGTAATCGATTTCAATCCCTAGTTGCAGTGCAGCGTAAAATAGATTTGAGCCATCAATAAATATGGCGACCCGACCCCGATTCTCCAAAACTTGTTCTGGTGTAAAGATCGAATCGTTTTCCAAATTATTCAACATCATTGTGATACCTCAATTTTTATCCCTGTTATTTTTGATACAAATACCAACTTTTAGATGCTAGTCACAGCGGCTTATGATAATGTTCCGCGGCTAATTTAAATTGAGCCACGATAAATTTTTTGAGAAAATAAGAAATTGAACAAAATCAGAGTTTGATAAGGATTAATCGTTTTTCGGGGGTTCTATTCGCTTAAAAATCGGTTGGGGTGTACCCAGCTGTTGTTTGCTCGATAGTATCCCCCATTTTGCATGGGTGGCAAAAGGAGCAGTAAGTGAACTTTGTATTTGATCGTTAAAGTTTATTCCAAAGCCCAACTGCTGATAAATATCGCTGCTGATGTTCGGAATAATTGGGGATAGCAAATAAGCTGCCAGTCTCACTGATTCTAGAACTGCGTAGAGAACCTTTTCCACCGACTCCTGCTGTCCTTGTTTATATAATGACCAAGGAGCTTGTTCATCAATAAACTTATTACTGGCTTGCGCCAGCGAAAATATGGCTACGCAGGCTTGACTGAAAGCTAACTCTTGGTATGCTTGTTTTACCTGTTCCCCTAGACGTGAACCAATTGCTTTCAAAGGATTTTCGTCAGGAATCCCTTCATTACCGATTGATGGGACATTATTCTCAGTGCAGTACTTTTTCACCATGCTCAAGGTGCGATTGAGCAAATTACCTAAATCATTTGCCAAATCTGCATTCAGAACATTAATGAACCTTACTTCATTAAAATCTCCATCCTTGCCAAATTCGATTTCCTTAAGGAAGTAATAACGAACGGCATCACTACCATAGCGCTGAACTAACGCTATAGGATCAAGGGTGTTACCCAGACTTTTGCCCATCTTCTGACCATCTTTGGTCAAAAAGCCATGCCCAAATACTCGCTCTGGCAAGGGTAAGCCAGCCGACAAAAGCATTGCCGGCCAATAAACTGCATGGAAGCGCAGAATATCCTTACCAATTAGGTGCAAGTTAATCGGCCACCATGTTTTTAAAGCATTCGCTAAAGTTGGTTCTGCATCTGGTTCTAGTAATGCTGTGACATAACCTAGCAGCGCATCAAACCAGACATAAAGGGTGTGCTTGGGATCAACTGGTACAGGAAAACCCCAATCTAGATTTACCCGCGAAATGGAAAAGTCTTGTAGCCCTTGATTGACAAAGCTGAGGACTTCATTACGCCGACTTTCTGGTTGAATAAAATCTGGCTTAAATTGATAAAATTCTGTCAGCTTAGTTTGATATTTGGATAAACGGAAAAAATAATTTTGCTCGTCTCGCCACTCCACTTCTTTGTTAGTATGAATCGGGCAACGGTGTCCTTCTAGCAGATCCCGTTCTTCTTTGAATTCTTCGCAGGATACGCAGTACCAGCCTTTTTGTTGTCCCTGGTAGATGTCACCAGATTCCCAGACTCGCTCAAAGAACTCTTTAACGATCGCTTCATGACGAGGTGCAGTAGTCCGACTAAAGCGATCGTATTGAATGTCTAATAACTGCCATAAATTTACAAAGCTAGGAACAATTTCATCGCAAAACTCTTGCGGTGCTTTGCCTAAACTTTCTGCCGATCGCTGAATTTTTTGCCCGTGTTCATCTGTACCTGTAATTAGTAATACTCGATGCCCTAGCAGTCTTTGAAATCGTGCGACAACATCTGCTGCTATCGTTGTATAAGCACTGCCTATATGGGGGACATCGTTTACATAATATAAGGGTGTTGTTAGCGCAAATGTCAATTCTTTTTTATTCACTAGATTCATGCAAAATAAAAATTAACTTATTAAAACGTTTTACATTTAGTTTTTTTCAGCAAAACCAGGTAATTATACAATATTATTACCATTTTTTCCAAGAACACCTTAATGTTAGCAAATTTATTAGGTCAAAAATTGTTTTGTAATAGGCATCAATTCAACTCATTTTTACCTAAAAGATGGAAATTAACTAATCATAATTTTTTTGAATAGTTTCTATTAGATATATTGTGATCAAGAATACATAACTGAGAAAGTAGAAAATCTAGCTGCTTTTGTGGATGAGATATTTCTATCTTAAGACGGTCATGGCAATAGTAAAGAAATGTAAAAATTAAATTATGATCAACTGCCATATTTATCGGAAAATATATTGATTAGGTATGAGTCGAAATAGCCCCCTAGAGATTTCTTGCGCTTTGGTGGCGGCACTCTCAACGCAAATGTTTCGCTATTACGAGGATCGCATTCCCCAGAATGCCAGCGTGTTGGTAGTCAGCAATCACCGCAGCTTTATGGATGCACTGATTTTAATGACGGCGTTATCGAGTCCGATTCGCTTCGCTTGCCATCACTACATGGGACAAGTGCCAATAATGCGGGAGATTGTCACTGGACAATTGGGGTGTTTTCCCTTGGAAGAGGCTCAAAACCGCCAGCAAAGCTTTTTTTCGCAGTCGCAGACGCTATTGCAGTCTAAGCAGATGGTAGGAGTATTTCCAGAAGGGACTGAACCAATGGTGAAATTTACTCAGCCAAATTATCTGGGTGAGTTTCAGCGAGGATTTGCCCATTTGGCATTACGAGCGAATGTACAGGATTTAGCTATTTTACCGATCGCGATCGCCTCCTTAGAAGAGGTCAACACTTCCGGCTTCCCCTTAAAGCTTTTGAGTGTATTTGACCCTTCAGAACCCTTATTTAACCAAGGTGGTTGGCATCCTTTAGTAATTTATCGTCGGGTTGCGGTGTTAATCGGTCGTCCTTATTGGATTACGCCCCAACATCATAAAAAATATCATGGCAAACAAGCCAGAACTGTTGTGGCTGAACTGACAGAACACTGTCATGGTGAAATTAGCAATTTACTGCGTCAAGGTTGCTATTAAAAGCATTCGATTTTGGACTTCGGCTCCACTCAGTCGAACAATTTTGGATTGTCTCAACGGCTTTCAGTAGCTTGTTCCAAGACCTTTTTTGTTTTTGCTCAAAACTACCGAAGCTCATAACAGCAACAATCAGCAATCCAAAAGTTTTATACCATTGACTAATGACCAATGACCAATGACCAATGACCAATGATTATCCAAGAAGTTGAGCTAAATCCTTGTTTCCTGACTCCTGAACGAGTACAGCCAGAGTATCCCCTGTTGGTATATTTGCCAGGAATGGATGGAACTGGTCAACTATTGCGATCGCAAACCGTAGGATTAGAAACTGGCTTTGATGTGCGCTCTTTGGCGCTTCCCCGGAAAGGCCTTAACACTTGGGATGCCCTAACTAAGAGTGTATTGGACTTGATCGATGCCGAATTAGAAAAAAGCTCTCAGAGACCAGTTTACTTGTGTGGTGAGTCCTTTGGTGGTTGCTTGGCAATGAAAGTCGCAATCCAAGCACCCCATTTATTTAAGCGAATTATCTTAATTAACCCAGCTTCGGCCTTTCAGCTTCGCCCTTGGTTAAGTTGGGCATCCCAGCTAACTTACCTAGTGCCAACAGGATTGTATGATATTGGCGCACTAGGCTTGTTGCCATTTTTAGCATCTTTGTCACGCATTTCTCGGAGCGATCGCCTCGATCTGCTAAAAACGATGCGTTCTGTCCCAGCAGAAACCGTTCTTTGGCGGTTGTCTTTACTGCGAGAGTTTGATATAGATGAGGAAAAGTTAAGGCGTTTAACTCAACCAGTTTTGTTGATTGCTGGTGGTAGCGATCGCCTTTTACCTTCTGTAACTGAAGTGAAGCGGATAGGCAACATCTTACCAAATAAGAAAATAGTGGTGTTGCCCCATTGTGGACACGCTTGCTTGCTAGAACAAGATACTAATCTCTACGAAATTCTTAAGGCTAACGACTTTTTAGAAAGTAAAGCTGATATAGGTAGAGTTAAAAAGTAAAAAGTATGCTACACATAAATTCAGGCAGATGATAACCTTTATTTTTCCTTATTTGTTGAGAAAATAGGGTAAAGGACTTCTAATATCTCGTCACCTTCAAATAATATTTGTGTCCTGAAAAAGCTTAACTACACATTTTTGGAGACTACGAAATGGTTGCTCTCAAAGAGTTACTCAGCCTAGAATTAGACAAATTGAATGAAGAACAACTCAAACAGGTTAGTGATTTTATTGCCTTCCTCAAATTCCGCAGCAGGAATATTAACTGGCAAATAGATAAAAATCAAGTAGCTGATCTTTACAGTGAATTTGCTCAGGAAGATCATCAACTAGCTGAAGCAGGATTAGAAGAATATGCAGAAATTCTTACACAAGAAGATTTTAAATGAAGGTTAAACGAGGTGAAGTATGGCTAGCCAATTTAGACCCCACCAAGGGTTCTGAGCAAGGAGGCACAAGATCAGTTATTATTTTTCAAGATGATATCGTTGCTGAATTCTCCACCACTATCATCACTATTCCTCTAACAACAAATTTACGTCGTGCATCTTTGCCAACCTGTTTATTAATTCAAAATGCTGAAGGTGGATTAGAACGAGATTCAGTTGCCCTTTGCCACCAATTGCGGGTAATTGATAAAACAAGATTACAAATAAAAGTAGGCGTTCTGACTCCAGAAATCCTCACTACTCTAAAAGACAAAGTGTTGTTGACATTAGGTTATCAGTTGTAAGATCAGAACCTCTGTCATCCATCGTATGTCTATAGTTAAGGACTATTCTAATTTCTAATTGGTCTAACGAATTGTACTTATCGAGAGATGTCAAAGCCGCTCAAACTTCGCTACAACTTTAAATAGAGAGGCTTTACAGGATGGTTTCAAGCAATGGCAGACAAACCCAAAGAAACAGAGGTGAATAAATTAGTTAATTCATCCAGAGAAACTTCAGAAGTAGGAATTCAGACTCAATCATCGGTAGAAAATGAACCTTCTATATTCGAGTCTTTTATTAAAACTGTTGCTCATACTGGTCAAGCAGTTTTAGACACAGCAGTAGGAGTGGGAGAAACGACAGCTAAAGAAACACACAAGTTGATTGAGCAAACAACTCAAAGCAGCGGTCAGGTTGTGAATCGCCTCAGCGAAAATTGGCTGATTAGAAAACTATCTGGAGTGTTAAATCTAAATTGGCTAATTAATGATACTAACCTTGTTGATTTGGAAAAAGCAGAAGCGGCGGTAAACAAGCTTAAGCAACAGTATCCAAATGAATCACCCAGCCAGATTGCTCACAGAATTATGGTGGAAAAAGCAACTCAAGCAGGGACGGTGGGACTAGCTACTAGTATTTTGCCAGGTATAGCAGTTGCATTGTTGGCAATTGATTTAACAGCGACAACAAAATTGCAGTCAGAAATGCTTTATCAAATTGCATCTGTCTACGGGCTAGATTTAAAAGATCCTGCCCGTAAAGGTGAAATTTTGGCAATTTTTGGGCTGGCTTTGGGTGGAGGGCGTTTGTTGAAAGCTGCCGGATTAGGCTTGTTGCGAAATGTGCCTTTAGCGGGTGCGGTAATTGGAGCTAGTTCAAATGCAACGATGATTTATTCATTGGGGTATGCTGCTTGTCGATTTTATGAAACCAAGCTGGATGAATCAACTTCTCTAGCATCCCCGCAGACATTGGCAACATTAAAAGCCGAAAGTGAAAAGTATCTAGAAAGTGCGATCGCTCAAGAAGCCGTCATGGATCAAATCTTAGTTCACATGATTTTGGCTAGCCATCCAGATAAGACTTTGGAAGAAATTTTGCCAGAATTACAAGCTGTAAAACTCAGTCCGACCTCGTTGGATGCCATTGCCCAAAATATCAAATCGCCTAAGTCTTTAGATATACTGCTCAATCAGCTAAATCGTGATTTTGCTGTACCCTTGCTCGTTCAGTGTAAAAAAATTGCCCAGCTTGACAATAAGACTACACCACTTGAGCAAGAAATAATAGCAGCGATCGCCAACAAATTTAATATTGACGCAAATAAAATTGGGAGATAGGGCATGGGGCATGGGACAGGAAGTAAAACAGTAAAGTTAATAGTCGTTAACGGATTTCTGAAGTGGATTGACGAGTATTAAAAACTCGTTAACGGAGTTCCGAGGTGGATTGACGAGTATTAAAAACTCGTTAACGGAGTTCCGAGGTGGATTGACGAGTATCAAAGACTCGTTAACGGAGTTCTGAGGTGGATTGACGAGTATCAAAGACTCGTTAACGGAGTTCTGAGGTGGATTAACGAGTATCAAAGACTCGTTAACGGAGTTCTGAGGTGGATTGACGAGTATCAAAGACTCGTTAACGGAGTTCCGAGGTGGATTAATGAGTATCAAAGACTCGTTAATGAGCGCTATTAATACCAATTGGCTAAATTATAGCTACTGATTCCTGCTTCCCTATACCCAATGCCCACTCCCCTCACCATGAAACAATAATTTTGAGCAATACTGGTACAAGAAGGAATATTTACACAAAATCTCAAAATGAAAATTCAACCGAGTGATAAGCCTTTGCTAGAGTGGGCAGGCGATAGTTTGGCAATTGGATTATTTGAAGATGCAGTAGAGTTAACCGGAGAACTGGCAACTTTAGATCAAAAGTTTTCTGGGATCTTAAAAGAACTGATTGCCGAAGAAGAATTTAAAGGTAAAGCCAATAGCACTATTTTTACCCGTGTGAATGCTGGTAGCCCAGTGCGGAAATTGATTTTGGTAGGTTTAGGAAAACCAGAAGCACTAAAACCAGATACTTTGCGCCGCGCTGCTGCTGCTGTAGCTAGGGTAGGAAAAAAGCAAAAAAGCAAAATTCTGGGTTTTAGTTTTCCATTATGGAACAACGATCCAGCAGCCAGTGCCCAAGCGATCGCAGAAGGTGTTGAATTAGCACTTTACCAAGATATTCGCTTTAAATCAGAACCCGAAGATAAAGGTTCACAAATAGAAACCGTAGATTTACTAGGATTTGGCGGACAAGAAGCAGCCATCACCCGCGCCAATCAAATTGTGTCAGGCGTAAATTTGGCACGACAATTAGTAGCAGCGCCAGCTAATGCAGTAACACCAATTACTTTGGCGGAAACTGCTCAAGCGATCGCAAACGAACACGGTTTACAAATAGAAATTCTAGAACGGGAAGAGTGTGAAAAGTTAGGTATGGGTGCATTTTTAGGAGTAGCCCAAGCTTCCGATTTGCCGCCTAAATTCATTCACCTGACTTACAAACCAGAAGGTACACCCAAAAAGAAACTGGCAATTATTGGCAAAGGTTTAACCTTCGACTCCGGCGGACTCAACATTAAAGGTGCTGGTAGCGGCATCGAAACCATGAAAATTGACATGGGTGGTGCAGCAGCCACCTTGGGCGCAGCAAAAGCAATTGCTCAACTCAAGCCAGATTCAGAAGTTCACTTTATCTCGGCAGTGACTGAGAATATGATTAGCGGTCATGCAATGCGCCCAGGAGACATTCTCACAGCATCAAATGGCAAAACAATCGAAGTGAACAATACCGACGCTGAAGGACGTTTGACCTTAGCAGATGCCTTGGTGTATACCGACAAATTGGAATTAGATGCGATCGTTGATTTAGCCACTCTGACTGGTGCCAACGTCATTGCCTTGGGTGAAGATATTGCTGGTTTATACACTCCCGATGATGCTGTAGCTTCCCAGATCGAAAAAGCTGCGGAAACTTCAGGAGAAAAGATTTGGCGGATGCCAATGGAAGAAAAATATTTTGAAGGGCTAAAGTCTGGTATAGCGGACATGAAAAATACAGGCCCGCGCCCAGGCGGTGCAATTACCGCTGCCCTTTTCCTCAAACAATTTGTCAAAGAAACCCCTTGGGCGCACATAGATATTGCTGGCCCAGTGTGGACAGATAAAGAAAATGGCTACAACGGCGCAGGGGCAACGGGTTACGGCGTTCGGACGCTAGTTAATTGGGTAGAAGGGAGTGGGGAGTAGGAAGTAGGGGAGCAGGGGGAGCAGGGGAAGCAGGGGGAGCAGGGGAAGCAGGGGAGGCGGGCTATTGCTCCATGCCCGATGCCCAAATTCGTGCTATCTTGAGCTTGCCAGCAAAAATTGTTGCAATAGTAACAGAAGAAATTTGGCGGTCAGAAAGTTAAGCTTTTTCGGCAAAGCCATCTGGTAAAATTTGTAAGGTTTCTAGAAGCTGTGAGCAATGGGATCGACTCGCGTACGGATCGCAATTGACGCAATGGGAGGGGATCACGCACCTGGTGAAATCGTTGCTGGCGCATTGCGAGCAAGAGAAGAATTGGGTGTAGATGTATTGTTGGTTGGTGATCCTCAACAAATAGAAGCTGCCTTGCCATCAAAAACAAGTTTAGGGCAGGTGGAGATCGTGACTGCTGAGGAAGCGATCGCTATGGATGAGGAGCCTTTAAATGCAGTTAGACGCAAACGTAAGGCTTCTATCAATGTGGCGATGGATTTAGTCAAGCAGCAAAAGGCAGATGCCGTATTTTCTGCGGGTCACTCTGGGGCAGCGATGGCATCAGCTTTGCTCCGCTTAGGACGATTGCCAGGAATTGATCGCCCAGCCATCGGCACAGTTTTTCCGACAATTATTGCTGGTAAGCCAGTGCTGGTACTTGATGTTGGCGCAAATGTAGATTGCCGTCCCAAGTTTTTAGAGCAGTTTGGCGTTATGGGGTCAGCTTACAGTCAGTATGTCTTGGGTACAACTGAACCGAAGGTGGGTTTGCTGAATATCGGTGAAGAAGACTCTAAAGGCAATGATGCAGCCGTCCGCGCCCACCAACTGCTACGCGAAAATTCCCAAATTAACTTTATTGGCAATGCTGAAGGGCGTGATGTGCTTTCCGGTCGCTTTGATGTGATTGTCTGTGACGGCTTTGTAGGCAATGTATTATTAAAATTTGCCGAAGCAGTCGGAGAAGTGATTCTGCAAATTCTGCGGGAAGAATTGCCCCAAGGATTGCACGGTCAAATCGGTTCAGCACTCTTAAAACCAAACCTGAAGCGGATTAAGCAGCGAATGGATCACGCAGAACATGGTGGTGCATTGCTGTTAGGCGTGGCAGGAGTTTGTTTTATCGGTCACGGTAGCTCCCAAGCTCCTTCAATTTTTAATGCAATTCGCATGGCAAAAGAAGCTGTTGACAACCAGGTGATACAACGAATTCAGTCCCAATATATCCTAGAGCGCGAGAGCGGTTAGTCATTGGTCATTAGTCATGGGTCATTTGTAAAGGACAACTGACAAAAGACCCTGCGGGTTCGCCAGTTGCTCATGGGGGAAACCCCCATCGCTTTTAGCGTCTCCCCTTGGGAGAAGACCGCACTGGCTCACAAAGGACAAAAAGCTGATAGCTTGGGAGATTAGGAGTGCAAAACTTAGGCGTAGCAATTACCGGAAGCGGCTCGGCAGTACCAGCAACTTCCTTACATAACCAGACATTGAGTGAACTAGTTGAAACATCAGATGAGTGGATCGCTACAAGAACAGGAATTCGTCAACGGCGATTAGCTCTGCCATCTGAGTCTTTGAGTGTACTCGCTACTGCCGCCAGCAGTCAGGCGATCGCAGCTTCGGGAATTAAACCAGAAGACCTAGACTTGATTCTGCTAGCGACTTCCACCCCTGATGATTTGTTTGGTAGTGCTTGTCAAGTACAGGCTCAATTAGGAGCCACAAACGCAGTAGCTTTTGACTTGACAGCAGCCTGCTCTGGCTTTGTGTTTGGTCTAGTTACAGCAGCCCAATATATTAGAACCGGTGTCTATAAAAACGTGCTATTGATCGGAGCAGATATCCTGTCTCGCTGGGTAGATTGGGAAGATCGGCGTACTTGTGTATTGTTTGGTGATGGTGCAGGGGCTGTAGTATTGCAAGCTGACAAAAGCGATCGCTTATTAGGATTTGCCCTTAAAAGTGATGGTACTCAAAACCATTACCTCAACCTTGCTTATGCAGGCGCTTCCCAAGAACTGCTCCCTAATGTAAATATTACAAAAGGCACTTACCGACCGATTACGATGAACGGCAAAGAAGTCTACCGCTTTGCTGTCCAAAAAGTGCCAGAAATCATTGATAAAGCCTTGTTTCAAGCTAATCTCACCGTTGAGCAAATAGATTGGCTGATATTGCATCAAGCCAATCAACGAATTATCGATGCCGTTGCCCAACGCTTAAATATCCCAGAACATAAAGTTATAAGTAATCTCGCCCAGTACGGCAATACCTCAGCTGCTTCCATCCCATTAGCCTTAGATGAAGCAGTACGTCAAGGGAAAATTAAACCTAACGACATAGTTGCTACATCCGGCTTTGGTGCCGGTCTTACCTGGGGTGCGGCAATTTTTCAATGGGGAAGATAATATATTGTCCTACCCTGCAAGAAGCCGCTGACGCGTCTATGTCATTAGTCGTTTGTCCTTTGTTAATGACAAATGACCAATGACAAATGACCAATGACAAATGACCAATGACCACTGACTCTTGACAAATGACAAAAACTGCATGGGTGTTTCCCGGACAAGGTTCTCAAGCGCTGGGAATGGGAATGGATTTATTAGATATACCATCGGCTAAAGACAAATTTGCCCAGGCTGAGGAAATTTTAGGCTGGTCTGTAATAGAAATCTGTCAAAAAGAAGAAGAAAAACTATCACAGACGCTATACACTCAACCAATTCTTTATGTGGTAGAAAGCATTCTTGCTGATCTTCTCCGAGAAGATGGACACCAGCCAGATTTAGTTGCTGGCCACAGTTTGGGAGAATATTCTGCCCTTTATGTAGCGGGTGTCTTTGAGTGGTCGGCTGGTTTATATCTAGTAAAGCGTCGTGCAGAACTCATGGATAGTGCCGTCGGTGGGATGATGGCGGCTTTGATGAACTTTGACAGCGAACAGTTGGAAACAGTCATCGCCCAAACGCCTGATGTAGTGCTAGCAAATGACAATAGTCCGGCTCAGGTGGTAATTTCAGGCACGACTGAGGCTGTACAAGCGGTGATGACTCAAGTTAAAGCAAAGCGTGCGATTCCCCTAAAAGTTTCTGGAGCATTTCACTCACATTTAATAGCACCAGCAGCTGCGGAATTTCAAGATATTTTAGAATCTGTAGAATTTCAGCCAGCTACTGTGCCAGTTTTGTCTAATGTAGAACCAATTGCGTCTATTGATGCCGAGATTTTAAAGCAGCGCCTAAATAAACAAATGACTGGTTCTGTAAGATGGCGAGAAATTTGTCTGCAATTACCAGCCAACGGGATTGAACGAGTAATGGAAATTGGCCCTGGTAAAGTGCTAACTGGATTGATTAAACGTAGTAGCCCTGACTTAATATTAAAAAATATCCAGAGTGCTGCTGATTTAGGCACTTCAAAATAAAGGACTTCCAGTTAAAAAAACATTCCATGCCTGCGGGACGCTCCGCGTTCGCGTAAGCGTCCCGCAGTGTACGTAGTGGCGCACATCTGTGCGCAACTACAAATTGTCTGTACTCAACGCAATTGCAAACTGCCATATCTCCGATTGATGTTGTAATTGTAAATTCTCATCAAGCTATGAAGTTAGCTTCTATCGGTAAGGTTATGACAAATTCTGTGCCCTTTCCTAATGTGGAATTACAATCAAGTTTACCTTGATGCAGTTCAGTCACAATTTGATAGCTGATAGATAAACCCAATCCAGATCCTTTACCCACATCTTTAGTCGTGAAAAAGGGGTCAAATAGCCTTGTTAGAGTTGTCTCTGGAACTCCAAGACCGTTATCTGCGATGGAAATCATGATTTGTTTTTCAGATAGCAAGCGAGTATGAATCCAAATTGTGTTGGGGTGTGAAGCAATTTCTGTAGGCGTGCGCTGCTGATTTGCATCTTCTAACGCATCAATCGCATTAGACAAAATATTCATAAATACCTGATTGAGTTCGCCGGGATAGCAGATCATCGGAGGCAATTTATCATAGCTTTTTATCACTTCTATTGCTGGACGCTGCGGTTGAGCTTTCAAACGATGTTGCAAAATTAATAACGCACTATCAATGCCCTGATGAATATCAACCGCCTTAAATTCAGCTTCATCTAAACGTGAGAAATTGCGAAGTGATAACACAATTTCACGAATGCGATTGGTGCCAATTTCCATCGAAGACAGCATTTTGGGCAGATCATCTTGAATAAATTCTAGATCCAATTCTTTAGCCTCAGCTTGAATTTCAGCGACTGGATTGGGATAGTGATACTGATAAAGCTGAATAAATTCCAATAAATCTTGAGCATAATTTTGTACATAGGTGAGGTTGCCGTAAATGAAGCTGACAGGATTATTGATCTCATGTGCCACGCCTGCCACCAGCTGCCCCAAGGCTGACATTTTTTCACTCTGGATCATCTGGGCTTGAGTACGGCGTAGTTCTTCAAGTGTCTTTTGTAATGTTGTTGTCCGCTCCTCAACCCTTAGCTCTAACGCATTATTTACCTGTTCAAGTTCGATGAAAGAAGTCTTTAACTGACTTGCCATACTGTTGAAAGAACTAGCAAGTCCTCCCAGTTCATCCTGTCGCGTAGTATCGAGATCGATCGCAAAATCACCGTTAGCAATTTGGTTACTAGCGGCGGTTAATTTCTGGAGGGGTTTAGCGATTTGTTGTTGCAACACCGACAAGAGCAACAACACTTCAACCAGCAACGCTACTGCACCAGACATTAAGATAAATTGAGCCGTATCCCATGCTGCCCCCGATAGCAGTGATTTGGGATAGACTGTGACAAAATACCAGTCTGGCCCTTGTAAGCGAGCCACTGCTAGGTATTCACGGTCTTGACTATTTTCAAGGACGTGGGTTTTGGGTTTAGCGTTTGTCACTAGCTGAAAAATGCGGTTGAGGTGGGGATCGTTAATTACATCGATTTTGAGTTGACCCTGAGCTTGCTGAATTTCCGCAGTCCGGTGGGGGTGGGCAATTAAACGACCGTCTGAGCGAAAAATTAGATTGTAGGTGCCCGGTAATTGATCCTGGATCGTATGCTCCATCAGTTGGGTTAAGGCCACATCATGTCCTACAATGCCCAGGAAGCGATCGCCCTCATAAATCGGTACAACTGCCGAAACCATCCAGACCTTAACACTTGGATCAAGATAAACACCTGTCCATTTCGGCGTTCGAGACGGGTTATGTTGAGGAGCGGCAATATAGAAATATTCCTCTTTTGGATGATAGAGATCGGGCGGTGTCTCCAACGCGAATGCCAACCCTTTCCAGTAGCAAACCGATACATTTTCTGGTGTAACAAAATAGGTATCGACAAACCGATTAGACCAAGCAGACCCGTAGGCACTAATTAGTGTGTTAGCCCTGAACAGGCGTTGCTGTAGTTCTTCAGTGGTTTGCACATTTCGACCAATGAATAATCCCGCATATCGAGTCGAATCAAAGTCTTTGGTCGGTCGATTTTGAGGAAAATTGCGTCGGGTACCATCGTTCCAGGAAAAATACTGCCGCTCAAATTCAGCCTGGAAGTCAATATTAGTGGGTTGTTTGAATTCCAGCAAAAGCCGATCGCGCACCAAAGCGAGGTTATCCTGTGCAAGTTTAAAGATACTACTTTCTTGCTCTCCCCGTGCGCTGATGTACTTTTCTAGCTGTGTTTGGGTCTGGGTTTCCAAACGAGACATAACATGGATATAGCTCACCCCAGCAGACACGAGTACCACCGCCATTACTCGCAGTGCCATATTAATTAATGTTTTGTGGGTAAGTGAGGAGGGGCGATTCTTAATGAAACGGACACATCTAAAAGGCCACTGTTTCTGAAGAGTTTGTCTAAATTGGGTAAGCATGGACTAGCAGAGATAAATATTTGGGCTGAAGATTTCCAGAAAACTCATGTGAATATGCAGATGGATGTATATCCTATATCGGTAAGTGAATCACAAATTCAGTACCTTCGCCTGGTCTAGAATCTACCTCGATCGCTCCTCCATGTTTTTCTGTAACAATTTGATGAGCGATCGCTAACCCGAATCCCGTCCCTTTTCCCACAACTTTTGTAGTAAATAAGTGATCAAAAATCTTTTGTTTCACTTCTTCATTCATCCCATTGCCATTATCAGCAATAGCAATTTTTACGCATCCATTTACCCAGGAGGTTTTAATTGTAATTTGGTTACGATTTTTCTTAATTTCCTGAAAAGTTCGCCCAGTATTTGATTCTTCCAAAGCATCAATAGCATTAGCTAGAATATTCATAAATACCTGGTTTAATTGTCCAGGAAGACATTGAATTTTGGGCAGATTAGCATAATCAGTGGTCACTTCAATTGCTGGACGTTGTTCGTTTTCTTTGAGGCGATGTTTGAGAATTAAAATCGTGCTTTCGATACCTTCATGGATATTAAACGGCACTTTGTAATCTTTATCAGCACGGGAAAAAGTTCTTAAACTAGTGCTGATATTTTTGAGGCGATCGCAAGCTATCACCATTGAATCAAGAATTTTAGGTAAGTCTTCTAAGGTATAATCTAAATCAATTTCTTCGGCATGTTCTTTGATTTGATCATCGGCATTGAAAGAACTTGCTTGATATAGTTTTAAGTGTTCAATAATATCAGCAATGGTGGGTTTAGCTTGTTGGAGACTCGCAGTAATAAAGCCCAAAGGGTTATTCATTTCATGGGCTACTCCAGCAACTAAATTACCCAGTGCTGACATTTTCTCACTCTGAACAATTTGTAATTGTGCTTGTTGTAAATCTGCTAAGGCTGTTCCGAGCGCTTGAGATTTTTCTATTACTCCTTCTTCAGCTTGTTTGCGATCGCTAATATTAATAGTTGTCCCAACTATGCGATAAACTTTGCCCATCTCATCTTTTAATGGACTGAGTGTCGTTAACCACCAAATTTTCTGGTGATTAAATGTTAGACATTCTTCATAGGTGACGGGTATTCCCTTTTGACAACAATCCAGATATTTTTGCTCGACTGCTGCACCTTCATTAGAACCGATGACTTCTTGCGGAGTTTTACCTAGCATTTGGGAAGCAGGTATACCAACCGCTAATTCGCACGATTTACTCCATCCTGTATACTCAAACCTACCACTATCCCGGATATCAGTTACAAATATTAGACAGCCAACACCTTCGTAAATACTACTTAAGAACTTTCCGCGCTCCTGAAGATGATTATATAATTGGGCATTTTCCAAAAAAATTGCAGCTTGAGTGCAGAGGAAATTTATAATAGAAAGGCGATCGCTAGTAAATACCCCTTGCGTCAGGCGATTTTCTAGATAAAGAATCCCCACCAAACGCCCTTGATTAATAATAGGTGTGCATAATACACTCTGGGGTTGTGTTCGGTGCATATATTCCCCAATTAACCCAATAATATTTGTTGTGCAATTGTCTATAACAACTGTTTGCTTGGTATTTTTGACGTAATTGATAATATTTACGGGAATATCTTGACAATTGTCTAGTGATTGTGGTTCAAGAATAGTTTGAATACCAATCTGGGAATTTGAGGTAATTGCCCTAACTTGCCAAGTATCTTCTTGAGGAAGAATTAGTGCAGCTTTTTTCGCGCCAGAGTTTTCCTGGATAATGCGGGTGAGGCTGGCAACAAGTTGATCTAATTCTAGGGAACTGGAGATAGTTTGAGCCGCTTTGAGGACAGAGGTAAAATCTAGTGCATCAGAAATACTGGTGCTGCCAGCGCTAGAAGTGCGAGTGGAAGAGGAAGTCCCATGAAAAGCAATAGTTTCTGAAGGGTTGAGGTTGATTCGTTGCTGTTGCAGGATGGGTTGGAGTAGTTGGGGATAGCGTTTTTCTAGGTCTTCTATTTTAGCTTTTGCGCCCCAACGAGCGTAGCAGTAATATGCTTCTTGCATATATGCTTGGGCGACTTTTTCTTTATCCCAGGCGAGGTAAAATTTGGCTGCTAATTCGTTGCTAAGTGCTTCTTCTTGGATGTAGCCGTTAGCTTTGGCGAGAGAGATGGCGCGATCGTAATGTTCCATCGCTTTGAGCTTGTCTCCCATTACCCGCGCTGTTTCTGCCTCAACTAAGTCATACTTGTGCTGAAAATTAACAGGAGCATAGCTAGCCCAATAGTGCATGAGTTTTTGGTTGCTAGCTACCTGATTTAACCAAGATTCTTGCTGATCTTGTTGGCGATCGCAGCTAGAATACTTTGCAAGTAAGCACAAAGAGTAGTAAAAGTTATGTGCCACAACTAACAGTAGACCAAAGGCTCCATCCATATACTCGGTGGCTTTTTCTGCATTGCTTGCAGCCTGTTCATACTGGTCAAAGGTATAAAGGATAGCTGTTTTGGCAAGATAGATGGCAAATAGTGACTGATGATTGTGGGTGTTGTGAAGATGCGGCAACATTTCTGTCTCATCAAAATCAACCCCAGTCAGGTAATATTGGTGAGAGGAGCGACCGAGTAAGTTTAAGGTGATTTGTCTCCAAACCTGGGCATAATCAACACAATGTTTTTGTTTGAGTTTTAAAAGTAGATTAATATATTTGGTTTGCCTTTCTTCAACAGCATCTAGAGTTTCTCCCATTAAAAATAAATGCGTACATTCAGCCATCATTGAATAGCTAGCGTGTTCAATATCTCCAACTTCTAGCCCACACTGGATACTTTCTCGTAAAGCTGTGAGTGTATTTCGACCATGCTCCTTGTAAGCACAGATAAAAACACCAAAAATCATATAAATTTTTGAACTGATTTCTTTACTTTGGTATTCTTCTAGTAGCTTTAAAGCTATTTGACTTGAGTAATAAGCGGTATCGACATCTCCAATTACAGCACAAAGAAATACACCATAACTTCCATAGGCAAAAGCAGCCAAAGATGAATGTCCCTGTTCAAGACAAACATTTCCTGATAATTCTGGAGGCGATGGTTGTTGACCAATAATTCTTTCTAATTCCGGGATGACTTCAATAATTACTTGTCCATTTTCACCTACAGCTTCTAATATTTTGCTTTTCCATTGCTGGATTTGGTTATCACTTTCTGTTAATAGTTGCTCCATGAAATCCCGAAATGCTTGTACCAATGCACTTAAGGGAATATTCCGTTGAAATTGGTCAAATTTACCTTTGATAAAATAACCGCGTTGTCTAACAATTGGTTTATGAACTTCATTAATTACAACGGTTTTACCAATACCGGAAAAACCAGCTACCAGCATCATTTCTGTTGCACCAAGGCTAACTCTTTCAAATGCTTGGAGTAGGGTTTCTACTTCTGTTTCCCGTCCATAGAGTTTATCAGGAATAATGAAGCGATCGCACACATCTAGTTGTGCAATTGAGAAACTCTTCATTTCACCAGTTTCTTGGAGTTGAGATAAACAATTTTCTAAATCAAATTTCAGTCCCAATGCACTTTGATAGCGGTCTTCAGCGTTTTTCGCCATCAATTTCATCACGATGTCGCAGAGAACTTGAGGAATAGGAAAAGAAACCTCACCCGCCTTTGGCATCCTCTCCTTGGTAAGCAGAGGCTTAGGGTGAGTTTTATTTATATTTGGTGGAAGTTTTGCTAAATGACAATGTACCAACTCCATCGGATCGTTTGATTGAAAGGGTAATTCTCCCGTCAATAACTCGTAAAAAGTTACACCTAATGAATACAAGTCAGTCCGGTAGTCAATCCCTCGGTTCATTCTTCCTGTTTGTTCAGGAGAAATATAACTAAGTGTCCCTTCTAACACATTGGGATTCATTAGTGTTTGAGTTTCCCGTGGTAGTAAGGATGCAATACTAAAGTCAATTAATTTAACTTGTTTGGTCTCGGGATTAATTAGAATATTGGCGGGTTTAATATCTTTATGAATAATGCGATCGCGGTATAGTATATCTAAGGCGTTGCACAGTGCGATCGCTATCTGTAAAAACTCCGTAATATTTCGGCGGTTTTCCCCTGTTCCCCATTCTTTCAAAGAAATTCCCCCAAAGTCTTCCATCACCAACGCATAGCCATTTTGATAAGGTTCCAGGCTATAAGTTTGGATGATTAGAGGTGAGTTAAGATTTTTGGCAATGGTGTATTGATTGCGAAACTGCACCAGTTCGCTAAAACTAGGATAAGGATTTTTAAGCAGTTTAATCACTACTCTTAATGAATCACTCTCTCGATACCCTCGAGAAACCAGCGTTCTGGAACCATTGTAAAGTTCTTCACTGATTAGATATCCGGGAATACTGACTGTAGTGATATTCATACTGCTAAATCCTAATATTTTATGGATTTAGTATTCCCAGATGGGTGAAGCAATTCATCTCCACAGCTTTTTGGCGTTTGCTCTGGGACTTGCGATCGCGTATGCTAAATTCAGTCTGATTTGAATTATCTTTTGTGGACAAAAACCGCGAACCGTTTATCAGTCTGGCACTTTACCACGCCTTTAAATGGTCGGTCGTCAGCCCCATGCTTCACACTTACTTTCGGGGCCAGATTTATGGTACGGAGAATGTCCCCCAATCAGGGCCGTTATTGGTAGTGAGTAATCACGCTAGTTACTTTGACCCGCCAATTGTCTCCAACTGTGTACGTCGTCCAGTGGCGTACATGGCTAAGGAAGAGTTATTTAAAATCCCAGTTCTGGCGCAAGCGATTAAACTGTATGGCGCTTACCCAGTGAGCCGGGGAAATGCCGATCGTAATGCCATCCGTTCCGCCCTAGAATATCTCAATAACGGTTGGGCCGTCGGTGTTTTCTTGCAAGGTACTCGCACCCCAGATGGTCGAATTACAGACCCCAAGAGAGGCGCACTGCTGCTAGCGACGAAAGCAAAAGCCCCAATATTACCCGTGAGTGTCTGGGGTACTGAGGAGATTTTACAAAAAGGCTCGTCCCTACCTCGCGCAGTTCCCATCACTGTGAGAATTGGTAACTTGCTCGATGTTCCCAGTTCCAGTAATAAAGAAGAATTGGAGGCGTTGACACAAAAGTGTGCCACGGTAATTAACGAGATGCATGATTTAGGACGATAAGCTATACAAGCAAGAGATATATGCTTTAGGGAGGTAGCGATCGCGCCTTAGCCTCTGTATTCTTAAGGTCAATGCGCTCTAGCAATAAAGTCTAACTTTGTGCTTAAATGCAACTGCTAGGCAAATTTACCATAAGTTTCTCTCTAACCAACATATATATGAGCGGCTTTGAAGCCAAGAATTTTTGGGATCGATTAAATAATCTGGCGTTAGTCCGCTTTTTGCTTTTGGTTGCTTCCGGCTGGGCAATTGTACAGCTTTTAGCTTACTTTGAAGCGGTCATTGTTATTTTCACATTTGCGGCAATTTTGGCTTTTTTACTCAGTTATCCTGTACAATGGCTGCGGCGTTTTTTGCCCCACGGTGTAGCTGTTGTTGTCGTTTTCTTGTTCAGCATTGTGATTATTGGCAGTCTGATAATTACTGTAGGCTTAACGGTTTTATCTCAAGGACAACAATTAATTGACAGTATAACTGGTTTTGTAAATTCTTTAATACCTTTATTGGAGCGACTAGAAAGGCTTTTGCAAAGTCGTAATTTGCAGATAAATTTAAGTTTCCTTCAAGAACAATTACGAAACCAAGCCGTATCTAGCCTTGTTACTAGCTTGGCTATTTTACAAGGATTTATGACGAACTTTCTTACATTTATATTAATTGCAGTTGTGGCTTTTTTTATGCTACTGGATGGAGACAAGCTGTGGAACTTTACCATAAAAATAGTACCAAAACATCGCCGTGATAGATTTACTAAGATAATCAGACGATCCTTTCTCGGATTTTTTAGAGGTCAGTTGTTATTAAGTGCATTTCTTACAAGTACGACTTTTTTAGTTTTTTTAATATTAAAAGTACCTTTTGCTTTGATATTGTCAGTGATAGTCGGAATTCTTGATATCATTCCTGGCATAGGAGCAACATTAGGAGTAAGCACAGTTAGTTTAGTTGTCTTGTCTCAAGGTGTTTGGTTATCATTGAAAGTCTTAATAGCTTGTATTGTCCTCCAGCAGATACAAGACAACTTGATTGCGCCACGAATTATGCAAGATGCGCTAAATCTTAACCCTGTAGTAGTATTCTTTGCTTTGCTAGTAGGCGCTAAAGTATCAGGATTATTAGGTATTTTTATATCTATTCCTATAGCGGGAGTAATTGTGTCTTTATTTGAAATTGATGAAATGAAATCAGAAGTTTAGTAATTGGTCATTTGTCAGGAAGTACCTTTTAGTTAATAATGTGAAAATAGCCATCTATAAAATAAACATTGGGGAATGATGTCGGATTTAAGAGCGGAATTAACGGAAATTTTGGATGAGGCAGAGTGGGAGTGGCTAATTCCTCATGTACAACGAGATGCAGTAATTTTGGTGGCACTTGAACTAAATTTGGTAGATGTTGGAGTAGCGATCGCCAGTGATAACATCCCATCAGTAGAACAATGGATTGATCAACAATTGATTGCCAAACCCACAATAGTACAGGTAGGAGAATGGAATGGCGATCGCACTAAACGATTTAACACTCTCATCGTTCAGCCTTACGTTGTGGCACAAGAAATAGTTGCTGCTTAATCAGTTTTTGTGACAACAAAAATATTTATGTAGTATAAAATATATCAATGTATAAGAAGGTAGAGGGGGAATATACCTCTCGACTATTGATTAAAGGAAAATTTTCTCCTTTAAGATTTCTCCATCTAGGAGCTAGAATTGTTACGATAATTTCAGATTAGATGTTGAAACCTTGATCCAATCTGAGACCTTAGAATTATTAGAATGGCATCGCCTCTGCCAGCACCTTGCCACCTTTGCGGCAACTAAGCTGGGGGCGACAGCTGCGCGTCATCTGAAAATACCCGATTCTCAGATCCAAAGCGAACAGTTGTTAGAGCAAACCAAAGAAGTCTACCAGCTGGAAACTCGCCTAACCACGGGACTTTCATTTGAGGGAATTCAAGATATTGGCGATTCCTTAGAACGGGCAGAACGTAGTGGAGTTTTGGCAGGGGATGAACTGTTAGCGATCGCTACCACCCTCGCTGGTGCCAGAAATTTGCGCCGTGTAATTGACAATCAGGAAGATTTGCCCATATTGACTGATTTGGTTGCCGATTTGCGGACTTATCCAGAACTAGAGCAAGAAATTCACCGCTGTATTGATGAACGGGCCCAGGTAACTGACCGCGCGAGTCAAAAACTGGGAGAAATTCGCACAGATTTGCGGCGAGTACGCAGCCAAATTACTCAAAAGCTGCAAAATATCTTACAGGCAAAATCTGGCGCAGTTCAAGAACAGCTAATTACACAACGGGGCGATCGCTTTGTCATCCCCGTAAAAGCACCCCAAAAAGATGCCATCCCTGGTATTGTTCACGATACCTCTACTAGCGGTGCCACCCTTTACGTGGAACCGAATTCAGTAGTACCCTTGGGCAACCAACTGCGGCAGATAATTAGAAGAGAGCAAGCGGAAGAAGAAGCGGTTCGCCGTGCTTTGACTGAACTTGTAGCCGCAGTCAAACCAGATTTAGAGAGATTATTAGCGATCGCCACCACTTTGGATCTGGCAACCGCTAGATCGCGATATAGCTACTGGCTAGGAGCGAATCCTCCGCGATTTATTCAGCGTGAAGATAATGAAATCATTACCTTGCGGAATTTGCGACATCCACTGTTAGTGTGGCAGCAACAGCACGAACAAGGGCAACCAGTAGTTCCTGTAGATCTGCTGATCAACCCGTTAATCCGGATAGTGACAATTACCGGGCCAAACACTGGCGGTAAAACTGTAACCCTAAAAACCTTGGGGTTAGCAGCATTGATGGCCAAAGTGGGTTTATTTGTCCCCGCCCGTGAACCAGTAGAAATACCTTGGTTTGATCAGGTGTTGGCAGATATTGGCGATGAACAATCTTTACAGCAAAGTTTATCTACATTCTCTGGGCACATCCGCCGAATTAGTCGGATTTTAGAAGCATTAGGGAATCGGGAATCGGGAACCGGAAATCGGGAAGAAGAGAATCTAGAAATCTCCACTCTCCCTACTCCCAAATCACTTGTTTTACTCGATGAAGTCGGCGCAGGAACCGATCCAGTTGAAGGTAGCGCCTTAGCGATCGCCTTGTTGCAATATCTAGCCAACCATTCCCAGCTAACGATCGCCACCACTCACTTCGGGGAACTAAAAGCCCTGAAATACGAAGATGAGCGCTTTGAAAATGCCTCTGTTGAATTTGACGAAAGTACTCTCTCGCCTACTTACCGTTTGTTGTGGGGCATCCCCGGACGTTCTAACGCCTTAACTATTGCCCTCCGCTTAGGATTGAACCCAGAAGTGGTACAACAGGCAAAAACCCAGGTGGGAGAAGCCACAGATGAAGTTAACCAAGTAATTGCTGGCTTAGAAGCCCAACGCCGTCGTCAAGAAACCAAAGCTGCCGAAGCCCAAAGTTTGTTGCAGCAAGCGGAACGTTTATACAAACAAGTATCCGCAAAAGCTGCAAGTTTGGAGGAGAGGGAAAGCAGTTTGCGGGCTTCACAGGAGATAGCAGTCAAAGAAGCGATCGCTCAAGCAAAAGGCGAAATTGCTCAAGTGATTCGCCGCTTACAAAAAGGTACGCCCACAGCCCAAGAGGCCCAGCAAGCAACCAATGCTTTAAATCAAATCGGCCAGCAATATCAGCCAGCAACGCCAGCAAAACCAAAACCTGGGTTCATGCCCAAAGTAGGCGATCGCGTCCGCATTCCAAAATTAGGACAGATCGCAGATGTAATCACCGCCCCCGATGAAGATGGCGAGTTAAGCGTTCGGTTTGGGCTAATGAAGATGAACGTGAAGTTGCAAGATGTAGAATCTCTAGATGGTCAAAAAGCCGAACCAGTCGTCAAACCCAAGCCAGCCCCAGCAGCAGTAACGCCACCACCGCAAAATGTCCCAGAAATTCGGACTTCCCAAAACACCATCGATTTGCGCGGTAAACGGGTGGCAGATGCTGAATACATTTTAGATAAAGCCATCTCGGAAGCTACAGGCCCAGTCTGGATTATTCACGGGTACGGCACTGGTAAGCTGCGACAAGGAGTTCACGCCTTTTTGCAACACCATCCCAGAGTTAAGCACTACGAACCAGCAGAACAAGCAGACGGCGGTACCGGTGTCACCATTGCTTATATCAATTGATCGCTTCTCATCCTGACAGTAAAAATCAAGTTATTAACTGTAGATTCAATCACTGATACCATTTCCAAAAATCTTTGTAATCAATAAATCGGCTATAGGGGCGTACAGATGTACGCCCTTAACTATATATCTGTATCATGCATTTTGTGAGATGGTATGCAATACTTTTCGGATAAACCCAATAACCTCTCTTTTGGTCTGAGAAAAGGTTAAAGGGGAAAGGGGGAAAGGTAAATTCAAACCCTTTCCCTTTCCCCAAAACCCAAAAAGTATTGAGATGGTATGACCATTAATTGCGCTAGTAGCGATCGCTTGCGTTCCTCTTCAGTTTGAACCCACATACCGCCTTATCCCAAGGGAAGACTCTACGCAAACAGACGTAAAAGAGGGTTAGTAACCTCCTCTTAAAAAAGAGGGTTTGGAGGTATTTTAAAAATACTAAAACGTTAAACGAACCGTATTGCATAGTCTTCAATGACTTCACGAGCTAGTAGTTTGCATTCTAGCTCTTTAGCTTTTTCATAAAGCAACGCTTCTAACCGTATCCCAACATTGTCAATTAATACCTTTTTTCTTCTTGTAGGGATCGATATAAAATCATAATTAATGAGTGTTATAAATGTGTTTTTTGTCTGTATTTATCTAGATTTTTTAAAGATTTTGTAAATTATTGATCCAAAGCTTGTATATACAAACTAGGTTCTACTATATTATATTTGTCACCCAACAGGTTCAAACAATGTTAGTTTTATAAGCCCAGTTGAAAGGTAGAGTCAATAAGCATAACGTATTAGCTTAAGTTATTCTAACAGCTTTATTGATCCGCAAGAAATCTTGAAGATAATTGATGGATAATAAAGATGTTGGTAAGAACCATATACAGAAACTTTGTACAGTTTTAGCAAAATATCTTTAGTTTGCAGGCAAGCTAAAGTGTATAGCAATTGAGGTATCAGCCGATATAGCCTGGTTTGCAATTAAACGTTTATATAATAATTACAAAGCCAAAAAGCGCCCGGTGCTACAAGGGGAAAAACCCCGCCAACTCACTGGGTCTGCTATTCACGCTTTAAGAAACGTCGACATTCTGTTGACTACAAGGTTTCTGGATATAAGCTTTCTGACAACAAGAAATACATAAAATTTACTGATAGTTTCAAATCTGCAAGATTTAAGTTTGTAGGTACTTGTAACCTCAGCTTTTATCCTATTAAACAAGTCAAGCGTGTGAGAGTTTTTAAAAACGCAGATATATACTATTGTAAATTTTGCATTGATATTGAACACAAGCAAGAATATCAACACAATGATAATCAGATCGGCATTAATGCTGATTGAGAGTTTTCTTATACCAATTGTGAAGTAAATACAATTGGTAATTTTAGACTTTTGTGGAAGACAGAGAAATCTTGAAAGCGCAAACAACACAAAACCTCGAGCTTTAAAAGACATTCATATAACTGCTGCAAAGCTGTTAATCAATTAGTTAAAAAGCGCCTCAAGCCAAATATTGTGTTCGTTTCTAACTAGTGAAGTATCACTAGGAAAAATCATTGTAGATATTTAGTCAACCTCAATCGACTACTCACGTATCAACTACGATTACAACAGAAAGGTATATATGACTTACGACAACATTAAACCCAAAATACTAGTACTAGCAATCGTTCAAGCAATTACTTTTCAACCAAATAACGTTCCTGTACCATCTGGATATATTAAAGACATTGGTCAAGCCTACAATGATACTCGGGGCTTTGGTTGGGTGCGTGAAGATAGCTTAGGTAATACTATACCCACTCCCCTTGATATCCAACTTAATACCCGCGATCGCAACCAAAGTGGCATTGAACAACGACTAAATAGGTTGATTCATCTGCAATACCCTGCTAATAATTCGGGAACAGCAGTGAAGATACCTGCCGCTTGGGAATATAAGTTGTCTAATGGTTCATACAATGTGAATGTTAGCGTCGGTGATCCTATTAATACTCTAAATAGTAAGCACCAGATCAATATAGAAGGTAGGGCTGCTATTTCCGGCTTTGTACCAACGGCAACTAAAAAGTTTACCGCAGTTACTCGAATTGTTAATGTTACCGACGGCAAGCTCACAATTGATGCTAAAGGCGGTACTAATACCAAGCTCAACTATATTGCGATCGCACCAGGCAACCTTCCCTCTGTCAGAACGAGCAATCCTACTGATGGTCAAACAAATGTGCCGCCAGATATGTCGATTACAGTAGATGTAAATCTCCCCAACAGTGGGATTGCGGTTAATACTCTTTCAGCCTCAACCATCAAGCTGATCGATAGCAGCACTAACACCCAAGTCAATGCCAATTACAACACTTCGGGAGGCGGAGATGTGATTGTAGTGGCTTCAATAAATCATCTCAAAAGTAATACCAAGTATCTGTTACAAATAACCGACGGGGTTAAAGATAGCAATGGTGTTGCATTCTTACCCTATAACATCAGTTTCACAACAGGTACTAAACCCCCTCCTCTAAACAATATTAGTTTTGAGCGAATCTCACTACCGAATGTACCTACCAAACCCTACACCACAGTATTGATTGGGCCTGACAATAAACTCTATGCTGCTACCTTACTAGGTGAGATTTTGCGCTTCCCAATCAATGCTAATGGCACCTTGGGTACGCCACAAACGATTTCCTCATTGCAGACTGCAAATGGTGGCAACCGAACTATCATTGGTATGCACTTTGATCCCTCATCAACAAATGCTAGTAACTTAATTCTATGGGTAACAAACAACCACTACTGGAATGGAACTGGTAATGCGCCAGAGTGGAGCGGTAAGATTACCCGATTAAGCGGTTCCAACCTAGAGAAAGTACAAGACTATGTAGTTGGTTTACCACGATCAAGTCGGGATCATCTAACCAACAGCATTGAGTTTAAGCCTAATGAGCCAAATGTGCTGTATGTGTTGCAGGGTAGTAATAGTAGTACTGGCGCGCCAAACAGCGCTTGGAATAATCGTTCTGAGAAGTTGTTAACTGCTGCTGTATTACGAGTTGATCTATCCAAGATCACCTCACTTCCTTTAAGCGTTAAGACGGAAGATGGAGGTACTTATAACCCCTTCAACCAAGGCGCACCTGTAACTATCTTTGCCAGTGGTGTACGCAATGCCTATGATCTGCTTTGGCACACCAATGGTCAATTGTATGTACCAACGAATGGTTCAGCAGCTGGTGGCAATACGCCAAATACACCTATTCCACTACCTCATGCTTGCCAAAACCGTATCGATAAAGCTACTAATGGGGTTTATACTAGTCCATCTGTACCTTTCCTTAGCAGTATAGGCGTACAGCGAGACTTTCTGTTTCGCGTTGTTAAAAATGGTTATTATGGTCATCCCAATCCTAAGCGTTGTGAGTGGGTGTTGAATGGAGGGAATCCTACAGCTGGTACAGACCCAGATCAGGTCAATGAATATCCTATTGGTACTCTACCTGACCGGAATTGGAAGGGTATTGCCTTCGATTTTGGAGAGCATTTTTCACCAAATGGGATCATTGAGTACCGTAGTAATGTTTTAGGTGGTCAACTGCAAGGCAAACTGCTGGTAACACGCTACAGTGCTGGTAAAGACATTATTGTGCTAACACCAGGTGGTGCAAAATTGGATATTGTAAATTTCCAAACAGGTATTACTGGCTTCACCGGTTTTGATACAAGTCCATTAGATTTGGTTGAGAATCCTACAAATGGATATATCTACGTGGCGCAACTTAGTCAAGAGACTGGCATGGGCAAAATTACACTTCTGCGTCCACTGAATTAATATCAGTCTACAATCCAACTGACGATTGTCCTTAACCCAAGCGTATTCAGCTATAGCCTCTCGTATGCAATACACAGTAGGGGCGCACAGTTAACTGTGCGCTCCTACAAATAATTTGTATTTCTCATAATTTAACATCACTATTTATTTATTAAGTACCCATTAGTATCAAGAAGCGTCTTTAACAAACAGGCAAAAAAATGTATAGTAATTATATATACAGATAAATTAAGTAATGAATATCAAGAAATTTCAAAATTTAAAGTCGTAAATAAATTAGGAGGTATTCTAAATAACTACTTGGTGATAATTAGCGATTAGCATTCTTAACATTTTTTATTTATACTCTTGTACGGAGCTAGCAGCAAATGTCGCGTAAACATTAACTAAAATTGATAATTTTCTACTTTGTCCAAATTAAATTTTCATCTAGAGTAGGACAAAGATACCTACTGTTTACCTCATAGAAAAAAGCTATCTGAAGCCTCTGGCTCATAGCTATGGGAAACCAAGCTTGATTATTAAGAGTCTGGTTTCAAAATGGGTAACAGCAACATCCCCTATCAGCTTGATCACCTATGCTAAAAGTTATGCACTCGGCCGCCAACTCAGCCACTCCGAATTCCCAGTGGGAGGATTTAATCAAGCTTCCAGCCCCAAACACAGTTCAATGGGACAATATCAAAACCCAATTAGATTTGGTGCTGTTGGCGTTAGAAACCTTAACTGGGATTGGTTCAGAGGCTATGCTTTCGGCGGCAACTGATCTGAATTTAGAGTCAAGAGTGCCAGATCGCGTAGCTTTATGGCGACTGCGCCAATCAAATCCCCTACGCAAAGGTCAAGGAGGGCGAAAAAAGCTAGATGTCGAAGAAGCGCGATCGCTTGTTTTGATCATCTGCTACCTAGCCAAACAGCACCAGGAATTGATTCGCCGCGCTGTCGGTCTGTTGGAACAAATGGCAGAAAATAACCGGGAACCTCACCAGGCTGCTTTACTTGGAGATTATATTGATGCTTTTTGCAACACTTACCAAGAGCGGATGGAAGAGGACGAAAAAATCTCAACAGATTTACTAACCAGCCTGGCCCTAAAACTGCTTGTAGATTTACTTTTTTACAGCGCTCCTGGTGGGCATCGCCGTCTCTGGCTAGCACTTATAGACCGTTCGACAAAATTTTAAATTTTAGATTTGAAATTTCTCAGCCAAAATTTGCTCATGAAAGTTTGCTAGATAAGGATTCCCTTTTGATGGTCGTTAGCTCTTGAGCGATGCACTATCAGCACTGCTTCCTTGCACACCAGTTTGCATAACGGAAGCAACCTGACAAAGTTCTAGGTGGAGAATCCGGTATTTCAACTTTTCTTTGCAAGCAACGGCTCAATTTTTTGCAAAATCCCAAATAGTCTTCTTCGCAGTTCCTGTCATGCCTCTATCAAATTCTGTTATTCGTTGCTACACACCACCGACTTGCACGCTAGAAGTATTCGCGCAAAGCTCACCTCTATCGCGTTGGATGGGGAAAACTGTTCTCAAACATCTGAGCTTTGAGCTACGTTTTGATGATCCCCGACTACCAGAAGAACATAGAGTTCCAATTCGGGGCGATCGCGAGCAACTCGAAGCTTTATGTGATGCTGTCACAAGCTACGTACAGCAATTTCTCCAACAGTCTCCAGAAAGCTTTTGGGTTAGTTTTTCCCCTACCCAGCAGTCAAGCACAGCACTGGATGACCTGGAATTAAAATCCTCAACAAAAACATTAAATGCCTTTAGTAATCAAATCCCAGGGGCAAATATCCGTTTAGAACCAAGCAGCTATTTAACTCATAACTTAGTTCTCGGTTCTCTCGCCAACCACTCATCTGGCCCCGTAATTCAACTCAGTCTGCTGCAACTATTCGATTTGGCAAGTGCTTTAGATGAATACTCGACTGATGTCATGGCACTCCCAACTCTCAACAACACGAGTTCGACTCTGAGGTTCCCGGCTTGGGCACCTATTGCCGCAGTATTAGTATTAGGTATAGGTTTTTTACCAGTTACTTGGCAATATGCTAACAACATTAGGGAAAAGCAACAGCAGACAGCCAAAACGTCAGATTCAGCAGCAGTAAAAACCGCTTTAGAACCTTCAGCCCCACTAAATTTTCCTACGCCTGAACCTGGACTCACAACTTCATTAGATAATGTGCTAGGTTCCACCCCTCCGCTTGTCACATCTACTTTACCCCAAGCACCTTTAACAGTCCCTAGTTCGAGTTTCTCTACACCGTCACCTCTATTGCCAAATAATGTACTGACAATACCTCAAGGGACTACTGCAACTCTTCCTAGCAATCGAGCGATGCCTCCGGCGAGCTTCTCCGCAAACGCTAACGCACCATCCAGCAAAATCCCAGGCCAGGAAGTTGCCATAGTCCCAAATCTGGGACAGAACCTTACAGGGTCAACTCCCCAAGCTGGTACTCTCCCTCAGCTGCGGAATTTGCCACCCAGACTATCTTCTAACACAAACAGCTTGCCAACTAATATCTCACCAGTTGTCCCGCCATCTCTTGACACCATACCCTATAATAATCGTGTCAATAGTCCCACCCAACCATCCTCACTTACTTCACAACAGCTAGACGAAAGAATTAATTCCTTACAGCAAGCTTCTCCTGGAGGGAAACCTGCTTCACAACTTCCCTCCTCTAGAACTGCCGAGAATAATCCCTTTATCGATCAATTAGGGGACGCACGCAAAACCCCGACATCTAGAGAAGTGGCTACTGGCACTGGCACATTATTTGATACACCTCAAGTCGCAGAAGCTAGAGAATACTTAAGAAAGCGTTGGCAACCACCCAGTGGACTAGGGCAAACATTAGAGTATAGTTTGATAGTCAGTGTTGACGGCACAGTTGAACGAATTTTTCCCCTTAATAAAGCAGCAAGAGAATTCGTTGATAACGCTGGGATGCCTGAAGTTGGAAAACCTTTTGTATCCGCCAATACACGGGGACAAAATCTTAGAATTCGAGTTGTTCTTAGTCCTGATGGCAAGGTACAGACTTTTCCAGATGAATAAGTAAACGAATCCTGTTGATGCCACTTGTAAAACTGGTACAAATCTTGTGCCAGTTTCTACTTACTCTAATTGTTTTTTAGCTTGCCTTTTGGAGTCCAGTTACCAAACTGGTCTTACTATTAATACCAGTAAAGTTACCAATTAATACAATTACTGTTAACACCAATTCTCCAAAATTAAACTATAGATACAAGTCTGGAAACCCAGATTAAATCTTATGCCTCTTAATTTAAAATTACGAATTGGTATTAATAACTCATATCAAAGGTAAGAAATATGCAAACAATTGGTACTCAAAAAGACAGTTCAGCTTGGGTAATTCAAACTTGGGCAGCTTTTGTAATTTCTATTTCTATGACTAGCTTCGGCATTGTAAACTTACCTGTAAATGGTTGGGTGAAAGGCTTTATAAGTATGGGTATGGCTTTTTCTGTTGGCTCAACTTTTACTTTGGCGAAAACTACTAGAGACTTGCATGAAACTAGAAGATTAACCGCTAGGTTAGACGAGGCGAAAGTAGAAAAATTGCTTTCACAACATGATCCTCTAAATTTCAAATAAAGGGAGCTATACCAATTTTTAACAATACTACCTTTTGCGATTTGATGTGATCTAGACATCAGAAATTAACTATATGACTAAAAACAAAAGGACTGGTATATCCAGTCCTTTACTATATTGATTTAACGTTTTTATCTTAATAACGGGATTTTTTAGTTTTTAACTTTTGCTTTTTACGCCGACGTTCGCTAGCAACAACTGCCTGTTCTACAGGATAACCCACTAAAGGAATTACCTGATATTTGCGCTCGTCTTCTAATTTTCTCAGTTCAGTGTAATCAACCCAGTGAATACAATCAACCGGACAAGTATCAATTGCTTCTTGGATAATTTCCTCAGCATCTCCATCTTGCCGCACCACGCGCGATCGCCCGTAATCTGGTTCAATATAAAAGGTGTTACGCGCAACATGGGCGCAATGTTTGCAGCCAATACAGGTGATTTCGTCAACATAAACACCATTTTGGCGCAGCAAACCACCCAATTCCGGTTCCAAACCAGAACGTTCTGGGGCATCCCGTAAAAAACCCCCTAATTCTGGTTCTAAACCGGAACGGTTATCTTCTTGTTCTTCCGGCGACGGCAGAAAATCAGCCATTACGCACTCCAGCGCTGTACTACCAGGCGAATTGAACCATCTTCATTTTTTTGTTGTTCAGAAACTTGAAAGCCAACACGAGCGGTTTCTTTCACAACTGTTTGATAAGCGTAGCGCTGTGTTACCTGGCGCAAAAATCCATCTACAGACAAATCTTGCTGCCAATATTGCAAGTCAGCTACCAATTCATATTCCTTGCCATTCCATCTAAAGCCGATGTCATAGCCATTTTCCTGCTCAATACTAACTTCTGCAGGATGGGTTTGACCGCGATAGCCACGAACCTCGCGTGGGCCTGGTTTCCAGTCTACGCCCAATTCAGTCAAAGCATCTTTCAAAGAATCAAGGTTACGGATTTGAGTCTTAATTTGGCTAAAGTGTGACATGGTGGTTGTGAATTAATAACACTAAACTACTGTGAAAACTTACCAATCGCTGTAAGTGGTGTGTGTATTCGCCACATTAGATTGCTGCACCTGAGCGGCGAAATATTCTGAGGTTGGCTCATGATTAAGTACTTGCCCCAGCTGTGCCTCTATTGCTGCTGTAACTTCAGCGCAAGAATTACCCACAATGCCAGTGACTTTCTCTTGTACCCGACCGTCTGGATAAATTATGAACTCTAATGTCTCCATTCTTTTGGCCAACCAGGATAAGTACGCTTAAATTGTACTGCCTTAGCAGAAGGCTACAAATATAGCCCTAGGAACATTTTTAGATACAAACTCGCCATTTGTTAACTAATGTTCCATCTTCCAACATATATATATCAGAATCTTTACGAAACTTATTAGTATTATAAGCACACACATCAGTATTTAGTTAGTTTCTCTTAAGCTCATTGATTAGTCAAGGTAACTACTGGAGCTAGCTAAATAAGCTGCAAAAGTCCTAAAAATAAGCATTAGAGGTAGTATAGCCAGCAAGACAATTCACAAAAATATAAAATTTATTGAAAAACTTTATTATCATGCTATTTAGCTTATTATCTTCCACGTAGGTTGGATGGGGCGTAGCATATCCTCTAATAGCACTACCTGCTCTATCTCTATTTGAGTACGTGGTGGCAAGCAAGTAACCTCTTCGTCACAACTAATTCGTTAACTGAAAACACTCCTTTGGATTTATGAATTTATAGAAGGAGCTAGTTGCCAAAGCCTCGAATACTCCTTAATAACTTGCCGAGCCTGAGGAGAATTAAATATTGTAGCTGTTTGGACAGCAATCTTTGCTGCATCTCGGCGAAATTGAAACTCACCTTCTTGACTGTGATATTTATTTACTAAATATGCCATTTCTTTAGTGATATAGTGCTTGTTAATTAAATGAAAATTACAACCCAATAACATTATTAAAATGGCAAGGTTAGCTGCTATCTCTTTCTCTATATCTTCAAAACTCGTTAAAACTTGATATGAATAAATAGTCGCGTGGGATACGTTACATAATGCTTCCCAAAGAATTTTTAATTCTTTGAGTTCTGGTGTAACAATTTTCTTCAAAATTGCATTTGAAAAATAAATTGTTTCTCCAGCTATCCACTTCGATATGAGATTATCATTTTTTCGTAGAGAAGCGAACTTCGCAATCATTAAAGCTTCGTAGACTGATCGTAGTAATGCTAAACCTGAACCATGTAAACCATCTAAAGTCAGTATTAAGCTTGATTAAAGAGAAATTTAATTTTTAAGCACTGCCGAAAATATTGGTTTTTCTACATCACCATGCTGCGTAAGGTGACGGTGTTCAAGCAAACCGAAAAATAATTCAACATATTCATGTTGTGTATCAATACAGTTTTTGATAACTGATATGCGTTTAGAAAACTTTTCTTGAGCAAGAGTTCGGTTGCGTTAACGTTCCTTTTCTAATTCATCGAATCGCATATTTCAACGAGAAGTTACATCACTTCTTATTAAAACACCTTGTCACACTTTGGTGCATTCGTTTGTAGGTTGGGGTGAAATACTAAAAAAATATATCAGTAAACCATAGACCTTTGAAAACAACGTAATAGCAGGGGTTTCAGCTATCGAAAATCAGCATTGTTCACTATTGAGAATAGGGCGATATCTACGATGGGCTACGCCTACGCTTTAAAATAGGTAAATGTTTAAAGGTAAAAATGTTTTAAAGGTTGTAAAATAACTTACGGTTTTATAGTGCGTAAAACATTTTGAATTTGCTATAGGGTTCATATTTGATTTTTGAAAAAGCTCAGTAGAAGTAGGAAGCCTTCTTTCCCCTTGCTTATTCCCTGTCTACGCAAATCAGTTCAGAAATCAAAGCGGATTCCTATATTATCCTACTTAATTAGTTTATTTACGAGGGAAATTCGATGGCAATGGTTCTAGATAAAGTCGTTCCTTTTGGAAGGTCAATGGATGAATATATAAAAATATTCAATTTAACAAACGCAGATTTGAACAAAAGCATCACTGGCATTGGAGACGGGCCAGCAAGCTTTAATGCAGAAATGACACGTCAGGGTAAAAGTGTAGTTTCTGTTGATCCACTGTACCAATTCTCCAGTGATGAAATATTGCAAAGATTTAATGAAGTAGTAGATGATATTATTAATCAAGTCAAGGCTACATCAAATGATTGGGTATGGAGCTATCATAAATCTCCAGATGATTTGCGACACAATCGAGTAAAAGTTATTCGAGAATTTATATCTGATTATGAAACTGGCAAAAAAAGCAACAGATACACAATCGGTGAATTGCCCAAATTGGCATTTAATAATCAAAAATTTGACATAGCGCTTTGTTCACATTTACTGTTTTTGTATTCAGACCATCTCGATTACGATTTTCACCTAGATTCTGTAGGTGAGATGTTGCGTATTGCTAAAGAAGTCCGAATATTCCCCCTGATAACTTTAATGTGGAAACACTCACAACACTTAGATGAAATTGTCAAATATTACGCTTTAAAAGGTTACAAGATAGATATTGAAAAGGTTGAATACGAACTACAGCCTGGTGGAAATAAAATGTTGAAGATAACTAGAAATTTTATATAATTCGTATTCATAGAGAATTGGTATAACCATTACGGTGGAATCTCATAACCATCCGCTTTATAGATTATGAAGGACTATTGGATTTCTCCAGTCAAAATGATTTAGTGAATTACTTAGGAAATATCTCTTTAGCTCAACCCAATCAAGAAGATTAAGCTATCTCTACGCAAGAGGAAAGGGAGCAGAAGTAGGGGAATTTTTGTATCTTTCTCCCCTTCTCTTTGCTCCCCTACCTCTCTAGTCTGAATTATCAAAAAGCGTTACAGCTTCGTCCCACACTCAGCACAGAAGTTGTGGGTAGGAGCATTTTTGGCATTGCAATGACTACAATACACTGGCTCGGCTGCTGCTTTTGGCGGTTGCTTCTGCAAACCGACCATTTGAGCGTTGCTCTTACCAGGGGCTACCATTGGATAGCAGTTTTCGTCTCTGGTGACGTGGACATTGACAATCACCGGGCCTTTGTGTGCTAGCATTTCGGCGATCGCATCTTTTAATTGACTGCGATCGCTAATTACCATACCCTTAATGCCATAGGCTTTTGCCAATAACTCTACGTCTGGCATCCCTACTTCCATGTTTGAGCATGAGTAACGCTCACCATAGAAGGCTTGCTGCCACTGGCGCACCATCCCTTGCCAGCCGTTATTGATGATTATTGTCTTGACATTTATCCCATACTGTGCAAGCGTACCAAGTTCTTGCAAACACATTTGGAAACTGGCATCACCGCTAATACAGATGACTTCTTCATCAGGAAATGCCACTTTCGCGCCCATTGCAGCAGGTAAGCCAAAACCCATCGTTCCCAAACCAGCGCTAGAAATCCAGCGCCTTGGGCCATTCTTGAGGAATTGTGCTGCCCACATTTGATGTTGTCCGACATCTGTAGTGTAGTAAGCCTGGGGTGCTTGGCGGCTGACTTCTACAATCACTTCTTGGGGTGAAATGCTGTCGGGATGCTGCGGCACTATTAGAGGATACTCATCGCGCCAACGGTTAACTAAATTTAACCACTCTTGGTTTTGATTAGGTGTAGCCTTAACGCCTGTTTCTTTGCAGCGACGCAACAAATCTACCAAGACGTTCCGCACATCGCCGACGATGGGCACTTCAGGAATGCGGTTTTTGCCGACTTCTGCGGGATCGATGTCGATGTGAATTACTTTGGCGCGGGAGGCGAATTCGTCTAACTTGCCTGTCACGCGATCGTCAAATCTAGCGCCAACGCAAATCAGCAAGTCACAATCACTAACGGCGAAGTTAGCGTAAGCTGTGCCGTGCATCCCCAACATTCCCAAAGCTAGGGGATGATGTTCGTCAAATGCACCGATCCCCATTAAGGTTGTAGTGACAGGGATATTAAATAATTCAGCTAGTTCTTTGATTTCTTCATGGGCACTAGCTGCGATCGCACCACCACCGACATACAGTAGCGGACGGCGGCTTTCAGTAATCAACTGGATGGCAGCATTAATTTGCCGGGGATTTCCCTTCACCGTGGGACGATAACCGCGTAACTTCACTGAACCTGGTTTTACAGGCACATAGTCAAATTCTTCTAAAGCTACATCTTTGGGGACATCAATCAAAACTGGCCCCGGACGCCCACTGCTAGCGATGTGGAAGGCTTCGGCAACAATTCGCGCCATATCTTTCGGGTCACGCACTACATAAGAGTGCTTGACGATTGGGAGTGTAATCCCGTAAATATCGGTTTCCTGAAACGCATCTGTACCAATCGATGGCCGTGCTACCTGTCCCGTGACTACAATCATCGGGATTGAATCCATGTAGGCGGTGGCGATGCCTGTCACCAAGTTAGTTGCTCCTGGACCAGAAGTGCCAAAGCATACTCCTACTTTGCCAGTTGCACGGGCGTAACCATCTGCGGCGTGGGCTGCGCCTTGTTCGTGTCTCACGAGAATGTGCTTCATAGCACCAGTTGCTTCCACCTTATACAGGTCGTCGTAAATTGGTAAAATTGCCCCACCAGGATAACCAAAGATATAATCAACGCCGTGGCGATGAAGGCTGTCAAGCAGAGCAAAACCGCCAGATGCACGTTTGGGTACGACTGGGGGGCTAGAAGTACGAGACTGTTTGTGATTCTCGGTTTGTGGGAGACTAATTGGGGAGAGCGATTCTCCTGCGGAGACAGTTCGTGAACGCACGGTCAAACCTCAGACTATAAGCTAAAGTTAATGCTGGATTCTGTATTTAAGATTTCATTTTAATTGAAAACTTCAATCAAAATCTTATTAATTCTTATATTAAATATAAATCTAGGCTATTAGCCTACATTAATTAAATTACGTCTTGCAAGACATTGCGAGTATTTTTCCAAGCCCAAATACCAACAACTACGACAACAATACTCATTGCTACCAGCACAGTTCGCAAGCCAAGAGCATCAGTTAATGGCCCAGTAATGGCTAGAGGTAAGGCCAGAGCGAGGTTGACGGCATGATTTTGAAAGCCAAACACTTTACCGTGCATGGTAGACGGTGTTTGCTGTTGAATTAAAGTTTGCATGGGTACGCCAATTAGGGAAGCACCTATACCCAAAACTGCACAGAGTCCTAGTGCCAGTAATAAGTTGTGCGTAAAAGTAAACACCCCTAAAACTAATGCGATCATCAAAAATCCAATTAAAGGTAAAGGCTTGTGATGCAATTTATCACCCCAGTGACCTAAAATCGCTGCGCCAAATACCATACCTACGCCTGCTGCTGCCAAGAAAAAGCCAAACTGTTTTTCTTTTAAGCCAAACTCCTCGGCTAATTGAATTGTTAGCACCGTTAAGGCTGCAAACACACAATATAAGGTTGTCAGTTGCAGCATGGCATTCAATATCAAACGGTTTTTCTTAAGATAGCGCACACTCGCGGTGAATTCGGCCCAAGGATGATTTGATGTCCTATCTTCCCCTTGAGGGTTGTGTTCTTTAAATTTAATTGGCTGCATGATCCCAGCAGATAATATGTATAATCCACCAACTACAACCTCTTGGCCGTATTCTGCTCCTATCAAGTCTTTTGCCAAACTCAAAATCGGCTCTCCTATAGCAAAGCCAACAATTAAAGCTGCCATCATCGTGCTGCTAAACAGCGCATTGGCTGCTAACAAATTCTCTCGCTTCACCAACAAGGGAATGGCTGCTTGTTCAGCTGGTGCAAAAAACTGCGTCACTGAAGAAATAGCAAAAGTCAAGATTAACAGAATTAGGAACTCCTTTGGTAAAAAGGGAAGGCAGAGGGTTAACAGCCCACGCACGATATCTGAGCCAACCATAATCAGCTTTTTTGGCAAGCGGTCAACAAAAATACCACCGGCAGAGCCAAACAAAATTGCTGGTATTGTAAACGACAGCATCAAGGTTGAGTACATTGAGTTTTGTGCCAACCCAGGAAGCGGTGAGTAGTTTTCCAGCAGAGCAATCATTAAAACGAAGAAGACTTTATCTGCTAACTGGGACACTAATTGCCCAATCCACAGGAGCATAAAACCACGGTTTTTTAGCAGTGCGCTAAACCCGTTATTAACAGCAGCCGGTTCAGTTGGAAACATTTAGATACTTTGGGTAGATGGGGATAGGGGATAGGGTATAGGGCATAGGGTATAGGGTATAGGGATAGTTTTTCTTCACTGTCGCCTGTCACCTGAAACCTGTTCCCTTCATGACTCCTCACTCCTAACTCCTGTTTACTTACTCCATTGTCCGGATTAATTTGCTTCATAGCGCTTTAACAGCATAAGCAAAAAATCAGTTGCTGTCAGACGACCTTTGGGTGGAATAATTTCAATGGATGAATCTACCCAGAAGCCTTGTACAATTTGGGGCGATCGCCAGATGAACAAATGATCGACAGCTGGTTCTGCATAGAAGTTATTTTGCCCACAACCTAGCAAACAAGAACTCCAATGGGTGAAATAATCATGACTCATCCGATGAATAGGGAAATTACCCTGTAGTGGTACTCCCCATCCATCTATAGCAATAAACGCTCTGACACGACCACCCAAAAGTTGCCACAAATGCGCCGCTCCTATTGCCCCAACTACGCCAGCACTAAAGCTAATGAATATAATTGGTGATTCTAGAGAGTTGATTAGGCGATCGCGCAAAAACTGCAAAATCTGCAAAGCTGATAAACTCGAAAAATCCTTACCCGGAAAAACCAGTATATTAACTTTATTTTCAGGAATTGAGCCATTATAAATATCTAACCATCCCGATATAAAGGATTGGGTCAAGGCTAGATCGTGCATTCCAGGGCAAATAATGATCTTCATCTATCTATGGGTAGCAACTTTCAAAATTATTAATAACCTAAACCTACTACAAGGATCTATTCGCTGTTCACTTTTAGCTTAGGGACTTCCAGTTAAAAAAACATCCTATTATAGGAGTGCAAGTCCTTACGCCCCTACAAATTTACAAATAATTTGGGATGAGTCATTTTTTCCAAGTCCCTTAGTTCAGCAATTTGAAGCTTGTGCTTTGCCTCGGGCTGATTAGAAGCAGACTGACCAAGCAAAACCGTAAAAGGCAAATAAAGAGGACTAAAATGTGACAGTAGATGAAGGGAAGATTATAAATAACTTATAGTTATAAATAAAACTTAATTAATCGTAAAATCAGATAATTTAGTCTAAAAATATTCAAATGAAGGGATGATGCCTTGTGTCATTCCTTAGTGCGAATCGCTAATTTCAATTTTAGAGTTTGAATTTGCTTCAGGAACTGCACCTATCGCAATTGAGAGAACATTAGTTAAGTCTGCCACTAGTTTTGTAACTCTCTGCAAGCAATGTTTAAGTTGTTTTGCATATAATATATTTGGAAAGTCTTAGTTAAAAAAATGTTGGAATAAATCATACAAGACTGGATCTCAAATTTACAATTAATATATGTAACAATTACTAGTAAAGTTAAGAAATAAAGCCCATAAAGAAATAAGTAGGCGTAAATATTTGCAGTTGGGATAAGACAGAAGACAGGAGCCAGGAGGCAAGAACAAAGAGAGTTATCGCTTAATTTATCTTTATTAGCTAGCTTTATTTAGCTTTATTGTGCCGTAACTAATTTTTAAAGACTGGCAAGTGCTTTTTTTAGCTTATCTCTTTGTATTAGCAATTAGACTGCTAGGCTGTGTTTTCTAACTACTCTTTTAGCCTGGTAACTTTTTAGTTAATCCTAAATTTCCCTTCAAAAGAGACAGCCTAGGGATTTCCAGTGAAGAAACGCGAACGTATGGCCGCACAGATATTTATTGATGTCAACTTAAGCTCGTCCCGTAGGGAAGGAGTATGCAGACTCGCTCTAAGCATTCGCGTAGTCTCTCTAAGAGTTGCTATGCCGAAGGCGTTGCCTCTCGTAGAGAAGGCTTTACGCTGCGCTACCCGCTTTTTAGTGACGCTCGTAGACTTGCTACCACTGCGCTATCAAAATTAATTCTGTTGGTGGTAGCGAGGCGTTTAGCCCTAATTTCTTGGGAAGCTCCAGACTTTAGACAGATTAATAAGAATGTTTTTATCTATACACTAACAATCAAAGTATGTCTTTTGATGTATTATTTTGATTTCCACACCTTTCCTATCCCCCTAGATGGGATAATGAATTACTAGTATGGGAAAATGTGCAAACTATTCCCTAACTCCAAATCTCTCTGCACTCTGGTTATATCGAGGAACTCATTGTGGTTGCCACGCCGGAAAAAGTACAACATAGTCACGAGCATCTATCAGGTAAAGACCGTGTAGCCGTATTGCTCATGGGCTACGGCGAAGTCGAAAGCTACGAAGATTTCGCCAACTATAACGAACAGGCTTTAAATCTACTGACAGCAAAATTCGCTCCGGTGCCAACCTGGATTTATCCCCCCCTGGCAAAGCTTTTGGCGCTATTTGACCGCCACGAGTGGGGACACACACACCATGATTTTATCTCCCCACACAATGCCATCTTTGAACAGCAGCGTGCTGGCATTGAAAAGCAATTACAAGAAAAATGGGGTGATAAGGTTCAAGTTTTCAAAGCTTTTAACTTCTGCGCCCCTTTTCTACCTAATCAAGTCCTAGCAGAAGTCAAAAACCAAGGCTTCGAGAAGCTACTAATCTACCCACTGCTGGTTGTTGATTCTATTTTTACCAGTGGTATTGCGATCGAGCAAGTTAACAATGCTCTCGTTGAATTGGCTGATGGTGAAGAACACTGGGTTAAAGCACAGCGCTACATTCCTTCTTTCTTCAACGAACCAGCTTACATCGATTTGATGGCTCATCTGGTTGAGGAGAAAATTGCTGAGTTAGGCGCAGCTTATCTACCTTCTCAAATCGGTATTGTGCTAATGAACCACGGCTGTCCTCATAAAGCTAAAGGCTTTACTTCTGGAATTGCCGAAAGTGAAGCAATGTACGATTTAGTTCGGGATAAGTTGATTAACCGCTATCCGTTAATCTCAGTGGGTTGGCTTAATCATGATACGCCCCTAATTGATTGGACACAGCCAAATGCAGAGCAAGCGGCAAATAACCTGATTCAACTGGGTGCAAAAGTGGTAATTTTTATGCCAATTGGCTTTGCCACAGAAAACCACGAAACTTTATTGGATGTACACCATATCATCCATGCTTTAGAGAAACAGCATCCTGGTACGAACTACGTGCAAATGGCTTGCGTCAACGATCATCCAGAATTTTTGGCAATGGTAGCCCAATGGGCTGATGCTCATATTGCAGAGTTGTTGTCAGAGCAAGCTTTGGCAGTTAATCCCCAACTCGCTGGAGATCATCACCACCACCATCATCATTAACGTGCATCGTTGAGAAAGGCACACGGATAATTAAGTTTAGTTTTATAGGGTGGGCAAAATTTTGCTCACCCTACATAGTTTGACTATTCATCAGCAAGAAGTTACAAGCATTGTCTTTAGCTCAGGTGCGATTCGTTCAGTCAAAACCCGATTTTCAGGGAAAAGACTGCCTTTAGTAGAGTAACCCTATAGGGTAGAGTTCGCACTTTAATCCTCTACTACAGCACCTCCGGCAGCTATGAGGTACATCATTAAAACTGAAAAGTATGCTAATAGAGGGGCAAGGAAAAAACTGTACTGCATAATAGCGGGAAGCGCTGTAATGGCATAGTATGTCAAGCTCGTTTTGAGGGTTTGTAGTAAGCACTTTAGTGATTAGAAAATTAAAATAAGGACTAAAGTCCTTACTATGAACTTGCCCACCTTAGAACTAATTTACACCCCGTAGCTTGCGAGTGTTATCAACTAAACTCTGAGCAAATTGGTCAAATCTTTGGGAGAGTTTCTCATCTAGCAGCTTGCCTTCAGGACTGAACGCACCCCAAGCTTGTCCGATCGCAATTTGTTCTGGAATCACCCAACCATGCACCCAACGCACAATTAGCCGTAGGTCGTTTAGGGCATTACTGTTAGGCTGGCCACCTAAGACGCTAATCAATCCTGTTACCTTATCAGACAGTTGCTCAAAGCTCATCAAATCTAGAGCATTTTTTAGGACACCACTAACGCTACCATGATACTCAGGTGTAGCTAAAATTAATCCATCAGCCTGACTAACTGTATTCTGTAACCGCTGAACATCTGGGTACTCTGGGTACTCTTTTGCACCAGTGCAAAACGGTAGCTGCAACTGCCGTAAATCAAGAATTTCTACCTCTGCACCGAGGGCTTCTACCCTTTGCACTGCTAACTCTAAAGCAAGCTGGGTATAAGAATTTGCTCTTAAACTACCACCAATACCAATAATTCTCACCATAATTAACCTACAAACTATTAACTAGCTACTATCATCAGATTTCTTGAAAAACGGAATCGTTATGACTATGTTTATATTAGCGATTTGTGTCAGAGTGTGTCAAATTAATATCTATTGGGGACTCGGAACTGGGGAATAAAGTTCTTAACTCTGGCTATCTCTTACGAATGCTTAGTCTTAAGTATTACGCCGTAAGTTTCCTAGTGATTCGGAGTACCAAATTCGTGGTGGGATATTAAGGCGGGTGATGAGGATTGGATAAGGATAGTTCAGCATCTGCATAAATTTAGATACAGGACTTTGCAACTAAATGAGGTATAGAACCAAGGATTCACAAATCAAATTATTCTTCCTTCTGCCTCCTGCCTCAAAATCAGTGACTTTGTACCTTATGTAAAAGAAAACTGCTGTAATGACCCAGGTTGCTTAACTTCATGGAATAGCCGGAATAAATTTGGGAATGATTTTGTGTGGAAGTTAGACTAGATAAGAAAAGTGTAATTTCCAGTTATTACAATTTTTGATAGAAGAATAGGCATAAAACCGTAGCTCAACTTGTGCCAGCAGACAAAGGGTAATTATTATGACAAATTTGGGAAAAAAACCATTGATAAAAAGGCAGTCCTCAAAACGTGGTGCTTGGGTTGGTGCGTTGGCAAAGCCCGTCGTAGGCATCGCTGCTAGTTTGATTATGTTGCCAGGAATTTTCGCCAGTACTCCTGTCATGGCACAAAAAGCAGAAACCACCTCTCTAAATTACGGCGACTTGATCAAGAAAGCGAAGGCAGGAGAAATCCAAAAAGTAGAGCTTGACGAAACCGAACAGCTAGCAAGGGTTTATCTTAAGGGGCAAAAAGATGATACACCACCGCAACAGGTGAGACTTTTAGCCCAAAACACAGAGTTAATTAACATTCTTAAAGAAAAGAATGTTGATTTTGGTGAGGTTTCCTCTGCTAATAGTCGAGCGGCTGTTGGACTGTTGATCAATCTCATGTGGATTTTGCCACTGGTGGCTTTAATGCTATTGTTCCTCCGGCGCTCTACTAATGCTTCTAGCCAAGCGATGAATTTTGGCAAATCTAAAGCTCGCTTCCAAATGGAGGCAAAAACTGGAGTGAAATTTGAAGATGTCGCCGGGGTTGAAGAAGCTAAAGAAGACCTCGAAGAAGTTGTTACTTTCCTGAAACAGCCAGAAAGATTTACGGCTGTAGGCGCACGGATTCCCAAAGGAGTGCTGTTAATTGGCCCTCCTGGTACTGGTAAAACTTTACTAGCAAAAGCGATCGCAGGTGAAGCAGGTGTACCATTCTTCAGTATTTCCGGTTCCGAATTCGTGGAAATGTTCGTCGGTGTGGGTGCATCTCGCGTGCGTGACCTCTTCAAAAAAGCCAAAGAGAATGCCCCTTGCCTAATATTTATCGATGAAATTGACGCAGTAGGTAGACAACGGGGCGCTGGTATCGGTGGCGGTAACGACGAGCGCGAACAAACCCTCAACCAACTACTCACCGAAATGGATGGTTTTGAAGGTAACACAGGCATCATTATTATTGCTGCCACTAACCGCCCAGATGTTTTAGATGCAGCCTTGCTCAGACCAGGACGCTTTGACAGACAAGTGATGGTGGATGCACCGGATCTTAAAGGACGACTAGAAATTTTGAAAGTCCACGCTCGGAATAAGAAAATTGATCCTAGCGTATCATTAGAGGCGATCGCTCGCCGCACTCCTGGTTTTACTGGCGCAGACTTAGCCAACTTACTCAACGAAGCCGCCATTCTCACTGCAAGAAGGCGCAAAGAAGCTGTCACCATTTTAGAAATTGATGCTGCTGTAGATCGAGTTGTTGCGGGTATGGAAGGTACTGCCTTAGTAGACAGCAAGAGCAAGCGCTTGATTGCCTATCATGAAGTTGGACATGCTTTAGTGGGCACATTGCTCAAAGAGCATGACCCTGTGCAGAAAGTTACATTAATTCCACGGGGACAAGCACTAGGATTAACTTGGTTTACTCCCAACGAAGAACAGGGGTTAATTTCCCGTTCCCAACTCAAAGCTAGGATTACAGCTACTTTGGGTGGTCGCGCCGCCGAGGAAATCGTTTTTGGTAAGCCAGAAGTGACCACAGGTGCAAGCAATGATTTGCAACAGGTGACAGGGATGGCACGGCAGATGGTGACACGCTTCGGAATGTCAGAATTAGGTCCATTGTCTTTGGAAAATCAGAGTGCAGAGGTATTTTTAGGACGCGACTGGATGAATAAATCAGACTATTCTGAGGAAATTGCCGCCAAAATTGATTCACAAGTGCGTGAAATTGTTAGCAATTCTTACATCAAGGCAAAAGAACTGTTGCAAGAAAACCGCGTAGTTTTAGAACGTTTAGTAGATTTGTTAGTAGAACAAGAAACAATTGAAGGTGATTCATTCCGCAACATTGTTGCTGATAATGTTCAGGTAGGCGGTGAACAATTGGCTGTACTTCATTAGAGAATAGGCAAAAGTCAATAGTCTATCAACTTTAAATTAAAAACCCAAAGGATCAGATTCCCGACTTATTAAAAAAGTCGGGAATCTTTTTGAAAAAAATCAGAAGGCTACCTCAGCCTTTCCAGAAAGTAGCACAGATAAAGTCTTGCCACTGCAAAGCTTGCGCTATTGTATTATATATACCCAAGCAATGTACTACAAGTGGATATGGACATTATGAAACATAGATTTTGGGCAAGCTATCTGCTTGCGGCTTTAGCATTTCTCCCCTTCGAGCCTGTAAGCACTACTCAGGTTTTGGCAACAGAGCCAGTTAATCAACTAACACAAGCTAAACCTGCTTACACCCAATATATGCTACTTGGATATAATGAAACCCAACGGAGAAACTATAGAAAAGCTTTAGGATACTTTCAGCAAGCAGAGCGGCTACGTCCTGGAGATAGATACGCTACTTCTGCAATTAGAAATGTTACAAGTTACATCCAACGCGGTAGAAATCGTATTGCCTTTGTCCCAGGTAGACCTGGTAGGGTAAGGTCAGCAGGAACACGGGGAAGTTGCTTTCAAACTGGACAATATCTCATTCCCCTGACACCAACAGATAAAGAAGCTCAACGAACCACAGCAGAGCGTCCCACATTTTTTTTCTACGTTCCTCAAACCTCGACAATAGTGCAGGCACTAGAATTTGTTTTGCGGGATGATGATAGTATTGACCCATTGTATAAGGGGACTTTCAAACCTGTTGGGCAGAATGGTATTGTTAGTGTAGATGTACCTGCCGATCAGCCATCTCTGCAAATTGGTAAAGAGTATAAATGGACTTTTTCGATGATTTGTGATCCGAATAACCGCGATAAAGACTCGTATGTAGAAGGTACAATAGTGCGATCGCAAGATGAAAACCTATCTCTTCAGCTAAATCAACCAAACACAGACTTAGATCGGGCAATTTTATTTGCCACAGCCGGATTTTGGGAAGATTCTCTCAGAACTTTAGCTAATTTACGCCGCCAGCGTCCTAATGATCCTGAAGTTCAGAAGTATTGGGAAGATTTGTTGGATTCGGTAGAGATTAAAGAAGTTGTAAACAAGCCTTTATTGCCCTGTTGTACTGTTCAAAAATAAATTAACAATTACTTAAAAACCCAGTTTTCATAGAGAAGCCGGGTTTTTACCCTTCATAGGACTTAAGCAAAACTACACGCTGTAGGGCGAATACCCTGTGGGCAGCCTCTCCGCGTCTACATGAATTGCGTCTACCTAACTTAAAGGTAGAAAAACTTTCGCCAAAGTATACTAATCGCTTTCTGTTTTCCTTTATCTCCGTAGGCTAGTAGCATTAACATCCCTCTTTTGTCACTCTGGGAAAATAAAAATTGAGGCTAAATGATGAAACCTAGATTTAGTGGGAAGATTAGCGATCGCAAGCTAATAGAAACCTTCAAACAAAGCTCTACAGTTAAAATCCTATCTGGGCAAGGGTTACAAATTATTCTCTGCCGAAAGTGACAAAAGAGGGATTATCTGGAGGGCAGAGGCAACGCATTGCGATCGCAAACGATCTCCATAAGAATCTCTTGGCGTAGACAGTATAAATTTTCGCTAATTACTGCTATAAGCCAACCTGGTAGAGAAATAGGAAGTGCGATCGCCTTAGAAGAAAAATTAGTGATCATGCTACACCAACTCAATAGTTGAGTTCGTTAACTTGCATGACACGCCCTAGATTCTAAATTAATGTCTTAGCTTATTAAAGAACCAAGCTAGATCGCCTTATTGACATTCAAAAATATACATCTTTCTCTGCAAACAGGCTAGCATGGGTTGTAAAAGCCGTGATATCACGCAAATTATCCTAGAAAAAGGTTTGTATTCTGAACGTAATGTATGGAGAGATTAGGGCTAATCTAAGTATGCATATACAACCCGAAAAACACTGGTTAAATTGGGGGATAAGCAGTCTAAAAATTAAGTATCCAGGAATTTGAACCTATCTCGGCTCAATTCCAGTTAAGTGTAAAATTGAATATTTTACACTTAGCCTCTTACTACTACTTAGTCTCTATATTTGGTCAAATTATTCAAACTCAAAGTATGTTATCAAAAGCTAAAGAAATAGGGCGACGAGCAATTCAGTCTGCTTTAAAAGTTCCAGAACAGTTGTTTGACCAAGCTGATCAGCAAGCTCAAGAAGGTGAATACCAAGCTGCAATTGATTCACTGGATCAGGCTCTTGCTCTAAGACCCAGAGATTCCAAGTTTTGGTATCATAAAGGGAACATACTAGCTTACAATCTTAAAAAATCGCTACAAGCTCTCGAAGCTTTTGATAATGCACTGAAGTTTATTACTGACGACAACAATTTTCCTACACAAACTAAGAAAAACAATTTCCGCAAACAAGTTTTGAATGGTAGCGGCAATGTTCTAAAGGATTTAACTAGGTATAATTATGCCATTGATGCTTATCAAGAAGCGCTAAAGATAGACCCCAGCTATTGGCAAGCTCGTAAGCAGTGGGGATCGGTAATATTTAGTTGGTTTCATGAATACTCGACGGCTTTGGCAAAACTTGATGAAGGGTTGCTGCTATCTCAAGCTCAACTAAATCATTCATATCCAGAAGTACGTAATTATCATCAACAAGGTTGTGGGCAACTCCATCGCTCTAAAGGAAAAATTCACTACAAACATGGATTGCGGCAGTCAGATCCCTTCCCGTATTGGAAGAAAGCTGAGAAAAGCTATCAAGAAGCTGTACGCTTTTTAAATCCTCAGACAAAAGAATATTTGAAGGTCATTGAGGATCTAATTCAAGTCTTTTTAGCTTTGGGCAAAATTCAGGAAGCAGAACATTTGCAGAGAGTAGGCTTAGATTTGTTAAACCGTTTGTTAGTTCAGGCTAAAAGCTTTCGACAAAAAAGAATACTAGCTCTTGAGTTTACAGGCTTCAATCAGTTAACGGTAGATATCTTGGTGAGGAATGGGAAAATTTTAAACGCTTGGCAAACAGCAGAAGAAGGAAAAAATATTTGTTTGAAGTGGCTGTTATGGGAGCAAGATTTGTTAGTTCCTACGTATGAACAAACTCAGCAGTTGCTCGATACTTCAACAGCAGCAATTTATTGGCATCTCAGTCCCGCTGCGTTGACCACTTTTGTTTTGAAACCCAATACCCCAGTTCCTATCCTGATTAATCCAAGCCCATCTAGCAACCACAGCAAAATTCCAGAATCTCTGAAACGCTTACTGGAATTTGAAAAGTGGGTCAGCGACTGGGATCAAGTATATTCAAACTACCGAGATAAGGGTAAAGAGGAGACTAGAGATCAGCAGAACAATCCTTGGCGAATCACTATGGACACTATTTTGGAGGAACTCAAACGCATTCTGGATATTCCTGCAATTGAAGCTCAACTCACTGGTGTCAACGATCTGATTTTAATTCCTCACCGGGATTTACACCGTTTTCCCCTCCATGCTCTGTTTAATGAGCGTTTTACTATTGCCTATCTACCTAGTGTTCAAGTTGGACTGAATATGCAAAATCAAGATCCGATGGAGGGATGGCATACAAAACCTTTATTAAATGTAGACGATCCTGCAATTGACGGTATTGATCCAATGCCCTATGCTCAACTGGAATCCGCAATAGTTCGGCAACTGTTTGCCAACTCCACTGCTATTATTGGAGACCAAGCTACCAAAGCTAATGTTATTGAGAAGTTAGATAACAATTATCATGTATTTCATTTCACTGGACACGGAGAATACAATAGCGATCAGCCGGAAAACTCTCGACTTGGCTTGGCAAATGACGATTATCTGAGTGCAAAGGAAATTAGCCAGTTCAATCTTGAGTCCTGTGATTTAGTGACAATTGCTGCTTGTGAAACCGCTTTGACCGGAAACCAAACTATCACCACTGAATATGTCGGGCTGGTTAGTGCTTTCCTGCGGGCTAAAGTTACTAACGTCCTTAGCTCCTTATGGACAGTTGAAGAAACTTCCAGTGCTTGGATTATGATTCGGTTTTATCAATTTCTTCAAGAAGGTATGCCTCCAGCAAGGGCACTGAATCAAGCACAACAATGGCTCCGCACGGTTACGAATGCTGACCTAGCAACTTGGCTCTGTACTCTTAGCGCTATAGAAGACCTAGATCCATTAATTAAACAGGAGTTAGAACAGCAAACTTATAGTATTCGAGAAGAATATAGTACAATTGAACTATTAAATTCTCCATAGACTAATCCCTATTACTGGGCAGCTTTTACCCTCACTGGAAGAGGTTTTGTATGAATCCCTTGGAAGCTAGAACACTTGAGGCTTTTCTGAGAGCTGTTTCTCAGATGGAAAAACCGCTGTCGCAGGATTTACACCAGGAAATTCTTAGAGTAGGCCGTGCTTTAGAAAATCATGAGCTTGAAGTTATAAAAGAGATACCAAGCTTAGTGAAACGGGATGTTGTTCTCAATGAGCAATATCAATCTGCCTACAACAACTTACTAAAGCAGTACCAAGCTCAGGAACGAACAAAGAGTTTAGCAATTGCAGTAAATGGGTCAGCATCGCTTGATCTTGAAAGTCAGATTGCTCAGATTTTGAACGCAGATGATATCCCTGGAGCAGCAAAGAGGTTCATATCTCGCTTGGATTATCGCCTAGCAGATAGTTCTAAGCAAGCTGACTTTTGGAAACGGGGCGATCGCGTTATGGCATTAGCAAGCGGAGGTGCGTTTCTGGGAGTTTTATTAGCTCAAATTCCTGGTGCTATCATTGGTGGACTGCTTGCCGCTATCTATGCATGGTTTACCGACCCACAGACTAGATCGGATAGGAATGGTTAGATGACTCAGAAGTATCTATATGCAGCTTGGTTTATTCTTACTATTCTTGCTGCACTGGTGATTTGGTTTATACGTGGTCGTCGAACCTCTAAGTGGGAACTTAAATTGGATGAAGTATTTAACTTAGCACTTGCTGTTTTCGGAGGAATTTCTGGTGGCTATTTAATATTTCAAACATGGTCACATTACGATGTACTTCAGAAACTTGTCAGTAATGAAGGTTTAGTTGCAATGACGCTCGGTGGAGTAGCTTCCATTTGGTTTTGTATGCGTACAATTGGTGAATTAGCTGGAAAACCTTGACTTATTTTTTGGTTGAGCTAGACAGTTAAGCAATTTCCAAAGCTTTTTGATAGAGTATTCTAAAAAATCTATATCACGACAATAGGCGATCGCGCTAATTGCAATTGCCAGTTTATTGCTCAAAATCTAGAACGCAGTTGCTATGATCAAACGCCTGCTTGTAGTAGAATCTCCGGGAAAAGTCAAAAAACTCAGTCAAATTCTGGGTTCGGATTGGAAAGTTCTAGCCAGTTGTGGCCATATCCGAGAACTCAGCAATGAAGGAGACGATTCCTTGGGCTTCGTTATGGATGGCAGTAATGTTCGCTGCAATTACGTTCCGCGTGACCAACGAGCGAAAGAAACAATTCAGAAGCTCAAGTCTGCGGTGAGGCAGGTTGATGAAGTTGTCTTAGCAACTGACCCAGACCGGGAAGGCGAAACAATCGCTTGGCATCTCAAAGAAACGCTGGGTTTAAAGGAACCGAAACGAGTAATTTATACAGAGATTACAGCATCGGCGGTGCAGAGTGCGATCGCTAATCCTAGAAAGCTAGACCAAAACTTAATCGGTGCTGGGTTGTGCCGAGATTGCCTAGATAAGTTGGTGGGTTACAAAGGTAGCCCTTTAGTTTGGGCATTAAATAACGGTGCTAAGAGTGTTGGTAGAGTCCAAAGCGCGACGTTGCACCTGATTTGTCAGCGAGAAAACGAAATTCTGGCATTCATCCCCCAAGATTATTGGAGTGTCTGGGTAGATTATGCTGAAGGATTCCGGGCTTTTTACAAAGGGACGGTCGATTCTGCAAAAGATGCAGCAGAACAAGAAACTGAAACTCACGATGATGCAAAGGTAGGTAATACTACAGAAACACCAGAGTCTAAACGTGTTCTTTCCGAAGCAGAGGCAACACGTTTAGTTGAAGAAGCACAGCGACATCCTCATAAGGTGATTCATTTTGAAGGAAAAATCGTTAACCGCCAGCCACCGCCACCATTTACAACTTCCAGCCTTCAGCAAGCAGCCGGTTCAAAGCTGAGATTTGCTCCCGATAAAACTATGATTGTGGCTCAAAAGCTTTATGAGGCAGGGCTGATTACATATATGCGAACAGACTCAGTAATGCTGAGTCCAGAATTTTGTGCCAGCGCCCGTAAATGGTTGGAGCAAAACGATCCGCAGAATGTACCGCAGCAAGTTGCCAAGCATCGCAGTAGCAAATCGGCTCAAGAAGCACATGAAGCAATTCGTCCAACCGATGTGTTTCGTCCCTCAGTTCAATTGCGTTTAAAACTCCCTGATGATGAGTTTAATCTGTATGTGATGATCTGGAAACGGTCAATTGCTTCTCAGTGTCGTGCTGCTCAATTGCGTAAAACTCTGGTGATTACTCAGTCTGGTTCTCTACTGTGGTCAGCTAGAGGGCAAGTGATTGAATTTTACGGTTATGCCCGGTACTGGAATAATCTCAGCAAGGATAGTGTTTTACCTTCATTACAACAGGGACAAGCATTAAAACTGGGGAATGCTGGACATGAGCAGAAGCAGACGCAGCCACCACCCCGTTATAGTGAACCAAAATTGGTGCAACTGATGGAACGTAAAGGAATTGGTCGCCCAAGTACTTATGCTCCTACTGTTGCTACCTTAAAAAAACGAAATTATGTAGAGTTGAAAAAAGACCATCTGCAACCGACAGCGTTAGGGTTAGAAGTTGATGCGTTTTTGCTCAAAGCACTGCCAGATTTACTAGAGGCGGAATTCACAGCGAAAATGGAAGATGCTCTTGATGCAATTTCCGAAGGAAAAAACTCTTGGCAGCATTATTTAACTAGTTGGAATCAGAATTATTTTGTACCAGCACTTTCCAAAGCTAAAACTGTAGTTGCGAGTTCCTCAACAGGTAAAGCTCATGTGATAACTGAGCGCAAATATGAAACTTCCAAGACTCGATGCCCTGAATGCAAAAATTTTCTCGCCAAAATTCCGACTACTAAGGTTAAAAAGAAATATTTCCTCAAATGCACAAAAGGCTGTGAAAATGTTGTGCTATTTTGGAGCGACTTTAATAAAACTTGGCAGCCACCACAAGCTAAAACAGTCCAAGCTGAAAATCAACAAAAGCCTCCCGTGAAGATGACGGCATATCCCTGCCCTGTATGTAAGAAACCTTTAGAGGAGTACAGTTACATCAAAGAAGGGCAGAGTAAGACTATGTTGCGATGTTCTAACCCACAATCCCGTAAGGAGACCAAACATAAAGATGTGGCTTATTTCAGTACGCCAAAAGGGTGGTGGAGTCCTAAGTTTGGGGCGTTGAATTGTTAGACTACACTGCTGATATTTTTACTCAATACTAATTTGTTGCATCGACCCGCACCTTTGTTGCATCAACCTGCACCTTTGTTGCATCGACCTGCAAAAATTAACTCACCCTACGTTATACCAATTCAAATAATGTTTGCGACACATCAATTATTTGTAAGGGCATAACATCATTGGTGTCAACTTAAGAAGTTAAAGCCCAAATTTGTTGGGTGTAAGCGTCAATCTCACGATGACGCTTACGCCTGGTTTTGACTAATCCAAAGAGCTTTTGATGTTCAACAAGATAGGTGAGAGTATCACTGGCATCACCACGGAGAACAGCTTGGGAAAAATGGTACAAACTGCGGAAAACCATCTCTGTAGAAATTCGGTCTAAAGGTTGGTTGAGAGCGATGGCAACATCAAGACACAATTGATTGAGAACAGCGTAGAAAATCCAAGTAGCAAAAATTTGAATTTGCACACCATTGCAATCACCCACCCAGATATAAGCCAGACCTAAAAGCCGTTTAGTCAGCAAAAATGCATCTTCAACTCGCCACCATCGGCGATATAATTCACAGACAAGATGAGCAGATAATATTTGTGGATCAATGACATTAGTAAGATAGTAATACCAAGTTGAACCCCATAATACAGAAACCAAGCGTACCTGATGCATACAAGGATTAGAGCGATATTCTCCCATAGCAATAATTTCATCACGATACAATTGGGTAGAGTTCAGACAACGGACGACCTTGTAAGCAGTTTTTTCTCGTAATCTGGTGATAAAAAACTTATCAGATTCGGTGAATGCATCAAACCAGGGAAATTTGAAAAATCCCAAATCAAAAATCAGTAATCCACCAGTTGCTAAGCGCTCCAGTAATTGATCGCACCAAGTCTTATCATTCACCTTGCTGTTTGTTGTATACCAGGTTGTGACTGGTCGATGGCTAAAAGCTTCTACCACCATCATGATTTTGCCAGCCAGCGTTTTTTCTTGTCTTCGGTTTTATGCAACTTTAGAGGTTTAAAGTTGCTCGGCGATAGTAATGAAAATATTTCTTGCTCTATTTGTTCAATTGGTGGCACTGGTACATGCTTTTGCTGCCGCAGATCGGGGTTTCCTGTTCGCGCTGGTCGTTTTCTATTCATGATGTATCACTAAGAACATCAATTCTTATGTTCTTAGATTACATCTTATGCTTCCTTTTTGCTTAAGTTGACACCAATGGGCAAAGACAAGCCCCTACACCTTGCGATGTAATGTTTTACTGCATCTGAGTGGGAACCGCTATAGTAAGGACTAAAGTCCTTACTAGGAACTTGCTTAACCATCCATATAATTTTTTACAATCTCTAAAATGCGCTCTGATGCATGACCATCCCCAAAAGGATTAATTGCATTTGCCATTATTTCATAAGCACTTTGATCACTGAGTAATTCAGCAGCATTTGTAAAAATGTTCTCGCTCGTAGTACCGACAAGTTTGGCTGTACCGGCTGCAACAGCTTCTGGTCTTTCGGTGGTATCTCTCAAAACCAGTACTGGTTTTCCCAAGCTGGGGGCTTCTTCTTGCAAACCACCAGAGTCAGTGAGCAAAAGATGCGATCGCCCAATTGCTCCCACCAATTCCCCATAATCTAGAGGATCTGTCAAGAAAATTCGGGGATGATTCCCTAAAAGTTCCTGCAACGGTACTCGCACTGTGGGATTGCGGTGCAATGGTAAAAGCATTGCTGTATCAGGAAACTTATCTAAAATTTGTAAAAAGCCTTGAGCGATCGCTAAGAGAGGTTCTCCCCAATTCTCCCGGCGATGAACTGTTGCTAGCAAAACACGATATGAATCCCAGTCTAAGCCTGGTACATTGCAAACTGCTTGGGTTGCAGCTACATTTAACAATGCATCAATTACCGTGTTACCCGTCATGTGAATTTCACCCAAAACACCAGAACGATGCAAATTTTCCACAGCCCAAGGAGTCGGCGCAAAGTGCAACTGCGTAATTTGAGAAATCAACCGCCGATTAGCTTCTTCTGGATAAGGATTGAATATATCATCAGTTCTTAATCCTGCTTCTACATGACCAACAGGGATTTTTTGATAAAAAGCTGCCAAAGCTGCGGCAAAAGCTGTAGTAGTATCTCCCTGCACGATTACTAAATCTGGCTTTTCCACCTTAAATAAAGCTTCTAAACCTTGTAAACTACGGCAGGTAATATCATTTAAAGATTGCTGAACCTGCATAATTTCCAAGTTATAATCTGACTTGATATTAAACAGTTGCATAACCTGCTCAACCATTTCTCGATGCTGTCCAGTTAAAATTACTTGCAATTTAAAAGCTGAAGACTTCTGAAAAACCTGAATTACTGGAGCTAGTTTAATCGCTTCCGGGCGAGTACCTAAGATAATACAAACGCGTTTTTGATTAGTCATCTGTCATCTCTCATTTGCCAATGGTTATAGTCAATGGTCTATGGCCAATAGTCAATAGTTGGCAGTCAATCATCACACAAACCATAAATATAAATCGATAAATCACACAAAATATAAAAAACCCGGCTTAACCGGGCAAATATAATGTTTATCGAATTTAACTGTAATAACTACATCTTGATCTCACAAGTTTAAATTATAAAAGCATGAAAAAACCCGGCTTAACCGGGCAGACGCACTGTTTGTCGAATTTACTTGTAACGATTATTTTATCTCACAAGTTAAAGGGCAAGCAGCGTAAACAGTAGTCTGCATTTTGTCTGCCTCTCCATGCAGCCAGCTTAACCATTTAACTTCACTAGGATGAACTCCTTTGATAGTTAGCACACCCGCAGCCAATACAACTGCCATGACATTAAACATTACTAAGCCGCCTGCTACAAGCAAAACTGCACTAACAGGCATCACAGATTGCAAGATAATCGACAACAAACATCCGACCGTAGCCATCAAGACAACTAGTGGAAAACCTACAACCAACAAACATACTGCTAATGTAAAAGTCCATATTAAAAAGCTTTTAATCATCAACAAGGAGTAGGTCTTTCCTAGATTAGAGCTTTGAGCAGAAACCATGACTTTTCCTCCCAAAAATACACAACAAATTTTAATTTCAGACTAATCTCGCTTTTTACGAGTTAACTGATTTCGTTTCTCAGTGAAATTCAGTATATAAAAACTAATTAGGAAAATGAGCATTTGTTTACTAAAGTTTACAGTTAATCTTTTGTAATTATGGATATAAAGTCAAGTTTGTATCTATTAGAAAAGCTTGTTTATTACATCTACCTTCAGGCACATAACCTAAAACTCATAACCCTTTAACCTTGATCCCCAGGACATTGCTCCTATTCAACTTAACATTTCTTATAAAAAAGAGTAGCGGCTCTCATAATTTATGGATGGGCTGAATAAATGAACTGCTAGTATTTGTACTGTTAATTGCTGGCAATTCGTCTGTATGTCTGAGATAAATTTCTCATCTAAGCCCTGAGAATATTCATACTCATATTTAAAGCAACAATAATTACCTAAAAATTCATGTATATTTACTGAGGCATCCTGAGCTATTGAGTGTGTTAAACCAGTCTAGATAAGTTAAATAATTTCTCTAAATCTTCTGAATTATGGAATTTTAGAAAAAAAAGATACCAAATGAGGCGCATGAAATGAAGTGACCCTGGTTATAGAGTTTCAATCGCCTCCCATCACTGCTACGGCTTGCAGGTAAGCATTCTCCAAAAGTTATCGAAACAAGCAACTTGACTTCTCGTTAATTCAACTTTTTAACTGCCAAATGTGAAGATATATGACAGAATCACAGTCCCCATTAAATTCTAACCCTGCTGCTGGACGTAACCTGCCACCAATGCCGCCGCCACCACCGCCAACCTTTAGTACACAGCGGCAGATGACGCAAACATTAGATATGTCAATGGATAGAAGCAGCAACCCGCCCGTTGCAGGTCATCGTCCTGTTAGTCCACCGCCAATACCTAGTTCAGCTCTCCCTAAAAACAGTAGTGCAGGGCCCACTTTAGAGAAGTTAATCAGAGAAGCTTATGATCAGGGATATTCTGACTTGCACTTGGGTGTAGGTGAAGTACCCCGTTTCCGCACTCGAGGAGAAATTCAATCATGGGATTATCCAGAAACAGATAAAGAAGCTTTTATGGGTTGGTTGCGGGAGGTGATGAGTGAGGGAGAAATTCAGCGCTTTGAAGAACATTTAGAATTTGACGGAGCAACTCAATATGACTTTGCTCGCGTGCGGATTAATATTTTTGGCACTCTTAGAGGGCCTGCGATGGTGTTGCGGTTGATTCCTCTGAAAATCTTAACTATGGAACAGTTGAGATTACCCCCAGTTTTTCGGGATATTTGCCATCATCACAAAGGCTTAATTTTGGTGACAGGGCCCACTGGTTCTGGTAAGTCCACCACAATGGCGGCGATGGTTGACTACATCAATAAGGAGATGGCCAAGCATATCATCACTATTGAAGACCCGATAGAATTTATCCATCAAAGTCGCAAGTCTTTAGTCAAACAACGGGAAGTGGGAATGCATACTCGGAAATTTGACAACGCTTTGAAAGCAGCTTTGCGGGAAGATCCAGATTTGATTCTGGTGGGAGAAATGCGGGATAAAGAAACAGTTAACACCGCCCTAAAAGCCGCTCAGACTGGTCACTTAGTGATGGGAACCCTGCACACCAATAGCGCTGTTAAAACCATTGAGCGGATTCTCAATCTCTACTCTGGTGATGAACAGGATGCAATGCGGGTGGCAATCTCTGAGTCTTTGGTGGCAGTAATTGCCCAAGGTTTGTGCCGTACAACTGACGGAAAGCGGGCTGCTTTCCATGATGTGCTGATCAATACTGAGGCGATTAAAGAATGGATCAAAGATGGTAAATATGATGAAATTGGCGAGTTGATGAAACAAGCTGGTTTTGACGGCATGGTTACGATGAATCAGTCGTTGCTCAATCTCTATCAAGACGGTCGTATTACTGAAGAAACTGCTTTAGAAATGTCGCCAACTCCTAACGAAATGGCACAGTTTCTCCGAGGTCGAGTTTAAGATTGGGCATTGGGCATGGGGAATTGGGCATTGGGCATTGGTTATTAATTATTCTCCCCTGCTTCCCCTGCCCTCTCATCTCCCCAATCCCAAATATCTTTGTCATCCTAGTTGCGGTTATAGCTAAGGTAAAAGGTAAAAGAGAGAATGTTTTACTTTTAGCTTCCTAGCCTCTGTGAATAACTTGACGACAAATAAACTATCTACACCCCAGTTGTTTAAAGGCATTGCCCTATTTACACCTGGAGGAGATTTAATTTACTGCATCGACCCTAGTAAACAAGGTCGATGGCATTTGCATTTGTGCTCGGCTTTGCAAGAAATATTAGATTTACCAGAGCCACCGCACTTTTTAGTGCCTTGTTATACTGCAACTATTGACAACTGGTTAGATCCGCGTACTCAACAAGTGAGAACTTTTGCTGAAGCTTATCCGGCTGTAATTAGACATCAAGCTTTGCTTAATACGATTTTTGGCACAAGGGAGTTAGTATGGCAAGCAGCTCCCTGGCAGGAGGGGTTGTGCGATCGCATGGTGTTAACAACTTATCGTTCGTCATTTGGGCAGCTTTGGGAGGATCACGATTTAATCGTCCGTCTAGACCTTTCTGAACCTGTGCCAAAATACCACCAGCCAGTAATAGAACAAAAAAAGGAAGCGATCGCACAAGGCTATGTTCTGCGATTATTTGTTGCCGGACATAGCAGTACTACTGAACGCATTCTACAAAATTTACACGAATTGTTGGAGCGATCGCTCGGACATCCTTATACTCTGAAAGTAATTGATGTTTTAAGTCATCCAGAACAAGCAGAACTCAATCAGGTTTCTGCAACTCCTACCCTTGTCAAGGTTTGGCCTCACCCGATTCGGCGAATCGTTGGAGAGTTAGATCATGTAGAAAAGATTTTACAGATGTTAGCTGCTAAGGAAAATTTTAAGTAATCAGACTAGTTTTGTTGCCAAATGCGCGAATGGGTAGGTGTTGGTGAAGAGATAACTACAAAAAAGACTAGATTGCGATATATGCAAGGATGTCATAACAATCAAAAGATGAGAAAACTCTTATCTCATCTTTTGTTAGATATTATCATGCTAATTTATTATGCAAAGAGTATTGCCTATTCATACTTTCTTGTTGCAGTAAAAATGAATAATATCTGTGGTTTTGTCATCTTAACATCTAGCTTAACTGTTGTTACAACCTGTATTAATACACCAACTTTTGCTCTAGAAAATCAGCAGCAAACTCCTTTAGCAGACATATCACAACTAACATCTTTTTCTCAACTCTCAGATGTCCAATAACGATAGTATTTTTATAGGGACTATCCGCACTACTTTTAAATTTTAATTCATAAAATAGTTTAAGAGACTTCTTGCAAAAGTCACAATGAATATTTTACCGCCGAGGAAAAGCAATAACTAAAGTGCTGGCTAAAAACTTACCCATTTGTTTAATGAGCTACTAGTAGTTCGCTTTCGTGACTTGGCGGGGTAATTAGATCATTCGGATATGATTTAGTCACTGGCTCACAAGGTGTTGATGTCTACAAATTTCAGCATAAGCCTTGTGAGCTTTCTTACAATAGCCCCTACTTTTCAAACATCCTCTTAATCCCAAGGCTGTTTCTTTGCATAAGAGCAAGAAGTTTCTCAATCTCATAAGAGAGAAATGTTTGAACAGTTGTGATAGAAGTATGACCATTCCGGCGGAGTATGTTGAGATAATTTCTCTTACCTCAATACTTGCAATTTTACCCATTTTAGGGAATGAAATAACCCTGCCCCCAGGCGGGGTAGGGTGTTAGAAACTTTTGCAAGACATCTATTTTTTTATAAGTTTAGAAAAATTCAGATTTCTGCAATAATTTGATCTATGCAAGCCTTCATTTTTTCGGACACAGATCGTACATGGGGTTCTTTAAAAATGGAATTATGAATTCCAGAAATATCATAGATATCCACTCCCCCTAATGCCAATTTACCCCAACCCATTTTGGAATCAGCCTCCCGTTGTCCAACCACAAGACCATCTTCTGTTCGGAATACGGTTACTTGACCTGAGTAAACTTGTAAAACATATTTTCTTAGCGCTTGTCTGGTAGCCTCTTCCACCATGAATTTCCGATTGGAGTAAGGTAAAGGGCGTGCAAAAGTCAGGTGAAAGTAAAAGACCAACCGCCAGAGTATCTCTTTGATCTGATACTTAACCCGCTCTGTATTTCCTTGTACCTGTTTAATAACATAGTTAGATGCAATTGCTAAAAGACTCTTCCAATGGTAAAGTTTTGGTTTTTGCAATGGCACAGATTCGATATTCCTTAAACCGTAGGTATCAAACAAAACCAACAAATCTACTTTCTTACCTTGCTTGACCAATTGCCGAGCCATCTCGTAAGCAATTATACCCCCAGAGGAGTAGCCGCCGATCAAATAAGGCTCATGGGGCTGAATAGTTTGGATTTGTTGAATGTAGTGCGCTGCCATGTTTTCAATCCGGGTATATGGAAGTTGTTTTCCATCTAACCCTTGTGGTTGCAATCCGTAAAATGGTTGATCTGATCCTAAATGCAATGCCAATTCACGGAAACGTATAACTTCTCCACCCAAACCATGTACACAGAAAAAAGGAGGTCTAGAACCGTTGGCTTGAATAGCTACCAAAGATGACCAATAAATTGATGTTTCAGACTTGGCATCAGCTGTTGGCATTACTGCAATCCCTGGTTTTGAGCATCTTTCTCGCTCAACAATGTAAGCTAATTGCTCAATAGTTGGGGCTTGCAAGAGGATAGATAGAGCTAGATTTTTGCCTACTATATTTTCAATTTGAGAAAACAGACGTACTGCCAGCAGTGAGTGTCCACCTAAATCAAAAAAGTTGTCTGTTATTCCAATCGGATGAACTCCTAGAACGTTTTCCCAGATTTCTGTTAATTGAAGTTGTAATGGATTTTCTGCTCTAACAAATGTTTTTTCTATTTTAGAATTACTTGGATTAAGGGCAGGTAAGGCTTTGCGATCAACTTGACCATTAGCGTTCAATGGCAGAGAATCCACTATCACAAAGGCAGAAGGTAACAAATACTCAGGCAGCTTTGGTTGGAGAAAACTAAGCAGTTGCTCACTCCCAAAAGTCTCCCCTTGTTTGGGGACAAGATAAGCAACTAAACATTTATCCCCTGGAACATCCTCTTTGGCAATCACCACAGTTTTTTGCACACCTGGATATTGACCCAAAATTGTTTCAATTTCAGCCAACTTAATACGAAAGCCGCGAATTTTAGCCTGATTATCTAGACGGCCCAAAAACTCAATATTGCCGTCACTCAAGTAGCGCCCTAAGTCGCCACTTTTGTAAAGGTATGACCCAGATTCGCTGCTAAAGGGATTGGGGATAAATTTTTCAGATGTTAAGTCTGGGCGGTTAAAGTAACCTTGAGCAACACCGATACCACTGATGTAGATTTCACCAGGAATGCCAATTGGTACTGGTTGCGATCGCTGATCGAGAATATAGATTTTTGTATTGGCGATCGCTCTTCCTATAGGAATTTCTGACCGAGTGTTACTGGCTTCAGTGGCAGTTTCTGGATCGTAAACTGTGGCAGTTAAAGTTGTTTCTAGCGATCCATAAGCGTTCAGCCAGCGTACTTGCTTGCCAAATTTTTCTACCCAAGTTAAATAAGCATTGCGTGAGACTTTTTCACCACCAACCATAACTAAGCGCAAGCTAACTGGCAAGGTTTGTGGATACACAGATAGCTCGTTAACTAACTTATACCAAAAAGAAGTGGGTAGATTAACAATGGTAATCTGTTGTTGAGCAATGAATGGGAAAAAATGTGCCGTCGAGTTTTGTAACTTTTGAGACTGGAGAATTGCGGTAGCACCAGCAATCCAACAGGGAAACAGTGACTCAATGAAAGTGTCGCAACTGATACTAAATATTAGTAGTAAGCGATCGCTCTGAGTCAACTCCCAAGTATCACTGATTGCTAGACTGTGAGTGACGAGATTGCGGTGGGTAATGGCTATACCGTTAGGTTTTCCATTGGAGCCGGACACATACATCACACAGGCGAGAGTCTGCTCTGTAGTGTAACAGCCTAGATTTTCAGTTGTATGTAGAGCGACCACTTCCCAATCACTATCCAAACAGATAACTTGTGTCTGATGCTGAGAAAGTTTCTCAATCAATGAGCTTTGGGTTAACACTAAAGATATTTGGGAATCTTCTAAAATGAAAGCCAAATTATCTTGCCCAGATGTCGGCGCTAGGGATACGTAAGTTCCCCCTGCTTTCATAATACTCAACAGCCCCACAATCATCTCTAGGGAAGGCTCTAAGTTAAGACCGACGAGTACCCCCGATTTTACCCCTAAAGTTTGCAAATGGCGGGCTAGTTGATTTGCACGCTGGTTGAGTTCCTGATAAGTTAGTTGCTGATTTTCAAAAGTTAGTGCAATATTATTTGGAGTTCGTTTAGCTTGAGCCTCAAACCATTGATGGATACAAGCATTTTGGGGATAATCAGCCTGTTTGCCATGCCAATCAACCAACACTTGATGTTGTTCACCTGCTGTCAACAGGGGTAATTCAGATATTGGCTGATCGGGATTAGCCACAATACCTTCGAGTAAGGTTTTGAAGTGCCCTAACATCCGCTCTATGGTACTGGCATCAAACATTTCAGCATTGTAATCAAATACCATGCCCAAACCATTATCTTGTTCCCGCAAGACTAATGTCAGATCGTATTTGGTCTTGCCATGATAAATGTAGCCAAATAGAGAAGTGATAGTCAGATCGGGTAATTGCACAGATGCCATACCGCGACCATTCGACCAAGGAGGATTAAGGGAGAATTTTACCTGAAATAAAGACGAACTATTGCGACTCTGTTGTTCTGGTTTAAGTTCTTCAATTAGCCTTTCAAAAGGTAGGTCTTGATAGGTATAAGCTTCTAAGCAATCCTTACGAACTCGGTCTAGAAATTGTCGGAAAGTTGGGTTTCCAGCTAAGTTACTTCGCAATACCAGGGTATTAGAAAAAAATCCAATCAGCCCTTCGGTCTCTACTTGTCCCCGTCCGGCACTGGCAAAGCTAATGAGTAGGTCTTCTTGTCCAGAATAACGATAGAGTAATAGGTTAAATACTGTCAGTAGAGTCATGAACAGGGTGACACCCCATTTTTGACTCAGGTCTGTCAGGGCATGGTTCAGCGTCTTTGGTAGTAGCAAGGCGGCGCGATCGCCTCGATAGGTTTGCACACCTTGAGGACGGGGATGATCGTAAGGTAAGTCAATGATCGGTAAATTGCCTTCTAGCTTTTGTTTCCAGTAGTTTACCTGTGACTCTAAAACTTCTCCTTGGAGCCATTGATATTGCCAATTGGTAAAATCGGCATACTGCACTGGTAAGGGAGTTAAAGGAGAAGTCTTTCCCGCCGACAATGCTTTATAGATGTTAGTGAAGTCTTGATAGAATAAATCCGAAGAAGCTCCATCACAAACTATGCAATGCATATTCCAGATCAGCAGATGTTCGCGATCGCTCAACCACAGCAGCAGCAAGCGCAAAATCGGGCCATTTGCTAGATCAAAGGGTTGATGAGCTTCTTTAGTTGCCAGTAAGTGAGCTTCTGCTTCCCGTTGTTCATCTGGTACTTGCCGCAAGTCAATTATTGGCAATGTCAAGGAAACATCGGTAGAGATAACTTGAGTGGGCTTGCCATTCACGGCTGGAAAAGTTGTCCGCAGAACTTCATGGCGGCGGACGACTTCTTTCAAACTTTCCTCTAAGACAGCAACATTGAGATTCCCCGTAAAACGCACCACAACTGGCATATTATTTGAGGAACTATCAGGTTCAAACTGATGAAGAAACCATATCCGTTGCTGACCAAAGGAAAGCGGCAAGTTGCCATTCCGTTCACAAGGGACAATTGGAGGAATCTGTGAATTGGCGGCTGTGGTAATTAGCCGGAGAAAGTTAATGATTTCGGCTTTTTGAGTTTTTAGCTCGGTCAGCAATTCCGGTGTAAGACTATCTTTTGTAGCTCGGTAGCGTAAGCGTTCGCCTTCTAACCAAAGTTTGACATCGCGCTGACGTAGCTCAGATAGTAGTTCATCTAATGTTTTCATAGCTCACCTTCCTCATAATCACCAGCTGTCTCACTGTCAGCAGTCTGAACACCTTGGGTTGCCCAAAGCAGAGTTTCAACTCGTTCAGCCAAATCGGCTACCGTTGGTAATTCAAATAAATTGGACATCAGGATTTCCACTTCCAAAGCTTGGCGCAGTCGAGAAACCACTTGAATTCCTAGTAGAGAATATCCACCCAGCTCAAAAAAGTTGTCGTAAATCCCAACTTTCTTGACATTTAAAACCTGTATCCAGATATCTGCAATCTGCTGTTCAATGGGAGTGCGAGGTGCTACATAATTTGCTTCCAATTCTGGACGGAAAGAATCAGGTTTTGGCAGTGCCCGCCGATCAACTTTGCCGTTAGCATTTAGTGGTAAGGCTTCCAGTGCCATAAAAATCTTTGGCACCATATATTCAGGAAGCTGCTGTTTCAAGAATCGCCGTAATTCCGAAATAATTTGCGGGCTATCTTGAGCAGTTTCTGCTACAAAATAACCAACTAGTAATTTATCACCAGGAGTATCTTCTCGAACAATTACTACCGCTTCTTTTATTGCCGGATATTGCAAAAGTGCGATTTCAACTTCACCCAATTCTATGCGGAAACCGCTTACTTTTACCTGGTGGTCAATACGACCGAGATATTCAATCTCTCCATCTGGTAAATAGCGCCCCAAATCTCCAGTTTTATATAAACGTGATTGGGGATTTTGGCCAAAGGGATTGGCAATAAATCTTTCAGCAGTCAGATCGGGGCGATTGAAATATTCTCGTGCTAGACCATCACCACCAATATGTAATTCACCCGTGATTCCAATCGGAACTGGTTGTGAATGGGAGTCTAAGATATAAACTTCGGTATTAGCAATGGGGCGACCAATAGGAATAGAAGCCCCTGGCTTTAACGGTGCTGTGATGTCATAGCAGCAAGCAAAAGTTGTACTTTCTGTTGGCCCATAACCATTAATCAGTTTACAGTTTTCTACCGTGCTGATAAATTTTTGGACGTGGGGAACCGATAAAACATCGCCACCCGCTAACAGTTGACGTAAGGGTTTTAAAGCATCAATTTTTTCATCGACTATCAGATGGAATAAACCTGCCGTTAGCCACAGGGTTGTCACCTGATGCTGTTGAATAATTTGCCCTAATTCGTCTAAAGATGGGGTATGGGGAGGGAATATTACTAGTTTTGCACCGTTAAGCAAACAACCCCAAATTTCAAAGCTTGAAGCGTCGAAGGAAATGGGACTAATTTGCAAAAATACTTCTTTGGCGGTGAGGCTTACATAGTTAGTGTCTTTGACTAATCTAACTACACCTTGATGGATTACACTAACACCCTTGGGCTGACCTGTAGAACCAGATGTGTACATTACATAAGCTAGGTTGTCAGCTTTGACATTAGCAATTGAATTCTCTGGTGTTTTGTGGTTGATGGTATCCCAGTCAGTATCTAGACAAATTATGCTTGCTGTGTGATTTGGGAGCTTGTCAATTAGCTGTTTTTGGGTCAATAATAACTTGATCTGGGTATCTGAAAGCATGAAAGCCAAGCGTTCTTGCGGATAACCCGGATCTAACGGTACGTAAGCTCCACCTGCTTTCAGAATCCCTAAAAGACCTACCACCATTTCTAAGGAGCGTTCCACGCAGATCCCCACAAGAACATCTGCACCAACTCCTAGTGTTTGCAGGTATTGCGCTAATTGATTCGCGCGAATATTTAACTCTCGATAAGTAAGTTGCTGTTCTTGAAATACCAACGCTACTGCATCGGGGGTACGCTCAACCTGCTCCTCAAATAATTGATAAATAGATTTATCTTGAGGATAATTTGTTTGAGTCTGGTTCCATGTTGTTAATAACTGTTGCTCAACTGCTGGTAAAATAGGCAATTTAGCAATCGTTTGATTTGGGTTAGTAACTATACCCAATAACAATGTTTCAAACTCTGCCATCCGGTTGCGAATAGTGTCAGCATCAAATAAATTAGTGTTGTACTGACATTCCAGGGTCATTTGACCACGTAATTCCGTAGCATTGATGAACAGTTCAAAGTTCTCGAATGCGCGGGGGTTAGAGAAAAATTCTACCTCCAGCCCGGTGAAGGGGAGTTTATCACTGTCTAAACCCTGATCGATATTAAATGTAATGGGAACTAAGGGAATGCGGCTAGAATCCCGTGGCAAAACTAATTTTTTGACCAGACTACCAAAGGTAAATTGTTGATGGTCATAAGCATCTAAGACAGCCGATCGCCGCGATCGCAAGTAGTCGCTGAAGGATTTTTCGCCATCAACCTGGCTACGCAATGGTAGTAAATTTACACAATGACCTACGAGATTATATTGCCCCAAAGCAGCTTGCCCGGCGGCTGGAATCCCTACAACCAAATCGTTTTGTCCTGTCAGACGGTGCAGCCAGACCTCGAACCCTGCGAGGATAGTGGTCATAAAGCTACAACCGAGTTTTGTCCCTAGTTGTTTGAGGCTGGCAACTAATTCCGGATTTAAATGCCAATCTTCGCGGGCGGCGTTAAAGGTTCTAAGTGGTGGACGAGGGCGATCGCTAGGGAAATCCAGCACAGGTACAGTTTCAGCGAATTGTTGCAACCAGTATTGTTCTGTAGCGATCGCTTCTGAACTATCCGCCTCTTCTTCCTGCAAAGTCGCATATTCACTTAAGTAGTCTGGTTCTTCTAATTCAGGAACAATACCTTGTACCAAGCCAGAATAGAGTTTATCCAAATCTGGCATTAGTACTGCCCAAGACCAACCATCACAAATAATATGATGGGCTGTCAAAATCGCTAGATGCTCCTGCGACTGCAATTTGATGATTTTTGCTCGGAATAGAGGGCCATGTTCCAAATCAAAAGGTTGCTCTACCTCTTGTCGTAAGATACTAGCTAATTTTTCTTGTTTATCCTGTACTTCTAGATTAGAAAGATCAATAATAGGGATTTCAATTTGTCGAGAAGCAACAATGCAGAGTGTATTGCCATTTGTGCTAAAAGTTGTCCGTAGTGCTTCATGACGTTGTACTAACTTTTCCAGCGCAGATTGGAAAACTTTGACATCAAGTTCGCCTTTTAGTCGCAGAGATTGGGATTCGTTATAAGCACAATTGGCAGCATCCCCCATTTGCACAGAAGCCCAAATTTCTTTTTGTGATTCTGTGGCAGGAGCGGTTAGAAGTAATTCTCCATCTGCAAATGGATCAAAATCAACCGCAGTTAAACTGGATTGGTAATCTACAGGTGATAAGCTCATAAAACTCTATTATTTTCTTAATTTATTCAATGTGGTTAAATTTCAATCTATCTTGGCAAACTACTGGCGCTCAATACATTCTTTACGCAAGATTGTAGACTTTAAATAATTACGCGCAGGAACTTCTACAAATCTATATGTCAATGATGCAGCGAATAATACCATCATAAGAAATACTACTAAAGATGTCAATGCTTCGTATTCTGTGAATCCTTTACCAAAAGCATTGTGAAAGGCATAAATCCAGAACAACTTTAACAATTCTTGAATAAACCAATGAACCATATAAATTGAGTAAGATATAGTACCCAGATATAGCATTAGTCGGGAATTCAAAAACTTTGATATCGCACCATTATGGTTGACAGATATAGCTAAAATCAGTATAGAAAAAGCTGGTAAAATTAGCCAATCATGAAGGCTACGCCAATGATGCCAGTAGTAATGCATAATCAGAATTATCCAAATTATGGCTATAATTGCCAGGAAATTAAGATTGAAATACTTTCTATAATTACCTCTACGATAGACTTTATAAGTGATAATACCAAGTATGCACTCTAGTCCGCATCTAGCTATCGAAGGTATTCCAATGATACTATCTAAATTGCCACGGGTAAAAGTGATTAGTAGTAATATGCTGAAGAGAGTAAAACTATAAATTATCAAATCATTTTTTTCGCTACTCCTTAATAAAACAAATAATAATAATGGAAATATACAGTAAATAACAAACTCTACACTAATTGACCAAGCAGGTTCATTCCAATAGGTATTACACCAAAATAAAGGTGGACAATTCAAATCGAATGCTTGTAGAAGAGAAATGTTTGCAAAAAGAGCAGTTAAATTAAATTTACCAGTGAAAGCAGAATGATTTGGTAAAAAAAGTTTGACAAATTCTAATCCAATAAATAGAGATAAAATAAATATATGTAAAGGATAAATTCTGGCAAAACGCGAAAACAAATACGAGCGGTAGTTATCTAAGCTTACTTTTAAGTAAAAATCTTCTGCATAGACGTGGGTCATGATAAAACCACTTAGAATAAAGAAAAAGTCAACCCATAAATATCCATTTTTAAAGAAATCACTATAGTTTGATAAAGTTGAACCTGTTTTAGGTAAAGCGTAATATGAAAAATGGAGTATAACAACAATTAAAGCTGCTATACCGCGCATAGAAGTAAGAGATTTAATGTGTTTATACATTGATTATTTTAGGATTCAATAATGAGTGAAACACAAGTATCTTATTTGCTTCATAGATATCTATTGCTTTGTTAATTGTATTTTGGTCATATCAAAATGACCAAAACACAAGAGCCAGTCTTTAATTGTGCAGCAATTTCAACCTAAGAATTAGAACATAGTTTCTAACTAATCCCTAAGTCGTAGATAAAAACCGTAATACTTACGTACAAAATTCTCAGGATGAAACGGAATGTAGCAAGTACGATCCCATGTCCAACTATCGATTAATTCATAGCCAAGTAAGGACAAAGATGCTATAAATTCAGAGCGATTCTGAATTTTATACGGGCAAAAAGCATAGCCAATATTTTGTAATGTGATAAACGTTTCCCCATCATAAAATGGTACTCGGTTAATCAAAATGTGACGTGGTTTTTTCTTCAACTGTCCCAATATTTCAGACAGTGATGGTTCTATATATTGTAGAGTACCGCAAGTGAGTAATATTTCTGCACCTTCAGCATCGGCAAATTGCACCGTAAAAGACAAACCTGGGTTATCGGCTTTTCTTGCCAATTCTTCTCCAGCTTTAATCACCTCTGGTATGTCACACACTATCCACCGAAGATCATTGGGATATTGCAGAAACTTTTTGTAAGTATAGTAAGCATGTCCTACATTACCGCCGATATCGAAAATAGTTGAACTATTAGTGAATGCAGATGCAAGCCATACAAGAACCGGATAGTCCTGGGAGTTGAACTGATCTGGCTCCCAAGCAGTAGTTAGCTTTGCTACTGAACGGTGGTTATGAATTTCAGGTTGGTTGTAACCAGCTTTAGCACCTTTAGGGGTTGCTTGCAACGCCTCTGCAAATGTATTATAAATACCCCGACACGCAGTAATATTTTGGTTAAATAACCAATGATATTGGTAATAATCCGATATCATTGGGATTTTTGTCACAATTTTTCTAAAACTTTGCTTTAGCTGTTTTACGCCCTGTTGCTTTAGTTGTGTGAAATTATTTTTACCGAAGGAAGCTATCAAAGCCATATCAAAACCTTAATGTTGGAAGATTGCTTGCTACTTTAGTAAGGAAAATTGCTGTTTCAAAATAGATCAGGAAACACTTGCAACTTGTAAATATTTCCCAGGACGCTCGGTATCGGGAATATACCAGGCGGGGTTCCCTTGGGGATCGCGTCCTAATTTGGCATCAGGTTGCGGAGGACGATTGCGTAGGCTGTTATTGGTAATTTCACGATTTGTTACTTCTATAGATGGTGCAGACAAGAAGCCAGCAGACTGCATTTCGGCAATAGTCTCCTTAAAAACTGCCATTACGAAAGCCAAATCAGCTTCGGAATGAGCTGTGGTTAAGAAGCAAGGACGGTGATCCCAAATATGTACTCCCCGATCGCGTAGCAAGTAAAATAGTAAATCTCCGTAGGCGAACTCTGGTGCAGATTTCACCATGAACAGGGAGCCGAAATTATAAGCTGTGAAGGGTGCTTGAACTTGCTGAAAATAACCCATGAGTTCCGCTACAAACTTATCGGTTCTTGCATTAAGATTTTGCTGCAAGCTAGGGCCACTCTTCTGCAAATGCTGAAGTACTGCTTTCGCCGCTGCTAGTGCTAGAGGATGGCGGACAAAGGTACCGGCAAAATAAGTCACCCCTACCTCTGGAACGGAGTCATCGCCAAACTGCCAAAATCCACCATCCAAAGCATCCATATATTGCGATTTGCCAGCAATGACTCCAATTGGTAGTCCACCGCCCACAATCTTGCCGTAGGTTGCGATGTCCGCCTTTATACCGAAGTGTGCTTGAGCGCCACCTGGGTGAATTCTGAATCCGGTAACGATTTCATCAAAAATTAGGGCGATACCAGCTTCTTTCGTAAAATCACGCAATTGCTGAAGGAATTCCTTGGGCTGGTATTCAGGGCGACGGCTTTGCACAGATTCCACCATCACTGCTGCTAATTCATCAGCCCGGCTTCTGAGGATTTCTAAAGACTCAGGTGAATCGTAGTCCACCACCAAAATGTTCTCTACCATTTCGGGTGGGATACCAGGAGCAGCAGGAATTGACCGAAGTTTTTTTGTACCCCGAACAATTACTTCATCCAAAATCCCGTGATAAGCTCCAGAAAAGATGGCGATTAAGTTACGCCCTGTGATGGTGCGTGCCATCCGCATCGCTCCCAAAACCGCTTCTGAACCTGTGTTACAAAAGGCTGCTCGGTCAAAGTTAGTCAACTCACACATCAGCTTCGCCACTTCTCCAACTAAGGGAGTTTGCGGCCCAATTTCCATACCGAGTTTGAGTTGTGCTTCAATTGCTTCGGTAATGAAAGGTGGCGACCAACCAAACAAATTCAAGCCAAAGCCATTGCTTAAATCGACATATTCATTCTCATCAACATCCCAAAGTTTAGAACCTGAGGAACGAGAGACGACGATGGGGTAAACCATCTCTTTCATCGTCGGGTTAAACCCAGAAACAGTTCTTGGGTCTGCTAAGTAAGGGCGATGAGATTGAGTAAATTCTTTAGATTTTTGAGTCCGTTTTGTATATCTTTGGATAATTTTGTCTAAATGAGCGCGTTGTTGCGTTGTTAGAGTCTTAGTCTGGGTCTTTTCAATTCGAGCAGCCGCACCAAATGCTTTTTTCGCACCATTTGACTCGGTATCAACCGATGCTTGTGATTCTTTGCTGGTTTGGGTTGGGGGGATAGATACAGCGTTTTGTGGTTTGACACCATTATTTTGAGATGTCGCGGCAGGTACAACTGGGACTGTTAAAGATTGGCTGTTATTACCCAATAGCGCCAATTGTTGGCTCATGATTTGTAGCTGCTGATTAATCACACTTTCTAGGACGCTATTAGATGCAACAGGTTGCAGGGAAATCTGAGGTGTAGATCCATTTGATCCATTTCTATGAACTTCATGCACTACCAAAGTGGGTGATGTGGTTGCAGGTGAAGGTTCTGGCAATGGTGCTTCTGGAATGGGGTCTGCAACGGTTTCTGTTAATCCTAGTGCAGATAAAGCTTCGGGAGACAAGGCTTGATTGATCAAGTCAGCCAACGTTATTAAGTTTGGGCAAATTTCTAGTAACTGCCTAAGTGTTACCTTAACTTTAAATTTTTTCTTCAAAGCTAACCCGACCTGCGTTAGAGATAAGGAATCTAATCCCATCTCTAAAAATGTTGTCGAGTCATCAACACTAGCGATTTCCAATCCTGATGTTTCTTCGATAATTTCTTTGAGCAGGGGAATAAGCTTTTGCTGAGGGGATGTTGTCATAGTTTGGATTTTTTCTAATAACTGAGGATTTGCAAGTTTGGGAGTTGCTGCACGATTGGGATGAGGTGGAGGATCAATCCAGAAGCGTTGGCGTTCAAAGGGATAGGTAGGCAGAGGAATTCGTTGTCGCATTTCCCTTTGATAGAAGTCGCTCCAGTCAATAGATACTCCTGCTAGCCACAGTTGTCCTACTGCCTTGAGTAATGCCGTCCATTCGGCTTCGTTCTCGGCGTTATCACCCAGAGAAGGAATCGCTATCTGTTGTTTAATATCTTTTGCTTGTTGGCGGGCTAAGGTTGTAGTTGTGATTCGCGGCCCGACTTCTAACAGTAGGCGTTCTGGCTGCTGCCAGATGGTTTGTATCCCCTCCGCAAATCGCACAGTCTGACGTAGATGTGTAGCCCAATACATCGGATCAGTTGCTTGCTGGGCTGTAATCCAGTCGGCGGTAACTGTGGAAACAAAGGGAATTTGAGGAGGTGATAATTTAACCTTTTCAACTACCTTAGCGAAGGGAGCGATAATGCTATCCATCATGGGAGAGTGGAAAGCGTGGGAAGTGTGTAAATGGCGACAGACAACTTCTTCACTTTCTAATTGTTTTTGCAGAGCCGCGATCGCTTCTGTGGGGCCAGAAACTACACACAGGGAAGGGCCATTAATTGCGGCGATCGCAAGTTCTGTATTCAGTCGCGGCTCTACCTCTTTGGCTGGTAGGCGCACTGAGAGCATAGCCCCTGGTGGTAATTCCCACATGAAGCGACCGCGAGTTGCAACCAACATCAGCACATCTTCTAAGGAAAATACACCCGCTATACAGGCGGCGACAAATTCACCAATACTGTGACCAATCATTGCTTGGGGTTTGACTCCCCAACTCTGCCAAAGTTTCGCTAAAGCGTATTCAATGACGAATAATGCTGGTTGGGTAAAGCAGGTTTGCCGCAGGGAGATAGCCGCAGTTTCGCAATCGCTCGGTGCGGGATACATGATTTCTCGCAAGTCCTTACCCAACCAAGGTTTAAGGATTTCCGCACATTCATCTACTACCTCCTGAAATACAGGTTCGCGGTTGTAGAGATTCAGTCCCATGTTCACATATTGCGACCCTTGTCCGGGGAACATGAAGACAACGGCTGGATTGCGGATTTCTGTATGACGGGTATTTACTTGATTTGGATCTAAAGATTGGAGGGCTGCGATCGCATCTGTGATATCGTGACAAACTATACTGCGCCGGTAGTTGAAGGCTTTGCGCCCTCGCTGTAGAGTATAAGCTACATCAGCTAAATTAATTTCGCCATTATACTGCAAATGCTGCTGCAAATTTGCGGTTGCAGCCTCTAAAGCTGTACTAGTTTTGGCCGAGAGCAACAATAGCTGCTGTGGGCGCGAAGATCCTGAACCTTGGATTTGTGGCGCTTCTTCTAGCACAATATGAGCATTAGTTCCGCCGACACCAAAGGAACTCACGCCGGCTCGTCGCGGAGTTTCACCCTCTGTCCATTCAGCTAGTTTGGTATTTACATAAAAGGGGCTGTTGGCAAAGTCAATCTTGGGATTGGGAGCCTCAAAATTTAAACTAGGGGGAATCTTTTTATAATACAGGGCGAGAGCGGTTTTAATTAACCCTGCTACTCCAGCCGCCGCAACTAAATGTCCGACATTGCTTTTAAGAGAGCCGATGGCGCAGAATTGTTTAGCATCTGTATGTACACGAAATGCTTGGGTCAGCGCTTCAATTTCAATCGGGTCGCCCAAAGGTGTTGCTGTACCGTGAGCTTCAATATAAGAGATGCTTTCTGGGTGGAAGTTAGCATCAGCTTGCGCCATTGCAATGGCCTCTGCTTGTCCATCGACACTAGGAGCCGTAAAGCTTACCTTATCAGCACCGTCATTATTAATACCAGATCCTCTAATTACAGCATAGATGCGATCGCCATCATTGAGTGCATCTTCTAAACGCTTGAGGACAACCACTCCTGCGCCATTGTTGAACATTGTGCCCTGAGCGTTGGCATCAAAGGGACGACAATGCCCATCCCCAGAGAGCATACTGCCTTCTTGAGCCATATAACCGCTATTTTGAGGTGTAGTCATAGATACACCACCGGATAAAGCCAAATCGCACTGATAGCTGGTTAAAGCTTGGCAAGCTTGAATAACTGCTACCAAAGAAGTGGAACAGGCTGTATTGACACTAACGGCTGGGCCTTTGAGGTTGAGTTTGTAAGCGGCACGAGTTGTCAAAAAGTCTTTTTCATTAGCTAACATCGTTTGGAATTCACCGATGCGATCGACAATTTCCATACGACCAGAAATGTGGTTAGCAAAATAAGTATTTTGACCACAACCAGCGTATAAACCAATCAAACCCTCAAAAGACTCTGATTCATAACCAGCATTTTCTAGGGCTTCATAAACCAACTCTAGAAAAACTCTTGCCTGTGGGTCCATAACTACAGCTTCCAGCGGATTAACACCAAAGAAGGCAGCATCAAAGGTTTCTCCCCCAGAAATAATTCCTCTAGCTTTTACGTAGCTAGGATCTTTGCAAAGGTTCGGATCAATACTAGGGTCTAGTTCCTCATCTTGAAAGAAAGTTGTTGATTCTGATCCCTCACACAGATTGCGCCAAAACTCATCAACATTTCCAGCGCCAGGAAATCTTCCTACCATGCCAATAATGGCAACACCATCAATAGGATCTTGGTTATCGGATGCTTGGATATTTACCATTGTTTAAACACCTTGTTGATGATTACGGCGACGTGTCCTAGCTGCTTGTTGGCGTTGGGCGCGATTTTGCAGTTTGTCAGAAGACGGTTGGCTATTCTGGTTTGAATCCAAATACTTTGTTAAAGAACCAATCGTTGAATATTGAAATAGCTTCACAGCAGATAGCTCAATATTAAGTTTCTGTTGTACTCGCACAGCAACTTGCAGAATTGAGATTGAAGTTGCTCCCAAATCAAAGAAATTATCATCAATTCCAACGCGATCAATTTTGAGCAAATCGGATAAAATACCTGCAAGCAGACGCTCTAAATCGGTTTGGGGAGAAATATACGCTTGTTCCAGTTGCGGACGTTCTCTACTTGGTGCTGGTAATTTATGTCTATCTACTTTGCCATTTGCAGTCAAAGGCAGTGATTCTAACATCACAAATGCCGATGGCATCATGTAATCAGGTAGTCGCTGTTGTAAGAAACTCCGTAATTTGCTGTGCGTATATCCACTGTTATACTGAGGAACAATATAAGCTGTCAAATGTTTTTCATGTGTTTCATCCTGACGAGCTAAAACGACAATTTCCCGAACGTCAGGATGTTGTGCAATTTCTCGCTCAATTTCCCCTAGTTCAATTCGAAAACCACGGATTTTTACCTGATTGTCAATACGACCTAAGAACTCGATATTGCCATCTGAAAGATAACGAGCCAAATCTCCAGTTTTGTAAAGACGCGTTGCTAAATTACTATCAAAAGAGTGAAAAATAAATTTCTTAGCAGTCAAATCAGGACGGTTCAAATAGCCTCTAGCTAATCCATCACCACTAATGTACAATTCGCCAGCTTCTCCAATTGATACTGGTTGGAGGTTGTTATCTAATATATAAACTTGAGTATTAGCAATTGGACGACCGATAGGAATAGATACACCTAGTTGCAGTGGTGCTGTTATAGGATGGCAACAGGTAAAAGTTGTATTTTCAGTTGGCCCATAACCATTAATTAGCTGACAGTTCTCTATTGTTTGGAGAAACTTCTGCACATGGGGAACAGATAAGACATCGCCACCTGCTAAAAGTTGACGAAGTGATTTTAAAGCATCAAGTTTTTCATCCACTATGAGGTGGAATAATCCTGCTGTCAGCCAAAGAGTAGTAACTTGGTATTGCTGAATAATTTGCCCTAATTCTTCTAAAGATGGTGTATGAGAAGGGTAGATTATAAGCCGCCCACCGTTAAGCAAGCAACCCCAAATTTCAAAAGTTGAAGCATCGAAAGAAATAGGAGCAAGTTGCAGAATTACTTCTTCAGGTGTGAGGTAGACATAATTAGTTTCTTTGACTAACCTCACTACACCACGATGGATAACGCTAACACCTTTGGGTGTACCTGTAGAACCTGAAGTATACATGACATAAGCCAAGTTATCAGCAGTGATACTAGTGGTTAGGTTGTCTTTTTTATTTTCGGCAATCTCATGCCAATCTGCATCTAGGCAAATTACAAATGCTGTGTGAATAGGTAATTTGGCAACTAGTTCTTTTTGAGTTAATAGTATTGATACTTGAGTATCTGATAGCATGAATGCTAAACGTTCTTGTGGATACCCTGGATCTAGTGGTACATAAGCTCCACCTGCTTTAAGAATAGCTAAAAGTGCTACAACCATTTCTAAGGAACGCTCTATGCAGATTCCTACAAGAGTTTCTGCGCCTATCCCTAGTGATTGCAGATGTTGTGCTAGTTGATTAGCACGACTATTTAAATCTCTATAGCTGAGATGCTGATTATTAAAGATTAGTGCTATGGCATCAGGTGTTTTCTCTACTTGTGCTTCAAACAACTGATGAATACATGCCTGTTGAGGATAATCAGTTTGAGTACGATTACATTTGTTTAGTAGGTGCTTTTGGGATTCTGTCAAGATAGGTAATGTTAAATAATCTCGTTGTAAGTTATTTTCTGGTAATGAGGCTTGACACTCATCTACTAGCAATTCATTTTTATTTTTAGCCAATGAATTAGTTATTTGTTTCATATTTAATTTTCACAACAAATATATTTTTGTAAAACTTGTGGTTTTCAAGAGTTGCTGCATTTTTAACTCAGCACATTTATGGGTTAAAAATGCATTTAATTTGACTATTAAAATATACAAAATCAGGATGATTACTGGCTGCTAATTATTCAACTTTGTTCTAAAATTTATATGGAACATAATTTTGTATAGTAACGATATAGATTTTTGGATAAATTAATGAATTATGTAAATCGAGTACGGTATTGAGTGAGTAATGAGTAATTTAGTGTATTTAGAATAATGTTGTTCTTTTTCCTACTTGTATGTTTAACTATCAGTGTTTTTACTTAGATATTATAGTTGGATTTTTAACTTTGTGATGATATTAAAAGACTAATTTCACAACAAGTTATGCCGTAATCCTACAATGTTTATATGAAAGGGCACTGACTTTAAGATTTAGTTTTCTTATTCTCGCTTATTTCCTCGAGATCGTAGTAATTTTCAATACATCTTCATTGAAAATTAAAATTTTACAGGTGGTTTTTAATGGGAGTATTAACTGTACGTTTGCTCATCTTGAGAGGACGAGAAGAATTAATGCCCTGAAGAGCAAGCAAAACAGGGATTTTACCAGCTAGTAATGGAACCCCCTTGAGGTAACGTTGGATTCTAGCAAAACGACACTACGGTAAGGATTGTAAAGCTTACTTGACAATAACGAACTATTTGCTACAGTCTACGTAATTCAAAATTGCTGTTTCAACTGGATAGTTATTTTCGCTACGCTGCACTAGGCGAACATAATAAGCGACGACGCTAGTCGAGAAAACGAAGTCGTTGGCAGTCCGGCTAGGTGAGGTAATTTGCATTAAAGAGGCAGGATATAGAAATTATTTATATATAATTTTAAAAAATAGCGTTTTTGATGAATCAAAAACTAGAATTATTCGTCACTTAAACTATCAATTCCCTACCGATTTCTACTGGAGGATGATTTATGTCATCAAAACTGCTACGACTTATATATTTGGGTAGTCTTGGCTTATCTTTGTGTCTGGGCAATTCCGTAGCAATGGCGCAATATGACTCTACTGGCGATGGTGTAGTAGTACCAACAGTACCATCAGGTGGGTCATCAGCACCAGTACCAATAGATACATCCACAGGCGTACCACCTTCGCCCTCTGCTGACGGTACAACTCGGTTTACCTGTCAGACTTACAATGGTCAGTATACTGTGATGTATCAGCCACAAAGTCAACCAGGGCAATACTTTGCTTGGGCTGCGCCTGCGGCTTTGGGCGGTGGTTGGGACGCACAAAGACGTTGTACAGCAATTGCCAGTCGCTTAGAACAGTATCGCCCAGATGGCTTACAAGAACTCCAAACGTCTGTAGAAAATAACGAAAATATTGTCTGCGTCACAACTGAAGCTAATTCAACCTGTAGGATTGTGCTGACAGTCCCGCGTGGTAAAGATCCCTATGTTATCCGCAATAGCATTTTTCAGAACTTGACTACTGCTGACAATGGACAACAAACTATAGCCGTTAACACTTATGGCGATCGCAGTAGTGGAGGCAGTGAATTATATAATTTAGGACGCACACTTCTGGGTAATGGCAATAATCGGGTTAGTTCATCTAGAAGTGGGATTAATCTCAAACCTTTCCTCGATCGCAAAGATGGTGGTACCGCTAGAAATCTTCGCAATGGAGTAGCAATTCGTCGTCAGTCTCAACCTAACTCTGTTCGATTAAGGCCTGGTAATTTCCGATAGGCAAGAGTGGTTTTTAATACAAAATTACTTTCAAATAAAAATATCCAACTACTTATTGTGGGGCGGGCATCTTGTCCGCCTTTTTTAATAGGCAAGCGAGATGCCATAGCAAATATTTCTTGTTTTAACCTTTTGCTAGCGGTTTCTTAATGTTACCGAGATAGTTTGAGGTTGCTGAATACGGATTGATAGTACTAAAATATGTAATTTTTTTACTACATAGTCACTTTTTGGGTGAAGTATGTGGTTATGGGATGCGATCGCCCTACCAATGATCGTGGTTGTGGTGGGCATCGCGATCGCTTTTGGACTGTTACAAAGTGCGGACAACTTTGGATAATTGCTAAGGCGATAAGGCGATCCCACAACTATCTGCTAGTACCTCCACTATTAGGGACTGCTAGGAAGGGCGATCAGCACTTAATATATTCCCGTTTTATTATTTGGTTGATTTTTTCAGACTTTCAAACCAAACCTGCAATACCTCTATCAATGATGTTGTCAGGATAAATAACCGTAAAAACAACTTCTAAGGAGAATTTATGGCGCTTTCAGCCGGAAATATCGCATTTGTAGGTTTTAATGCGGATGGAAATGACAATATCGCTTTTGTGGCGCTCGTTGACATTAACCCTAATGAAGTAATTATTTTTGAGGATAACGAGTGGAATGGCACTGCCTGGGTTGACACAAACGAAGGTGCATTTAGTTGGACAGCCACTTCTTTAGTAACCGCAGGTACAATTGTCCGCATCGACAACATCGGAAGTGGAACGATCGCCGCAAGCACAGGAACCGCCGCAACTGGCGTTACTGGGCGGGGTGGAAACAGGGGTATTGGTACTAATGACGAAACTATTTACGCTTATCAAGGAAGTGCAGCCTCTCCCACTTTTATCACAGCGATCGCTAGTGGTGGGTTCAGTAGTGCAAATGGTCTTTTGACTAGCACAGGACTGACAGCAGGCACTAATGCCATTGACTTCTTAACTGTTGATGATGATGTAGATATTGCTGCATACAATGCTTCTCGCAGTGGACAAGCAGACTTCGCTTCATATCTCCCACTGATTAACAATCCTGCTAACTGGCAGACACAGGACAGTACTGGCGATCAAAGTATTGATGGTACTCCTCCTGATGTACCTTTTAGCTCGACAGAATTTGTGATCGCGGCAGCAACCCTCACAGTGTCGATCGCAGCCCAAGATGCCAACGCATCCGAAGCAGGCAGTGACCCTGGTATCTTCCGGATCTCTCGCACAGGCAGTACCACCAATGCCTTGACGGTAAATTACAATGTTGCAACGGGTGCTGGACAAGCCACAAGCGTAGATTACACCCCAACCCTAACAGGCACAGCAACCATCGCTGCCGGACAATCCTTTGTGGATATTACCATTACACCTGTGGATGATACGGCAATTGAAGGAACTGAAACCGTCACTCTGAATCTCAATAGCAGCGCCGATTATACTCTGGGTACTGCTAGTGCAACAGTGGCGATCGCTGACAACGATACGGTTGCAAGTTCCATCGATCTCTCTACCTACGTCCGCATCGGACGTTACGACCTACCCGAACCGACGCGAACCACTGCACCAACCAACAGCTTGCTAGCTCAAGAAGCCTCGGCAGTGACCTACAATAAGGATACCGACACGCTGTTCGTTGTCGGTGATGGCAGCAAAGCGATCGTGCAAGTATCGAAGACGGGACAATTAATTGACTCAATGACGCTAGCTCTTGGCAGCAGTCCCCAAGGAACGGAATTTTACGATACAGAAGGGCTTACCTATGTTGGTGACGGCAAGTTTGTCTTGATCGAGGAGCGAGACAGACAGGCTAATTTATTTACTTATGCCCCAGGAACCACCCTTACCAGAAGCAACGTACAGACCGTAAAGCTCGGTACGACGGTTGGAAATATTGGGATTGAGGGTATCTCCTATGACCCACAGACTGGTGGCTTCATCGCAGTTAAGGAAGTTACACCCGAAGGAATTTTTCAAACAAACATCGATTTTGCGGCGGGAACTGCAAGCAACGGTTCGGCTACCACAGTCAACTCTACCAACCTTTTCGATCCAGCTTTAGCTGGGCTTGCGGACTTTGCGGATGTTTTCGCATTGTCGAATCTATCGTCCTTGAATGGGCAACCCGACTCAAGCCGCCTGCTGATTTTGAGCCAAGAATCGGGCAAGATCGTCAACATTGATCGCACTGGGAATATCTCTAGCTCATTAACCATCGTCTCCGATGCAGGTAATCCTTTATCCGTTGTGGATCAGGGGAATGAAGGAATCACGGTAGACAAGGATGGATTGATTTATGTCGTTAACGAGGAGGGCGGAGGTGATATCGATCACCCTCAACTTTGGGTCTATGCACCGTCCTCATTTACCTATGCCAATCAAGCCCCTGTAGCCGTCAGCCTTGCGAACACCATCAGCAGCTTGGCAGAAAACACCAGTACTGCAACTCCCTTTAAAGTCGGCAATATAATCGTCAGTGATGACGCTCTGGGAACAAATACCCTCAGCTTGACTGGTGCAGATGCCAACTTTTTTGAGATTACGGGCAATGGTTTATTCCTCAAAGCGGGAACCACCTTAGATTTTGAAACTAAAACTAGTTACAACGTCAGCGTCAATGTAAATGACACCACCGTTGGCAATAACCCAGACACAACTACGGCATTTACCTTATCAGTCACCGATGTAAATGAGAATCCCACCACCAGTAGTATCTTCATCACTGAAGTAGCTCCTTGGAGCAGTGGCAATTCGCCCGTCGCCTCAGACTGGTTTGAGCTTACCAACACTGGTATGAACGCTGTGGATATCACAGGTTGGAAAATTGACGACAACTCGAATAGTTTCGCCGCCTCTGTCGCCTTGAACGGTATCACCAGCATCGGCGCAGGTGAATCGGTAATCTTCATCGAAGGAGCTACCGTCAATACTACTTTCCTATCCAACTGGTTCGGTGTGAACCCACCAGCTAGCTTGAAGATCGGCAATTACTCTGGTTCGGCCATAGGCTTGAGTACGAGTGGTGATGCCGTGAATATCTATAGTGCCACTGGTGCTTTACAAGCTAATGTCGTTTTCGGAGCATCTCCAGCCGTAGCCCCATTTGCCACCTTTGACAATGCCGCCTTGTTAAATAATGCCACGATCGCAACACTAAGCGCTGTGGGAGTCAACGGTGGATTCGTCGCTGTAAATTCAAGCACGGAAATTGGCTCTCCAGGGACTATTGTTTCGTCTCTACCCATGATCGCGCTCATAGCCCAAGATGCCAACGCAGCCGAAGTTGGCAATGACCCTGGTATCTTCCGCATCTCTCGCACAGGCAGTACCACCAATGCCTTGACGGTAAATTACAATGTTGCAACGGGTGCTGGACAAGCCACAAGCGTAGATTACACCCCAACCCTAACAGGCACAGCAACCATTGCTGCCGGACAATCCTTTGTGGATATAACCATTACACCTGTGGATGATACGGCAGTTGAAGGAACTGAAACCGTCACTTTGATTCTAAATAGTAGCGCCAACTATACTCTGGGTACTGCTACTGCTACAGTGGCGATCACTGATAATGAAGCACCTACGCTAGTGCAACCCATTGACGATCAAATTATTTCTACTGACAAACCCTTCTCTTTTAATGTCAGTAACAAATTTGCTGATGTCGATCAAGGCGACACCCTTACCTACAGTGCTACAGGTTTACCCACTGGTTCTAGTATTGTTGCTAATACAGGTGTAATATCCGGCACTATCTCCCAAATTGGCATCTTCGGAGTCACAGTTACCGCCACTGATAGCAGTGGTGCTAATGTTAGCGATACCTTTGACCTGATTGTTGCTAATAACAAGGCGACATCTGGCAACGACATTATCTTTATCGACCAACTTAATGGTTTGAACATAGTCGATGCCTTAGCTGGGAGCGATCGCGTCATCGGTACTAATGCCAATGAAACGATCGATGGTGGTGCAGGCAATGATTACCTTGATGGCAAGGGAGGTACTGATCTCCTCCGTGGCGGTGATGGCAATGACACAATCTTAGGCGGACTTGGCAGTGACACGCTTTCTGGAGGCAAGGACAGTGACCGCCTCATTGGTTGGGAGGGTGGCACAAGCGAAATTGACCTACTCAACGGCGATCAGGGTGAAGATACTTACGTCTTGGGTAATGCCAGTTCAGTTTTCTATACCAGTTCCGGTAACGGTGACTATGCCGATATTGCCAGCTTTAAGAACAAGGACAAAATTGAACTTAATGGAGTTGCTAGCAATTACTCACTAGGATCTGCATCAGCCGTGTCTGGTGACAAATCTGCTGTCGGCATCTTTAGCAATGGAACAGAGTTAATTGCTGTTGTTGAGGATGGGTTAAAGCTAAAGACGAATTTGGCAACCGATACTCGCTTTGTATTTGTTTAACGAAGATTCAAGTAATGTCTAACGACAAGCTACTGCGTGTCTACGCTCCTTGAGGAAACTTGAAGGCGATCGTTTGCCTCACGCAGAGACGCTCATCCCCTATTCCCCAACACTATTCAGTTAAGCCCAAAATTCTTGGTAGAGACGCGAAGTTGTACTGGGCTTCATCCCGTACTAACGCGTTTCTACAGGGCAAAAATCCTTAATCCAACAGTATTGCCCCATTCCGCACTCCCAATTTTCCAAGCAGTCTCATGTTTGAAATCTACCTGAGAATTAAACTATGGTCACTACAAGCACAATTCGCTTTTCCCAGTTCAATGCTTCCCTGAATCGGAACGCTGAAGGTCAGTTAGTAAGTGATTTGTCTAACCCTGACAATGCTCAGGCCAAGGCGGTTGCAGAAATCATCCAACGTAATAACCCGGATGTATTACTAATTAACGAGTTTGACTACTCCCCGGAAGCAATTCAGTTATTTAAGCAAAATTACCTTGCAGTCAGCCAGAATGGTTCAAATCCTGTTGATTACCCTTACTTTTACATTGCTCCTTCCAACACGGGTATCGCCTCTGGGTTTGACTTGAACAACAACGGCGCAGTAGTTACAACCCCAGGCGAACCGGGATATGGGGATGATGCCTTCGGATTCGGTAACTTTCCTGGTCAATTCGGGATGTTAGTGCTGTCTAAATATCCCATTGACACAGCTAATGTCCGCACCTTCCAAAACTTCCTCTGGAAGGATATGCCCAATGCTTTGCTTCCGGATGATCCTACAACACCACAGCCCAATGATTGGTATTCTCAAGATGAACTGGAAGTTTTACGTCTCTCCTCCAAAAGTCATTGGGATGTACCAATCCAGGTAAACGGCGAGACAATTCATGTCCTCGCCAGCCACCCCACACCTCCAACCTTCGATGGACGGGAAGACCGCAACGGTAAGCGCAACCACGATGAAATCCGCTTTTGGGCAGACTATATTACTCCTGGTAAAGGTAATTATATTTACGATGATCAGGGGAAAATTGGCGGTATTGCTGCTGGCTCAAGCTTTGTGATTGCGGGCGATCAAAATGCAGATCCCTTGGATGGTGATAGTTTTGACAACGCTATTCGCCAACTGTTGCAAAATCCTAATATCAATACTAATGTCATTCCTAGCAGTCTGGGTGGGTCTCAACAAGCAGAGTTGCAGGGTGGTGCAAACGCTAGCCAAAAGGGTAATCCTAGCTTTGATACCGCAGACTTTGCTGATACGGCTCCCGGAAACCTGCGGACTGATTACGTGCTACCCTCCGCTGACCTGACAATTGCCAACTCAGCAGTATTCTGGCCACTGAATACTGACCCAACATTCCCCTTGGTAGGTACTTTTCCTTTCCCCAGTTCTGACCATCGCTTAGTATTTACAGATGTGCAAACTGGGCCAAATGAACCAGGTAAAACCATTCCCAGTATAGGATTCCAGGGGCAGTCTACTTTCGTTACTGGCTTTATTCCTGGTGGTGCAGCAGGAACTGTGAATGGAGTACAGACTCCATTGGGTGGACTATCTGGTGTAACTTACGATGCTGTTAACAATCGCTACTACACTATCTCAGACGATCGCTCCCAATTTGGCCCCGCCCGCTTCTATACTTTCACTGCTGATACCGAGGTAACTTTTACCAATGTCACGCCTTTGAAAGATAATAATAACAACTTATTTGAAACATTTAGTATTGACCCAGAAGGCATTGCTTTAACTAACAATGATACTGTTTTCATCTCTTCTGAAGGTGAAGTTAATCTTGGTGCAGGTCGAGTTAGCGATCCCTTTATTAAGGAATTTTCCCTGACAACGGGGCAACAATTGCGTTCTCTACCTGTCCCCAGCAAATTCTTACCAGTAGTTGAAGATACCAACGCCAACGGTATTGTAGATGCAGGTGATACGCAAATATCAGGCGTTTACAATAATCTGGCATTTGAAAGCCTCACCATTACACCAGACCAAAAAACTCTATTCACCGCCACTGAAAACGCCCTATCCCAAGATGGATTAAGAGCTTCGCTCACTAGTGGCAGCCCTTCCCGGATTCTGCAATACAATCTGGTAAGTGGACAGCCAGAAAAAGAATACCTGTATATTACTAATGCAATCGCCGAAGTACCCAACCCTAGCACAGGCTTTGGTGACAATGGTTTAGTGGATTTACTAGCGATCGACAACCGTGGCACTTTGCTAGCCTTGGAACGCTCTTTTTCTGCGGGTGTCGGTAACACCATCAAAATCTACGAAATTTCTTTGCAAGGTGCAACAGACATTAGTTTCTACGATTCTCTGAATAATTTGAGTACTGAGCAATTAGCAGCTATCCAACCCGCGCAAAAACGTCTGCTGTTAAATTTAAATGATCTGGATTTGCCTAACGGTACAGATAACATCGAAGGCATCACCTTTGGTCCCAAATTAGCAGATGGTCGTCAGTCGATTGTGCTGGTAAGTGATAACAACTTCAACCAAAGCCAATTTACCCAAATTCTTACGCTGGATGCAGGCTTAGTTTCAACTGCTGCACCCACAGTAGAAACTCGTCCCGATTTGTTGGATGATGAGACACTGGCAGTTGATCAACGGGCTGATGCTGATGATCCTGCCATTTATGTTAATGCCACAAATTCTGCCGATAGCCTAGTATTGACCTCAGTGAAAAATGGCGGACTGCGGGTTTATGACTTGTCTGGGAATTTGTTAGAAACAGTTAATCCTGGTGGTATTCGCTACAACAACATTGATCTACAATACGGTTTCAAATTAGGCAATCAATCCGTTGATATTGCCGTAGCTAGCGATCGCGGCAATGATAAATTAGCAATCTTCAAAATTAACCCCAACCCTGGCGCTGAGGGCAACTATCTAGAAGACATTACCGACAGCAACCTTGGCACTCTCTTCCAAGCAGCACCTTTTGCAGAACCTTATTCCTCATCTTCTCGGAGTGCTTACGGACTGGCATTGTACCGTAGTCCAATCACCAATGATTATTATGTCTTTGCTAATCGCCGAGAAACTGGAGATGTAGCTCAGTTCAAACTAATTGACAAAGGTAATGGCAAAATTGGCATTGAACGGGTGCGAGAATTTACTGTACCGACAATTGAAGGACGCGATCCGCAAACAGAGGGTATGGTAGTAGACCAGGAAACTGGTTTCCTTTACATCGGCCAGGAAAATATCGGTATCTGGAAGTTCCAAGCAGAACCAAACGGTGGCACAACTGGCAAGCTAATTGATCAAGTCAGAGATTTAGGTGGTAATTATTTCACCGATGACGTAGAAGGACTGACTATTTATTACGGCAAAAATGGCACAGGCTACTTATTAGCATCTAGCCAAGGCGACAACACCTTTGTTGCTTACACTCGTGAAGGTAACAACGAATACGTGGGTAACTTTGCGGTTGGTAACAATGGGGCAATTGACAGCGTACAAGAGTCAGACGGTGCAGATGTAATTAACGTACCACTGGGGCCTAACTTTCCATTTGGTTTATTTGTCACTCAAGATGGCTCCAATGAACCTGCCACAATAGTCAGCGATGAAGGTGAAGAGGAAAATATCAGTTCTAACTTCAAGCTTGTACCTTGGGAAAATATTGCCAATGCCTTCCCCAATTCTCTAACTATTGACACCACTAGTTACGATCCACGCAATCCTGTTGCTCAACCCAAGCTGACTATCTATGAATTTGAAAACTTACCCAAGTTAGGAACAACCTCTGAAAATCAAGATATTTTCTTAGGTGGTTTCTCTGGGTTGTATTTTCAAGGGTTCGCAGCAAATGGGAATCTGAAGTTTGTCACTCACACAGACAGGGGCCCCAATGGAGAACCTGATGGTTTCAACAGACCATTTTTATTGCCAGAATTTCAACCAGAAATAGTCAGCTTTGAACTCAATCGCACTACAGGTGAAATCAGTATTACCAATAGAACTGGATTATTCCGCCAAGATGGGACAACACCATTAACTGGATTGCCTAACCTGCAAGCTGGGGCAAATGGTACCGCCTACACTGATGAAATTGCCGTTGACTTAGATAACAATATTTTAGCTAACGATCCTTTAGGTGCTGACTTAGAAGGAATTGTAATTGCGGAAAATGGTGACTATTGGATGGTAGATGAATACCGTCCGGCAATTTATCACTTTGATGTTAATGGTAAACTGAGCGATCGCTTTATTCCTCAAGGAACTGCCACAGCACCCAACCCAGATCAACCAGCAGGAACTTTTGGTACTGAGGTATTGCCAGCAGTTTATGCCCAACGCCGCAATAACCGGGGATTTGAAGCTGTAGCCTTGGAAGGTGATAAATTATACGCTTTTATTCAAAGTCCAATTGATAATCCAGATGTCGCCAATGATGCGACTTCTAAAGCTTCTCTCAACCTGCGAATTCTAGAGTTTGATATTGTCACCAAGCAAGTAACAGGAGAATATTTATATCTTCTGGAAGGTTTACCGTCAACTGACAAAATTGGCGATGCAGTATCTTTAGGTAACGGCAAATTTGCAGTAGTTGAGCGAGATGACAATGGTACGTCTGCTGGCAATAAACTAATTTATCAAATTGATTTAGCCGGGGCAAGCAACATTAATAACCCTGCTAACTTTACCTTGCTAGCTGATAAAACCATCGAACAACTTACTTCTGCGGAGTTAGCTGCTGCCAATATTAACCCTGTCACCAAGAGTTTAATTGCTAATGCTGCTCAGTTGGGTTACACGGGAGTCGAAAAATTAGAAGGTCTGGCACTGGTAGCACCCAACACCCTAGCTTTGATTAATGACAACGACTTTAATGTTGCAGGCAATACACCTGCTCAGAAACTCGGTATTTTGGAACTACCCAATAACCTAACAGTTGTAGAGCCTAGTTTCCCGAACGGTTTTGGTTCTAGCAACAGCGATACTGTCAATCTTGAGCCTGGACAATTCTTTAATGCAGGTGACGGAGCAGACTTTGTAGAGGGTACTAAAAATAATACAATCTTGGCTGGAAACGGTGATGACATCGTGCTTGCAGGGAGTGACTCTTCAATATCCGGGAATGATGGTGATGATCAGATATTTATTGGTCAAAATGGCCCGGCTCAAAATACCAATGCTGATGGTGGCAATGGTGATGATCTGATTGTCGTGGTGGAAGCTAGTGGTAGTAATAATTTGTTTGGTGGGGCAGGTGATGATACTCTCACAGTAATTGAAGGTTCTCGTCAATCATTATTTGGTGGCTCAGGCAATGATACCCTTAGCAGTGGCAGTAGCAATAACCTTCTTTACGGTGGTTCTGGAGATGACAAATTTTTCTCCAATGTCAATGATTCGCTATTTGGTGGCGATGGTGATGATGTGCTATTTGCTGGTCAACAGGGTAGTAATCGCCTAAGTGGTGGTGCTGGTGCTGACCAGTTCTGGATTGCTAATGGTAGTCTGCCAATTAGTAAAAATATTATTGCTGATTTTACAATCGGGATTGATAAAATCGGGCTGGGTGGTATTGGCGTATCTCAATTTTGTGGGCTAACACTGTTGCAACAAGGTAGTGACACTTTGGTGAAAACAGGAAATACAGAGTTGGTTTCATTGCTAGGAATTACCTCAACTAGCCTAACTGCAAATGACTTTGTTTTCTCTCCTAGCGTCGTGGCTTAGTTTGTTGCCTAGCGTCATCCCAATTCTAAATCATTCCTGAATAACGAGATCCTCGACTTGTTTAAGAAGTCGGGGATCTAAATGTTTTATGTGTTGCGAAGATTTTTTTAAATGATATAGCGGTTTCCATTCAAATGCGATACGACTTTATATTCCAAGGTGTAGGGAATATGCCCTGCCCCTACGGGTGTACTATATTAGCCTTTACAAATATCATGTCCACATAATTAGTTACGATTACCTACAGCCTTCGGGTTTAATAAGTAATCAAGCGGACACGATATAACAGTGAAATCCATGCGATCACTAGCGAATTAAAATTAAAAATAATCAAGTTTTATTTTTTGATAATTATCAAAAAATCATTAGCCAAGCAAAATATAAATATATATGCTTGACTTTTTGACACCAATGGCATTGCCATATTACTACAAATATCTATGGTGAATTATTTTTTATGTAATTAATCCAAGCAGATTGTCATAAATATTATACCAATTTGAAAAAAGAATGCGACAGATGGGTAGGGGCACAACAATGTTGTGCCCTTACAAATAATTGATGTGTCGCAAACATTATTTGAATTGGTATTACTTTTTTATTTGTGTAGATTTTAATCATTTCTTCCGTTTAGCTTATTGTTTTCTTAATCTTCTAATGAAAACATCTTTACTGCTAGCTAAGTTACCTCATAACTACTAGCGTTTGGACGAAATCGGACTTAACGGGCTTTTCTAAACTATATTTTTGTAATTCTGAGATTTTCCCGTAACTCCGCTTTCTAGCGTGAGAACATGATTTATTTTTCCCACAAGTAATGCAATCAGAGAACTTGAATACTTTGTGGTGCAGTTAAATCCAATACCCAAACAACGTTCTAAATTATGGCAATTGAGTTAGTCGGCTTCGCTTCTTTACCTGCTGATACCTTTAGTGATGGGCCAGTTTCTGGTGAGGAAATTTCAGCCAATGGCAGAACGGGGCCTTTCCCAGGACAGCCAATACAAGGCTTCAGTGGTGTACAGTTTGCTAATAATGACTCTTTATACTTTCTGTCAGATAATGGTTACGGCAGCAAAGATAATAGTGAAGATTTTCTGTTACGCATCCATCGTCTAGACCCGAATTTTAAGGGAACAGAAAATGGAGATGGCACTGTTAAAGTTTTAGACTACATTCAACTGTCTGATCCCGATAACAAGATTCCTTTCCAAATAGTTAATGAAGGAAGTTCTGAAAGACTACTGACTGGTGCAGATTTTGATATAGAGTCATTCGTCTTTGATAAAGACGGGACAATCTGGGTTGGAGAGGAGTTTGGCCCCTATCTACTGCATTTTGATGCTACTGGTAAGCTGTTAGAGGCTCCCGTTGCTACACCCGACCAATTCAAAACTCTAGATGGAGGAGCGCCTAAAGTTATTGGTCACAGAGGTGCAAGTGGGGATCTTCCAGAACATACCCTAGAGGCATATAAACAGGCAATTGTAGACGGCGCTGATTTTATTGAGCCAGACTTAGTAGTTACAAAAGATGGAGTATTAATTGCTCGTCATGAGCCTGCTTTGGCAATTTTGAACGCTGATGGCACTCTTAATTTAAGCAATACAACCACAGATGTTTACGATATTACCAAGTATCCACAGTTTGCCGATCGCAAAAAAACAGTCAGCCTCGATGGAACTGAAATCACAGGTTGGTTTGCTGAAGACTTTACTTTAGAAGAAATCAAGACTTTAAGAGCGATACAGCGTGTACCTTTCCGCGACCAATCCTTCAATGGCCAATTTGAAATTCCCACTCTCGCCGAAATCATCGACTTGGTTAAAGAAGTAGAAGCCGAGACGGGTAAAAAGATTGGCATTTATCCCGAAACTAAGCATCCCACCTATTCTGCCGAAGAAGCTACTTATGTAGGCACTACGGACAAAATTAACAGAAACATCAGTGAAATCCTGATCGATACACTCAAGGCCGAGAACTTCACCGATCCAAGTCGGATTTTCATTCAGTCCTTTGAAGTAGGTAATCTCAAGGATCTACACGATCGCATTATGCCTAATGCAGGTGTAGATATTCCCCTGGTTCAACTTCTAGATGCAGCTGGAATTGAGCTAAACGGTGAGATCATAGAGACTCAGCCTTATGATTTTGAAGTCAGTGGCGGCCTTCGGACTTATGGTGATTTACGGACTCCAGAAGGTTTGGCTGAAATCGCTACCTATGCTGATGGCATTGGCCCTTGGAAGCGGTTAATTGTCAGCGTCAAAGGTACAGATACTAATAGCGATGGTTTGGCAGATGATGTCAATGGAGATGGTGCAGTAAATGATGCTGATAAGACAACGTTACCTCCCACGACTTTAATTCAAGATGCTCACAGTGCAGGTCTACAGGTTCATCCCTACACCTTCCGCAATGAAGACCTATATTTAGCCGCAGATTACCAAGGTAATCCAGAACTAGAATACCAGCAGTTCTTTCAATTAGGGGTAGATGCACTCTTCACAGATTTCCCAGATACAGGGGATAAAGTCCGAGATTTCTTGAGTGATCCTCAGAATAACTTAGTGCGATCGCCACAAAACCCCGATGTTCTCTCAGGAGATGCTTTTGCTAACTTGGGTGGTTCCAAAGGTTTTGAAGGCGGAGCAATCAACGCCAGCAAAACCAAACTCTATATGATGCTAGAGGGTACGGTTCAGGGTGATCCGGCTGGTGCTGTGCGGATTAATGAATTTGATATCGCCAGCCGCGAGTACACTGATAATAAACTTTACTACAAGCTGGAAGATCCTGCTTATGCGATCGGCGATCTTGCAGTAATTAATGACAATGAATACTTAGTCATTGAGCGGGATGGTGGTCAAGGTGATTCTGCTCAATTCAAAAAGATTTTCAAAATAGACCTGTCTAAAACAGACTCTAATGGCTACGTAGTCAAAGAAGAAGTTGCAGACTTGTTGAATATTCAAGACCCTAACGACCTCAATGGCGATGGTAAAACCACCTTTGACTTCCCGTTTGTAACAATTGAAAATGTTTTGGTTGTTGACAAAAACACCATTTTGGTAGCTAATGACAACAACTATCCCTTCTCAACAGGTCGTCCTGGAGATGATCCTCAGAATCCAGTTATAGACAACAATGAAATAATTCTCCTAAAACTGGAAAATCCCCTTAACCTTGCTCCTGGTTTAGGTCAACCTCAAGCAGAAGAAATTAATTTTGGCTCTAATAGCAGTGATGATATTACTGTTCAGCCGGATCAAACCTTACTCACAGGTGACGGCGCAGACTTTGTAGAGGGTACTACAGGTAACACAATTGTGACTGGGAATGGTGAAGACACGGTGCTAATCGACAGTGACTCTTCAGTATCCACAGGAGACGGTAACGATCAAGTCTTGATTGGCGCAAATGGACCTGCTAACAATACTAGTGCTGATGGTGGTGCTGGTAATGATGAAATTACCGTAGTCGAAGCCAATGGCAGTAATAATTTGTTTGGGGCAGCAGGTGCTGATACTCTCACAGTAGTCGAAGGTTCGCGTCAATTATCCTTCGGTGGTTCAGGTAATGACACCCTCACCAGCAACGGCAGCAATAACCGTTTCTATGGTGGTTCTGGGGATGACAAACTCTTCTCCAGTATCAATGATTCCCTATCTGGTGGCGATGGTGATGATGTGCTATTTGCCGGTCAACAGGGCGGTAATCGCCTGAGTGGTGGTGCTGGTGCTGACCAATTCTGGATTGCTAACGCCAGTCTACCAACTAGCAAGAACATCGTGACTGATTTTGTGATCGGCACTGATAAAATCGGGCTAGGCGGTATTGGTGTTACTCAGTTTAGTGCCCTGACACTATTGCAACAGGGTAGTGAAACCTTAGTGAAAACCGGAAATACAGAGTTGGCTTCATTAGTGGGAATTACATCAACAAGCCTCACAGCAAATGATTTTGTTTTTGTTGCTAGTGTGGTGTAGCCAAAAGATGATTGCAGCTAAAATTTAACATTCAAAATCAGTTAAGCTGTAGGGATTTTTTTAAAGCGAGGGAGTATCACCACTCCCTCGCTTTTTATAAACATCGCAACATACCACTCGCCATTTGGAACGTGTAAAACACAAAAAACCCCGGCTAAATTAGCCGAGGTAAAGTCGAGAAGTGAGATTGACGATGAGATACAGTCATACCGAAAAATCTTAGCTAACGCTAAAACCAATTAGAACTAAAGTTGTGACGATTAAAGTTGCAAAAAGACTTTGTAAAACGTATTTACGTTGTTCCCAAATTGCGGGGTACTCAGCGTAGTACATCTGAGGTTCTGCTGCGTAGTTGTTGAGAATGCCGTCTTCGTTAATGGTAGTATACATAGTTTTTTTTCTTCTTTGTTTACTTATGTAACTAAATATGACGGTTTTGTTACAATTTGTCAATCTTTGTTGACAAAAAAAGACTGATGGTATTTATCAATCTGGCTTATCAGCATACCGCTGCCGTTTGGGATACATAAAATACAAAAAACCCCGGCGAAACTAACCGAGGTAACAGAGAGAAGTATGAATGACAATGAGATACAGCGATACTGAAATCAAAAAATCTTAGCTAACACTAAAACCAATCAAAACTAAACTGGTGAGAATTAAAGTTGCAAAAATACCCTGTAAAACGTATTTACGTTGTTCCCAAATTGCGGGGTACTCAGCGTAGTACATCTTGGGTTCTGCTGCGTAGTTGTTGAGAATGCCGTCTTCGTTAGTGGTGGTATACATAGTTTTTTTTCTTATTTGTTTACTTATGTAACCAAATATAACTATTTTGTTACAAATTGTCAATACGACTTGACAAAAAATAATGGTGATATTACTGAATCTGGCTTATCAGCGACAGCGATCGCGGATTCTGACGAAGCGGTTCCAGGCAGCGAAAGCCAGATATCTCTAGACTTGTCGCTGCGCGTCTACGCAGTTTTTTAGTTTGATTACCATAAAAAACCCCCATTAAATTGGGGGCATAAATTGTCATTGTCTGAAAAAGTCGAGCAAGACGTTTTTTAGGCTGGTATTAAAATTGCTAACCTTCCTTCGACTGGTTCGTATTCGTCTTCAAGTAGTCTGAGCTTTGCTTCTTTGTAGGTCTTACTAGAAAACGAATGCTAACTGATAATTCTGATTAAGGTCTTTAAAGGCACAAGCAAGACAGTGCGGAGGTTAAATACTATCTGGATCTATATTTAATTCTCGCAGTTTTGCTGCCAAGCGATCGCTGCGTTGTTTCTCTTGTTGTGCAACTTCTTCTGGTGTCGGAACGAGTTCTGCTTTCGGAGTAAAAAAGCGTAAATTCTCTTGATAAACCCCTAAATACAAACCTAGCTGTTGACTCCATAACCAGTCTTGGGGATTGGGTTCCAACGGTTGATATTTACCATCAAGCAAATGAAACCCTATAAATTCTTATAAGTTTAGCGTAGCAGTGAGAAGCATAGAGACTATTTACAAAAACCGTTCAATGATGATCTCGTCTATATAAGTTCCTTTGATCTTGGCTTGTCTTTGTGCCGTTCCAATTATGCGAAAACCATGCCAGAGATAACTAGCTAACGCAGGGGCATTATCGGCGCGAACGTAGGTTAAGATTTTTTCGTATCCTTTGGTGCGAGCGGTTTCAAAGGTAGCCTCAAACAGCCTTTTGCCAATGCCTTGTCGTCGGTACAAAAGATCCACATACGTTCCGATGATTCCCACATGCTCAAAGGCATTTGTAAAGGTCGCAAATGGTTCCATAGTTTGAAACCCTACAACCGTCTGCTTTGGAAAGCGGACAGCAACATGAAACACTCCACGCTGGGGAAAATTCAATATATACTCCCGTTCGGCATCGACTGTAAGCGGTGTATCAAAGACAGTGTATAAACTGGTTTCAATGATAGGGTTCAGAATGCCAATAATCGCCGCAGCATCATTAGGTTGCACTTCTCGAACCAGCAGATCCATTTCTAGTTGTCTCCTCTGTATTCCTAGAATCTCATTCAAAACCTAATAAAAATGGGGCTACTCCAAGAATAAACTGGAGTAGCCCTGTAAGCGATCAAATCACTTAGATATAACTAACCTTATGCTCGGTTTCTCTTCCAAGGCCCCCAAATCGCACAGGTAATTCCAGGGGATTGGAGATTGACAAACATTGTGCGGCCATCAGGTGAGAAGCAGGCTCCTGCATATTCACTGTCATTGATATTGTTTTTTGCAAACTGATACAGCTCGCCGCTTTGATTAACGCCAACAATATAACTGTCTCCGCCTCCATCTTCACAAAGAATCAAATCACCAAAAGGAGCAACTGTAATGTTATCAGGGAAGTCTAGTACGTTTTCTTCAGGAGACTCAACGACTAAAGTCAATGTGCCGTTACTAGGATTGTAAGCAAAAACTTGACCAAAACCAGCGTCACCACCACTAGTACAGGTAAAGTAGATTGCGCCATTGCCATACCAAGCACCTTCACCACGCGCAAAGATTGCAGCACCCATTGCCCGCGCTTGTCCTCGCACTGAAGCAGAACCATTATCGGTATTGGGATCAACGTTGTTAATCGGAACCCAAGTGGTTGCCAACGCTATATTCTTATAGCCGAGGTAGCCTTTGCGCGTATCCGCAGGTGCGCCTACAATTACAAGCGCCTCAAGCACGCCACCGCTTTGCAAGTTACCTTCCTGGTTAGGGCGGAACCTATAGAAACAGCTATCGCCCCTGTCTTCGGTTTGATAGACCCATCCAGTTGCCGGATCAACAGCAACAGCTTCATGGTTAAAACGTCCCATAGCAACCAGAGGCACTGGGTCGGCAACCTGAATTTCGTCCGTGGCTGGTACTTCAAAATTATAGCCATGCCTTTTGGTTGCTCCACCAGATGAGGGAAGCGTTACGTCCTCTTCACAGGTAATCCAGGTACCCCAGGGAGTGGGACCACCCGCACAGTTACGAATTGTGCCGCCCAGAGAAGCAAAATCCTTGATTACCCGACGATTGGGCCCAACTACAATATTTGTCGTGCCGCCACCCAGGCGATCGTATAATTTTGATTGAGTTACACGAACTGGGTTAGAACCCAAAGCACCCACTTCATGATTCCGCACCAGAATTGTGGTGTTCTTAGGGCCCTCGAATGCAGCCATGCCATCATGATTTCCAGGCACAGTACCACCATCACTCATTGCCTGACCTCTTATTGAGATCGCTGTGTAATTAAAGCCAGGAGGAAGCTGCAAAATGGGAGTATTGCCTAAGTTAATACCACTCAGAATGACACCTTGGAGTTCATCTGCATTTTCGGCTAGCTTAGGTGCTAATGGACCGTAACCATCAGTTAATCCTGCAACTTGGCCATTAGCACGTCTTGCATATAAGGCTTCCAAGGGAGAAAGCATTGTAACACCGACAGCACTCGCACCAGCTAATGTAAAGAAGTTACGTCTTGATAATTTCATTAGTATACTGTCAGCAACACTTTAGACCCTAATAGTAAAAGTTGAATTTTAAGAAATAATTAAGAAACCGTTAATGAAAATATTTTAGATATGAAATTACTGTGTTGCTAGCAAGTAGCAATTAATTAGATTGTTAACTTAATTTTTTTAATTACAATAGGTTGAAAAAAATTTAAATACTTAGAGCAATGCAGAAAAAAGAGATATTCAATGAATAAAATCAAATTTTTTTAAAGAACTACAGAGGACACCGAGAGAAGAAATAAATGCTTAACTAAACTGTATTTGATTATTAACTAGCAAGCTACTGTTATCGGAAATAATGTTTAAGTAAAGAATATAGTGATCGGATGAATAAAATACACTGGTAAAACAATGAGGAGTCAGAAGATTATGACTCCTCTGTTCTTAAACCAGAGCCTATTGTATCCAATTAAAAACTGCTATAATTTTCTACTTAACGCTCACCTCGATTTTAAATATCTAATCCAACTACCATTAATTCAGGGGGATGTTCAACATTGAACTGGTAATATATATCTCTTCTTTCCTGTGGTGGAAGAGTTAACTGCCATTCTAAAACCCCCATTTCACCAAGTTGAATTTGTGGGTTGCTACGGCTGAGGCGCACCTTAATTTGCTCATTGCGGCTAACTGGCAATTGTTCAGTTACTTCTAGATTCACTTCTTTATCTATTAAGTTAGTAATCAATAATCGATAACTATAAGTAGTCCGGCGCTGATTGCTAATCAATCTTTTGTCTACCAAACGTTCAACTAAGTCGCGCTCGATTTTCAAACCTTCATCAATGCCTAAGTTAAGTTTGAACTCTTCCCCTGGCGCAATATTTTCTAACTGAGTTGTTCCAATAAAAACATTGTCGCGGAAAATATTCGCTTTGCCTGGCAACAAAGTCGTGCCGTTGGAACTATTTTTTACATTAGCTTGTAGATAAGCAAAACTTACCAAGCGTGGCATTGCCACATAATCGAAGCTACAAGGATAATTATCGTTGAAAATTGTAGTTTTATGAGGTGCGCCATCACTGGGAATGTTACCACCAGTATTCAACTTAAAGGTAACTACGCTGCCTTTTTTGGATACTTCTGCTGTAACGGTTTCTGCTGGGATAAGAATATCCTCAGCAACTTCGTCTTCTTCTTGCCAATCCGTTCTGGCAGCAGAAGCGGGCAGTTCTGGTATGCTAGGCAGTAGTGGTGGCTGGGCAGCAGCTAGTCGAGATCGTCGCACTCTTTGAGGAAATGGCGTATCAATATACCAGGGTTCAAGTTTAGGTGGAAGTGTACCTAATCCCGGTTTAGCGGTAGAAAGGGTGAGATTTGCACCAATCCAATCTTCGCCAGTGCTTTGAGTGATTTCTGCAAGGTAACTCAGATGTACAATATCGCTGGTAGTGCTAAACCGTAAGTCATATAGCGGATTCCAACTAGCGCGATTTACTATGTAGGATACCTCTAATTCAAATTCGCCTTCACCCGCTACTTCAACGGCTACAACTAAACTAAAACTCTCTTTCGGATGGGGTGTTTGGATTATTTGCAATGAGGTGTGGAGGGCTTGCAGTTGTTTGTCTAATTCCTGCTGTTGGGTTTTGCACTCTCCAGATGCGATCGCATACTCACTATACTGGCTTCCAAGAAAGTTTAAGAAATCTAAAGTTTCGCTAAGGCTGAGATTTTTCCGAGACAAGCTTTGTGCAAAGGGTTCTTCTGTTTTTTCACGTAAGCCAGCGATAAAACTAGACTGTAAGGCTAAAGCATCCACTTGGGCTTGCAAGTGGCGTTTTTCTGCTTCTAACTGCTCAATTTGCCTTGTCAAATGCGCGACTCGCTCCGCTACAGGTTCAGTAGTGTAGATACGATCGCTACTAACCCCCAGCAAGCGCACTTCTACTGTACCTTTACCGCTAACCCTGATAGACTCAGTTTCGAGAGTCATTGGTACTGGGGTAATTACTAATTCCTGTTCAATTCCTGTTAAATCAACTACACCCCGCCGTGTAACCAATGCTCTATCAGCATATACGGTAACAGCTACAATCTCGCTTTGTACTGTTTTGCGCCAAGACGGTAGTTCCGGGTTAACCACTGCCAGTTTCCCCCCATTTTTAATGATTCTGTTGGTTAATTGTCAATGTTTCCCGGTCTAACCGTCAACCCCTTGAGGTAATTCGTAATTACGAATTACCCGTGAGTTGGTTCAAGGGTAGTGAAGCAGTATAAGAATTTTGCTCGACAATATTTTTTGCCGCAGCTAGTAGATACTCATAATAGGCACGAGCGACGATAGAAAGCTGCTTGCCAGATGGGTAAACCATGTACCACTGTCGCTGAATTGGGAAGTGTTGTACATCTAAAATGCTAAACTCTGAAGCATCTAATAATAAGGTATGACGCGATAAAACAGAAATTCCTAAACCACCTGCGATCGCTTGTTTAATTGCTTCGTTACTTCCCAATTCTAGCTTGACTTTTACCGCCACCCCTTGTTCTTCAAATAGCTTTTGGACTGCACGACGAGTTCCCGAACCTGGTTCTCGCATAATAAAAGGTTCGTTAGACAGGCGTTGTATAGGAATATTTTTTTCCTTGGATAACGGATGATTATTCGGTGCAAAGACTATCAAAGGGTTTTCTAAAAATGGTTCACAAGTTACATCCATATTGTCTGGAATTTGACTCATAATATACAAGTCATCCAGATTCTGACTCATCCGTTCCAAAATTTGTTCGTGATTTGTGACTTGCAGCGAGATATCAATTCCTGGATAAAGTTCGCAAAAAGGCCCTAACAAACGTGGAACAAAATATTTTGCTGTTGTAATCACTGCCAAGCGTAATTGCCCCTGTTTTAGCCCTTTTAAATCTGCCACCTTCATTTCATACTGGGCTATATTCTCAAAAATCTGCCGACAAGTGGCAAATAATTCGCGTCCGGCTTCTGTTAGATACAACCGCTTTCCCACTTGCTCAAATAATGGCAACCCTACCGTTTTAGTAAGTTGCTTGATCTGCATAGAAACGGTAGGTTGGGTGAGAAACAATTCCTCCGCAGCACGAGTAAAGCTACTGTGCCGTGCCGCCGCCTCGAACACCTTTAATTGGTGCAGCGTCGCTTGGTTCAAGGGTGATTCTCCTATATATAGCGATTAATAGATATAAAACTAGTATTACTGAACACTGCCAAATGATATAGTGACCCTCACAGAAAGTTACGAGTTTTATCATAGATAAAACTCTATTCTTTATATTAATATAAAGGTATTTTATTTATGGATTCAAAAAGCTATTATCAGAACAGCAAAAGCGTAAGATGCCTTCCATCTCCCGATGAATGCTGAATGATGAATGAGGATGTTCCAAAATTCATCTATCATCATTCATCATTCCATAATTCTTCTTGAACTTTTGTCGGTAGCTTGGTTAAGTCTGGTAATCTTAATACCTCGATTTCGGCAACTTGTTCTTTAATATTTACTGGCAAGTTTAACGGTTCGCGTTCTTCTATCCAGCAACTTGCTAATGGCAAGGTTAACTCCATTTCGTCTAACGGTCGAGGAATTACCATTACTGCATTCAATTCCCCAATGCGTTCTGCTTCAAACATCCCCGCTTCCACTGCTACCGCCACATTTGCTACAGAACCACGAATAATTGCTGTACACAAACCCCCACCAATTTTCTCATAAGCTGCTAAATGAACATCAGCAGCTTTGAGCATGGCATCACATGCTCCGACCATCGCGGGAAATCCTCGCGTTTCTACCAAACCAATTGCTTGGTTACTCAGACGGCTGGAATTGCCCTCTTGCATTAATTTAGTGAAACGAGTTGTGATGGGAAGCACTATATCTAGGTTGGGATAAGGTCGGGGAATCACCAAACTAGAAACCAACTGACCAAACTGTTCAGCCGTCTGCACACCTGATTCTACCGCCAGACGCACGTCAGCAATTCCACCCCGGACGATCGCAGTACAATAACCGCCACCAATTTTTTCATACCCAACCAGGTGAACTCCCGCCGATTTCAGCATCATATCTGCTGTCCCAACGATCGCCGGAAAGCTGCGGGTAGAAACTAAACCCAAAGCAGTATCCTGAAAAGTTTCTTGACTACTAGTTCCCTGGATGGTACGAATAGACCGTTGATTGTATGTTTCCATGATGAATTCTCCAAAATACGGAAAAAGCCGACAACTTACAATTAACACTTACTCGGACTAATCGTCATTTGGGTTGCTCAAGGATTGTCTATGAGGAAACAATGTGGTCAACAGTCTGCTTATGCTCCCTTGTCCATAAATTTGAGTCCCAAAACCGTTAGGGGATTCTGCAGGCGGCTGACTGGGGTCTAAGTTATGTTCTGTAGAAGGTTGGGCGGCTTCTTGCAAGGTAGAGTCAGCATCATTGGTAGGTTCCTCCACGGGAGGAGACTTACTTTCGGCAGTGGCGGGAGATTTAAAGTAAGAAATCGACTTGTTTTGTTTGAAATCTACAACAGCCGAAGCTGAGAAGTTAGAGGAAACTGCCTTTTCCTTAACTCCACCTGAGCCATTTTCCTCTTCCTTCGGCGATGAGACACTTGTAGAAGCTGGGTTACTTGTAGATGGTTCCGGTTCCTTTGTTGGGGCAATCTGCCTACTGGTGTCTCCTAAAATTGAAGCAGGTGGTACTACTTGTCCAGGTTCAACCGAATAGTTAAAAACTGTTGTCGCTGAACCAATACAAGCATTTGCTCCAATTTTGCCCTTGCCAACCATCAAAAACCCGGCTCCTAGGTTTGCACCTGCTTCTACCTCTAAGGTGCCTTCATGGACTTGGAGAATTGCTCCCATACCAATACAGACCCCTGGCCCAATGATGATCTTGCTGTTTACAGCCGCTTGAAGGATCACCCCAGGTGCAAGTACCGCGCTTGGATGAATAGTCACCTCACCACTAATGTAAGTATCAAAGTTATTGCTGAGGCGCAGTAGCGGCACAGACATGGAAATTTTAACCTCGGAAGCCGGAGTGGGGGGTGGGGAATGGGAGTGGGGAGTGGTGGATATTACCCTACTCCCTAGACACGATTAATCGCGTCTCTACTATGGGCGTTGAATAATCGTTTCTAATACCCGACGCTTGGCTTTAGGGTCAACACCAATTAAGCGCACATATTCCCCTGGATATTCGCCGAGTTGCTTTTCTACGGCGGCGATCGCTTCTCTTTCTGAGGAGGCTTGAATTTGACCGGTACTAGTCCAGGAACCTGTACGGAAGCGGCGTTGATCTACGTGTTCAATGCTAATTTTTGAGCCACCAGCCAATAATTGCCGGAGTTGACCTACTACTTCTGTACTCAAACGGGTACTGGTAGCTGTTCCCGTACCAGAGGGTGCTGCACTAGTAGCAAATGATTTCTGACTACTACCACCAGAAGAAGCGATTTTACCATTTGGACGTTGGATAATGGTCTCTAATACCCGTCGTTTGGCTTTAGGGTCAATACCAATTAAACGCACATATTCCCCTGGATATTCGCCGAGTTGTCTTTCTATGGCGGCGATCGCTTCTCTTTCTGAGGAGGCTTGAATTTGACCAGTACTAGTCCAGGAACCTGTACGGAAGCGGCGCTCATCTACGTGTTCAAGACTAATTTTCGAGCCACCAGCCAATAAATTTCGGAGTTGGTCTACTACTTCACTACTCAGGCGGGTACTGGTAGCTGTTCCCGTACCAGAGGGTGCTGCACCAGTAGTAAATGATTTCTGGCTACCAAAGGAAGCTACTTGACCATTTGGACGTTGGATAATAGTCTCTAATACCCGCCGTTTGGCTTTGGTATCAATGCCGATTAAACGTACATACTCTCCTGGATGACTTGCGATACATTCTTCCAAGGCGGAGATGACTTGATTTGTAGAGCTTGCTTCAATTGGCTTGCAACTAGTCCAGGAACCAGTACGGAAGCGACGCTCATCGACGTGTTCCATGCCAATTTTGTAACCACCTGCCAACAAGTGGCGGATTTGCTCTAGAGTGTCGCCACTGACTTTGCCACTACTAGAACCGTTACCGTTACCATTACTGCTGCTGTAACCGCCATTGCTATGACTACTAGCCGGAGCTTTAAAGCTGGTAGCTGGTTTTGCATCACCATCTGGACGTTGGATGACGCTTTCTAACACACGCCGTCTATCTTTGTCAATGCCAAACAGTCGGACATACTCGCCGCTATGCTCATTTACACAGCTTTCTAATGCTGCGATCGCTTCACCGATTGATCTCGGTTCAATTGGCTGACAGCTAGTCCAAGAACCTGTGCGGAACCGTCTTTGGTCTACATGTTCCGTACCAATCTTATACCCTTGCTCTAATAGATACCGTAACTGATCTATTGTTTCTGCACCCAAGCTATTGCTCGCCACTTCACTACTCCTTTCCAACTCTAAAACAGTAATACCATTACCTGTATAAGATTTAGCATTCTCATCCCGAATGGGTGCTATACATTTGCTATCCGCAGCACAGAGATAACCAGCTCGTAATGCCTGATTAATCCCAACCACATGATGAGCAAAGTCCTTATCTTGATCTTGCACATCTGGCAAGCGGTCAGCTTGCTGCTGGCTGGTAATTATCGCTCCCGAAGGTACATATTTACCTGCGGGAATCTCTACGTCTTGAATCAAAGCATGCATCATCACAATGCAACCTGCACCCACTCTGGCATTAAACACCGTCGAGCGAAAGCCAATGAAGGAATTATCCCCTACATAAGCTGGCCCGTGAATTAGAGCCATGTGGGTTATGCAAGCGTTTTTACCAATCCATACTGAGTATTTATTTTGGTCATCGCCAATTACTCGGCCTTGCTCCAACCCATGAATCACAACACCATCTTGAATATTGGTGTTTTCACCAAGATAAAAAGGTGTGCCTTCATCCGCTCTAATCGTAGTCCCCGGAGCAACGATTACATTTGCACCTATTCGTACATCCCCAATTAGATTGGAAAACGAATGTACAAAGGCAGTTTCATGGACTTTGGGTTCAGCTAAATTCCTTGACCACGGGGTTGGGGGTGCCGCCGTGCTGCGGACTGCCATCGCGAGACTCCTCCTGTATTGTCATTTGTCAGTTGTCATTTGTCATTGTCCTTTGTCATTTGTCGAGAGCTAATGACTAATGACTAATGACCAATGACTAATGACTTATGACTATCGATATTGATCTTTTTTGCTGTAAATTAGGCGATCTTCAACGTAAATAGTATCTATGATCGCCACCACTGCTGCATCCAATGGACGCTGTTCATTGCCAACAACTTGACGAGCGGCACTACCACGAGTGATGAGTACCCACTCATCTACTCCTGCTCCCACAATATCTGCTGCTACTTCATACTCTGGTAGGATATTGCCGTTTTCATCTACTAATTGTAACAACAGTAGTTTCACACCTCTAAGAGTTGGATCTTTTTGGGTGCTAACTACTGTGCCGCGAACTTTGGCAATTTGCATTACAAATTACGGTCTTCTACCGAAAGGACGAATTGCATTCACATTTTCCCGGAACTGCTCTACATCTTCGGTATAACGAATTGGCAGGACGTATTCCAAGTTTTCGTGAGGACGAGCAATGATATGAGTAGACAGCACTTGTCCGCCGTTAACTCGCTTTACAGATTCAACACCTGCGCCTACAGAAGCTTGCACTTCGGAAACGTCACCCCGGACAATCACTGTCACCCGACCACTACCGATTTTTTCATAACCTACTAAAGTGACGCGAGCAGCTTTCACCATTGCATCAGCAGCTTCCACGACTGCTGGAAAGCCTAGCGTTTCAACCATTCCTACTGCAATTGACATTAGTTTTAATCCCTTTTTTATTGTTTTTAGCCTTGGACAAAAGTGATACTCTCTTCAGGTAAAGAGCTTTAATTACTTTGTTTAAACAGCTTTTAAGTACGGAATTGTTCCACCGCTTCTGTGTAACGTATCGGCAAGACGTATTCCAGGTTTTCGTGAGGACGAGCAATGATGTGAGTGGATAACACTTCACCACCAAAGACTCTTTTCGCCGCTTCAACTCCAGCTGCTACAGAAGCTTGAACTTCCGATACATCTCCCCTAACTATGACGGTGACACGAGCGCTACCAATTTTCTCATAGCCTACTAAAGTGACACGGGCGGCTTTCACCATCGCGTCAGCAGCTTCCACGACTGCTGGAAAGCCTTTCGTTTCAATCATCCCAACTGCAATTGGCATCGCAGAACTCCTACAAAATGAATCTAATCAGTACTGTCTTGAAATTTTTGACGGGGAGGGCTTTATCTTAAGAGTTAAGAAAACACTTCCAAATTAAGCATAGGAAAGCTTGGCGTCCCTGGCAACATAAATTACTATAATAGTTTATGATAAGAAAGTTTTAAAAAACTTAACAAAAAGTTATCTGTCTTTCTGGGCAATTAAAGTTCACTGATTCCTAGAGCGACCACTTATGCTTTATAATTCCTTTATTACATTTACAAAACGACATTCATAACCAAGGCTAATTATATCTGGCGAGGGGGAAGCAGGGGCTGTGTGTTTTACTGTATCTATCTTTCGTCCAGTATTGTTGTGTGTAGTAAAGACTAAGTGAAAATATAGATAATTTTTTCAAATATATCGTATAAAGTACCTTGCTGAAAGTAGAAATAAAAATGTAAAAATGAAAGTGATGTTAAGGCTAGTAAATGCTTTTGCTTATGTAAAGTTATATTTTGCTTATGTTTGATGGAGTAAATTAAGTAAAAATACTTCTTTAAAAAGTTTAGTTTAAAATATAGTAAAAAACATCGAAATTATTGGTAGATTAATTTTATTAAATAAATAATTGTTTTAAGTATTTTTTTAAATCAAAGCTAAGTTGTCAAGGTAAATTTAAATGGATCAATTTTTATTTTCAACAAGTTGGTTTGTGCCTTTTTATAGCTTACTTGGCGCTATTTTGACCTTGCCGTGGGGAATAGGAATAATTCGGCGAACAGGGCCAAGACCTGCGGCATACTTCAACTTGTTGACGACCATTCTGGCTTTTATTCATAGTCTGTTTGTATTTAAAAATATCTGGGATACAGATCCACAAAACTTACTAGTTTCCTGGTTCAAAGCTGCTGATCTAGATTTATCTTTGAGTTTGGAACTATCGCCAGTCAGTATTGGGGCAACAGTTTTAATTACTGGATTAAGCCTACTGGCACAAATTTACGCTCTGGGTTACATGGAAAAGGACTGGTCATTGGCCCGTTTCTTCTCGCTGCTGGGATTTTTTGAGGCAGCGCTGAGTGGTCTAGCGATCAGTGATTCTTTGTTTCTTAGCTATGCCCTTTTGGAAGTCTTGACACTTTCAACGTACTTGTTAGTGGGGTTCTGGTATGCTCAACCTTTAGTAGTGACAGCAGCGCGGGATGCATTTTGGACTAAACGGGTGGGGGACTTGTTGCTACTCATGGCTGTAGTGACACTTTCCACCCTAGCTGGGAGTTTGAACTTTTCAGATTTATATGAATGGGCGCAAACAGCTAATTTAAATCCTATGACATCAACATTGCTGGGGTTGGCATTAATTGCTGGCCCTGCTGGTAAATGTGCCCAATTTCCACTGCACCTGTGGTTAGATGAGGCAATGGAAGGGCCCAACCCCGCTTCGGTGATGCGGAACTCGCTGGTAGTGGCTGGTGGTGCTTATTTGCTGTATAAATTTCAACCATTGTTAGCACTGTCGCCAGTAGCCTTAAGTGCTTTGGTAATTATGGGTACGGTGACGGCAATTGGAGCAACATTGGTATCTATAGCTCAAATTGACATTAAGCGATCGCTATCTCATTCCACCAGTGCATACATGGGATTAGTGTTTTTAGCAGTGGGATTACAGCAAGGGGGTGTAGCCTTGATGTTGCTGTTAGCGCATGCGATCGCTAAAGCATTATTATTCATGAGTTCCGGTTCAGTTATCTTGACTACCCAAAGCCAAGACTTAACAGAAATGGGTGGTTTGTGGTCACGGATGCCAGCCACCACCACTGCCTTTGTAGTCGGTTCAGCCGGGATGGTAACACTGCTACCCTTGGGAAGTTTCTGGGCGATGTTAGCATGGGCTGATGGTTTCGTAAATATTAGCCCTTGGGTAATTGGGGTTTTAGTATTAGTCAATGGCTTGACAGCATTAAATTTGACCAGAGTATTTAGATTAGTCTTCTGGGGTAAACCGCAACAAAAGACCCGTCGCACGCCAGAAGTAGGTTGGCAGATGGCCTTACCAATGGTGTTTTTAACAGTACTGACTCTGCTTTTACCTCTGATGCTCCAGCAATGGTACTTATTGCCCGATTGGGAAAGTATTAATTGGTATGTGGTGTTAGCCTTGTTTGGGTCTACCGTAGTGGGAGTAGTTGTAGGCTGTACAGTTCATCTACACAAAGCTTGGTCAAGATCCAGAATCTTGGCGTGGAGATTTCTGCAAGACTTGTTAGGTTATGATTTTTATATTGACCGAGTTTATCGTGTCACCGTTGTAAGTGCAGTAGCACTGCTATCTAAGGTTTCTGCGTGGAGCGATCGCTACTTAGTTGACGGTTTAGTAAACTTGGTTGGGTTTGCGACAATTTTCGGCGGACAAACTTTAAAATACACCATTTCTGGGCAATCCCAAGGCTATATGTTGACCATCCTAGCAGTTGTCAGCGTCCTGGGTTTTTTCATCAGCTGGTCATTGGGTTTACTGGATAAATTACCTTTTTAACTGACTTAGGAGTTAGGGATTAAAAGTCAGGAGTTAGGAGTTAAAAGTTATTTATTATTCTTCCCCTGCTTCCCCTGCCTCCCCTGCCTCCCCTGCTCCCCCTGCCTCCCCTTACTTAAATTCTGTCTATGCTTAGTGTTTTGATTCTAGTGCCGTTAATCGGCGCAGCTTTAATTGGTTTCTCCCCCTCTGGCATCAGTGGGAAATTCTCCCGTGGGGTGGCTTTGGTCTTTGCCATTATCGCTTTCTTGTGGACAATTGTACTAGTAATTCAGTTCCATCCAGGGGAAATTACTCAACAATTTGCCGAGTCTCTCCCTTGGGTAGATGTTTTAGGCTTGAATTATAACCTTGGAATAGATGGTTTATCTTTGCCGTTGCTGGTTTTAAGTGGATTGTTAACTTGCATTGCCATTTATAGCAGCGATGAATCGCTACAGCGTCCTAAATTTTATTACTCTTTGATACTATTATTAAGTGCTGGGGTAACTGGAGCCTTTCTAGCACAGGATTTACTGCTATTTTTCCTATTTTACGAATTGGAACTGATTCCGCTGTATTTGTTGATAGCCATTTGGGGTGGCGCAAAGCGGGGTTATGCTGCGACAAAATTTCTCATTTATACAGCCGTTTCGGGAATCTTGATTTTAGCTAGTTTCCTCGGCATGGTTTGGCTGAGTGGTTCTTCTAGCTTTGCACTAGCAACCTTGAACACGACAACTTTACCTCTAGCAACACAGCTTTTATTGCTAGCGGGAATTTTGATAGGTTTTGGGATTAAAATTCCTTTAGTTCCCTTCCATACTTGGTTGCCAGATGCTCACGTTGAAGCATCCACACCGATTTCAGTGTTGTTGGCTGGGGTGCTGTTGAAATTGGGAACTTACGGTTTACTGCGATTTGGCATGAACTTGTTACCAGAAGCGTGGAGTTATCTGGCTCCTTGGTTGGCGACTTGGGCAGTGGTAAGTGTGCTGTACGGTTCATCCTGCGCGATCGCTCAAACCGATATGAAAAAAATGGTTGCATACAGTTCCATTGGACACATGGGTTACGTGCTTTTAGCGGCGGCGGCGGCCACACCTTTAAGTGTGTTGGGTGCTGTGATGCAAATGGTTAGCCACGGCTTGATTTCGGCAATGCTGTTTTTGCTGGTAGGGGTTGTATATAAAAAAGCTGGAAGCCGCGATTTAGAAGTCATCCAAGGATTGCTGAATCCAGAACGGGGTATGCCAGTAATTGGTAGCTTGATGATTGTCGGAGTCATGGCCAGCGCTGGTATACCGGGAATGCTAGGGTTTATTTCCGAATTCATAGTTTATCGGGGAAGTTTTCCTGTTTTCCCAGTGCAAACCTTGCTATGCATGCTTGGTACTGGTTTAACAGCTGTTTACTTCTTAATTCTCGTTAACCGCGCTTTTTTTGGTCGCTTGTCTGCACAAGTTATCAACTTACCGCGTGTGTATTGGAGCGATCGCATCCCAGCTGCAATTTTAGCTGTGCTAATTGTGATTTTTGGCATTCAACCTGGTTGGTTAGTTCGCTGGACTGAACCAACAGTTACAGCAATGGTGAATACCCAAAATGTAGTAGCAACAGTGTCTTTTGATAAAGCAATGGGGACTAAGGACTAGGGATTAGGGACTGGTGACTAGGGACTGGGGAAGAGTTTTCCCAATACCCCATGCCCAATGCCCAATGCCCAATGATGCCAGTTGCTTCTCCTGTCGGAGACGCTACGCGAACAAGTCGGGCATTGCCCGCCCAACACACTGGCTCCCCAATACCCCAATCCCTATACTTTTTGGAGAGATGGCAATGGTAACTATTAAAAAGAAAGCTACTCACAATCCTTTAGCTGAGTATATTGAACGTTTGCAAAAAGGAGATGCATTACTCCCCGATAATCCAGAAAATGTGCTGGAAGTTGTTGGTATTCTTAAAAGTTATGGCCTAGTTTTAGATGCCTATTCAACAAATCTTAACTATATTGCCGAGCATCAGTTTTTAATATTTTTCCCATTTTTTAAATACTTTAATGGAGAGGTTTCTTTTCAGAAATTACTTCGTCATTGGTGGCATAACCGAATTAATTTTGAATATGCCGAATATTGCATGAAAGCCATGATGTGGCACGGTGGCGGCGGACTAGATACCTATTTAGATACAGAAGAATTTCAAGAAAGAGCGCAAGCCGTTATCGCTGCAAAATTTAAAAATAATCCCTTAATTGCCGCTATTAACCAACTGTTTCCAGATTTTTTAACAGAAAACTTGCGTGTATCTGCTTACTACACTGGTTTAGGTCAATTCTGGCGAGTAATGGCTGATATGTTCCTCAACTTATCAGACCGCTACGACCGAGGCGAAATTACATCGATTCCCCAAGTTGTAGAACATATTAAAGCAGGGTTAGTGGCAAATGCATCAAACCCAATTACCTACGCCGTCAAAATTCGAGGTGAGGTTTATGAAATCATTCCCAAAAGCGTTGGTTTGACCTTCTTAGCAGATACAGCAATACCTTATGTAGAAGCAGTATTCTTCCGAGGAACTCCTTTCCACGGTACAGTTTCATACAACGCCCAAGGATATCAAATTCCCCCAGATCAAACCCGATTTCAATATGGCGCATTGTATGCAGATCCTTTGCCTATCGGCGGCGCAGGTATTCCTCCCACCTTGTTGATGCAGGATATGCGTCATTATCTTCCAGAGTATTTGCATGAAATTTATCGTCGCGGTCTTCGGGGTGAAGATGATTTGCGAGTACAAATTTGCATGAGTTTCCAAAAATCGATGTTTTGTGTGACAACAGCAACCATTTTGGGACTGATGCCTTATCCTTTGGATACTAAAGATCCAAATGAGGAAAAAGGTAATCGAGTTTATTTAGAGAAGTGGATGAGTCGGTTAGAAACTTCGCGGTTGCTGGATGTCAATAAATAGCTGAATTTATACAGAGAAATTTCAGATGCTTTTCAATCGCTATAAAAATTTTCACTTAATTCAGCAACTTGATCCAGTGCAAGATCATTGCCGGATTTATAACTTAATGAATGGCTATGAATTTCCTTGGGATATGACGCGATCGCTCGAAGTCGCTTTGATGCGAACTTATTGCGTTCCTAGTATCTCTAAATTGCTGAATCAGACAGGAGAATTTACCCATTGTCCGCAAAAACGTTACGATGATACGGCAATAATTGTTGGAGAGATGATTAAGTGGGGTTATGATAGCGATCGCGGCAAACAAGCCCTGCAACGCATGAATGCACTCCACGGACGCTTCAAGATTGACAACAGTGATTTCCTGTATGTACTTTCAACTTTCATTTTCGAGCCTATCCGTTGGAATGCACGGTTTGGTTGGCGGCTGATGTGCGAACAAGAAAAATTAGCGTCTTTTTACTTCTGGCGAGAAGTAGGTAAGCAAATGCAGATTCAGAATATCCCTGAAACCTACGAATAATTCGAGCGCTATAACCTTGACTACGAACGCCAAAAATTTTGCTATTCAGATACAAATTGTCGAGTTGGGGAAGCTACACGCGATTTATTTTTGAGTTGGTTTCCTTCGTGGATGCATTCTTCTATCAAACCAGGTATCTACGCTTTACTGGATGACACAATGCTCGATGCCTTTGGTTTTCCCTATCCTTCGCCATTGCTGCGATCGGCTATGGTAAGTCTGCTAAAAATTCGAGCTAAATTAATCCGGTTATTCCCACCTCGGAATCAGCCTAATTTTTATATTGACTCTCCTATCCCCAGCTATCCCACTGGCTATGAAATTGCTAATGTGGGGCCACTTCATCCAAAAATCTAGGCTTCTGGTTCGATACCTAAAGAGCGCAATTGGGCAGTTAAGCGCTCGGCTCTTTCTTCACCAGTCAATAACAAATTACCTTGCAAATCCCGCCAGCGTAGCCAAGGTAATTCCATATTGTAATATTGTCCCTGCCAAATTCCTAACTCAACTCCTAAAGGATGTATGGCATAATGTCCACGTTCATTTGCTGTTAATAACTGATATTGTCCACCAATTAATTCATAAACTTCTACGCTAGCTTTATTCACTTCATAAATGCCGTAGAAGGGAGGACGAATCACCTGCTCATAAATCCAAAATTTTCCCTTCCAAGGAGTTTTGTCTCGCTCCTCACTACCATCACCAGAGACAAAATCCAATGCAATCAATGGGGCAATAAACTCTCGCCATAATACATAAGACCTGCGCGTTTGACCATCCAGAGTAGGTGGTACATTCCCTACATAAAACCAGTCTAGTGCTTCTGCGCCTTTTTCTGGAGGGTCAGTTATCCGCCAATAGATACCGCTATCTTGACCAATACAGTATTGCCCATCAGGATGACGTTTTTTCTAATTAGAATAGATTCAATTAATTTACCTTTTGCTTCTAGAGTCCATATATTTGCTTGTCGTTGAAATTCAGGTGCTAAATCAAGGGCATCTTCGTTAATTCTTCTGAGTAATTGCTCAATAGTTGGCTCCCTTGTAACAATATTGATTTTCTCAGGGTCATACTGAAATGTAACTTTTTCTTCTTGTTCTTCATCATTGTCTTCTTCATCAGCTAATTCTGGGTTGTTGTTACTCAAATCTGTCACAGCGCTTATTCCTTAGTATTAACACTTGTTTGTTAACTTAGTTATTAGTAATGCTTGGTGTTACTACATCAGCAAATGGGACTTTTTAACTAGCGTATTTCAATCCTACTATTTTCCCAAATATATAGAGACGCGAAATTTCGCGCCTTTACGTACCTAGTCTATTAATTGTTTACGTTCCCCAGGAAAATCCAAAATTGGCGCGATCGCCTCTGATAACATCAGAGCAATTGCACCCTTAAACCAAATACTTAAACTTCTGGTTCAACACCAAGCGATCGCAATTGAGCAGTTAAGCGATCGGCTCTTTCTCTTTCCTGCTTAGTTTAGCTTGCGTAGTTAACCAAGTTTTACTCGCAGCTTGGCCTGTATAAGATGGAGATTATAATCCTTCGGAGTAATTAGAAATTGGAGCAAAGCAAGTTGAAAAGCTTCACTCCCGACTAATCTTAAAGTACACGCAGTAAGCTGGGAATGCTTTCGATCGCTGATAAATCCCGAATTTCTGCCAAAGCTTGCCTAAAATTACCTTCTAGCACATCATGGGTAACAACTACAATCTCTGCGAGTTCCCCTTGAAAGCCAGTTTGGACAATTGACTCTAAGCTAACGCCATAATTACCAAAGCAAGTTCCCAATTTACCGATAACTCCAGGTTGGTCATTGGTGAGGAAACGCGCGTAAAACCGAGTTATCAATTCTGCCATCGGCGCAATTTGGCAATATTCCTGATGTCGACAAGTTAATAAGGGATTTGCAACTGCTGTATTGGTTTTCAGGACAGCAACTAGATTTAAAATATCTGATGTCACAGCACTGGCGGTTGCACCAGCACCAGCACCGGGGCCGAAAAACATTACTTGCCCAATGGGTTCTCCTTCCACAAGAATGGCATTGTAAACGCCATTGATGCTAGCCAAAGGGTGGGCTTGAGGCACTAATGTAGGATGAACTCTGACGGAAAGAGGAGATGAGGGAGTATCACGTTTAGCGATCGCTAACAATTTAATCACAAATCCCAATTTCTCGGCATAGGCAATATCTGTTTTGCTGACTTGCCGAATGCCCTCAGTATAAACATCTTGTAAGTTGATACGTCCACCAAAGCCTAATGATGCGAGAATGGCAATTTTATCTGCTGCGTCTAAACCATCGACATCGGCTGTAGGGTCAGCTTCAGCATAACCCAAGCGCTGGGCATCAGCTAAGACATCATTGAAGTTGCTGCCTTCTGTTTGCATCCGTGTCAAGATGTAGTTAGTTGTACCGTTAACGATGCCAGTTACAGTGTGAATACGGTTAACACTTAAAGACTGCTTTAGGGGTTGAATCACCGGAATACCACCACCCACAGCAGCTTCTAGCATGACGTATACGCCAGCTTGATTAGCAGCTGTAAAAATTTCCGCTCCAAAGCGAGCGATCGCGGCTTTATTGGCGGTGACTACGTGCTTACCATTACTTAAAGCTTTGAGGATGAGCGATCGCGCCGGTTCCAGTCCGCCCATCACCTCGACAACTATATCTACCGCCGGATCGTTGACAATGGATTCTAAATCTGTCGTTAAGACTTCCGTAGACAATTCTACTGCACGAGGTTTATCTAGCGATCGCACTCCCACCCGATAGATTTCTATCTCTTGCAACAATGGGTGACGCCCAGTGCTATCTTGCAACAACTGCACTGTTCCCGTTCCCACGGTGCCTAATCCCAGTATTCCTAGTTTCACACCCATTTTGCACCCAATTTCACCAATAACAATTGTAGGTAGAGCATTTGCTCTACCTACTGATTATCCTGCTTCCTTTGTCATTTGTCCTTCGTCCTTTGTCTAAAACTAATACTTCGACTCCTTTCGACTTACTTCGACTACGCTCAGTACAAGTCGCTCAGTACAAGCCGCTCAGTACAAGTGACTAATGACCAATGACTAATGACTAATTTAGTATGTTTCTACGTGCCAGCGATGAGCTTTCTTGAGTTGCTTCTGGTAATCACTCCAGGTTACGCCTTCCTTGGCAGCAGCAGCAGTTAAGGCTGCATCAATACCTTCTTCCATACCGCGCAAACCGCAGATATAGGTGTGGGTTTTTTCATTTTTAATCAATTGCCACAATTCATCAGCGTGTTCAGCTACGCGGTCTTGAATATACATTCTACCGCCTTGGGGATTTTTCTGTTCGCGGCTGATAGCAGCAGTGAGGCGGAAGTTATCAGGATATTTTTGTTGAATTTCTTCCAGTTCTTCCTTATATAAGAGGTTTGGAGTTGTTGGTACGCCAAATATTAGCCAAGAGAATCCTTTAAATTGGTATTCTGGGTTAGCTGCTCTTTCCGCATCTTTAAACTGACGCCACAGATAAGCCCGCATCGGCGCAATACCTGTTCCGGTTGCCATCATGATGACATTAGCTTCGGGATCTTCGGGTAACAACATTTCCTTACCCACAGGCCCGGTAATTTTTACCTCTTCCCCTGGCTTGAGGAAACACAGGTGCGTAGAGCAAACACCGTAGACTGTTTCGCTAGTTTCTGGGTGCTTGTACTCCAACTGACGGACGCACAGTGATACTGTCTTATCATCTACATCATCGCCATGACGAGTTGAGGCAATGGAATATAGTCTGAGTTTTTCTGGCTTGCCGTTCTTGTCTAATCCTGGCGGAATAATCCCAATACTTTGACCTTCTATATACTTCAAATCCCCGCCAGATAAGTCAAATTTCAGGTGTTGAACAATACCAATACCACCTTCTTTAACTAGCGGTTCATTAGATATTACCTTGCCAATAAATGGAGCATTGGGACGGTAAGTGTTAACAGGAACGTCACCGTGGTCTTTTTTGGCTTTCGCTTGAGTCATGGTGTTGCCTTTCTTGTCCTTGTTCTGTTCTTCAGCACTATGAGCATTTACAGGTGTGGCTTTACCATTCCCTTCACTGTTAGCAGTTTCCCCAGATGTAGCTAACTCGCTGACTTCGCTTGTAGCATTCCCAAATGAGGCTTTACCATTAACTGGCTGTAGCGCAGTTGTGGGCTGGATGCTAACAATTGTGCCGCCTAGACGAGTGATACGTCGCATTTCTTGATTCATGCGGTTGTAAGGCACTCTGATGAACACACTGCCACTTTTCCGAATTGGGTAGTTAGTTTGATCAGTTTCTTCGCTCTGACGCAAACCCACCACTTCATAAAGGAAGATGCGGCTACCTAATTCTGTATTGGCAGCACCCTCAACAGCACCTTGATTGTACATTCGTTCTACCACTCCGATAATTTACTTAACCGTTTTTCAAAAAAAACTATTCCCATCCCATGCCAGCTTTAGTTTACCGGATTTTCGTTTCACAAAACTGGCTCTCTGAGAAAAAGGCATCATTAAATTAATGCCTTGCTAAGTACACTCACCAAAGACATGCAGGCATAGCAAAAAACACACCTGTTCACCTTCTAAGGTAAAGGATAAGTCTTTTGGAGAATGTTAATAATGAGTCAATTTAATCTTTTTTTCGTTAATTACTACCACCCTACTAAGGAGATAGCTTTTTACCTTACTATCCAATGAGCAACTCATAATAGCAAGTATTGTCGGAGGAATGCTTTGATTGGTGGAAGCTACCGCTCAGTTTATCTCCAAAATTTGCTGTTAGGCTTGCTTGCTCTAAAGGTTAAAACCGGAGAATGGTAATCCCGGAAGGTTTTCTTCCGATTGGTTTTACTTCTCCAAATTTACTACCATATCAGAATGTTGTTAGCTATATTCATAACCTATCGATGGATAATTACATGGATAGAACAACTGTCACTACAAGGACAACGACAGAAGCAGAATTGATTTAAGCAACTGTAATTAGTTTCACTTGACGTGAAAAATATGTCAACCCTTATCAGTATTTTGCCATAGCGTCAACGCTTCTATATGAGCATATTTATCAATTTACAGCCAATAATTTGACTAATGCAAGTTATTAGCTCATTCGTTGGATAGATTTTTGCTTTGAATATATTAAGTATTGTCGAGCAGGAATTACAATTTAGGAACATTAGAAAATTCACAACGATAATAAATTATACCTTATAGTCTTGATTCTATAAAGTCACAAGTAGCATCCTGATAAAGGTGCAAGGCTGATGGGCGGGGCTGATCCCCATTTTTAAATTAATAACTAAATCAACAAAAATAATGATTGATGAACCACGCTAATTCTTCTTGACAGCAATATTGTATGGGATACACCCTTCTGTTAAAATCAAATATACCACTAGGATTAAATACTTACCGGCACCAACATTCAGGCTAGTCCGACGAGTAGCAACTTAATTACTTTGTTGCCTACCCGCTTGGTGTCTTATAGATGTGCTAGGTAGCAAGAACGCAGGATAAACCAAAGGGGTAAACTCCTGGCTTCAAAATCTGCTGTGTGAAAAATTATTGACACAACTTTAGTATTTTAGAGGAGATTTATGACAAGTAAGCCGGAACGCGTGGTATTGATTGGAGTAGCCGGAGACTCTGGGTGCGGTAAATCTACGTTTTTGCGTCGTTTGATAGATTTGTTTGGTGAAGATTTAATGACAGTCATCTGCTTGGATGATTATCACTCCTTGGATCGCAAACAGCGTAAAGAAACTGGGATAACAGCACTAGACCCCAGAGCAAACAATTTTGACCTGATGTATGAGCAAATTAAAACGCTCAAAAGTGGTCAAGCGATTGATAAGCCGATTTACAACCACGAAACCGGCTTGATTGATCCGCCAGAGCGGGTGGAGCCGAATCATATTATAGTTGTTGAAGGGCTGCATCCTTTATATGATGAACGGGTGCGATCGCTAATTGACTTTAGTGTTTATTTTGACATTAGCGATGAGGTCAAAATTGCCTGGAAAATCCAGCGAGATATGGCTGAACGCGGTCATCGCTACGAAGATGTGTTAGCGCAAATTAATTCCCGTAAACCTGACTTTGACAAGTTTATCGAACCACAAAGAGAATTTGCTGATGTGGTTCTCCAAGTATTACCCACGAACTTGATCAAAAACGACACCGAGCGTAGAGTCTTACGGGTACGGATGCTCCAGCGGGAAGGTAAAGAAGGTTTTGATCCTACCTACCTATTTGATGAAGGGTCAACAATTAATTGGACTCCCTGTGGACGCAAGCTGACCTGTTCCTATCCTGGTATGCAACTGTACTACGGTTCAGATGTTTATTACGGTCGCTATGTCTCAGTACTAGAGGTGGATGGTCAATTTGACAACTTGGAAGAAGTAATTTATATCGAAACCCATCTCAGCAATACATCCACGAAATATCAAGGTGAATTGACTCACTTGTTACTCCAGCACCGTGAGTATCCAGGTTCCAATAATGGTACTGGTTTCTTCCAAGTGCTTACAGGCTTGAAAATGCGTGCTGCTTATGAGCGCTTAACAGCTACGGAAGCAAAGTTAGCGGTTCAGGTTTAAAAACAGCAGTGTTTGTGTCAAAGTTTATGGGGGCGCTTCTGGGTGTCCCCCTTTTTTTGTGTTATTAAATACATTCTACTCAAAAAATAATTAGCATAAATTTATCTTCTTTATAGATACTTACCTTATAGCTAGCGCTTTTTATCAATATGAAAAAGATACTAACTACTGAAGTATAAATATTGTTATGATTTCATAAATTAACGTAAGTTCAACGGCTTGGTGGTGTTTGCCTAACAAGGTGAATCAAAGACCTCTAAGAGGTTTTACTACGCAAAACCGTCGCTCTTCGATGTCCTAGAGGGACAGACTTGAACTTTAGTTCAAGTCAGCGAGAGGTTCGTCAAACTCACGTTAAATTTAGGTAGTTGAACTAAATGCTCACATTTAGTCAACGAAAAAACTCAAGTCAGGAGGAATTTCCTTTGTCTCGTCGATATTTATTTACCTCCGAGTCAGTCACCGAAGGTCATCCAGATAAAATCTGCGATCAGATTTCTGATACCATTCTGGATGCCCTACTGACACAAGACCCCAGCAGCCGTGTCGCCGCTGAAGTAGTAGTTAATACTGGTTTGGTGCTAATCACTGGTGAAATAACCACCAAAGCCAATGTAAATTTCGTCAATCTCGCGCGCAAAAAAATTACCGAAATTGGCTATACCAATGCCGATAATGGCTTTTCTGCTAACAGCACCAGCGTTCTGCTGGCTTTAGACGAACAATCACCCGATATTGCTCAAGGCGTTAACACCGCCCAAGAAACCCGTGAGCAAGATAGTGATGAACAATTCGACAAAATTGGTGCGGGCGATCAAGGTATAATGTTCGGTTTTGCCAGCAACGAAACACCAGAACTGATGCCTTTACCTATCAGCCTGGCCCATCGCATTGCTCGCCGATTGGCAGCAGTTCGCAAAACAGGTGAATTGTCATACCTGCGTCCTGACGGCAAAACCCAAGTAACTGTGGTCTATGAAGATGGACGCCCAGTAGGTATTGATACTATTCTAATTTCCACCCAGCATACAGCCAGCATTGGGGAAATCACGGATGAGGCGGCTGTCCAAGCCAAAATTAAACAAGACCTCTGGTCAGCAGTGGTCGAACCTGTTTTTGGCGACATTGAAGTTAAACCTAATCAGGAAACACGTTTTTTAGTCAACCCTACTGGCAAATTTGTTGTTGGTGGCCCTCAGGGAGATTCTGGTCTGACAGGACGGAAAATAATCGTTGATACCTACGGTGGCTATTCACGTCATGGTGGCGGCGCTTTTTCCGGCAAAGACCCCACAAAGGTAGACCGTTCTGCTGCTTATGCGGCTCGCTATGTGGCGAAAAATATTGTCGCTGCTGGGTTAGCAGAAAAAGTTGAAATCCAGCTATCTTATGCTATTGGCGTAGCACGACCAACAAGCATTCTGGTGGATACCTTTGGCACTGGCAAAGTGGATGAAGAAACCTTACTGGAATTAATCAACCAGCATTTTGAACTGCGTCCAGCAGGGATTATCCATACCTTTAACTTACGTAACTTACCAAGTGAACGAGGCGGACGTTTTTATCAGGACGTCGCGGCTTACGGTCATTTTGGGCGGCCTGATTTAGACTTGCCTTGGGAACAGACCGATAAAGCTGAATTGTTGAAGCAAGCAGCAAACGAGTCACTTTCGGCAGCAGTTGCTCAGGCACTAACTTAACCTTATACGCTACTGCAAGAACTTAGTTTATTTAGCTGAGGGTATTGGCAACTTGAAAAGTTACCTATGCCCTCATTTTTGCTAGCCACCGGAATATCGAAAAGTAAAACTATCAATACGCGAGGATGATGTGTCACTTAGGTCAATACATTTGAATCTTATAGTTCAATACGGTTCAGTTAAGCATTTTTTTCTTCTCTCTGTTCCCTCTGTGCCTCTGCGGTTCGTTAAAAAATTTGACTTTGATAAAGAGTTTTAGCCTTAACTGAACCGTATTGTCTTATAGTTGAGCCAAAATTCAGACCAAAAAGTGCGATAGAACCCAAAAGTTTTGGTATATATAGCTTTAACGAAGAAAACACCGAAGTATAAATTATTGATGAAAAACAATAATTCATCTGCGTTGGAGCCTACCAATAGAAGCTTACAAGTACGTCGTTTCAGATTATCCTTTCTCTACGCCGTGCCAATTGGGGTGTTAGGGGGATTGATTGGCTTAGGGGGTGCAGAGTTTCGACTGCCAGTCCTTGCTGGCACATTGGGCTATTCAGTGCGACAGGCTGTACCTTTTAACCTGGGTGTCAGCTTGATTACGATTGCTGCTTCCTTGGTAATCCGGGGCAGTACACTTTCTTTAGCCCAAGTGATTCTATTACTTCCTGTGATCTTCTCGTTGATTGCTGGGGCAGTTATCACTGCTTTTTTCGGGGCGGCGATCGCAGGAAAGTTATCAAACGAACAGCTTGAGCGAATCATCTTAGTCCTATTAGTAGTGATTGGCATTGCCCTAATAGTCGAGGGTTTTCTACCTCAACAAATACCAGCCCTTTTACCGCCTGCTTTAAGTTGGCGTATTCCAGCAGGTATTTTATTTGGTCTCGCTATTGGACTGGTAAGCAGTTTACTTGGGGTTGCAGGGGGTGAAGTGATCATCCCAACACTTGTTTTCGCTTTTGGTGCAGATATTAAAACAGCAGGTACAGCCAGTCTTCTAGTTAGCTTACCAACTGTACTAGTGGGAGTTATCAGATATGCTAGTCGAGGAGCATTTGCAGATCGTACAGCCTTGGGTAATACCATAGCGCCTATGGGAATTGGCTCGGTGATTGGAGCCATCATCGGAGGAATGCTTGTCGGTATTGTTCCAGCAGCGCTACTGAAAGTTACGCTAGGGGTAATCTTGAATATCTCCGCGTTTCGGGTTTTTCACAAAGTCAATTCCTCTAATAAAAAAACTGAAAGCTAGTTCGAGCAAAGCTTTTCAGACTATATTGTATTTTTTTAGGTGGATATCCGCTTAATCCAAAACCTTAATAAGAAACCCCCTCAGCCTTCATCATAGTAATGTAATTACAAGGCAGAGGGGTTTCATTAATCTTAATATTTTTATAGAGGCAGATTTTGAGGATAATGCTGGCAAACAATCAGTTTTTTTGATTTAAAATCCACCAAAACCTATGTTGTGTTGATTTTAACCTGCCAACTTAGTTCAGCCTAGTCCCAATCGGGAATTTGCGCATCTTCTCCACCAATCCCGATTCCAGTGTTAAAGATTTCGGCATCAGTGAGATTCAGATCATTCATTGATGCTTTATACACATTAGAATCGTGAATTGTAGCGCGAGTAAAATTTACCCCGTTGAGATTGGTTTGCTTCAAATTCACGTTGGTTACATAAGCTGATGTTAGATTAGCACCTGCCAAATTTGCACCAGTTAAGTCAGCACCTTCGAGGTTAGCACCGACAAGGTTGGCTCCTTGGAGCTTCGAGCCTCTCAAGTCAGCACCAATTAAATGAGCGCCACTGAGGTTAGCTCCCGATAGATTACAGTTAACACATTCCCCAGTTGAAAGCAGCTTTTGTAAATCCTGCGAATTCTCGGCTCTAACCGAGTTCATCAAAAATAGGGGAGTTACTAAGGTTATAGCCGCTAATAGCTGGAGTTTCATAATTTTCCCCCTTAAATAATCAAATTGCATCCGTTCTATCCCTCACAATTCTATTATCTCATTAAACTTCATAAGGTCAATCTATCTCTTGACAAGTTAGTTGTGATATGGAACAAGGATAATGGTAATCTCACAAATGCCGTTAATTCTGATTTTTGGCGATTTTTACTTGACAATCCCTAAAAAACTGCCAATGTTAAATCACTGTTAAATCTTTTTAAAAGCTTGCACTACCCGCCATAATTTGGCTATTTTGATAAGTATTTATACTTCTCTAACTTTTCAAAAATTCTCGCATATACTGATTAACTAATTCAGGCTGTTCTTGCTGCACCCAATGACCACAATTAGGAATGTACTTGATTTGAAAGTCTCTGACGTATGCTGCGGTGTCGTAGGTTAGTTCCTTGCCGAGTGCAGTGTCATTTTCCCCCCAAATCATCAGTGTTGGCACTTCTAGAACGCCCCAATTTGGATTTAGCATTCTCTGCTGAAAAATATTGCGGTAATAGTTCAACATTGCTGTGAGGGCACCACGTTTTGCAGCCGCATTTTTATAAGCGTCAATATCCGCTTGGGTGAAAGCACTCTTGTTAACTGCTGTACCTTTAAAAGCTGTTTCAATTGCTTGGTAGTCTGAAGATTGTAAAAGTAATTCTGGTATCCACGGTAGTTGAAAAAGGAATATATAGTTGCTACGTAGCAACTGTTGGGGAGTGCGTAACCCTTGGGCAAATTTGGCAGGATGAGGCAGGTTAAGAATAATTAATTGTTCTAACATTTCGGGGTGAGTGTATGCAAAATTCCAAGCGATCGCACCACCCCAATCATGTCCAACTAATACACATTTTTGGTATCCTAATCCCTTAATTACTCCCTCAACATCTTTAATAAACTCATCCATTACATAAGCTGATTGCTCATTTGGTTTATCACTATCGTTGTAGCCACGCAAGTCAAGGGCGACAACTTTAAAATTTTGGGCAAATTCTGGTATTTGATGCCGCCAAGAGTACCAAAACTCAGGAAATCCGTGCAACATCAACATTAAAGGGCCTTCACCTTGGGTAACGTAGTGTAGTTTTACCCCATTCGTAGTTATATATTCGTGTTTCCAAGAAGTTTCTATTAGAGACATAATTAATCTAAATTCATCATTAAAAAACACTAAATAGTAATACTCTACTTAATCAGTGTAATATCATGTTGAGTAGCCTCACATCTATTAAAAGGCAGTATTACGATAGTGATTTTTTGCAAAAACATTAGACAATTTGCCTTGGGATAGATGTGAATCGTGGGTAAATTTTGGTAAAAGGTAAATATAATAATTTTCCCCAACTACCATGACACAACAGTTGACAAACCATGCTTCATTGTGGGTTGAGCGACTGGGACGATTTGGCTATGTTTCCAAGGGAGTAGTTTACGGTATAGTTGGGCTACTGGCAGCACAGGCGGCTTTTGGCAACGGTGGTAAAACAACTGATACCCAAGGCGCTCTCCGAACAATCGTTAACCAGCCATTTGGTAAATTTTTGCTGTCTTTAGTTGCAATTGGCTTCATTGGATACGTAATCTGGCGTTTTGTACAAGCAATTAAAGACCCAGAAAATAAAGGTAATGATGCCAAAGGTTTGGCAATACGACTTGGTTACGCAGTTAATGGCTTGATTTATGCAAGTTTAGCCTTAAGTGCTGTGAAAATCGTGATGGGTACAGGCGGGGGTAAAAATAGTAGTGATTCTACTGAAGATTCGACAGCACGTTTGCTTTCTCAACCCTTTGGTCAATGGTTAGTTGGAACTGCGGGGGCATTTGTAATTGCTCTAGGTTTCTATCAGTTTTATCAAGCTTTTAGTGGAAAATTTCGTAAAGAACTCAATTTAACTGAGTTAAGCAACAAAGAAGCCCAATGGGTAATGAGGATTGCCAGATTTGGTTTAGCGGCACGGGGTATAGTATTTTGTATTACCGGCTGGTTTTTAATCGAAGCTGCTAGGCAATCGAACGCCGCTACCGCAGTAGGTTTGGATGAAGTATTACAGACGCTAGCGCAACAGCCTTATGGAGCATGGCTTTTGGGTATTGTGGCGTTAGGTTTGGTTGCTTATGCCATCTACACAATAATACAGGCGCGGTATCGTCGGCTAGTCAATTTTTAGATGGTGCGTGCCGAGAATTTCAATTTCTAGAAATGGCAATAATAGAAACCCGTGGTATATGGCTGACGACTACTGATAGTAAAGTTCTCAGGTCAAAGCAACGCATTGCTGAGGCGATGGATTTGCTTGCCGAAACGGGATTTAATGTGGTGTTTCCCGTTGTTTGGAACAAGGCAGTAACTTTATATCCCAGTCAAACTATGCAGCAGACATTTGGGGCCGAAATTGACCATCTGTCTGTAGGCCGTGATCCTTTAGAAGAGGTGGTAGTTGAGGCGCGGCGAGTTGGGTTGAAAGTCATTCCTTGGTTTGAATACGGTTTTGCCAGTTCCTACAATTTGAATGGTGGTGTACTTTTACAGAAAAAACCGGAATGGACTGCGCGTGATTGTAACGGCAATTTACTGAAGAAAAACGGCTTTGAGTGGTTGAATGCACTCGACTCACAGGTGCAGGAATTCTTCTTGAACTTGGTGCTGGAAGTTGTAAAGAATTATGATGTGGATGGGGTGCAAGGAGACGATCGCTTCCCTGCGTTACCCTGTGAAGGTGGCTATGATGAGGTAACTGTCAGCCGCTATCGCCAGGAATTTGATCGCAATCCGCCACAGAACCCCAAGGATAGGCAATGGTTGCAGTGGCGTGCAGATATTCTCACTGACTTTTTGGCGCGTCTCTACCGGGAGGTAAAAGCGGTGAATCCTAATTTATTAGTAGCGATCGCACCTAATATCCATGATTGGGCATTCCAGGAATATCTGCAAGACTCCCCTGCATGGCTAAAGCGGGGAATCGTTGATATGATTCAGCCGCAGATTTATCGCCGTGACTTTAGGAGTTATTGTGCGATCGCTGATAAACTAGTAAATCAGCAGTTTACAGATGCAACGTTGCCGAAGTTAGCACCGGGAATACTGATGAAGCTTGGCAGTTATTGTATTAGTCCAGAATATTTGGTGCAGGCAATCGAATACAATCGTCAACTTGGCATTCAAGGAGAGGTATTCTTTTTTTACGAAGGTTTGCGCGAAAATAACAATACCCTAGCTAAAGTTTTGCGAAATGGCCCTTATGCTAAGTCTGCATCATTTCCTACTCTGTCAGATTTGAGTGCGGGTAGCGTGATTAACAAGAGGACATCTTCTATTTGGCAAAGGTTGTTAAAAAAGATTTTTTAAGGAAAAATGCTCGTGGAATCTCAATTATCGGTGGAACGGGTAATTAAAACTTTAAAAGAGGATTTACCAACACTTTTTGAAAAAGATATTTCATATCACATTTATACAGACGATATCTACTTTAAAGACCCAGTAAATACATTCAAATACAAATTTAACTATCGGATTATATTTTGGACATTGCGATTTCACGCTCGGCTATTTTTTACCCAAATTTACTTTGATGTGCATGAGGTTTATCACTCAGCCGAAGACACAATTTTAGCAAAGTGGACGGTGCGGGGAGTGTTGCGCGTTCCTTGGAAAGCAGGTTTGCTTTTTAATGGCTATTCAACGTATAAACTCAACCAAAATAACTTGATATACGAACATATCGACACATGGGATCGTAAACCTGGGGAGATTTTACGGCAGTTTTGGCAAAAAGGAGGAGAGAGCACATGAAAGTCGTCAATGAACTTGGTCAACTCTTAAATGTAACTATTACTCTTGGTAACATTGATGACCGTGAACCAGTACCAAATTTACTGCGTGAGCTTTTTGGCAAAATATTTGGCGTTAGCGTTCGCGCAGCGTCTCGTAGAGAAGCTTACCGAAGACATCGTAGCTATGTTTCTGAAAAACTTGCTTCTGAGCTGTTGGAAGAGTTCGGAATTCAATTTTTTGCTAAACCCCGTTGTACATTCACAAATTAGATGTCGGACTTTAACAAATTAATGTCGTTAATTTTATCCTGCAAAAACCTTGTATAGCAAGGGTTTTATTAATTTATATGATTATTCAAAAGTGACTAGAGATTTTCAATTTTTTCACAAATTGAGGTCGCAAAACCAAAAGTTTCACATTTTAATGGTCGTTTATTTTTTTCTCTGAAAAAGTCTGCTATCAAAGGACTTCACAAATTAGATGTCGCATTCTTGATAGCGGCAATGTGTTTATTTATGCAAGGGGTAAAACCTGAGTAATAGTGGTACAGACTGCATCAGTGTTAGAAAATTAACTGCGTCAGTCTATTTCAGTGTATAACTAAAAAAATTAGCTATTAATCTTACATAATGAGGTTTTAGTTGTGACGTTTGAACCTGACGACATTCTGGAGGGTGGCCGTTCGATTCGTCCTTTTCTTCCAGAACTTTTAGGAAATGATGCGGTTCAAGTAGACAAACAATTGGCTGAACTTTTAGCACAAGCTAAAGCTGGACAGGAAGTCGATAAGCAGATTTTAGAAATCTTGAAAAGTCAGCCAGACACTCGCAATTGGATAGCGGAGTTTCTTAGTGAGAAGCAGGTATCAAAGGGTTTTGAGCCACTTCCAGGTAAAGGTCAAGCAATATCTGCTCAAAAATATATATGTCCTCAAGGAGACTACGTTTGGTATCGCCGCATTGTCGGAGCGACAATACCAATCTGTCCTACTCATGGTGTCGTGCTAATACCTGCTGCTCAGTAATAAATATATGCCAACCAAATTTTTAGAAAGTCTGGGTGGAAAACTTGCAGAAAACTGGGCTGCAAACATACTGACACCAGCTTTTGTCTTTTGGATGGGGGGACTTAATCTTTGTCTGTTTTTTGGCTGACAGAAGCATCTGATAGCCATTTTCATTTGAATGAGGTACACGGGTAGGGGTACATATCTGTGCGCCCTTACTATGTTCATCTGTGGTTAATTATTTCTTTCTATACCTTGCCTATGCGGAAACCGCTATAAGTCAGTCTCGATAATTTAATTTACACACAATAAGTTTTATTTTACACACTATATGTTAATTTAAAAATATTCGTGCAATGCAGTTAGTAATCAAACTTCACTCAATACCTCTGGCTACAATCTCCAATTTCAGATGGTAGTTAATACCTTGCTTAATTAAGCAAAACTTGGAAAATCAATTTTTAATAAAAAACTATGGTTTCTCAACTTCATAAACAAAATGATTCTTCGTTTGCAGACTTTTATAGCAACTCTTGCTGGTTTGTTGACTTTGCTTTATTGGATATAAATATTGCTGATCTAACTGGTTCAGTTATTGGAAAACCCTATTTAACTACAGTTATAGATATTTATTCTCAATGCTATATGGGCTTTTGTTTGAGTTTCAAATCACCAAATAATAAGGTAGTAACTCAAGCCTTACGTCATGCAATTTTACCTAAACGTTACAATTCAGAATATAACTTAAGTCAAGAGTGGAGAACTTACGGCATTCCAGTAGGTTTATGTATCGATATTAGTAATTTTACAAATTCTTATTCTTTACAAGAAAAAATATCTCAGTTAGGGATTATGCTACATAGTCACCAAACTATATCCAGATTTAAATCTAATTCTTCTACTGAAAAGCTATGCCTTACTATAAATAAATACTTAAGTTCCAATTTGCAAGCAAGTGGAGGTCTTAGTGGCAAGGATAATTTTCTAACTTTAGAACTTATTGAAAAAATATTAGTACGTTACATTGTTGATAATTTTAATCAGCAACGTAGTATTTACTTATCAGTGGCAACGCGGCAACAGATGTGGGAAGCAGGCTTAATCTCCCCACCTCAAATTATTCAAGAATATGAGCTAGATATCTAACTTAAATTTTTTATTCTTATATTGTTCAATTAAGAATGTATCAGAAATTAGAGAATTCTTGTCTTTCAAGCGAAAATGATGCTGTTGAATTACAACAGCATCAAAATTCTACAAAACCTCATAAACTGCCGTCAGAAGAGTTAATCACAGAGCAGGTAAAGCTGAGGATGGAGGTAATTCAAAGCCTCACAGAGCCATGCGATCGCAAAACCTACAGCACTAAAAAGATAGAAGCTGCCCAAAAATTGGGTGTATCAATTCGCCAAGTAGAACGCTTAGTTCAAAAATGGCGAGAACAAGGGTTAGTGGGACTGACTACAACACGCTCAGATAAGGGGAAGTATCGCCTTGAGCAGGAGTGGATAGATTTCATCATTAATACTTATAAAGAGGGTAATAAAGGTAGCAAGCGGATGACCCGGAATCAGGTGTTTCTGAAGGTCAAAGGTAGAGCTAAAGAACTTAGCCTTAACAAAAGTGAACGCCCTAGCCACCAATCGGTTTATCGAATTCTTGACGAACATATTGAGCAGAAAGAGAGAAAGGAAAAAGCAAGAAGCCCTGGCTATTTAGGAGAGCGATTGACGCACATGACCCGCGATGGGCGAGAGTTGGAAGTGGAGGGTAGCAATGATGTTTGGCAATGCGATCATACTCGTTTAGATGTAAGGCTTGTGGATGAGTATGGAGTGTTAGACCGTCCTTGGCTGACAATTGTTATCGACTCCTACTCCCGTTGCCTAGTGGGGTTTTATGTAGGATTTGATCACCCTAGCTCCCAAATAGATACCCTAGCTCTACGTCATGCGATTTTGCCCAAGTCTTACGGTTCCGAGTACCAACTACGCCATGAATGGCAAGCTTACGGAAAGCCTAATTACTTCTATACCGATGGCGGAAAAGATTTTACTTCCATCCACACTACAGACAAGTTGCAGTACAAATAGGCTTTAATTGTGCTTTGAGAAGACGACCATCTGATGGCGGAATTGTGGAGCGTTTTTTTAAAACACTTAATTTGCAAGTGCTAAATACCCTGCCTGGATATACGGGTTCAAACGTGCAGGAAAGACCAGAAAATGTGGATAAAGATGCTTGCTTAACTCTTAAGGATTTAGAGCTATTGTTAGTACGCTTCATCGTTAATGAGTATAACCCGCACACAGATGCCAGGATGAAAGGCCAGTCTCGAATTGGGCGATGGGAGGCTGGATTAATGGCAGACCCATATCTTTATGATCAATTGGACTTGGCAATTTGTTTAATGAAGCAAGAACGGCGTAAAGTCCAAAAATATGGCTGTATTCAATTTGAAAACTTGACCTATCGGGCGGAGCATTTGAGAGGGCGAGACGGAGAAACTGTGGCATTTCAGATCCGGCTGATATAACTACACTTCTTGTATACAAGATGAATGCAGACGGAACAGAAGAATTTATGGATTACGCTCATGCTCAAGCTTTAGAGACTGAACGCTTGTCTTTACGCGAACTAAAGGCAATTAATAAGCGGCTAAAAGAAGCAAGCCAAGAAATCAATAATGACTCAATTTTAGAGGCAATGATAGACCGTCAAGCTTTTGTGGAGGAAACGGTAAAACGAAACCGCAAACAGCGCCGACAAGCAGCAAATGAGCAAGTAAACCCTGTAGAGCAAGTGGCTAAGAAATTTGCTACCCCGGAACAAAAAGAAGTCGAACCTGAAAACGAAGCAGATACAGAGTTACCCAAATATGAAGTTCGCTATATGGATGAATTCTTTGAGGAATGTTAGGTATAAAAAATGACTAGTGCAATGTCACTTGCCAAGCAATTTGGTGTGATTCAGGAACTTACGCCAGAAATCCAAGCTGAAATTGAACGTTTAAGCCGTCAACCTTACTTAGAACTCGACCAAGTAAAACGTTGTCACGCTTGGATGTATGAGTTAGTAATCTCTAGAATGACTGGTTTATTGCTAGGAGAATCACGCTGCGGAAAAACGGTCACTTGCAAAGCTTTTGCAAATCTTTATAACAAATTACGGCTGACTAAGGGTCAGCGCATGAAGCCTGTAGTTTATATTCAAATTCCCAAAAATTGTGGCTCCAGAGATTTTTTTATTAAAATCCTCAAAGCTTTAAATAAACCCTCCAATGGAACTATTTCTGACCTGCGAGAACGAACACTGGATAGCCTCGTAATACATCAGGTTGAGATGCTTATTATTGATGAGGCTAATCACCTTAAGTTCGAGACGTTCTCAGATGTACGGCATATTTATGATGATGATGAGTTAAAGATTTCAGTTCTTCTTGTTGGTACTACAAGTCGCCTTTTAGCAATAGTTAAGCGCGATGAACAAGTTGTTAATCGTTTTCTAGAACAGTTTGAGTTAGACAGATTAGAAGATACTCAATTTAAGCAAATGATTCAAATATGGGAACGAGATGTTCTCAGATTGCCAGAAGAATCGAAATTGGCAAGTGGAGATAACCTCAAAATTTTAAAGCAGGCAACCAAGAAATTAATTGGTAGGTTGGATATGATTCTTCGTAAAGTTGCTATTCGCTCATTACTGAGAGGACAGAAAAAAGTCGATAAAGATGTTTTAAGAGAAGTAATTGCAGCATCGAAATTGTGATATGGAAGAAAATATAGATGAAAAAAGACAAATTTGGTTAACCAGAGTCAAGCCTTTTGATGGAGAAAGTATCAGCCATTTTTTAGGTAGATTTCGAGGAGAAAAAGGAAATAAGTTTTCTGCCCCTAGTGGATTAGGTGATGTTGCAGGGCTTGGGGTCGTTTTAGCACGTTGGGAAAAATTTTACTTCAATCCCTTCCCAACTCATCAGGAGTTAGACGCGCTAGCAACTGTGGTTGAGCTTGATGCTGAAAGACTAAGATGTTGCCTCCAGAAGGTGTGGGAATGAAGCATAGCCCAATTCGCTTGTGTGGAGCCTGCTATGCTCAGTCAGTTTGCCATAAAATAGAGTGGCAATTTAAAAAGACGGTGGGGTGCGATCGCCATCAGTTACGCTTGTTATCAAAATGCCCTGTCTGTGAAAAACCCTTTCCAATTCCGGCTTTATGGATGGACGGGCAATGCCAGCGATGTTTTACATCTTTTGCAGAAATGGCAGAATATCAAAAGCCTTACTAAGTAAGAGAACTTGTCTTAACACTTTGACAATACAGTACCTCAAAAATAGTTATCAGATTGCGATCGCTTAAAATCAGCTTTTCAATTAAGCAACATCAAGCTACCACAGCCAAAAACAGTAAATATACTAGCTACTAACCAGCCTAGTGTCTCTTATGGTCATAAGAAGCAATGTCCGACCAAAAAACATTAGTGTCTACATTGCTACTGACATCTGCCAAAAGGGAAAACACCGCAATATGGTTAGACTTGAGGATCTGACAAAAGGCACGCAAGTACAAGGTATTCTGCCAAACAGTATTGTCGCCATCGTTGATGCTCAGTGGCATGGCTCTGATGTTGTGGAATTAACATACAAAGATGCTAGCGGCACGCTAGGGAATGAGTTAGTCTTTCGAGACAGAGAACCTACCCTAGAAATAATCACCTCTGGTGGTGCTTGGAGTTTTACTGCTGATGGAGCTAATTTTCGTCTGGCATCAGAAGCGCACTGCATCCGTCTAGCTTATCTTTTCGACCCCTTGCTAGCCGTTCATACCTCTCTAGTCGAACCTTTACCACACCAAATAACTGCCGTTTACGGAGAAATGTTAACTCGTCAACCTCTGCGTTTTCTCTTGGCAGATGATCCAGGTGCAGGTAAAACTATTATGGCGGGGTTGCTGATGCGGGAATTGCTCATCCGAGGTGATTTGCATCGTTGCCTTGTGATCTGTCCCGGCAGTTTAGCCCCACAATGGCAAGATGAATTGTCGCAAAAGTTTCATTTACGGTTTGAAATTCTCACCAACGATCGCATTGAATCAGCAGTAACTGGAAATGCTTTTGCTGAAATGCCATTGGTGATTGTGCGACTGGACAAACTCAGCCGCAATCAAGATTTACAAGCAAAACTGGCGCAGACAGACTGGGATTTAGTTGTTTGCGATGAAGCTCATAAAATGTCAGCTTCATTTTTTGGTGGTGAAATTAAAGAGACGAAACGCTACAAACTTGGGAAGTTACTCTCAACTTTAACTAGGCATTTTTTATTAATGTCAGCAACACCACATAACGGCAAAGAGGAAGACTTCCAGTTGTTTATGGCGTTATTGGATGGAGACAGATTTGAAGGACGCTTCCGCGATGGTGTTCACGTAGCAGATACTTCCGACTTGATGCGGCGATTGGTTAAAGAAGATTTGCTGAAGTTTGATGGAAAACCGCTATTTCCAGAACGCCAAGCTAGCACTATAGAATATGAACTATCGGATTTAGAAGCGGTACTGTATAAGCGAGTTACTGAGTATGTCCGCGAGGAATTTAATCGTGCCGATGCTTTAGAAAATGAAGGGCGCAAAGGTAATGTTGGCTTTGCTTTGACTATTTTGCAACGTCGGCTTGCTTCTTCCCCAGAAGCTATATATCAATCGCTGCTACGCCGTCGGGAAAGGTTGCAAAAACGGCTGAGGCAAGAAGAAGTTTTCAGGCAGGGAAGTAATGCAACCATCATTGAATTTAAGGAGGTTGTGGATCTGGAAGACTTAGAAGATGATTTAGAGGATATTCCTGGTGAAGAACGAGAAGCAACAGAACAGGAAGTAGTTGACCTAGCTACAGCATCACGGACGATCGCAGAATTACAAACAGAAATTAAGCTTTTAGAAGAATTAGAGCAACTGGCACTGCGGGTGCGACGTAGTGGTAAAGATAAAAAATGGGAAGAACTCTCGAATCTGTTGCAAAATGATGCCGAAATGTTCAACGCCCAAGGACATCGGCGCAAACTCCTGATTTTTACCGAGTATCGGGACACATTAAATTATTTGACAGATCGGATTCGGACGCTAATTGGACGTAATGAAGCTGTGGTAAATATACATGGCGCAATGGGACGCGAAGAACGCCGCAAAATGCAGGAGGCGTTTACCCAAGATATCGAAGTACAAGTCTTAATAGCTACGGATGCTGCGGGTGAAGGGATTAACTTGCAAAGGGCGCACCTTATGGTTAATTACGATTTACCTTGGAATCCTAACCGCCTAGAACAGCGTTTTGGGCGAATTCACCGGATTGGGCAGACGGAGGTATGTCACTTATGGAATTTAGTTGCAAAAGGCACTCGTGAAGGCGATGTCTATTTGGCATTATTGAAAAAGATAGAGGCAGAGCAGAAGGCATTGGGAGGTCAAGTATTTGATGTATTGGGGAAAGCGATCGCAGGGACGGAATTACGAGAGTTATTGATTGAAGCAATTCGCTATGGCGATCAACCAGAGGTGCGAGACAGACTCAACCAAGTCGTACATGATAAACTCGACCAACAGCGACTACGCGAACTTTTAGAAGAAAGGGCTTTGGCACGGGATTCGATGGATATCGCCAAAGTGCAGCAAATTCGGGAAGAAATGGAAAGGGCAGAAGCGCGACGGTTGCAACCTCATTTTATTGCTTCTTTCTTCCTAGAAGCATTTACCCTATTAGGTGGAACATTGCGTCAACGTGAACCCCAGCGTTACGAAATCAGTCATGTTCCGGCAGTTATTCGCAATCGAGGGCGGCAAATTGGTGTAGGTGAACCGTTGCTGCTACGCTACGAACGTGTCTGCTTTGAAAAAGATTTGATCAGCATTTCTGGTAAACCCTTAGCTGCTTTCATCTGTTCTGGACATTCTCTACTGGATGCCACAATTGATCTGACTTTGGAACGACACCGGGATTTGTTGAAACAAGGGACTATCTTAATCGATGAAAATGATTCCAGCGAAGGAACCCGCGCCTTAGTTTATCTAGAACATTCCATACAAGACGCGCGGACAAATTTAAATGGCTCTAGGCGTTTAGTATCGCGGCGGATGCAATATGTAGAAATCAATCCAGAAGGCAATACCCACAATGCAGGTTACGCACCTTACCTCAATTACCGTCCGCTAACAGACGAGGAAAAAAGTGTTGTGGAAAAAGTTTTAGAAGAATCTTGGTTGCGAGAAGATTTAGAAGCAAAAGCCAAGAGTTATGCGATCGCTCACCTTGTTCCTCAACATCTTCAAGAACTCAAGCAGCGTAAAGAGGAACTAATTGCTAAGACGATGACAGCAGTAAAAGATAGATTAACTAAGGAGATTAATTACTGGGATCATCGGGCAGAAGAACTGAAAATGCAAGAGGAAGCTGGCAAGCCTAATGCCAAAATTAACTCAGGTAAGGCACGTCAGCGAGCTGATGATTTGCAAGCACGGTTAATGCAACGCTTGGAGGAATTAGAGCAAGAACGTAGATTATCGCCATTACCGCCTGTGGTGGTTGGGGGCGCGTTGGTGGTTTCAGTAGGCTTGCTGCAACGAATGCAAGGCAAACAACAGGCAACAACGGTGATGTTTGCCAGGGAGACGGAACGGGTAGAAAAGGCAGCAATGACGGCTGTGATGGAAGTAGAACGCAATTTAGGGTACGAACCAACTGATGTGAGTACCCAGAAGTGCGCCTATGATATTGAGTCACGCATTCCAGAAACGGGACAGTTGCGATTTATTGAGGTGAAAGGGCGAATTACAGGCGCTAAAACTGTGACAGTGACGAAGAATGAAATTATTACCGCTCTAAACAAGCCTGATAATTTCATTTTGGCATTGGTGCAAGTGCCTTTAGCAGAAGATATGGAAGGTAATTGTTCTATTCACTACTTACGCCGTCCGTTCCATAAAGAACCAGATTTTGCTGTGACGAGTGTTAATTATGATTGGCTGGAGTTGTGGCAACAGGGAACTGAGCCATTTTAAAATAATTATTTACCGCATTACCGATTACATTCTTCATATTTTTTAATCATTATTCATACTCCAATACTATTCAATTTCATCTTTAATAAGGGTAGATTTTATTGGTTATAATGCTGGTAATCAGGAGAGCATAAGCCAAATGTCACCAAAAACTTTTGATATTGCTGACTTATCTGAGAATTTAGCTGATTTATTGTCAGATATCCAAAATCATGTTGAAGTTACGCTAACTCATCAGGGTGTCCCTTTGGCAAAAGTTTTGCCCTTGACTCAACCTGAGCCTACGGTTACTAAAGCTGATTTAAATAATGTCTTAAAGCCAAGAGTTGCGGGTTTTTGGCAGGGAAAAGTTAAGATTGCTGATGATTTTGATGAGACTCCAGAAGAAGTAATTGCAGCATTTTATGGGGATGAGTAGTGAGTTTTTTGTTAGATACTCATATTTTATTGTGGTTTTTAGAAAATGATTCTAAATTGTCAGATCGGGTACGAGAAGTAATTACTAATCCTGAAAATTTAATTTTCGTCAGTGCAATTAGTGCTTGGGAGATTTCAATTAAACAGTCTTTAGGAAAGTTAATTGCTCCTGGTAATTTAGAGGAGGCTTTGCGCTTCAGTCGGTTTGAGATTTTATCTATGACATTGGCACATGGAATAAAGGTTGCTGATTTGCCTCTACACCATAAAGATCCTTTTGATAGGATGTTAATTGCTCAAGCTTTGGTAGAAGGTTTAACAATAATTACAGTAGACCAAAAGTTTAAATTTTATGATGTGCCATTATTCTCTGATGATTTCGGGTAGCTCAAACATGCCAAAATTTCAGAACTCTAGCTTTCTCTAGAATAACTGCTACAGGTTTACTTCATTTGCTGATTGTTTTTTGGTGCCGCAGCTACGCCCGTCGTAGACATCGCAATTTTGTCAGAGTATTCGCTCTTAAGTCTGCCTCCTTTATTGGATAGCTAGTTATCCAAGTAAAAAAGGATGCTTTTGGTGAGAGCAATCACAGGACTAAACTAACTCTTTTGCAGAAATCCTCAGAGGCTCGACTTTGTGCGATCGCTTTCCTTTGGGTGCTACAAAGCGAATCTCGACATCGTAACCTGCACTCCTAGCAAGTTTTGCTAGGGTTTCAATTTTAGGAACCTGTTTGCCACATTCAATCCGAGCTAGCTGTGGCTGTTTAATGCCAACCAACTTAGCAAAATCCCGTTGATTTAAGCCGCTAGCCTTCCTTAAAGCAATAACTTGTTTTGCACACTGAAATTCAGATTCCAAGGCATCGTATTCAGCCTTTACCTCTGGATCTGCTAAAACCTCATCACGGATAGAATCCCAAGAAATTGTGTTAGAAGTCATCGTTTTTTAAACTACAGGCTTTGAGCTAAAGATAATGCGCGCTCCGAATTATCACTGAGCCATCCAGCAAGTATCGTGATTATAATTGCCGGACGAAGCTCTGTAACTAAGTTAGGCGAGCAGCAATCAACAAAGACTAATTAGCCTACCAATGCTTGATGTAAATATTCCGTAAGTCCACTCACTCGGAATATTTAGTGCTGCTTCTTGCTCAGACATTTACTCGCTTCCATCATATCAGTCTGGCAAAATAATGACCTACCGCAAGAAGCTAATCGAAGTTGCGTTACCACTGGAAGCAATTAACAAAGAATCTGCTAGAGAAAAATCAATTAGGCATGGACACCCTTCGACGCTACATTTATGGTGGGCGCGGCGGCCGCTAGCAACTTGTCGGGCAGTTTTGTTTTCGTCTTTGGTAGATGATCCCTCAAGTCATCCTGATAAATTTCCCACAAAAGAGGCGCAGGATACAGAGAGGAAACGCCTGTTTGAAATTATTGAGCAATTAGTGAAGTGGGAAAATATCAATAATCAGGAAGTTTTAGACGCAGCTAAAGCAGAAATTCTCAACTCAACAAATAACAATCCACCACCTATTTTAGACCCCTTTTCTGGTGGAGGTTCCATACCCCTAGAAGCTCAAAGATTGGGGTTGGAAGCTTACGGTAGTGACCTCAATCCAGTTGCTGTTTTGATTACCAAAGCTTTAATTGAAATTCCACCAAAGTTTGCAAATCAACCTCCCGTTAACCCTGATTCTCGCACAAATTCTCTAACTACTAAAAAATGGTTTGGGGCGCAGGGATTGGCTGAAGATGTGCGCTATTACGGTCAATGGATGCGGGACGAGGCTTTTAAGCGAATTGGGCATTTTTACCCAAAGGTAAATTTATCGCAGGAATTAATTTGGCGGCGGTGAGGCTACAGTTATTGCTTGGTTGTGGGCAAGAACAGTGAAATGTCCTAACCCTGCTTGTGGTGCAAAAATGCCGTTGGTGCGATCGTTTGCACTTTCGATGAAGAAAGGAAAAGAAGCTTCGGTAAAATCAATTATTAATAGCGGACAGCAACAGCCTGTTGTGAGTTTTCAGGTAAATATCGGCCAAGGTAAGCCACCAGAGGGAACAGTTAGCCGCAAGGGAGCCATTTGTATTTGTTGTAATACGCCTGTAACTTTAGAATACATTCGTAATGAAGGGAAAGCCGGACAGATAGGTGCTCAATTGATGGCTATTGTGGCAGAAGGTGAGCGTGGGCGTGTGTATTTGTCGCCTACTCAAGAACATGAGGAAATTGCTGCAACGGCTCAACCTAAATGGAAACCTGACACAGATTTGCCAGAACAAGCGCTTGGATTTCGCATACAAAATTACGGAATTACTAAACACGCAGATTTATTTACATTGCGTCAGCTTTTAGCCTTAAGCATTTTAAGCGATTTGGTAAAGGAAGCAAGAGAAAAGGTACTTATCGACGCTATCAGTGCTGACATACCAGACGATGATTCACCACTTTGTGACAATGGGCTAAAGCAACTGCTCACAAATGCCTTACTACGTCTTTCTAGCAATAAAGGCGACCCCGTTATCGAACTGCAAACCAACTTTGGTGGCGGCAAAACCCACGCGATGCTGGCACTATACCACCTGTTTATGGGAGTTCCCGCATCCAAGTTACCCGGATTGGAACCAGTGCTGGAAGCGGCAAATGTTTTACCTCCGCCAAAAGTTAACACAGCAGTGCTGGTAGGAAATAAAATTTCTCCCGGTCAGCCTCAACCTAAAAAAGATGGCACATTTGTCCGAACACTCTGGGGCGAATTAGCTTGGCAACTGGGCGGTAGGGAAGCCTACGAAATGATTCGAGAAGCAGATGAAACTTCAACTAACCCTGGCGATACCCTCCGGCTGCTGTTTAACCGCTATGCACCCTGCCTAATTTTAATTGATGAATGGGTGGCTTATGCCCGACAGCTTCACGAAATAAACGACCTTCCGGGGGGCAGCTTTGATACTCACTTTACTTTTGCCCAGACTTTGAGTGAGTCGGCAAAAAACGCTAACCAAACTCTTTTGGTCGTGAGTATTCCTGCATCTGATAATGAGATTGGAGGCGATCGCGGTAAAGCAGCCTTAAGTAGACTCAAAAATGCTATTGGCAGAGTCGAATCTCCTTGGCGACCAGCAACTGCCGATGAAAGCTTTGAAATTGTGCGGCGACGACTGTTTCAACCCATCACCGAAGAAAGTGGCTTTATTGCCCGTGATGCCATCATCCGTGCCTTTGCAGAAATGTACCAAAACCAATCTCAGGAGTTTCCTAGTGAGTGCCGAGAAGGTAGTTACAAACGACGGCTAGAAAATGCCTATCCTATCCATCCAGAACTGTTTGACCGACTTTATAATGACTGGTCAACTCTCGACAAATTCCAACGCACGCGGGGTGTGCTGCGACTGATGGCAAAGGTGATTCATTCACTTTGGGAAGGACAGGACAAGAGTTTGTTAATCATGCCTGCCAGCGTGCCAATGGATGACGGACAGGTACAAACAGAATTGACTCGTTACCTGGAAGATAACTGGGTGCCAGTGATTGAAAAAGATGTAGATGGATATAATTCTCTACTATTAGCGTGCGATCGCCAAAACCCGAACTTAGGACGTTACTCTGCCTGTCGCCGCGTTGCCCGGACAATTTACCTTGGTTCTGCTCCTACTCTAAGAGCAGCCAATCGCGGTGTAGAAGATCATCGGATCAAGTTAGGGTGTGTTCAACCAGGGGAAAGTGCAGCAACTTTTGGTGATGCTTTGCGCCGACTTACCGACCAGTCCACACATCTTTATGTCGATAGCACTCGTTACTGGTTCTCAACTCAGCCTAGCGTCACCAGACTTGCCCAAGACAGAGCCGAGCAAATCCAACAGGATCAGGATAAAGTTTGGGATGAAATTATTCTCCGATTAAAGGCTGATAAACAGCGCGGTGAATTTGCTGGAGTACATATTGCACCCGACTCCTCGGCAGATGTTCCTGATGAAATGGCCGTAAGGCTGGTTGTCATGGGGCCACAACATCCCCATAAAAATAAGGAAAGCGAAACTCAAGCCCGCACCAGAGCCGAAGAAATACTAAACCAAAAGGGAGCCAGTCCTCGGTACTGCAAGAATATGTTGCTGTTCCTAGCACCAGACAAGGCAAAACTGGAGCTATTAGAACAATCTGTTTGCCAATACCTCGCCTGGAATTCGATTATTCGGGATAAAGAAGCCTTAAACTTAGATGTTTTTCAAAGTAATCAGGCGACGACTAAACAACAGCAAACCGACAAAGATGTAAAAAGTTTAATTCAGGAGGCTTACATCTGGCTGTTAGTACCGATGCAACCCGACCCCCAAGGAGAGATTGAATGGCAAGAAATTCGATTGCAAAAGCAAGACTCTCCTATTGTGCAAGCAAGCCGCAAAGCAGTTCATGAAGAACATTTGATTGCCAACTATGCCGCCAGCCGCCTGCGCTTGGAAGCTCTCGATCCATATCTCTGGCGCGATGTAAACCACCTCGATCTTAAGAAGTTATGGGAGTACTTAGCGTACTACCTTTACCTGCCACGCATCAAAAATCAACAAGTGCTATTACAAGCGATCGCAGAAGGAGTTGCAGCGTTACTGTGGAATGAAAACTTTGCTTATGCCACTGGCTGGGATGAATCCAAAGGACGTTATCTTGGTTTGAAAGCAGCTGAACACATTACCGTAACCCTTAGCAGTCAAAATCTGATAGTTAAGCCAGAAGTAGCGCAACGCCAAATTGAGGCAGATGCTGCTGCTAAAGTAACTCCACCAGTAACTCCACCAGGATTTAAAGAAAAAACAGGAAGCTATAAGATTGAAAAAGAAAAAACTATTGACATTGTAATAACAGATAATGCTTCCTCTGTTGTCATAGTTCCACCAAAACGTTTCTATGGTTCAGTCAAATTGGACGCATTGCGGCTAAGACGTGACATAGGACAGATAGCAGACGAGGTTATTCAACACCTCAGTAGTTTAGTAGATGCTGAAGTAGAAATTACCTTAGAACTTCAGGTCACTGTCCCTGAAGGAGTTCCAGAGAACGTGATTCGCACAGTCAGCGAGAATTGTCGGGTTCTCAAATTTAGTAATCAGGGATTTGAACAAGAATAAAGTTGAGGTAGATAGTAATGAGGTAAAGCATTAAGTTACACCCAACAAAGTAAGGGAAAGTCTTGTGAGTTAAAGCATTTGATTGCGATCGCAGTCTTAATCGCAGTTACTACTTATTTATTACCAGTAGTAACTGCATATCTTCCCATAGTTAATCTCCTTAACAAAACTAAACCCGTCAGGCGTCTGACGGGTTTTTTGGGTTCTTAGGGGCAGAACTGATAATTTGATCTATCCATAGCCTGAGAGAATCGTTCTCTTCTCTCAGGCTGCTAATTTTCCCAAGTATTCATTTTGGAGTGCAGCAACTTGTTGTTTTAGATTCTCCAAGTCTGCTTGCATTTTGGCTAAGTCTGGAGTTTTTTGAAGTTCTTCAGTCATGTAGGAACGAATCCATCCCATGATCAATTCTGAGGCTGTCTTGCCCTCAGCATTAGCTTTATTCATAAAAGCTTCCTTAGTCTCATCGTCCATTCTAACAATGATCTGATTGCTCAATTTTGTTGTCTGCCGCTTTGCCATACTACTTTCTGCTGAAAACTTTCAATCTGTAATAACTCTATTTACCCTAATTGTGGCGAATTTTGAAAATTTTGTAGTAACGCTATTGTTTTAGTAATAACAATTAATTACAATATAGTAACAAGACAAAGGCGATCGCCCTCCGGGAAGAGACTGCGATCGCCTTTTGTAAAACCCCATCAATGAGGTTACTTAAATGATTACACAAGAAGAGTTTGACAACAAAGCCTCTGTAGAATCTGAGTTTGAGGAATACGTTGACGAATTAGCTGACGCAGTAGCGCCAGAAATTGAAATTGACTCAGTGCCAGATGATTTGGGAGAACTGTATCGAGTTTGGAATGGTTCCCATCTGCTTGGAACTTTTTATCAGAATCTTGAGGGGAAATGGGTGACACAACCCTGTAATAGCGATAAAAGACATTGTTGTGACACCTCTGCTTCAGCACAACTTTTGATCATTGCTGTCAACGGGTTACTGGTCGCGGATGTAGCCGCTTAATGGTTTTTCTCCTATGATCTGGAGACGTGACTAACCTCACGTCTCTTTCTTAATTTTTGGTGTCTTTGTATTTTTTGTAGTACTGGACGGACAAATTTATGTCCGTGTGTACTAAAACACTATAAACTAACACTCAGTATCTTTTTCTGATTTATGCTCTGCCTCAATACCGTAGTTGATAAAAAGAGCAGAAATGGAGATGTTCATTGCTTTTGCAAGCTTTTCAATATTTTTAAGAGAAGGATTACGGGTTCCCGTCTCAATACTTGAGATGTAATTACGGTGAAGTCCAGCTTTTTCAGCCAGTTCTTCTTGAGAGTAATCTAGCTCTCGCCTTCTTCGTCTTATCGCCTTTCCAAAACGATATTCAATGTTGATGTTATTTTCCCTCACAGCCTAATAGTGAGGTACTATCAATCATAAATCTACACACAATGAATGTAATATTGCACACTATAAATGTTATTTTGAAAATACTGGTGTATTTTATAAAGTTTAGAGAACAGAAACTGCTATGAGCCTGATCACTATTCAATGTCGATTAGTAGCCAGCGAAGATACCCGCCGCCATCTGTGGCAATTGATGGCGGAGAAGAATACACCTTTGATTAATGAACTACTTGAACAGGTAAGAATACATCCTGATATGGAGGAGTGGTTGAAGAAGGGCAAATTACCAAATGGAGTAATTAAACCACTGTGTGACTCACTCAGTACTCAAGAACGCTTTGTTAACCAACCCAAGCGTTTTTACAAATCAGCTATTGAAGTAGTCGAGTATATCTACAAGTCTTCAGGGCGGCCGCATCATGTCAATAAGACTAGTCTATTCTCAATAGACTCAAAAATAATCTCATTAACCTCTACTTATTGATAAAGATTTTAGCGATCGCTTTGAGCCTTGGAAAATAAATCAAGCCAGAAATACTGATTTTTCGTTGGGTCTTAATCTTGGTCAGGATCAAGAGTACTTTAGATGCGTTTGCCCTGTACAAGTCTTGGTTGGCATTACAGAAAGAACGACAACAAAAAATCGATAAAAAAGAGCATTGGCTCAATATGCTTAAAAGTGATGTAGAACTGGAGCAAGAAAGTAACTTTAGTTTAAAGATTATTCGCGCTAAAGCTATTAAAATTTTGCCGCACTATATTGCTAAGGTTGAAGAAATTCATAAGCAAAATATTACAAATGGGAATGTAAATAAGCATAAAAAAAGCAAAAACAATAATTACATACTGTTTGACATTTTATTTAAGGCTTACGATCAAGCAAAGAATCCTCTTAATCGGTGTGCTATCGCTTACTTATTGAAAAATAATTGTCAGGTTAGCGAAGAAGAGGAAGACCCTAATCGATATGCTCTACGCCGTAGTAAGAAAGTCCGAGAAATTGAACGTCTTAAAGAACAACTGCAATCGAGGATACCCAGTGGTCGTGATTTGACAGGAGAAGATTGGCTACAAAGTCTTTTAGTAGCAACCAACAATGTTCCTGAAACCGAAAATCAAGTTAAAATTTGGCAGAAGCATCTCTTACAAAATCCTAGTTCGATACCATTTCCAGTTCAATTCACAAGCAACGAAGACCTTATTTGGTCAAGAAATGAAAAAGGTCGTATTTGTGTTAGCTTCTCAGGTAAAGAGTTCAATAATCATATCTTTGAAATTTACTGCGATAATAAACAAATTTATTGGTTTCAAAGATTTTTAGAAGATCAGAGCATTAAGCGCAACAAAGACCAGCATTCATCTTCTCTCTTTACTTTGCGTTCAGGACGTTTAGCATGGCAAGACAATAAAGGTAATGACCTTCCCTGGAAAATTCATCGTTTAACTCTTTATTGCAGCGTTGATACTCGCTTGTGGACGATTGAAGGGACTCAGGAGTTTAGGCAAGAAAAAGTAGACGAAATTACTCAAAAACTGGCCAACATGGAAAAAAAAGAAAACTTAAATCAACATCAGCAAATTTATATTAAACGCCTTAACTCAACACTCACTAGAATCAACACCGCCTACCCACGTCCTAATCAAAACTTGTATCAGGGTAAAACATCAATTCTCATTGGTGTGAGTTTGGGTCTAGAAAAGCCTGCAACAATAGCTATTGTTGACTGCTCCACAAATAAAGTTCTTGCGTATCGCAGTGTTAAACAGCTACTTGGTGATAATTACAAGTTACTGAACCGCCAGCGACAGCAGCAGCAACGTAATTCTCATGAACGCCACAAAGCTCAAAAAAGCAACACACAAATTAAGTTGTCAGAATTGGAGTTAGGAAAGCACATTGATAACTTACTAGCACAAGCAATTATCACGTTAGCCAAAAATTACCAAGCTGGCAGCATTGTTCTACCCACAATGAAAAATGTACGCGAGAGCATCCAAAGTGAAATAGAAGCTAGGGCAGTGAAAAAATGTCCTAATTACAAAGAAGGTCAGCAACAGTATGCTAAACAGTACCGCCAGAGCATTCATCGTTGGAGCTACAACAGATTGATCGAGTGTATTCAAAGCCAAGCAGCTAAGGCAAACATTTCTAGAGAACAAGGCCCACAACCTATTCGAGATAGTCCTCAAGAAAAAGCGCGAGATTTAGTGATCGCTGCTTACCATTTTCGTCAAAATAAATCTTAATCTTCAGATTGAGCAAATATACTGAACCTTGACAATAAAATAAGTAATAGCGCCGCAGTTCATGTTCTTTGTAACCGCTGAACTGTGAAAAATATGGGGTAGTTTGACTATTGGAAGATAGTCTTGCTTTCTGACCCTAGTAGCTGCTCACCCTGATGCTGCTGTCTCCAGACAGGAATAAGGTGCGCTCCCAGCAATAAGGGCGCGGATATACTGCTGTAGTGGCTACTAAATCACCTCCGACCAAGGGGGAACCCATACCAATCCTTGTTTTCAGGCATTAGAAGAGATTAAAAATTTTCAGTCGATTCGCGCTTGCTTGCGGTGAAAGGGTTTTAGCGTTTAATGGCACACAAATTGCCCATTCAAACGGTAGTTGAAGAAGGGTGGAATATAGATCCGCGCTATCAACTCTGGAATCCTTCACAAAACAAGGATTCTATACAGGAAGGGGTACAATGACCCTTCCCGTGTTGAGCGGGTTGAAAGTATTGATGATGCCTGCGGTGTGCGTAGCGATCGCCCGGTACAATGACCCTTCCCGTGTTGAGCGGGTTGAAAGTTTATTATTTTTAGAGTGACGCTTGATTCACGACTGGTACAATGACCCTTCCCGTGTTGAGCGGGTTGAAAGGAACTAAAGCAACTCGACTTTAAAACCCATCTCTGGTACAATGACCCTTCCCGTGTTGAGCGGGTTGAAAGGTTGATACATCATGTCGGGAATTGAGAAGCGGAAATGGTACAATGACCCTTCCCGTGTTGAGCGGGTTGAAAGAAACCTGGGGTGAGTTGCTGCGTCGTCATTGGAACGGTACTATGACCCTTCCCGTGTTGAGCGGGTTGAAAGTGCATTAATATCCCCATCGGGTAGTTTGAGGCTGGGTACAATGACCCTTCCCGTGTTGAGCGGGTTGAAAGCAAAAACTCTTTGTGTTTTTTATGAACAAAGTAGGTACAATGACCTTTCCCGTGTTGAGCGGGTTGAAAGTTAACAAGTAAGCTTTTCCGTTCAGAGGCTTGAAGGGTACAATGACCCTTCCCGTGTTGAGCGGGTTGAAAGGCAGTTGTAGGCACTTGCTTGCTTACTGGCAAGGTACAATGACCCTTCCCGTGTTGAGCGGGTTGAAAGAAAGTAAACAGGGAGAAAGCTAAGGAGACAATTTGGGTACAATGACCCTTCCCGTGTTGAGCGGGTTGAAAGAGACAAGTGTGAGGCTTTGCGATCGCTACCTCAAAGGTACAATGATCCTTCCCGTATTGAGCGGGTTAAAAGCATTAATGGGCATGGGAGTGAGGTCGCCAATTACAATGACCCTTCCCGTGTCAAGCGGGTTGAAAGAAAATTTTCTATATCGACCCCAAGGGCGATGGTAAGTTACAATTCCTTCCGGCAAAAATGGATTGAAGATGTAATACCTAGCGATGAGCAAGAAAGGACAAGTTATATAAATTTTTCCAGTGCAGGGCTGGTGAAAATATAAAGATTACGAGATATGGGTATGGGTTGAAAGGGTTCAACTCCAACCTGCTTAACTATAAAGAACAAAAGTTCTCTGTTTAAGTAAGGTAGAGTAAAACTTTTTAAAGCTTAAGTTAAACTAAAGCTTATGGTCTTCTAGTTGGCAAATCTGATGTTGACCTGTCACCGCACAAAGTCGATAAGTCACTAATATTGCGACATTAATTTGTGAACAGTTGTCTCAAATGAGCTACGACACAAATTAGTGAAAGAGCGACATTAATGTGTGAAAAACGACATTAATTTGTGAACGGCGACATCTAATTTGTGAATGTACATAACTAGAAGCTGAAACCCTTATGTAGTCTTACTTTTAAAATGGCTCAGGTCGGAGTTGAACCAACGACCCCAGGCTTATGAGTCCCGTGCTCTAACCAACTGAGCTACTGAGCCATATATTATTCAAATCATTAACTAGTATAGCATACAAATTTGCTCAAGCCTAGCCCCTTTTGCAATTTTCTTACAGCTTTCATCCCTGTTAAGGTCATAAAAGGTAAAAGAGGAAGGTAAACTCCCTCTTTTAACAAGGTAATAACTTAGTTACAGACAGCCAAGATTTACACGCGTTCCGGTAAGAGAGCTATTGGGTTAACAGCACTCTTACCTGATGGATGGATTTCAAAGTGGGTGTGTGGCCCAGTACTGTGACCAGTGCTACCCATTAAAGCAATCGTTTCTCCTTGATTCACCTGCTGACCAGGTTGCACCAGAATCTTGCTGTTATGAGCATAGCGAGTCGTGCTGCCATCAGGATGGCGGATTTCAACGAGGTTGCCGTAGCCACCGTTGTTCCAGCCAGCTTTTTCGATCGTACCCTCAGCTGAAGCAACAATTGGTGTGCCAGTGGAGTTAGCAATATCAATTCCTTTGTGCGGTCTTCCCCAACGCATACCAAAACCAGAGGTGAGAGTGCCCTTTGCTGGCCAGGTGTAAGTTAATGTTGAAGTAGATGGAGGAGGCGTTAGTTCGTCAATGGGTCTGGGCAGATATTGATCAACTGCTGCCAAAGGTGGTATTACCTGTGGAGAAACTGTCCTTCCCCGCATCATTCCTAATGAGTCAGAAGCATTTACTCTTCCAGAAGGCGTTGCAACTTTTACCTTTGTGGCAGATGGGGTGGCAGAGGGAGTCCACTGACTAGCAGACCCTAAATTAGGCAAGAACTCTGGGTTTACTGGCTCGGTAGGGCGTACAGCAGTACGAAATTGGGTCTTAATTGGTTGAGCAGTATAATTAGACTGAATCGGTGTAGGAACTGGAATTTGGATCGCTACACTATTCGGTCGAGCCGCAGAGTTAGGTGCAGTGAAATTATTGGGAGTAGAAATAGGAGTGAGCATCGCAGCATTATTTGTTTCGGCAGCTGCTGCTGACACAACTAAGTTCCCAGACTGTTGAGCGCGATATTTTTGTTGTAATCTCTGGATTTCCGCTTGTAAGCCCCGCAAACGGTCATTATTGTTATTGTTTCCCCTTGCTACCCTATTTGCTGGTGTTTTAGGCTGTTGCATTTCGGCAAAAGCTTGTGGCACTGCAATGTCACCACCGACGCCAGAAGAACTAGCTGTAGGGGGGGCTGTTTCTAAGTCGGTCGCACTATTTGCCTGAATCTGAACAGTTACCGGTGTAGGGACGGTAATATTACTGTTGTCGGCAATAGTTGGTGATGGTGAAGTAGGTAGATATGAGTTAGCACTACCAATATTCACAGGGGAGGTGGCTACTTTTGGAGTTTTGCTAGATTCTACAAAAGTGGGAGTCGCTACAGTTGCCTCAACTTGAACAGCAGGAATAACTAGTTTTTGGCTAATCCGCAGTTCATTTGGATTATTGAGGTTATTTGCCCTAACTAGTTCTGCTACTGAAGTGTTGTGTTTGCTGGCGATCGCTGCTAGTGTATCTCCAGGCTTAACTTCATAAGCTGTTAGACTTGAGGACGCAATAACTGTTGGTGTAGCGGGTACAAATGCACTTGTCTGTGTTTTCTGTTTTAACCGCGATATCAGGTTTGCTTTGCTTGTATCGCCAGAAGTGTCAGATTGGGCTAATACAGTATTCTCAACTACAGTTGTTGGCTGTGCCAATTCTATATCAGCTTGTGATAAATTTTTGGTTTCCCCAGAACGCAACTGTGCCAGACTGTTTCTTAAACGGTTCGATTTTTCTTGTAAGCGATTTAGTGCGAACTCTTGTTGCGCCTTAAGCTGTGCATTTATTTCACTGTTTGCTACCCCAGATGTTGCCACTGTTTGGGGCTGGGCAATTAGTGATGCATTTGTACTACCAGCACTGTCAGCACTATAGTCAGACAGATTATTGACTGTTGGGAAACTAGTTTCGGCTAAGGTATTGTTCAATCCCTGTGCCAGTTGGGGCTTCAGGTAGGTGGAATTTTTATAAACCGCTGTTGCTTGAGAAAAAGTGTTTGATGGGGGAACTTGCAAAGACATTCCATTGGCAGCGACTTGCCATTTAGCTTCAAGCCCAGGCACTTGTGAGACTGCCGTTGGTTCCACGATCACAGGATTTTCCGGCACGCTCGCTGATGAGACTGCTTGGGACTCCAGCTTTGTGGAGGCAAATTTCACCTCAGTGTCAGGAACAGCAGGAATCGCTGAGGTTGCCTTTTGGCTGCCTACTGGCACTGCTGCTTGGGCTTGATCGCTTTGTCGAGTCACCAAAAGGCTGGTTGCTCCCATAGAGATTGCCAAGCCAATCATGGCGGCTTTTGTCCGCACCCGGCGGTTAACCTTTGGATTCATCACATTTAGCAGTTCTACCGGGGCATCATCGCTGCTGGGGTTATTGTTCAACACAGCTTTCACTCTCTTTTTCAATGCTCGTTTCAAAGACGACCTCCTATGATCACTAGCGCTTAACTGATCTCGATTCTTCAGTTGGATACTAGTCAATGATTTAGATCACAACGAACGATAAATCAAGATCACATTCACCAGAGATGCTTACGCAAGATTAACCTGCTTCTCTGATTTAGACAAGTTCACACCTGTTAGCAAAACTTAAAATTTGCTGTGTTTACTTGTCCGAACCACTCCTAACACCACTTAGGACGTTTTGCTCTTTCCCATTGTCCGCGCTTGTCTTGCGTCAATCGCGGGGACTGGACAAACTACTTGCCAAGTCCATAGTCGCTGCTGAGAATTAACTGCGACTTCTGGAAAATTCATGCTCCCTGCTGTAGATATCTTCAAGATATTTCTACCCAATCAGTCTTCTCAACACGAGACTTTACGTTGATTATTCCCTAAAAAACAACCGTATTAACTATCGACTACTTTTAGGCTGGTTTTTGGCGTTCATCTGGCAAGAATAGCTCAAATGTAAGATGTGACTGGATTTTAGCGTGTTTGTTCCCTCACTTAGGATGTTTCAAATTCATCAAAATCTATCATTCAAATTTGACAATATCCGAAGTTTTATATACAAATTTCTTATAATAACCTTCCTGAACTTGTAAGTATCTTCCACTACATTTTGCAGATAATATCAATTTCTAGTATATTATTTTACATACTTTTGCTGTCACGAAAAAAATTTTCCTGCCAAAAATAAATCGTCAAATAGGTTTGTGAACTTATCCTAAGTAAATATACTCATGAGAATGAAGGTAAACAACTATTGTAAATAGCCTAACTGACGACGAGCTTCAAATAAGCCGATTGCCACACTCACTGACAGATTCAGACTGCGAACCCCTGGTTGGCTCATAGGAATATACAAAGTCGCATCGCAATCTGACAAAATTGCTGGTGGTAAGCCCGTGGTTTCACTACCAAACAGCAGCCAATCATCAGGTTGAAACGGATAGCTTACATAATTAAAATTTCCAGCAACTGTATAACCCAACCATCTGCCTCCACGCTCATGATGTACGATTTTAAAGGCTTCCAGCGATTCGTGATAGTGTAGCTTGACATAAGGCCAGTAATCTAAGCCGGCTCTTTTGAGGTAGCGATCGCTAATTTCAAACCCCAAAGGCCCCACCAAATGCAACTCTGTACCCGTAGCTGCACAAGTACGGGCAATATTACCTGTATTAGGAGGGATTTGTGGGTTAACTAAAACTACCTGAGGCATTGTCCGTATAATTTACGTATTGTATAAAACAATTTGTTGTCAATGTTAAATCTACCAAAAGGCAGAGGCTATTCATAGGTTTTGTTAATAATAATCAAGCATGCTCTATCGATTAGATTTTTAAAACGAAGTACAAACCCTCCCAGAGCAATGCCTGAAAGGATATTTGGCTAAAACCATAAAATATTAAGTTTTATGTAGAGAACCTAGGTGTTTGTGTCTTTTAAGGCTGGTGTTTCCCAGAAAATCTATCATTTGTGTGAAGACGGGAGTCGGGATGAGGGAGCAGAAGGAGCAGGGGAAGCAGGGGGAGAAAGAAAACTAATGCCCAATGCCCAATGCCCCTTGAGTTAAGCCATTAAGAACGAACACAATTTGTCTTCGAGTTCTATTTCGCGTTCTTGGGTGGCGACAATAGCCTGGGTGATGACGCGGTGGTTGTCAAAACCGACTGCGTGTAATTGCAACCACTGTTGAGCTTCATTGCCTTCGCGGAGGATTTTTTGCAAAGGGGAAAGGAAACAACCAAAGCCTCGTTGTTTAGCTATCGCCCAAACATCATGGTACATTTCAGAAATCCAATCTCTGGCTAAGATACTTCTGCCATTTTGCCAATGCTTCAACTGAGCATCGAGACTACCAGTAGCAGCGGCAGCTTCGTTCTCAGCAGTCAGGGTAACGAGTTCTTGGGGAGAGAAGGTACTTTGAGTTAACGGATCGATGCTGGGATTTTCGATTATTTGCAACAAACGCGCTTCTAATAAGGCAGTAATGGCTAGCAAGGCAATAGGATCTGTGACTAAATCGCAAATTCGCAATTCTAGACGATTTAGATCGTAAGGACGGCGATCGCCATTTGGTCGCACTGATGCCCACAAATGCCGCACGTTTTGCATGGTTCCGGCAAGGAGTTGATCTTCCACCCACTGGATATGATCGGCGTGGCTGGCAAATAACGGTACATGGCTAGGCGTTTGCGGAAATACGCCCCAACGGGTGGAGTGATAGCCAGTAGCTTTGCCATCCAGGAAGGGAGATGAGGCACTGAGGGCGAGAAATAGAGGTGCTTCCATACGGATGACTCGACAGGCCCGTATTAATACTTCTGGATCGCTGATGCCGATATTGATGTGTACGCTGGCGGTGACTACTTTTGTGCCGTAGGTGTTTTCAATGTAGTCATGATAGGGGTTTGCTGGATCGGAACGGAGAAAGCGATCGCTCCCACCCAAAGATAAAGTACTCCCCGGTATCAAGGTGTAATTGCCTAAACGATTGAGGTAGCTTCGCAACTCCCGCCGGGGACGCAGCAAAGCACACAATAAATTTTCGTAATTAGGGGATGGTTGAGTTATATATTCCACGTTGCGGCTATCTGGCTCCCGCATAAATCCATCCAAATCCGCAACAATTTTGTCGGAGAGACCGACGATTTCACCTTGAGGCGTGCCAGTGTAAATCTCAATCTCAAAGCCTTTTAATAAAACCACCTTGTTCTCCTCGGCTCTCTCTGCCTATAAATTGTATCGAACAAGACGAATCTCCGGATCTATCTTTAAGTCAATCAAAGGTTAAGAATCATTTTGTTGATAATTCATACCAAATCAGGACGACGGCTTTATTGGCTGTCTTTTAGAGAATTATTACTACTGAAGTAGGAAAAATATACTAGTTGAATTTACGCACTGTATAATTCGGCATGATGTATATTCAAAAGTTTGGTTATTTCAAACAGTTAATTTAAACCTAATATTTACGTATTATGTTTGTTTTATTTTAGGTATATTGCGAAATAAACTTATCAGGTGAATGACTCTTTTGGGCAATATTGAGACGTAGAAACTGCGCCCAGACTTCATCACTAAGTAAGTTGAAAGCAGTTTTCGGATTGTTAATTGCGATCGCGCCTATAACTTTACGCCAGCACTGTTGCAATTCCTCAATAAAAGCTTCTTCCATAGAAACTTGACTCAGCAACAAAAGTGCAGTTTTAAAACTTTCTGATTCACTTGAAAAGTTTTTCGATTTTAATCCCTGTAGTGCTAAATTTAACCATACAGGCAGAAGTTCCAACCAATTATTTTTCTCTATCTCTTTGAGTGCAATACCTTCCATACCTAGCGCACCCCATGTGCATAAAGACTCTACAGCCACTTGAGAATCGTGCTTCTCTAGAGCATTTGTCCATAATTTTTGAGCTTGATTTTGGAAGCGATTAGCGAGAAATTCATAAGCTTCCTGAACTTGAAGTGGAATTGTAACTTTATAAATTGACTCACCTCGTGGTAGGTAATCGCCGCGATAGGATAACCAGTTATGAGATCCGCAAAGATGGATTTGTTTATCAACTATTACTTCTTTAACATGGGAATCTCCCAACCAAAAAAGCTGTACAGATGGTAAACCATCAGGTGTTTTTATCGCTCGAAGTTTTTTCTCTACTTCTGGTGGAATTGGTTTGTCTTCATCTTCTTGTCGCCGCGCAATTCCATATCCAATTAAAATCCGAACTCCGCGATTAGCTAATTTCTGTAATAAAGTTATAAATTTTTCATTGACAACTGCCTGATTCACCCAAGGAGAATAGATTAAAATCTGACTTTTAGCCGAATTTAAAACTTCTGAAAAAGCTAGGCTAATTTGTCCATCGCGTAACTGTACGGCTTCACCTAACGCTTTATAGTTATCTCCCTCACCAGTAGCTTTTGTGGCAGCTTCTAACGCCTTTTGGCGAATCTTTTCGAGCCTAGCTTCTATTTCAGTATTTTTTTGCTTGAGAATGGCTTCACGTTTAAAATTGATGGTTTCGGTTGACAATTTACATAATGCTTGTAAAGATATTTTACCTCCAGTATGTAGCATTTCTAACCAATTTGATGCTGACTCTAAAATTTGCTTTCCATTTCTTACTTGAATACTCAATTTATCTTCAAGGGCATCAAAGATAACGAAAAGCGATATTTTTCTCCAGATTTTTTGAGTCGAAGCTAGTACCTTATAGGAAGTTACGATTTTTCCCTCTTCTGGTACATGAAGGGCTAAACCTGAAGCTTGAATACTTTTTTGGATTTCTTCAAGCGGTAAGGAAGAGATATCAGCAATTGTAAGATCAGTAGCGATAAAGTCTGCCAAGTCAGGTAAATTTATCGTTGTCTCATTTAAAGATTCAGATTGAAAGGTTATCTTATCGCTTAAAAGATCTGTAATAGCATAAATTTGTATAGGATATGGCGGTTGTGGTACAGACCCTTTTTCATAAAATGAGCGACCTTCAGGAGTAACTGTTAGTGGCGATGTTGGTGATAGAGTTTGTAAGGAACGAAGAGTAGTAGTAGTAGTTTTAATAAATACAGAATCAAGCCCAAGTACAGAGGCTAATTCATCCTCTGTTGGCGGAGGTTGAAATTCAATAGCGGCGCGGATAATAAATTCTTCAAGTATGTTAAACTGGCGGGGTTCCTTGATATTTACTTCTACCTGAGTTTGACGCAAAGTATAACGGAATTCACGCGCTGCTAAAACTGATAAACTAGGACTTTGCGCTTCTATTTCGTCTACCAGTTTCTTGAGATTTTCATCAATCGGTTTAGCAGAAGAGGCGAGAAAGATCAACGAAACCTCCATGAATACTGACAAGATTTGAAACTTCAGAATACATACTTCCGGCTTGTCTACGCTGCTGAGTAAATAGCGAATGACAACCCACAATTACTAATAGTTCTTGAGCGCGGGAAAATGCAACGTTAACTCGTTCTGGTTTCTTGGCAAATCCCACATCTCCTTTACTATTATTGCGAACCATACTCACAATTACAACAGCTCGTTCCATACCTTGAAATCGGTCTACTGTACCAGTGGTGATTTGCAACGATGGGAAATGTTTAGATTGCAGGCGTTCATCAATTTTTCTGAGTTGAGCGCCATAAAAAGTAATCACGGCGATTTCTTTTTTGGTTCACCATTAGCAACTCTAGAAGCCCAAGTACTCTCAAATTGCTTACATAGACATTCAATTGCATTAATTTCTGGAATATTAAAAAATGAAGTTCCTGTCGTTTCTTCTTGAAAATTATTACCCCCAGGCGTTTTTATCCAAATAAGATGGTGAGATTCTTTGATGATTTCGCCTGCTAAATTATGTGCACGTTTTGTATCCGGCTCCAAAATACCACATTCTAGTTTACCATCATAAAACTGATTGATTGCTCCCATAATTATGGGGTGCATTCGATATTGAATATTTAACATTTGTTTGATGCTATCATTAGCACTTTCAAACTGAATTTTAAAGAGTGATTCTTGCAATAGTTGTAATTCTGTATTTGTGGAGCCAATCTCTTGAGAAACTTCCTCTAAAGTCTTTGTATCAAGCATGGGTGGTAATTGTCGATGGTCGCCAACCATGATCAACTTTTTACCTTTTAAGGCAGGGATTAATAACTCTGGAAGAGTACATTTACTAACTTCATCAATAATGACAACATCAAAGTATGTAAATTCTTGGGAAAATTCGTAATTTGCGGCTTGAACGCAAGTGATACCAACGACATTGGCATTATCTAGATAAATCCGCCTTAAATTTGTGCGATCGCTTTCCGTTGGCTGTCTTAGTTTTCCTATCCAATCTTGAACAAAATGCTGATATCGATTAAGATAAAATTCTTCAGTTTGGAGTTGCTGTTGCCAATATTCAAACTTTGCCTCGATAGTGCGTAAAAAGTCCAAATTAAACAAGTCTGTCGAATCAACTTCAGGCTTGAATTTACCAGGAATTGCTTCCCAAATTGACTGCCACCAAGTTCGCTCAGTTGATATGTATTCTAATTGCTGCCGTAAATGCTCAACAATTGTCTGTATTTGACTTTGAGTTTCTATAAATTGGTTTTTGTAGGTTTCCGTTGTTTCTTGCAAGCTAGTAATGCGAACTATGAGCAGGTCTTTGCTAGTGGAAAGTGTAGCAAGAGGATCGATTAAGGAAATTAAAGTATCAAGTTGCTTGGTACGATTTTCCCAGTCCCGTATTTTTGCTTTAAATTGTGGTATTTCAGTCAGAATATTTGAAAGATTGTCGAGGTATTCTTGCACTAAAAGTCTTAATTGTTTGGGTAAGTATGGAAAGGATAAAAGTTCTTGTAAGAGTGCGATCGCTCTTTGAAATTTGAAGTCAGCTTCACTGCGATAATTTTCTAGCTCCTCTTGATTAGCAGATATTTTTTGCTGCTCATTAGCCGCCAATCTCATCTGTTCATTTAATTCAACCTCAAGCTGGCTTTGCTCTATTTCTGTTTCAGCCTGTAGTTGCTTCAGCCATGTACACGCACTCCTAACCATGCCATTGGCTACCTCTACTGTAATTCTGGAGATAGCTGATTCACTCTCAACAGGTTGAACTCTTTGACATATAATCTGGGCTTGTCTCCTAATAGCCTCAAGAGTTACCGCCGCACCATAACGGCGGCTATACGGATGTAATTTTTGAGCTATGGAATCCAAACTTTTCTGCTTGACAGCAATCGCAAGTATCCATTCGATAATCCCACCCCAGACCCCTAGTGGTTTCTCAATCTCATCGATGCTATTTTGTGCTAGTTGCTTCAACTTTATGAGGGATTCCACAGGATCTAGCGCTTTACTAACGCTCACCTGGGAAATAGCAGCTTCATCGATTGAGCGATTACCTAATATATTTCGTCCCCGCACGAGTAAATCTTTTATCTCACTAACCCGACTGCGTACTCTATCCCTTTCATGGTATTTCTGAATTAACTCATTAACTTTTACCTGACACTGCTCAAGACTTTGTTGCCAGGGTAGATATTGAGCTTCCATCGTCATGCTTCGTAATACCGAAGGTAATGAGATTAAGTCAACTGTAAAGTCTTGACGATTTTGTAAGCACTGTGTCAATACATTGGCAATATTTAAATTAGCTGTAGACAGCCATACATCAAGGTCATTTATTGTTAAATTGGCCTCAGATTCACGGTTATGTAAATTCCTAATTCTTTGGTGCAAACTTTGCTGGTTTGTAAGCAATTGTTGGTGATTTGACTTTAGGCCAGCAATAGATTGTGAATTTTGTGTGTAAGTTTGTGCAGCTAACTCCGCTTCGGTCATTGCTATAGCTATATCACTGGCGTAGGCTAATGCTGTGCGAACTTCAGCAATCCAAGAAGTTACAGTGTTTTGCAACCAACCAGCTAAACCAAATAAGCCGTGATTTGGTTTAACCATACCAAGTTCAGAAGCCAAATTAATTGCCAACCGAAGATTTGCAGCAAAGTTTCGCAAGGAAGCGTCTGTAGATGTGTATTTATTCAGACCAGCCCACAAATTAAGAAGTGCTGGATCTTGCCAATCTACTGAAGGTGCTTGATTCAGCAATTCCTCTAAAGTAGTTTTCAGAGATTCAACCTCGCCTAGTTGAGATGCGGCTTGATTGTATTCATTTTTTTGGGTCGTACAAGCTGACTCTAAATTAGTTTTACGTGTCTGTAATAAATCCTGCTCTCTCTTAAATACCTCTTCTACTTTCAGGTATGCTGTGAATCGTTGTGATGATGCCAGCAATTGACGTAAAAATTTTACATTATCGAGGCGTTGAGCAAGATTTTTTTCGCAGTCTGTAGCAGTATTTTCTAACCATGTGCCAATCACTCGATTTTCTAAAAATGGCTGTCCTTGTTCTCCAACTCTTTCGGCGTTTCCCTTTACAAATAAAATAGAATTACTATCTAGTCTCTATTGTCAATACTACACACTCATTCCAAGCCGGAATTTTACGAGGCAAAATGTCAGCTTTAGTGATAGCTAATTTGTCCAGTATATTGCCTCAATTTTATATACCAAATTCTTGAGATTATTATTAATAGGTTTAGCTGAAATCGCCAGCTATTTCTGAAGTGCCTGCTGAAAAGTCTTGATAGCATCAACATGATTCACCATATTAATGCAGCGCAACAATAAATCCAGATCGATACCTTTAACCTCCTCACTACTGGAAACCCTTTCATAGTGAAGTGCGTTGCCTTCTTTTTGCAAGTGATAAACTTCTAACACTCCATCTTCCCAGAACCACACTTCTGGAATCAACAGCCGTTTGTATGCCTCCAGTTTGTTGATACCGCCACTGGTAAAGACCACCTCGATCGCCAAATCAGGACGCACTCGACCAGGAGCAAGTTTATAAGATTCACCCGCCTCTCGCTTTACAGCACCCGATTCACTTTCTAAGGTCATTGACCCTGTTGGAGTAAAGTCAAACCCTGCCATGAGCAGGTAAAGTTCTAACAATGCAGCAATTCTCTTCTTAACGGTTTCGTGTGGTTCTCCAGGCATTCTTCGGATCTCCAAAACACCATCCAGGAAAGACAGGCGATATCCTGGACGGTCTAATAAATAACTGCTCAATTGCTTTGAATTCTCTCCAACTCAGTCCTTCAAACAAAAGGGGTGATTCTTTTGTGGGTGTAGCGATCGCTGCTGAGGTCATAAAAGTCTTCAGTCTGTTTCTAAATAAGAAATAATCAGTTTTGGAGGGCAGTTTGTTAATTGTAACTTCTTTCTAAAAGCTTAAAAATTACTTTTTCTCAGCCTTTATCAATAATAACGACATCAAAGGATTTGAATTCTTCCGAAAAACTTCTATTTGCAGCTTGAACACAGGTGATACCGATGACGTTGGCATTATCTAAATATATGCGCCTTAAATCGTTGCGTAGGCGTAGCCCCCCGCAGGCATCGCCTTCAGTTGGCTTTCTTAATTTTCTTTCCTATCCAATCTTGAACAAAATACTGATAAAGTCAAAATAACTTTTCAGAAGCTAATAGTGGATGTAACTCAATTAGTCAAAGTTTCAATTATTCTCTTGCTGCTTGCTACAGGTGTAGCTCTGCTGTCACGAAGATTGCGAATCCCCTATGTTACAGGTTTAGTATTAGCAGGTTTGCCCATCACTGAGCTATTGTCTCGTCCGATTGGTTTAAATCCAACCCTTGTTTTGAATCTTTTCCTGCCAATTCTCATCTTTGAAGCTGGTATTAATACAGATGTCAGTCGCCTACGCAGTACCTTTAAACCAATTGCCCTATTAGCTGGGCCAGGGGCTGTGCTTTCTGGCGCTATTATTGCCGTCCTATTGAAATTTGGGCTGGGACTGAGTTGGATACCTGCCTTATTTGTCGGAGTAATTCTGGCAAACACTGATACTGTTTCCATGATTGCCGTCTTTAAGGATATACCAGTACCATCGCGGCTTTCCACCATCGTTGAAGGAGAAACTCTATTCAACGATGCGGCTGCCCTAGTTTCCTTCAACCTAATTTTGCAAGTATATTCAACAGGCTCAATCACATTTATAGAGGGAATCCAACAACTGCTATTTATCTCTGTAGGAGGCTGCCTGGTGGGGTTAGTCTTGGGCTACTTGAGTATACCTGTATTCGCCCGTTTAGATGATGCTCTTAGCAGTCTTTTATTGACAGTCGCAGTTGCATTAGGAACTTTTCAGGTTGGGCAATTTCTCGGTGTATCAGGTGCGGTGGCTGTAGTCGTCGCCGGATTAATTTTCGGGAATTTAGGGCTTTCTCGGAATACTTCTGCTTCTAGCCGGATTACCTTGTTAAGTTTCTGGGAATATGCCAGCTTTACTGTCAATACCTTTATTTTTCTGCTAATTGGTGTAGAAATAGACCTGATAACGCTCTGGAGAACTTTACCTGCAATTCTATTTGCAGTTTTGGCTTATCAAGTCGGACGAATTCTTACGGTCTATCCATTGCTAGCAGGAATTCGCTGGATTGACCGCCCAATTCCATTGCGCTGGCAACATTTACTCTTTTTAGGCAACATCAAAGGTTCACTTTCGATGGCTCTGGCGTTGAGCTTACCCAGCATACTGCCAGGGCGAGAGGTACTGATAGCTATAGTCTTCGGTAGTGTGCTGGTGTCGTTAGTGGGGCAGGGTTTAAGTTTGCCTTGGGTGGTAAAACGCTTAAAATTATCTAAATTTTCAGAAGTTCAACAACAGGTTGAAGAATTACAAGCTCAGCTGATGACGGGTAAAGCAGCACAAGATGAATTAGATAGTCTGTTGAAATCGGGGGTGTTACCAAAAGCCGTTTATGAAGAGATGCGTTCAGCTTATCAGGTGCGAATTGCTGGTGCAGAAAAGACACTGCGGGAACTTTATAATCGTCGCCCCGATGAGGTGGAAGGTGGAAGTGGCAACAAGAGCAGTAAGCTTGAAGCCATTCGCCGGCGTTTACTCCTAGCAGAAAAAGGAGCGCTCAATGAGGCAATGCGGAAGCGAATTCTCTCGGAAGAAATTGTGCGCAGACGGATACAAAATCTTGATGAACAATTGTTGAAGCTTGAAGATGATTAAGGATTGGGAACTGGGGAGAGTCTGAGCTTCATGAGTGAACCTTTGAACTTCGTGAGTGAACCTCTGAGCTTCGTGAGTGAACCTCTGAACTTCGTGAGTGAACCTCTGAGCTTCGTGAGTGAACCTCTGAGCTTTGTCGATGAACCTCTGAGCTTCATAAGTGAACCTTTGAGCTTTGTCGATGAACCTCTGAGCTTCATGAGTGAACCTTTGAGCTTTGTCGATGAACTTCTGAGCTTTGTCGATGGACTTCTGAGCTTTGTCGATGAACCTCTGAGCTTCGTGAGTGAACCTTTGAGCTTTGACTGGTTAGAATTTGCTGCCTCTAGTTAAATATTGAGTCTCTGACTCAATGAATGCATTCCTATACGGAGCATGGGAACGAAGAAATTTAATGATTGCATTCCTATACGGAGCATGGGAACTAGGAAACCAGGAAAAACTTAATTACTAATTACGAATTACGTTAGCGTAGCGGTAGCGAGTCAGACGCTCCTACGTCGCTAACGCTACGCTATCGAGCGTCATTACGAATTACGAATTATTTTAAAAGCGATCGCTTATCGTTATTTTGATTTTTAATCACCCTACCAGGACTGATAAAAGAAATTCCTTGTTGAAAATCAGTACCAATCATGATTGCTTCCACTATCGGTTCGGATATTTCTGTTTGGGCTACCCACTCGACAATAAAGTTTGCGCCTAAACCTCCAGTGGTGTCATTTCTATTTATAAAAAAATCTGTAGAAGCTAAGGCATCGAGTTGAATAGGGCGCTCCAAATATTCTTTCACTAGTTTCCCTTCTGAGTTATAGTAGCGCACAGAAGTAATAACGATCGGATTGGTCAAATCTGTATTCCGAACACTTAGCGTAACTGCTAACTCGAAAATCTCCTGCCGATTGTGATGATAGATATGAGAGTAGACAGGAACATAAACAGTTTGACCGCTTGCTATTTTAAAATTCTTATCCAGTGTCACTATTTTTTGGGATGGGGTTGCTGGAATGGCATCGGGTTGTGACTTTGGTGGAATTTTGGATGATTGACAAGATGCAAGAAAAATAACAGCGATCGCTAAATAAATATATCGATACAGCTTCATCAAAACTATTTACACCAATTTTTTATATATGTAGCTAACCCCACCTAATAATGAGTTTAGCTAGGAACTACGCTCAACATTTTTGTTCAATAAAATCAATGACTTGATGTAAACATCTTGGTTTAGTCACAATCAGCACAGTTGAATGAGGTTGCAGTATTGTACTACCGTTAGGAATCATCAAATCTTCGTGGGGATGGGGTTGATAGCCAATAATTAGCGAACCACTAGGAAATTGGGAATCCTGAGCAATTTCGGCAACGCTACGACCAGCAACATAGCAATTATTGGGGATGGAAAGTTTCAAAACCTCAATCTGTCCCTGCTCAAAATGCATCATTGATTCCACTTGCGGATACTCAATGGCATTCACCATTGTTGAAACTGATAGTTCAACAGTACTGATAATATGGTTAGCTCCAGCTATCCGCAACGGTTCAGCAAAATCGGGGTGGCGCATCCGACTCAAAATATGGGTGACACCGTAGTGTTTTGCAAGAGTTACCATTGCCAAGTTTAAGGCATCACTTCTCAGAACAGCTGCCAAAGAATCGGCTTTGCGAATCCCCGCTTCTAACAATACTTCTGTACTTACAGCACTGCCTTCAAAAGCCATTGCTCCTACTTGTTCACGGGCATAGCGGCAAGCAATAGGGTCAATGTCAATTACGGCAACAGTATGTCCCAGTTCTACCAGTTTTTGCGCCAAACTTAAGCCCACTAAGCCTGCACCACCAATTAGTACGTACATGTATATTCTTGATGCTCTCTTCGACTTCCTATTCCACTTTACAACCTAGCAAAGGAATGAAAGTGTAGCTTGTACGGAGATACTTTCAACCACTGGACAACCAGACTTAGCAATAAGGCAAACTATTTTTATGCTTTCAACAAGCTTTGGCGACGACTAGCCCACCAAGAAAATCCAGCGCCGGTTACAAACATTAGCAGACTATAAATTGCCCCAGGAATGGCCATTGTAGGACTATTCAGCAGCGTAGGCGTAGAAGCAATCGCGATCGCCAGAGTCCCATTTTGAATTCCTACTTCTATGGTAATTGCCGTAACGCTTTTTTCTCCTAATCTGGTTAAGGTTGCGATCGCAAAACCTAAAGCCATTGTTACCACATTCAAAACCAGAGTAGCCCAGCCCACATCTATTACATAAGAAATAAAATTATTCCGTTCTCGCAACAGCACTCCAGTAATTACCACCGCCAGGAAAAATAAAGATAGCCACTTCACAGGTTTATCTGCCTTGTCTGCTAATCCAGGTGCATACTGCTTGGCTATCATCCCAATTGCTACAGGTAGAAGTGTAATCACCGCAATCTGCAAAACAGTACTTAAAAAAGGTAACTGTAGCGTTGTTCCTTCCCCTAAAAATCTCTGCATTGAAAAATTTACTACCAGAGGAATCGTAAAAACTGTAATGAGACTACTAATAGCTGTTAGCGTTACAGAAAGAGCAACATCACCTCCAGCCAAAAACGTAATCATATTAGAAGTAGGGCCACCGGGGCAGGCTGCTAAAATCATCACACCTACCGCTAATTGTGGATCAAGGGGAAACACCGATGCAATGCCAAAGCCCACAATCGGCAACACGATTAACTGTGCCACCAAGCCAATCAGCACTGCTTTGGGATAGGTTACAACTCGCTTAAAGTCTTCTAGGGTCAAGGTTAACCCCATGCCTAACATGATAATAAATAGAGCTAGGGGCAGAAAAACAGCCGTTAGAAAATTTGCTTCCATGCTTAATTTGTGTTGGTAACAATAAAAGTGCCTCTGGATTGTACCGTGTTTGCCAAGCAATAAAAATGGTTCTGAGAGTCAATGTGTCGCAGCTATTTCAATAGACTCATACGTATAGTGAAATGGGCTTAATTCAACCGTATTGGTATTGGAATATTTTGCGTAGAGTTTTCGTTATTAAGAAGTAGAGATGTTGAGCGATGAATGATTTAACGATAGTGATAAATTGTTTGCCACTAGTTACCTAAGCTCCATCCAATAAGGGGGATTAAGTAAAAGAAAATTTAACATTTCTGCTGACACTTTGAGAAATAAAGCAAAATAGTAATAGGTAATACAGCGATATTTCTAAACTTATGATTATTAGCGAGTTTCCGCAAAGGAGTCCCCCACATGAACAAGCTCAAGCGTTCGCAAACAGTCATCTTATTAATGATCGCAATTGTGCTGTTTTTGATGATGCCTTGCTTGGGCGATCCACAGCTAGGATTTCCCTGGATTAGCAGTCTAGCTTTGGCATCTGAACTTACACCACATCTCACTCAAAAGTCAGCAGACGCGGAACATCTGACACAAACCAACTTTGTTAGCCCTACGAGTGCTTACACAACTTCATCCCTTGAGACTCAGAAAAGTCCAGCTTCGTACCGACCAGATGTCACATTTAAGCTAGAAACAAGCATTGGGGAAGGAAAATTTATCTTCTCTGGTGTTGGTAACAAAATTAACGGTATAGCTAACCCCGATTTAAAGGTAAAAATTGGTGAGATAGTACAGTTAATTCTGGTGAATGGAGAGGGTGGGGAACATGATATTGCTTTGCCCGATTTCAATACAAACTCGGATACGGTAGTCGCTAAAGGAGCTAGTTCTGTGATTGTTTTTCGGGCTGATAAACAGGGAGTATTTCCCTATTTCTGCACAATTCCCGGTCATCGTCAAGCAGGAATGGAAGGTCGTTTGATTGTGATGGGTAAGGATGAAACTCAAACAGCAACTTCGTTGATAACAAGCATCGTCCGCAATCCAACAGACTTACCCAAACCTATTAGCGATCGCTCTCCCAAATTGGTGCAGGTAAACTTTGAAGTAGTGGAGTTACAAGGACAACCGCATCCAGAAATATTCCATCAGGATGCAGCAAATAAATTGGAATGAACAGATCCATAAAATTAAATTGAAGACATAGAAAACACGGCTCACTGGTTTGTCACAATCCAGTATTTGAATGTGCTGGCAGTAGCCTGATCCTGTACCCTGTACTTGGATCTGCTCCTTTTGCTCGTTAGCTATGGGTGTAGAATCTTGGTGGTTTAGGGGATTGACGGCTGTTGTAAATTAAGCTCTTGGAATGGTTCAGAAGACTCTTCCAATTTCAAGCTACCAGCAGATTTACCGTTGATTTGTAGAGTGTATTTACCCTGTGGCAAGCCTTCTAAATCATAGGGTAACAGCCAATTTGCAAAATCAATTGCTTGAGAACCATCTTCTTGATCACGCACTAAAACGCTAGGATTGACATTGCGGTTGCCTACATTAGACGGACACAGTTAGGGGCGCACAGATAGCTGTCCGCTCCTAACCGTTTACCTCATTCAAATGAGAATCGCTATGTTGAAACTTTAGATAATCGCAATATTGGAGTCAAAATCAATCAGTGGGAGATTAAGAGCCACCACTAATTGTTAGCGCTTGCCTTTATATCTGTCTCTTCCAAGGATAGTGATGATTCCGAAGAACTAGAGTTAATTTCTGGTGTTGAAAGCTCATCACTTACAACTCCATCCCATGAATAGTTACAGATCTTAGTGCGAAGCAATGTACCGAATGTGAGGTTAATTGCTAGAGAAAAGGAATCGATAAAAATTAGATTTACAAAACGATCAATCATTAGACCCCCTTGAGCCAAATTGAGCATCAAGTGATATTTGCTTTTTTACTACACACGCCACAATCTCTTTTCCAGAAATGTATGGCATCTAATATATTTCTCGGCTCAAGGGAGAATAGGATTGCGGGTAAGGGTAACAGAAAAGAATTCAATTCTTTATCGTTTTAATCCAGTAGTTTAGCGGCGCTATGCGAACCTACAACCCATGTACCTCATTCAAATCAAAATCGTTACAATGTCTACCGATATCGGCTAATTTTCTAAGCGATCGCCTCAAGTTTATCTACAAAATTATTGAGATTATTGTCAATAGGTTTAGCTCAAGAGGCGAGAAACATCAACGAAACCTCCATGAATATTTACAATATTTGACACTTCGGAATACATACTTCCGACTTTACCTGCTTGATGGGTAAACAAATTATGGCAACCCACAATTATTAATAGTTCTTGAGCGCGAGAAAATGCAACATTTACCCGTTCTGGCTTCTTAGCAAAACCTACATCTCCTTTGCTATTGTTGCGAACCATGCTTACAATTACAACAGGTCGTTCCATACCTTGAAATCTGTCTACGGTACCAGTACGAATTTCTAGCGAAGGAAAAAGTTCAGATTGCAGACGTTCATCAATTTTTCTTAATTGAGCGCCATAAAATGTAATTACGGCAATTTCTTTTTTCGGTTCACCATTAGCAACTTTAGAAGTCCAAGTAGTCTCGAACTGCTGACACAGATGTTCAATCGCATCAATTTCTTGAGTATTAAAGTAAGAAGTTCCGTTTCTTTGCTCTAAAAACTGATTCTCTATAGGCGTTTTTACCCAAATAAGATGCTGAGATTCTTGGATTATTTCGCCTGCTAGATGATGTGCGCGTTTTGTATCCGGCTCCAAAATACCAGATTCTAGCTTACCATCATAAAACTGATTGATTGCTCCCATAATAAATGGGTGCATTCGATATTGTGTAGTTAGCATTTGTTTAATGCTTTCATCAGCAGATTCGAACTGACTTTTAAACAGTGATTCTTCTAAGAACTGTAGTTCGTCTCGTGAATTACCCATTGTTTGAGCAACTTCTTCTATAGTGCTAGTATCAAGCATGGGTGGTAATTGCCGATGATCACCTACCATTACTAACTTTTTGCCTTTCAAAGCTGGGATTAGTAACTCTGGTGGAGTACACTTACTAACTTCATCAATAATAACAACATCAAAAGATTTGAATTCTTCCGAAAAACCTCTATTTGCAGCTTGAACACAGGTGATACCGACGACGTTGGCGTTATCTAAATATATGCGCCTTAAATCGTCGTGATCGCGTTCATTTGGCTGTCTTAATTTTTCTATCCAATCTTGTACAAAATTCTGATATTTATTGAGATAAGCTTCATCTTTTTGTAGTTGCTGTTGCCAAGATTGAAAGCTAATATCTATGCTACGTAGTAACTCTATATTAAACAAGTCATTAGCAAATTTTTCTGGTTTAAATTTATCCGGTATTCTATGCCATTCTGTTAACCACCAGTTTCTTTCTTCTATTAAATTTTTTGATGGCTGTGGTTGTAATTTTTGTTCTAATTCGCGTAGGCTAATTTGTAGTTTTTGAAGCTGCTGTAGGGAAGTTTCAGTTTCTTGCTGTACCTTTGATAAATGCTCATATAGAGAAGTTTTAATCATCTCCAACACAGCAAAGGGTTCTAATAATGAAATTAAGATTTCAAGTTGACTAATGGAAGTTTCCCAAGAATGAATTTGATTTGAAAATTCTTGCGGCTGCTCCCAAATATTTGATTTTGTTGCAAGATATTGTTCAGTTAGAATGCGTAATTGAGCAGGAATATTTTGTTGATTAAGTTCTTGCAAGATGTTAATAACTCGTCTAAGTTGCAAATTAGCGTCTTGCTGTGCTTTTTCGGCTTCAGCTTGAGTGATGGATATTTGCTGTTGGCTTTCATTTTTTTGAAGTTCATTTAATTGGCGTTGCAGATGCTGAAGCTGTTGATCGGTTTCTGTTTTTACTTTTAAAACGCATTGACGTGCATTTGCAAGGATTGTATCTAGCAATTCTTGTGTAATCTGGGTGAGAGTAGAGTCGATGTTATTCCATTCCCATGATTTGCCATAAGTCCGTTGCATTCTAACTAAAAAAACCTGGGTATTTTCAACTAGTAATTTTCGCTGTTTGGGGTTGAGTAGCTGATAATTGTTAAACTGTTGATAGGTTTCTTGCCATTGGGTGCGATCGCTCTTTGATAACACCATTGGAATCTGACTAAAATTTTGTTGTAAAAAATAGCTAAAGTTATGCTGTTTTCCCCGTCTGTCAGTAAAACCTCCGTCTATCTCATAAGCGATCGCCTTTGTCAATAATTCCCATTCTGGTAGGTTAATTTTGTAAACTTTTGGTACTATTGGTAATTTTAATGTATTAGCAAACATCAACAAACCTAGCGGTAAGTCCACTAAATTTTCTGTTAGTGGTAAACCTGATTGCTGACAATCTTTTAAAGTTTGATAGAGAAGAGTAGGTGCTGTAGATTTCCATTCCTTAACTGCTGAGATAATATAATCTATTTCGCGTTTGCGGTTTTCCCATATCTGGATTGTTTGCTGTATGTTTTGCAGTTTGGCAAGATATTTCTGATAATCTGGTTGTAGCTGATTTAATGAGGCGAAATTTTGTTGGACAATCTGTACTGATGCTGCAACTTCTGATATAGCTTTACTTGCATTTTGAGCAGAAGTCAAAGCAGTTTTAAATCCATAAATTTCTGTTGCTACAGTTTCACGCAACCAAACCGCTAAACCAAAAGCACCAAGCGCCGGACGTACAAAGCCAAGCTCATTAGTATATTTGATGGTTTGACGAACATTTGCTAAAAATTCTTCTACTAAACTGTTATTTTCTGTGTATGGCTTAAGAAGCGGCAAAAAATCTGCAACTTCTGGAGCTTCCCAGTTAATATTTGGTGCAGTATTTAGTATGTTTTCCAGTCCTGCAATTAGGGATTTAACGTCATTCTGCCTTTTTACGATTTCGTTGTAAGATTTTTCTTGATTTTTAAAGTCGCTCTCTACCTTTAACTTATTTTTATTGAATTTAGTTTGTTGCTGATTGAATTCTTCCTCTGCTTGGAAGTAGGCTGTAAATCTTTGTGATGATGCGAGTAATTGACTGAAAGTTTGGATATTTTCGAGCCGTTGAGTCAGATTGTTTTCGCAGTCATAAGCTGTATTTTCTAGCCATCTGCCAATCACTTGGTCTTCTAAAAATGGCTGTCCTTCTTCACCAACTTTCTCGGCTCTGCCTTTTCGTACAGCGCGAATCACGGGGTTGTGAACTAATCGACTCAGGGCGTTATCTACTGCTAAATTAGCTTGAGATGCGATTAATGTACGTCCACCACGAAGGGCAATTTGATAGCAAATCTCCGCAATTACGGTAGTTTTACCAGTTCCTGGTGGCCCTTGGATGAGAACAAGATCCTTAGCGGCAAGTACCTTTTCGACTGCTGCTTTCTGTCCAGGATTTGCAGAAGATAATAACAAATCTTGTGGTTGAAGTTCAACAGTTGTTTTGATTTGTCTAGCTTGAGAAGCATCGAATAAAAAGTTACCCAAATATGGATTTTGGGTGTAACCATTATTTAAATCATCTAAAGCTTTTTTCTTACGCTGAATCTGCTGAATATCACCAACTGCCTCAAAACACAAAAATCCGGTATCTGGCAACTTATAACGCTCTGTTGCCATGAATTCAGCTAAGTCGCGTTCTAGTCTGAGGCTGATAATACAACGGTTGGGGTCAACTTCTTCAACAGTCCCTAATTGACGACCGCTAATCCAATTTTTGCCAACGGGAGCAGTTTCAAAAAGCTTCAAATCTTCATTTTTTGTGCGCCTTGCTCGTTCCCAAAAGTTTTCCACATCGAGAGAATTTTGATAAAACCCGTCAAGGGTGGCTGAAGCTACATTAATTTCAAAACTGATTCGTCTTTTGAAGTTATAGTTATGACTTACATAACGCACGCAAAATTGGCGTGCTTTCGCAATTTTTTCCTCAATTTGCAAAAATGCTTTCCAAGCTTTAAGCTGCTCTTCTGTAGGCGCATTTTCGCCACAAACTGGCGCGGCTGCGATGCGTTTTAATGTTGCGGGTGGAATGTCGAGATGATGCTGATGATTAGGCAAAAGACGCAAGCGACAAGGTATAGCATAGCTGTCGGCGTGTCCCCGTGAGGGTTGTAACAACTGAGCCGACAGTATTTTTAAACCGTCGCGTCCATCTTTTTGTACAGCAGCTCTGAATCCTAATGTTTTTCTCAGCTTCTCAAGTCTTGCAGGTAATGGAAAATCATCGGAGTCTGTTGCTATTGTCAAATCCCAGATTTCTTCTCTTGCTTCTTTCCCCGCGCCTTTGCGACGCACATAAAATAGAGAAGGCTTTTGACCAACACATTCCAACATTAACTTATTGGCGCGATCGCGCCGATCCCTAAATTCGGGATATGATTTAAGAGCGCTTTCACCTTCAAGATGGCGGATAAAACTATCAATTGCTGAAGCTATAAACATATAGCCCCAATCTTCAGAGTTTGTTTTAGTTTTTGACGATTTTGCTGTTAGTTTACTTACTGCTAGACGAATACGTTCTGCATCGGATTCTGAGATTGTACTGGTATGGCTTTTGACTACAATTTTGAGCTTTTCGCAAATTAATAATAGCTTTTTGCTATCGAAAGTTAATTCTTTTGCTAGTTCGTATATTCTGAGTTTGCCGTTGTTCATCCAGTACTGCCTTTGCACACAAGGTTTTTATATTTTAGAATTCAATACGATTCAGTTAAGGCTAGTGCTGTTTGTCAAAGTCATTTTTTTAATTAACCGCAGAGACGCAGAGGACACAGAGAGAGAAGAAATAGAAGGAAAAATTGCTTAACTAAGCGGCTACATCAAAGTTTATATTGATGGTAAACTTCGCTAGCGGCCCGATGCAATAGGGAGTGTCGCCAAACTAAAGATTTCATATCATCAGCATAACCGCCACCAATGACGCAAGCGACAGGATAACCACTACTCATACAGGTACTCAAAACCTGCATTTCTCGGCGGAAAATGCCAGCATCAGTAAGGGCTAATTTGCCCAAGCGATCGCCTATATGAGGGTCAACACCTGCATCATAAAATACTAAATCTGGCTTGACTTTAGATAATAAATCTGCTAAGTAATTCGCCAAGGTTTGTAAATAAGCATCATCCTCCATTCCCACTGGCAAAGGGACATCCAAATCGCTGTTTTGTTTAGTACCGGGAAAATTGACTTCGCAGTGCATGGAGAAAGTAAAAACGCTGTCGTCATCTTGGAATATAAAAGCGGTACCGTCTCCTTGATGGACATCCAAATCTACAATTAAGATTTTTTGGACGAGTCCAATTTTTTGTAAAACGCGACAGGCGATCGCTAAATCGTTGAAAATACAAAAACCAGACCCATAACTAGGAAAAGCATGATGAGTTCCACCAGCAGTATTACAAGCTAAACCTTGATTTAGTGCTAGTTTTGCAGTCAGTATTGTACCACCTACCGCTACACAGGTACGATTCGCTAATGCGGGACTCCAAGGCAAACCAATACGACGCTGTGCTTTGGGATCTAGGGTTCCTTCACAGTAAGCTTTAACGTAGTTTGGGGTATGGACTAACTCTATCAATTCTAAAGGCGGACGTTCGGGAGTGTGAAATTGTTCTTGATTGGCTACACCATCAGCTAACAGCAATTCGTAGAGTTGTCGGAACTTAGACATCGGGAAGCGATGTCCTTCAGGTAAAGGAGCAATGTAATCTGGGTGGTAAACAATTGGCAAGTCCATAATCCAGAAAATCTCAAGCAGCTAATCCGACAACTAACAAGGTAAAATTTAGCCATAATCACAGCAAAAATGCTGCTATCCTAAATCAAATTTAAAATTGATATGATTGAATGGATTACACCTATTGGATTTATTCTAGCTGGCTTACTAGCTGGAATAATTGGTGAAAAAGTTATCTTCAAAAAACTGGAAAGATTCGTTAATAATAAATGAATTGCCGGGGGTAATATTATATTCCATTCCCTGCACCGGATGACATTTATTTGGTTTGTCATTGCCGGTTTTTTTTGGGCAATTCTAAGTTCTCCTCTCAAGCCAGATATTGCGATCGTACTACAAAAAATTCTGACGATCGCATTGCTGTATTCGGTAACGATAGTCCTAGCAAGATTGGCTGCTGGGTTTGTTAATTTATTTATTAGCAGAACAGAAGGTGTTCCCACATCACTAATTTCTAACCTTGCTAAGATTACTGTTTTAGTTTTGGGAACATTAATCATCTTGCAAACGCTGGGTGTTCAAATTACGCCAATAGTCACGACTTTAGGTATTGGTGGACTAGCAGTTGGTTTGGCACTTCAAGACACACTTGCAAATTTATTTTCTGGCTTTTACTTAGTTATTTCTAAACAAGTTAGAACCGGAGATTATGTAAAATTAGACGCTGGGCAAGAAGGATATGTTATAGATATTTCTTGGCGAAATACGACAATTAAAGAAATTTCAAATAATGTAGTCATTGTTCCCAATTCTAAATTGTCTTCTGCAATTTTCACAAACTATCATTTACCCGCAAAGGAAATTACTTTAACAATGGATGTGGGTGTAAGTTATGATAGCGACTTAGAACAAGTTGAAAAAGTGACTGTAGAAGTAGCCAAAGAAGTCATGCAAGAAATTGCACCGGAATTAAAAGAAATCGAACCATATATTAGATTTCATACTTTTAATGATTTTAGTATAGATTTTACGCTTTATATGCGCGTAAATGAATACTTTGATCAGCGTATTGGTAAACATCTATTTGTCAAAAAATTACATAAACGCTATCAGCAAGCAGGAATTCAAATTCCTTTTCCGATTAGAGAAGTGTATAATATGCAAGATAATTCGGCTATAGAATAAGTAAGTCGGCGGGAAAATTTATAAGTATGTAACGAAAACTTAATCAGAGTAGTTAGAGTTAAATTTAATACGTTGTGTCCTATAATTTCCTCTTTCTCCTCTAGCTTGAACACCATCAATTACTGCGTAAGCAAGAGCCAACTCGTCATCAAACATTCGTCCTGCTAGTTCATCCTTTTTGAGGTGCTGCCACTCCAATTCAATTGGATTCATTTCGGAGCAATATTTGGGCAGAAAGAAGATGTATAAACCCATGTGTTCCCACTTTGACCACATCTGTTGGACTTCTTGGCATCGATGTATTGGGCCATTGTCTTGCACAATTACCCTTATGCGTCCTAGTTCAGCGGCTTCGCCGGCTTCTTGCTCCATCATCTGGATATAAGATTTGCGATTAACCCCCCCAATCACCAAACCGTAAACAAAACTGATTAGAGGTTGAAAAAAACCAATAATGCTTAATCTTCGACCCCTACGCTTCGTCTGTTCTAAGCGTTTTTGCTCGCCTCGTTGGTAATAGCTGTAACTTGGCTCACTCCATGCACAAAACCCTGATTCATCCAAATACTTGAGGTCTATTTCTCCGGTAGCAGCAAATAATTCCAACATATCTAAGTC
>NZ_JACJSI010000010.1 GCF_014698065.1 Nostoc flagelliforme FACHB-838
CATCGAAGCAAAACACCCATTGGCATTCAGGTACTGTGGCGAGGCTGGTTAAAATTGCATGACCTCTGTGAAGGTTGGCAGCTTGCAAAAGAGACTTAACGGGAAAAGTCAGAAAGATGATGAGTTGCAAATTCTGCCTTTTGACGGATGTTTGAGCCTTCCACAGGCAAAAACATAGAATTTTCTCCAGGCATCAGCATATATCCAGGTGCAGCACCCAGAGCATTCTTTTTGTCTGCATTAACAACCATCCATTGCCGATTGCTTTTGAGATCCAAATCGCGCACAGCAGCCGTTTCTTTTGTGAGTGGGGTTTCTGTAATTGCGATCGCATTTCCTAAAGGATTTTTTTCATCCATCGGTAAAGCTTTCACATTCATTTCCATCACAGAATTAGCCTGACCATCGACATCTAAATCTAGGCGATAGTTGAAAAAGTGCTGGTGATTTACTCCGAAAATATTTTTAGCAATTAGCCGACCATAGGAATCATCCTCAGATTGATTTTGGGCAGCCGTTCCCTGCGCCAATACGATACCCGTTAATTCATTTTGGACTTCCAAAGTCCCATCCTGGTGAAAGATCCAATTGATGCTGTAATCATAGTTGTCAATAGCCACCGTCATCTTCATTACTAATTCTCGACTGCGACGGACATCATTACGCTGAGTATTATATTCATAATGCTTCCACAGCATTCCGTTATCGCGCTCGTAGATACCGATAAGCCCTGGTATTTTATAAGGTTCTCCCTGCTCATTAGCAAATACAGCATTTAGCAACACGCCATTTTCGGGAATTTCCTTACCTAATTCCATCGTATTTGCTAATACACCAATGTTATATTCTCCAACATCAAAGGCATTCCTAAATGACCAATTAGGCTCAGGATCGCCATAAGGTACTACCATTTCTGAGAGGCTAGCGCGATATAAAACTGGTCGAATATTTTCGCCGTCATTGTACGCTACTTGGTACAGCATTAATCCATTACGAGGATGCATTGAATAACGAAACTTCCAACCTTGCCAGCTAATTTCATTGTCTTGAATCTGGAAACTTTGACCATTAGGTTGGAGAATCTTTAATGCTTTCAGTGATGAAAGTAATTGGTCCAAGGATTTGACATCGTAGTTCCAATTTTCTTTAGAGAAAGGTACATTTTTGCTATCAACCAAGCTAGCAACTTTAGCCGTATTTAAATTGACTGTTGCTACCACTCCTTCAATCAGACTACCGTAATAGTTCCAGCCTTTACCTTTGTAGTAAAATAAGCCGCGACAAAGACGATTACCTGTTGCTTCTTCCTGCTGGCTCAAGATTCCTGATGTCCACCAACTAATTTTGACTTGATCAAAATCAGTAATTCCCCGCCTTTGCATCGCTTTTTGCCATCGGGAATCGGCTTTGACCACTTGAGTTGCTAGTTCATATTCTGAACTGACCATTGCAGGTTGAACTGACGGTATTTCTTTCCAAGAACTTAAGGTTTTGCTTCTAAGGTCAACGATACCTTCATAGGTTTTATTGAGCGATCGCTCATAGATTACCAAAAAAGCTTTTCGCCCGAAGGCTTTACCAGGTGTAAATTTCAAAACTTCTTGTTTATCTGGTTCTTGTAAGGTAATAAGTGGAAAAGCTGCCATTTTGCTCAAAGTTTTCTCACTTTTGATCGCTGAAACAGCTGTATTAATTTCTGCCTCGGTTAGCAAACTGAGAGGGTGGGGAATTGAAGGCTGTTGAGCCGTCAATTTTTCCATTAATCCGAGTGAGATAGAAATGATGAAAATAAGAGCAATAGCTATCCAACAAAAACGTAGCCTCTTAATCATCACTTTACATTATTCCAACAAACGTATAGTTATTTATTTCTAAGCAATAGCTCAGAAACCGATAAATTAATAAACTAATGCCAAATTAATTTTCTAACAGTATCCCCAATCATAAAACCCATCAATCTAATCAATTGTTAGGTTTACATTCAAACCTGGGAACACTGTATACAAGTATTTATAAAAAATTGGAGTACACTGTCATGCAGCAAGTAAATTCAAGTGTCGCATACCTTCTTTGGTGTTTATGCTTCTTTGGTATCTGTGGTGGTCAAAGATTCTACACCGGACGGATTGGTAGTGGTTTGATATATTTCTTCACTATTGGTTTTTTTGGGATTGGTCAACTGATCGATTTGGCTCTTATTCCTGGTATGGTTGACAATCGAAATCTTTATCTGCGTGGCTTACAGGGTACTGGAACTCCCAATGTCAATCAATCAATTACGGTAAACATTGGTGATATTCCCCAACTTCAACAGTTACAAGCGATACAGCCACCAAATTTATCTACAGCTAGTCCAATGCAGAAACTGCTCAAGGCTGCAAAGGAACATAATGGTGAACTTTCCATCGCTCAAGCGGCTATGTATACTGAGCTAGAATCAGAGCATCTGAAAGAGTTGCTTCTTGAAGCAACGAAGATAGGGTACGCTGAGGTCAAGAATGATCCAAATACTGGAGCTATCCGTTATCACTTCGATGTGTAAGGTTTAAAAATCAAGTACGAAATGCAGGGGCAATTCATGAATTGCCCCTATGGTAAATCAAGACCATAATCTTCTGTTCATAACTGATCAATTATGAACTGTTAGCAATTACGCAGAAACCAACCGACGTAAAGATTCAGCACGACGTTTAGCAATAGGGTTATTTGGAGCTAATTTGAGTGCTTCTTCGTAACTTTGTAACGCCTGAGCAGTTAATTTTTTCTTTTCGTAGGCGTGACCGAGATTATTTAATCCTGTCACGTAGTCTGGTTTAGATTTGAGAGCTTCTTTGTACTGACGAATTGCTAAGTCATATTGCTCTTGGGTAAAATAAATATAGCCCAGCCCGTTGTAAATGGGGGCGATATTTTCTTCTCCCTCTTCTTCGGCAGTTTTGAGAGCTTTTTGAAACAGCACGATCGCTTGGGAATACAGTTTTTTTTCTGAATAAATACTGCCTAACTCATAATATTCTTGAGTCGTACCCTTTTCTTTCTCTAACTTCTTTCGCAACTTTGCAAAAGAGCTTTCAACCTTGCGAGTTTTGAAAATCTGGCGAAACACAGCCACGGCTGCAATTGTGAGTACAATCACCAAAATTGAGAGATAAACAACGGCTAGATCATTATCCATTGCTGCAAAGACAGATATTATAAAGTTGCTTCTGTAATCTATTCTTAGTCTATTGTTATTTGTCCTTTGTCCTTTGTCCTTTGTCCTTGGTTATTCACTAATGACAAAGAATTAATGACTAATGACAAACTTACGGTAAACCCCAATATTGGGAGCGTTGCTGGAGCCAACCTTCTTCTAAGTAACGAGCGATCGCTTGATTAACGCTTCGTCTTAACTCATCATATTGCAATCCTTTGGGCATTACTACAGACAAGGGTTCAGTTGATAGCTTGGTTGGTAGTAGCCGATATTGGGGATATTGTTGCACCCAACCGCTCAAAACGCTTGCATCTGCGGCAAAGGCGACGACGGCATTATTTTCTATTCCCTCTCGCGCTTCTTCATAAGAATTAACGCCAACTAACTCGGCACTTGGCACATAGTACCGCACTTGAGCAATGGTGCTGGAATTGTTGAGTACGGCGATTTTTTGTTTTGCCAAATCACTCAACTTCTGCATAGAAGTATCTTTTGTAACTAATACAGTGCCATCCAAATAGTAGGGAACACCGAAACTAACTATACGAGCGCGTGACTCGGTTGCTGTGACTCTAGCGATCGCAAAATCAACTTTCTTGTCTAAGACTACAGACAGGCGATCGCGATTTGCTACAGGTTGGAATCTGACAGCCTCGGCTTTACCAACCAAGTCAACTGCCAAACGCTTTGCCAAGTCAATTTCTAAGCCTTGCAAATTACCTTTAGCATCTTTAAATCCCAAAGGACGCAAGTTATCTTTAACGGCAACAGTTAGATAGCCCCGCTGCTGAATTTCTGACATTTCGGCAGCAGATGCAGTTAATCCTGTCCCCACTATGGAACAGCAAAAAATCCAAAAAATAGTGGCGGATAATACCAGATGTAACCGAGTAATTACTTGCCATCTGTTACATCTGTTATACATCCCTTGCCACCTTTATCCTTTAGCTTGATTTGCGAGTTCAGCAACTTTACCAAAGCTAGCTGGATCGAGGACTGCCAATTGTGCCAACATCTTGCGATTTAGTTGGATATCAGCTTTTTTCAAGTTACCGATCAACTGGCTATAGCTCAAGCCGTGTTGCCTAGAAGCAGCGTTGATGCGGGTGATCCAGAGACGACGAAAATCGCGCTTTTTCTTTTTGCGATCGCGGTAGGCACTCCGTAGCGCCTTCATCACTTGTTGGTTGGCAGTTCTAAACAGAGTTGAATGGGAACCGCGAAAACCTTTAGCTAGTTTGAGAATTTTATTGCGGCGCTTCCGAGCTACATTACCGCGTTTTACCCGAGTCATAACTTATTTCCTTAAAGACTTACAAATATGGGAGCATCAAGCGCACGTTAAGTTCATCGCGTTCATGTACAAGCGCACTCTGACGCATGCTACGCTTTTTGTCAGAAGATTTGTGTTCTAAAAGGTGGCTTTTGAACGCTTTACGACGGACGATTTTGCCGGTACCGGTGGCACGGAATCGCTTTGCCGCGGCTTTACGAGTCTTTAGTTTAGGCATGGTCTAGCTTTGATTCGACACGATCCATTATTATATACTATTAAAATTGCTATAACTGCAATTAAATAAAAGCATTCTGAGTCAGCGAAACGTTACGAAGGTCTAAAACGCGATTTGCTGGCAAGTTTTCGGAGCGATCACGAAGCTTCTACCAATAGTAAAAATGACTCACACCGTGCTGTGATGGTCAAACCACGGTGTGAAAAGATGGGAAAAGCCAAAGCCATTGATTATTTAATTTTTCTTAATGACGGTGACTTTGGGATCTAAAACAATTTGTGAACCATCTTTATTGACATGGTAAGTCCAAAATTGGCCTTTAACCTTGACAATTACTTCCCAGCCCTCAATGGGGTCGAATATCTGGATGCAAACTTCACCAAAGCCAAATACGCAGGAATTTCCAAAGGTTCTTGGTGTAGCTTTAGTTATTGTTAAATCAGCAATTGCTACTCCAGAACGGTTTGAAGCATCGGTCAAAATTGCATAAGAGATCGTTTTCGGCAATATCTGTAAAGCGCTCACCTTAGGATCTAAAACAATTTGTTTTCCAGATTTATCTACATGGTAAGTCCACGAATCTTGCCGAACTCTGACAACTACTTTCCAACCCTCAATGGGGTTGTATTCCCTGGTGCAGATTTCGCCAAAATTGAACTCACAAGGATTACCAAAGGTTTTCGATACCACTTGGGTAATCTGTAATTCCCGTCTAGGTACGCCAGAACGCTTGGATGCATCCCGTAAAATTTTATGAGCGATTGCTCTCGGCAAGTTGCTTGATTGCGCCTGGAGTGTTTGGGACAATTGAGTGGTGTCTAAGCGAGAAACAGCCCCAGCAGAACTGTTTTCAGTAAGCCCAAATCCCCACGATACCAAGCTTGTCAACGCTAACGTCAATACATATCCTTTCATAATCACCATTCCTTGCGATTTATGTAAATACCTGAAACCGTTATCCAGGCTCAAATTTAAAGCGTGTACTGCGAACGACTAAAACTGAACTTAATGAACCCCTCTCCAAAACTCTCCCGTACACCGGGCTACGGTGTACACACAAGTTCTAAAAACCTAGCTTGATAAGGCTTGACTCGTTCGTAAGCTGCCGCTGGGGAATGCATTCACTAAGCCTCTGACTCAATGTCTAACTGGAGGCAGCAGCCCCTAATCAGGCATTCCCATGCTGTGTATATGAACGAGATAACAATGGGAAATCGAGCTTTTTCCACTTGTGTGTACACTGTAGGTACACCGAAAGAGCCTTAAGAAGCTTCATTTCTAGTCCAAAGAAATCTGTTTTATTAATATGTCATTAATCATACAGCATTAACCACATTCCCAACTTGATCTATTTTTGGCAATGTGATCGCCTAAGCTGAAACTTCTGTGGACTTCTTCTGCTTTCAGCTAAAAAACCAGCATTTTGGTGGATAAAGAAAACTTAGTTGCTCATTTTGGATAAAGTCGAATTCACTACACATTCAGGAAACTGGCGTTTTAATGCTGGAAAAACCGGACAAGGCGCTTGTTCTTGTAAATTGTCTGGTTTACTCCAAGTAAAGGGGGCTTTCTGCGCCGCAGACATCCACAACAGAAGCTTTGCTCGTGTCATGGCAACATAGAGCAAACGATACTCTTCAGATGTTTTCAAATTCTTTGCCACCTCCCACGCCTGGCTAACATCCGGTATGACAGATTCTTCGTGGAGGGTAGCGCGAATTTGGGCCCGTGCTACTTCTGATAAGGTAAAGTCGCCTAAGAATTGGCTTTGGGGAGGAACCCAAAATCTACCAGGAATCAAGTTTTCGTGGAGAAAGGGAAGAAATACATAGTCCCAATCTAGCCCTTTGGCTTTGTGCATGGTAATAATTGTCAGTTGACCGCGACGAGTGTAACGTTCTTCTGAATCCTCGGTTTCCACTGGTTCAAACCGTTCAGAACTGACGATTTCACTTAAAGCTGAAAGCATTCCCCCCATCGAACTATTGCCAGCTATCTGCTGGTTTACCCGTTCTGCGAGTTTGTCAGCAGTTGCTAATTCTGCTTGGTCGTAATTTAAGGTCAAGGCGAGAAAGGAAATTAGCTGGTATAAGGGCAATTCCAAGCGAGCACGAAGTAAACTGCGACACAAGCGTGCAGCTTTTTGTACTGTTTCTGGCTGGAGTGGTGCTAGGGGGCCAGGATACAAAAACTCTTCTGGTAAACTAGCAAGGGTGTTGAGGTCTTGAGTAGGAATTAATTGGCGCTGTACTAACGCTTCTAGGGCGGCTTTGATGTAATCGGGAGAGTGGGGGCGATCGCAAAATTGCAATAGTGCCAAAATTTCTTGGGGGACATGGGAACGGCGATCGCGTTCTCCGACATCGTAGAGTATAATTTTATGCTCTTTGCACAAAGGTGTCAGAGCCTCCGCTAACCATCGTCCTTGGCGATTTTCTCGGACTAAAATCGCTGCACTATTTTGTGTTGGGTCTTCGCCAAATAACTCAATCACCCTTTGAGATAATAATTCAACGGTGTGATGAATATCACGCGGGGTATACAGTTCTAGCCCTCGTCCTACTGGTGCAGGGTTAGCATTGATTTGCGGATCGCCAGCTTCAACAGGACGAATTGTCTGCAAGCGAAATGGTACTTGTCGGTTGTCAGGAGTTTGTTGTTTGTTGTTGGTTGTTGCTAACCACTGACTATTGATCCATTTGAGGGCAAAGTTAGCGGCTTCAATGATAATTCTAGTACTGCGGCCAGCTTGATCCATCGTTGCCAATCGTTCGATGCGATCGCACTCTTCGCAAAATTGCCGAAAATAAATCGGATCGGCTGGAGTAAAGGTAGAGTTAATCGCCTGATTAGGGTCGCCTACTCTGACTAAATGGAGTGAGGAGTTAAGAGTTAGGAGTGAAAAATTATCTCCCCCTGTTCCCTCTTCTCTCCCATCACTTGCCAAAATTTCTAACAACTGCGTCTGTAGGGGGCTAGAATCTTGGGCTTCGTCTTCAAAGACGGCGAATACTTGGTTTTGCTCAATGCGACGGGCACTGTCGTTTTCTAAAACGCGCAGTGCAGCTAAAATCATATCGTCGTAATCAATGAAGTCACGCGATCGCATTAAGTTTTGATATTGCTCATACAATCCCGCCGCTATGCTCAAAATTGCGTATTCGTCTGTGGTTTGTTTACTCCACTCCCGCAACAATTGTGGCGATATCCCAGAACTTTTTGCTTCATGAATTACTGTATTAGCCAATTCCGGCAATACTTCTGTTCGCAACACCGATTGGCGACGCAATCTTTCTGTCTCTTCGCCGTCAAATTGATGACCTTCTAATAACCGCGAATATATATCTGGATTATTTACAATCCATTGTTCTACAGCATTTCTAATAAAGCGGTGACTTTGGGTTGGTGTAATTAAGGTGACATTTTCTAATTGCAAACCTGATAAATCAGGATGGCGACCGGCAATATTCAACGCTAAACCATGTAGAGTATAGACAAAAAAGCCGGTCTGAGGTAAAGACAATTTTTTTAAATCTTTGCGGATCTTCGCTTTAATATTGGCAGCAGCAGAACGAGTAAAAGTAACGACTACCAACTGACGGCGAAAGGATGAACGTTCATATTGACGAGCGATCGCGATCGCTGCCGCTGCCGCCATCCCAGTAGATTTACCTGCACCAGGAACGGCAGAAATAGCCAAAGGGCCAGATTGCCAGTCAGCCATTTGCTGTTGTCCAGGGCGTAGACTATTGCGGATTGCGAGAATCTTCTCGCGCAGAGAAAGAGTAGGCGATCGCTCCAACAATTCTGAGTGGAGTAATTCTTGAGCCACAGGAGCAGTAAATTTAGAGTCGGACATATAAAATTTTAGTTTTTAGATTTTAGATTTTGGATTTAATTCAAAAATCACATATATGAATAATTTTAGGTGATTATTAATCTCAAATTACTAAATTGCTGATAGTAACTAGTCTGTTTAGTTTTATTGGATTAGTAAGTAATTTCGTAGCTAGAACTTTAGTCATTATTTTTTAATTACTACAGTGCTTACTACAAATCCTAAAAAACTTTACAGACTAAAAACTCAATCATCGCAAATATTCGATTACACTAATTTATGAGGGAAAACATTTTCCAAAAGCCTGAAGTAAACGTAATGATCCTCGAATGCGAATCTTCCTCCTGATTAGCGCCCAAACAATATTCTGTTCCTTAGCTAGAAACTGAAGCCAGGTGTGGCTGTCGGCGGTAATCTGAATATCGGCTGTTCCAATATGACTATTTTCTATCTGAATTGTCTTATCTTTAATTATGACTGTTGCCTGACATTTTTCCTTTCCAGTGAATGTGAAGTGATAAATAGTATCCAGTCCTACTGATTGATTCCTTTGAAATAACAGAGGTAAACCGAAAAGAAACCCTTGAATAGAATTAGGGCGAATGCCATTGCTAACTTGCTTGACTTTCTTATGTGGAAATCTTCGTGCAACGTAATTTTGGGCATCGGAACCTGGAACAAGATAAATAGTTTCTTTTTTATCTTGTAAGGGTCGAACTACTTCTTTAACAAAGACTTTTTTATTCCTCAAAAATTGACCAATTACATCTTCCCCAGCTGGACAAGCAGCTACACAATAAGCTGCTTTATAGTTTGATTTGAAAGCAAGACTCTGCCACATTGATGCTGATTCCGAACCATTCACTTTTTGACGGTAGTCATGGGCACTTTTACTTTCGGCAATATCTTCTACCCAATCTGTAAATCCTCCCATAAACTCTCGATAATTGTGAGTGTAACAAGCTGAGAAGTTGAAATGTCCATCACCACCAATAGCTCCCACTGGACAAGCTACTACACATAATTTGCACTCCAGGCAGGGGTTATAGTCAATTGGTCTGTTATATTTAGTTACTTCAGCTTCGATCAAAATCGTCCCTAGTAAAATAAAGTTGCCAAATTTGGGATGAATAACGTTGCGGTGAATCCCCATGTGACCCAAACCTGCGGCTACAGCTACGGGTTTGTGCGAAACAACCCAAATTTTCCCTGGAAAGCGATCCATTTCCATCGGAAAACTCATTGCTGGATTTAAAGCTCGAATTCCTTTTTGTTCAAGAGTAGCAACAATCTCATGAGCAATTTGATTAACCTCATCGCCTGTAGTGTGAAATTCCACGTTGGCAATCGATCGCTCTAAACTACGGACATTCTCCCGGTTCATGCGACACACAAAGCTAACTAGTGTCTTCGTCGGTGGAAAAGCTACAAGAATATCCTGGCGTTGAGCAGCAATCTCTGGGCGATCAATCTCTACAAAGCCAACATCATCCGCTCCTAGCTCTAAGCACAGGCTACGTAGCCAATCAACATCTAAAGGAGAAGCGATCGTGGAATCATTGATAGTGCTTTGTTCACGATACTGTCTGACAGTTGGATGGTTATCAAATTTAGACATACAGGTTTCCTAATTAAAAAATACGTGTATATGCACTCTTTTGAGAAAAAAATTAGCCTTTATGCAGCAAGGATACAGTGTCGGACAAACCTGATAACAAAGTACTCCATCGTTCTTGCCCTAATTGTTCTAATACACGAGTTTGGGCTACCTCCCATAGAGGTAAAGCCTTTGTTAAAGCGGCTTGTCCTTTATCTGTTAAACTGATCACCCGCATCCGTTGATCCTGTCCTGGTTGAATCTGGAGCAATCCCTGCTTTTCTAGTGGTTTTAAATTACGTGTCAGAGTGGTTCGATCCATAACTAATTCTTGAGCTAGGCGCGTGATTGTTACTGAGCCAGCTAAGTTTATTGCAGTCAGCAAGGTGAATTGGTTAGCTAAAATCCCACTTGGTTGCAAAATCTCATCAAAAAGCTGCGTAACTGTGCGAGATGCTTTGCGGAGATTAAAACAGGTACAGGTAGCTGCAACTTTTTTGAGTAGAGCTAATTGAGTAGTTTGGTCTTGCATGGAATTAAGTATATATACACTTTTCTATCCTGTCAAGCATTAATACTATTTCACTTTAAGGTTGATACAAATAGGCAGCAGGGGGAAAGGTTTAGAGACAAATTATTTGTGTTAGATATTTCGTGAAATGGTATAAGACGAGAAATTTAGCGTTCCTTCTATCTAAGAAGTTCTGCTAGAAATAGAATTAATAATCCCCTGACAATACTCGAATCATACATTTGTTGATATTCTTGTTATAGTGAATTCTATTAAAAATGATTTGAAAATTTATTTAAATTTTCTCATATTTTTATATATTTTTATCGGAAAAAATACTGTTCCTGTTCTCTTCTTTGATGAAAAAGAAAGAGCTTAGACAAGGCATTGGGGAGCCAGTGCCTTTCTCTGCTTAACTAGAGTTAAAGCAACTGGCGGCATTGACAAAATAGAAAATTCAACTAATGCCTCGTCTAGTATGCGCTGTTGGGACAGTATTAATAGATCGCATCACGCAGTTATTACTGTCTAAAATTGAATTTATTCGTCAATCTGCCATGAATCCTTAGTTAATTCTTCATCCAAAATTTTCTTAGGACGCACGATGATAATAATTTGTCCTAGTAAGGAAATTTCTGGCTCAGTTTCAAACCATTGAAAATCTAATTGACCACCATTTTCAACAACAAAGTAGCTAGAGGCATCCCATTGTCGTTGGGCACGATCTATCACTACTACAACTGGCCCTATTTGGCTTTGGGTTTGGATAGGGAAGCGATCGCTATTCGCTAAAATAACTACTGGATCTTCTGCCGCCAACAACACTTGCCAACCTGGTAATGGTATCCAAGCTTGCTCTCCAGAAAACTTGACCATCCGAAATGGTTCAATTTCTGTCAGTATGGGCACAGCTTGCAAGTCTTGTCGTGACAATGGCAACTCGCCAACCACGGGTAAGATTCGGGGTAATTGTTCTTCAAATTCCAGGCGGTAAAAGGGTAAAATTGGCGCTGGACGCTGGGGAACAGTAGTAAAATCAGTCAGTAGCTGTTCGATTTTTTGCCTGGCTGCTGGCGTGTGAGCAAAGCGTAAACCTTTGGCAATTAGGCGCGAGCGCTGTTGTAAATCTGCATTTTGACGTGCCAGTTTCCAAACTTGATGAGCAACAGCATCACCAGGATGGGCAGAAAACCCTTCCGGTAAAGTGCGGTAATAAGAGAACTCTTTCAGGGCTTTTGCTATATCCCGTGCCTCATCAGCATCAACGTTGTGAACGAAGATGAGTTCGGCAGCGGCGGCGCGTTCTTCTTGGGTGAGCAAACGCAGTTCGTATAAAACATCACTGCCGCGTGTGGCATAGTGCGATCGCGTTGCTTCCGATACTCCAAATTTTTCCAAAGAATTGTAAACTTGAGAACCAACAACCACCTGATTTTGTTGAATCGGCTCAAATCCAGTCGCCTCAAAAATTTCTTGGGGGTTGTAACCAGTTTTTAGCAACGAGGCGATCGCGGCTCCCCATTCCACCCAGTTGCCTTGTTTTTGCCTCAGCCGTCGCAGTAACTCTTGTGCTACATCGTTGGTAACATTGTCTTCGGGATTCTGAGCGTTGGGTGGTAGATCAGTCATAATCGGAGTGCGAGCTTCAACTTGAGAGGTTAATTAACACCTCATGAGCAAGTATTATTCTAATCTATGAACTACCCAGACCTACTGCCTTGATTTTATCTGGGGAAACTTATAAGAGAAGCAGGAGGCAGGAGGAAAGAATTAGGCGACAAATTTTCTCTGTAGCGCTCAATATTAACGTTTCATAATATGCCAGATAACTCCGTATAAACCCTTGGTGATTTTCAGCTATTCTCAACTAAACTTGGTATGGAATATAACAAGAGAGTGAATATTTAAAGGAAATATCTTATGAATAATCCCAGTGTTGAAATTGATAAAGTCCAATATCAAGTAATGACTCTCGAACGACCAAAAAAGCTGAAAATCTTGGTAGTTGACGATGAGCCAGATAATCTCGATCTACTTTATCGCACATTTCGACGCGACTTTAATGTTCTCAAAGCTGATAGTGGGGTAAATGCCCTAGAAGTTTTGGCAGCAGAAGGGGAGGTAGCGGTGATTATCTCCGATCAACGAATGCCAGAAATGAAAGGAACTGAGTTTCTCAGCAAGACAGTACCTCAGTTTCCCGATACGGTAAGAATAATTCTCACCGGATTTACTGATATTGAGGATTTGGTAGAAGCGATTAATGCGGGGCAAGTTTACAAATATATTACCAAGCCTTGGGACCCAGGGGAACTGAAGGCAGTAGTGCAAAGAGCAGCAGAAACCTACGACTTACTCAAGCAGCGTACAGAAGAATTACGTCGTGCCCATGCTCAAATGGCGCTGCTGAGTGTTTTGGTACAGGTAACTCAAGCAGCTTCTAGCTTAGAGGAAACTCTTGCTCCAATTGCTAGGGCTGTGAGTGAGACTTTTGGGGCAGAAGGCTGTATCTTACAACTTACAGATGGAAATACTCTGGTTGCGACTCAAGGAACTTACAGCGATACAGGTACAATAGATAATTGGTTATCTCAAGACCCACTGACAACGGAAGCGATCGCCACTAGGCAAATGCAAGTGTCCTTAAATGTACTTAAAGACACCAAATTAGTTGATACTATTCACTACCAAAATACGGGTGTGCAAGCACACTTAGTGATCCCAATTAGCTACCGGAATCAACTTTTGGGTGTATTGTCGCTACAGTGGAAACAACCTTGCACTTTGCGGGAAGATGAATTAATGCTAATTAATTTATCAGCAGAACTAGTGGCGATCGCTCTTACTAGTTGTCATTAGTCCTTTGTCAAAAACCAATGACTAATGTCCAATGCCCAATGTTCCATGCCCCATGCCCCATACCCAATGACTAACGAAATTCAGTCCATTTTTAACCGTATAGCTCCAGTTTATGACCAATTAAACGATTGGTTGAGTCTGGGACAGCATCGAATCTGGAAGGAAATGGCAGTAAAATGGAGTGCAGCTAAACCCGGAGATACCGCATTAGATTTGTGTTGCGGTAGTGGTGATTTAGCCTTACGTTTGGCACGGCGCGTGGGAGCAACAGGTAAAGTGTACGGAGTGGATTTTTCTGCAAATCTGCTAGAAAAGGCTAAAGAACGCTCCCAAAAGCAGTACCCTCAACCTGCGTTGGCTTTGCCCGCCGTAGGCATCGCTTGGGTAGAAGCTGATGTACTCAACTTACCCTTTGACGACAACCAATTTGATGCCGCAACAATGGGCTATGGTTTAAGAAATGTTAAAGATATTTCTCGCAGTCTCCAAGAGTTATACCGGGTTTTGAAGCCGGGAGCTAAAGCCGCAATTTTAGACTTTCATCGACCGAGTAATCCTCAGCTACGTGCTTTTCAGCAGTTGTATCTGGACGGTTTCGTGGTGCCAGTTGCCAATTATTTAGGCTTAAAAGAAGAATATGCCTACATCAGTCCCAGCTTAGACCGCTTTCCCATCGGCAAAGAGCAAATAGAGTTAGCTCATCAAGTTGGTTTTGCAGTTGCCACACACTACCCCATTGTGAACGGTATGATGGGAGTGCTAGTGCTTAGTAAGTTAGGAGCTATTAGTTAAAAGTTGTGAATTATGAGTAGTGATAAATTCTCATTTAAAATTTATCATTCCTAACTCCTAACTCTTGTACAGATGAGATTAATCGCATTTGTACAGACGCGATTAATCGCGTCTCTACTGTTAACTCCTAACTCTAAGCTCAAAACTGCTAACTTTTCTAATTCTTCCCTTGGACTGGTCTCATCTTTGGCTTTATGTGTCTCCCCCGGTACTGGGTGGAATTATTGGCTATTTCACAAATGATATAGCCATCAAAATGTTGTTCCGTCCTTACCGAGCAATTTATATCGCTGGACGAAGAGTACCCTTCACCCCTGGATTGATCCCCCGCAATCAGGAACGTCTGGCTAAGAACATTTCTAATACAATCATGGGGTCACTGTTGACACCACAAGAATTGCAAAATCTGGCACGGCGTTTGTTGCAAACAGAACGCGTGCAATCAGCAATTCTCTGGTTGTTGCGGCTAGCGATTGAACAAATCAAAACAGATAAAAATCAAAAAAGTACCAAAATTGTCGCGGGAATTTTGCGGGATTTATTAGGGGAATCCTTGCCACGACTACTCAAGGTTTTAGCGCGACGTGAAGATTTTTTGGAAGCGCAAATCAATCAAATTTTTGACCAGATATTACTAGAATTTCAACTAACTGAAGAACAAGCTACGCGGCTGGCTGATTGGTTGTTGCAAGTAGTTTTACCGCCGGATCTGCTGCGCCAAACGATAGTTGATTTTTTGACCGATCGCACGATTCAAATTATTGATGAAGGCTTCCGCGAAAAAACCAGTGGAACTTATTGGGTAGTAGCAAATTTATTTGGCTTACGTAATACTCTCACCCGCCTACGAACTTTTTGTTTAGATGAAAAAGAGGCTGCTAATACTCGCTTGCAGGAATTGACTCAAGATTTGCAAATCCGCGATCGCATTAGGAAATTACTGCAAAATTTATCATTACAAAACTTGCCAATAGGTACGGTGCGCCAGCTACGAAAGACCACCCGCGAAAGTGTCCGCCATTACCTGCAAAACAGTGGGAGCGATTTTTTACAAGGATTAACTGATTCTGTTGATTGGGAAAATATTGCTGTAGTTTTGCTGAATCGTCTTAGCACTTCACCTGTTGTAAGTACTTCTTTAGAAGTTATGAGTCAAGAGTTAGCTCTAATTTTAGAGAAGTATTTGGAAAAAGATTTAGAAGTAATTGTGGCGCAAGCAATCCCAATTTTGTCGATAGATGAGGTGATAGTTGACCGTGTAAAATCAACTTCTCCGGCTGATTTAGAAGCTGCAATTGAAGGAATTGTCAAAAATGAATTGCAGGCGATTGTTACTTTAGGTGGTGTTTTGGGTTTTGTAATAGGTTTATTGCAGACAGTGTTTCTAACATTAAGTCAATATTAATTCTTGGTTTTTGGCTGGAAATTTTTATCAAATTACTATAAATTGCTCAAATTTGGAAAGGCGTGAAATTGTCTCTTTGTAAGACTTTTTGAATTCACCTTTTCTTTAATACTAGACCAGTTAAAATTGCTGTTGTCGCAGCTATATTACTCTGCAAAGTTGATCAGGAATCCCGATAATTTTCTGTGCTGTGTAATATACTTGTAGGGTCATCTGCACCGCCCAACACCACCAATGGAAATAAACTTGGATAGCGCAAAAATACTTACGTAGGCTGTTCCCATAGTCGAAGTATCTTGAACTCATGATGAGTACCACCAATAGTAAAAGTATTTTGTTGCAGGATTTCTGAGGTACAACACAGTGCGTCTACCACTTAATCAACGAGTAGCTATCTTGCTACATGAAGGAACTACTGGAACTCAGGGAAAAACGGGGTTATCTATTTTACGTTACAGCGAAGCCCCAATTGTAGCCATAATTGATCGCGAGTGTGCTGGCAAATCCCTAGCACAATTAACAGGTATCAAGCGTGATGTGCCTATTGTGACATCTGTAGCCGCAGCTCTAGAGTACCAGCCGGAAGTTTTAGTAATTGGCATTGCCCCAGGAGGTGGTGCTGTACCAGAAGATTACTGGCTGGAAATCAAAGACGCTTTAGAAGCTGGAATATCTCTGGTGAATGGTTTACATACACCAATGGCAACTATGCCAGAGTTAAATACACTACTCAAACCAGGTCAATTAATTTGGGATGTGCGTAAAGAACCGTCTAATATAAGTGTTGCTAGTGGAATGGCACGCACCCTCCCATGTCGGCGAGTCTTGACAGTGGGAACCGATATGGCGATTGGTAAAATGTCAACTAGCCTAGAGTTACATTGGGCATCAAAACTACGAGGCTGGCGTTCCAAATTCCTGGCTACAGGGCAAACTGGGGTGATGTTAGAAGGCGACGGCGTGGCTTTAGATGCAGTGCGAGTAGACTTTGCCGCCGGTGCTGTGGAACAGATAGTGATGCGCTATGGCAAAAACTACGACATTTTGCACATTGAAGGACAAGGTTCCTTGTTACATCCCAGTTCAACAGCAACTTTACCCTTAATCCGTGGTTCGCAACCAACCCAATTGGTATTAGTACATCGGGCGGGACAAGTTCATATACGCAATCATCCTCATGTACTAATTCCACTTTTACCAGAGGTGATTCGACTTTATGAAACTGTTGCTAGCGCCGGTGGTGCATTTGGAACTGTTGCTGTAGTGGGTATAGCGCTGAACACAGCCCATCTAGATGAGTCTGCGGCTAAGGAAAGCATCGCTCAAACAATAGCAGAAACGGGGCTACCTTGTACTGATGTAGTACGCTTTGATGCCAGTGTACTTGTAGATGCGGTGATGAAGAATTAGGTGGTGTAGAATGCTTTACTCTTAACACTTTTGAACTGGGGACTGGGACAATGTTGATGGAGATTCAAACTTCAAGCAAATTGAAAAAAAGTCTCTTTCCCAGTCCTAGAGATTGCTAGTGCCTGTTAGCCCGAATGCTATGGATCTTCAGGAAAAACCCATTTTGGCGGTTCCGTCATTCTTTTCCGCAGGCGTTCTTCTGCCAACTCCAGCATTTTGTCTAAGGGAGTGTCTTCAATAAATTTTGCCGCTGCCTCTCTAAACTCGATATTGGGACATTTATCCCCTAAAACACACCCGTTAACACAGGCTTGGGCACAGTCAATTTTTTGCTCCATAGTAAATTCCTCTCTAAAAATTATGAGTGTGAGCTATGATTTTTACCCCTAACTCTTCACCGGAGGCGGAGCATCTCTGACTCCGCTCTTAACTTTTTACTATCACGCATTATCCTCTAAGTAAATTTTACCTTGCCAATTGCCATCTCATTAGTCTAAATACCTACCATTTAGAAAGTTATGAGTTATGAGTTATGATTTTTACTCTTAAGGGAATTCCAGTAAAAAAACATCCTATCGTAGGAGCGCAAAGCCTTGCACCCCTAAAAATGTACAAATAATTTTGGATAATTTATTTTTTGTCAGTCCTTAATTTTTCACTCCTAACTCTTATAAAGGGCGCTCATGTCAGAACTCTTTGCTACTACTGGAACTATTGCCGCGATCGCAACTGCTGTTGTCCCCCAACAGGGTAGTGTTGGGATTGTGCGGGTGTCCGGTTCTCAAGCAATGGCAATCGCCCAAAGTCTTTTTCATGCACCAGGGCGACAAGTTTGGGAAAGTCACCGCGTTTTCTACGGTTACATTCGCCATCCCCAGACGCAACAACTAGTAGATGAAGCCCTGTTGTTGGTTATGAAAGCACCCCGTTCTTACACCCGTGAAGATGTAGTGGAATTCCATTGCCACGGGGGAATTATGGCAGTGCAGCAGGTGTTGCAACTGTGTTTGGAAAATGGCGCTAGATTAGCACAACCAGGAGAATTTACTCTCCGCGCCTTTTTGAATGGACGATTGGATTTAACTCAAGCCGAAGGTATTGCTGATTTAGTGGGAGCTAAATCACCCCAAGCTGCTCAAAGTGCCTTAGCTGGTTTACAAGGAAAATTAGCTCATCCAATCCGTCAGTTACGCGCTAACTGTTTAGATATTTTGGCAGAAATTGAAGCTCGGATTGATTTTGAGGAAGACCTTCCGCCGTTGGATGATAAAGCAATCATATCAGAAATCGATAAAATTGCCCTAGAAATAACTAGGTTATTGGCAACCAAAGACAAAGGTGAGTTGCTACGCACTGGTTTAAAAGTGGCAATTGTTGGGCGTCCGAATGTGGGTAAATCGAGTTTATTGAATGCTTGGAGCCGGAGCGATCGCGCCATTGTAACCGATTTACCCGGTACAACCCGCGATGTGGTGGAATCGCAGTTAGTTGTCGGGGGAATTCCCGTACAAGTGCTAGATACTGCGGGGATTCGGGAAACAACAGACCAAGTAGAAAAAATTGGCGTGGAGCGATCGCGTCGTGCCGCCAATGCAGCTGATTTAGTCTTGCTTACCATTGATGCTTCCGCAGGTTGGACAGAAGGCGATCAAGAAATTTACGAACAGGTAGAACACCGTCCGTTGATTATAGTAATTAACAAAATCGATTTGGTAAACAAAGATAACAGCAAAAATCCTCAATTTAAAATTGAAAGTCCAAAATCCCAGATTTTCACAGCCGCAGCCCAAAATCAAGGTATTGATGCTTTAGAAACAGCAATTTTAGAGATAGTTCAATCGGGAAAAGTGCAAGCTGCTGATATGGATTTAGCCATTAATCAAAGGCAAGGAGCAGCCTTAACTCAAGCTAAAATTTCTTTGGAACAGGTACAAGCAACCATTACCAAACAGTTCCCCCTTGATTTTTGGACAATTGACTTACGGGGTGCGATTCAATCTCTCGGAGAAATTACTGGAGAAGAAGTAACAGAATCAGTTTTAGAGAGGATTTTTAGTAAGTTTTGTATCGGGAAATAATCTCAAGTTCGGATAACATAGTTATGCTTCCTAAAGTCATTGTCCCCACTCTACCAAAGTTAGATTTTGCCTTCTTTCCGCTTGCTAAAGAATGGGTTTTCCCAAGTTTAATAATTAATTAAGCGAATATTATTATATAAACTAGAAAAAATCTTTTTTAAATTTTACTGTAGTTCAACTTAACTTACAATTGATAACTAAATGTACATCTCAATTCGTCAAGCAACCATACAAGATACGGCGATCGTTTCGGATGTGCTATTAGAAGCAGCTTTGTGGCTCCAGCAGAGTGGTATGCCTCTATGGCATGAGAGTGAGGTTTCGCCAGAAAGTATCTCTAAAGATGTTGCTAACGGCTTGTTTTTCATTGCTGAGTGGGCAGGTGAAGCAGTTGGTACAATTAAGTTTCAGCTAGAAGATTTACTTTTTTGGCCAGATATTTCTCAGGAAGAGTCAGCATTTGTACATCGCTTTGCAGTTCGACGGAATTACTCTGGTGGTAAAGTCTCTTCAGCACTTCTAGCTTGGGCTGTTGAATATGCACGAACACTTGGTAGATATTATTTACGTCTAGATTGCGATGCTTCACGTCCACACCTCAGAGCAGTATATGAACGTTTTGGTTTCCGTCATCACAGCGACAAAAAAGTTGGCGTTTATTTTGTCTCTCGCTATGAATATGAAATACCTCCACAATTTACCCTTTAATTTTTGAACCAATTAAATAAGAGTTATAAGTTATGAATTATCAATTTACAATTCATAACTTATAACTTATAACTCATAACTCATTTTCTGTAGCGATCGCTATTGGGATATTGTTAGCACTTGGCAGCTGCACTGTAAAGGTAGAACCTTCAGATAACTTACTTTTTACAGAAATAGATCCGCCACAACGCAGAAGCAATTGCTGTACTATTGTTAACCCCAACCCAGCACCACCATAATCTTCTGCTGAAGATGTACGCACACGATAAAAGCGGTCAAATATTTTGGGAATTTCGTTTTCGGCAATACCGATACCTGTGTCGCGGAATTCTAATTGGACATAATCGCCTTGAGTACGGGCACGCACCCATGCTTGACCCCCATTAGGAGTAAACTTAATGCTGTTGTGCAGCAGATTAATCACAATTTGCCTCAGACCACCACTGAGGCACCAAACAGATGGGAGTTCAGTCGGTATAGTGTAGGCTAACATAATCCCTTTTTCTTGGGCTAGAGGTTGGTAGGTACTGACTACTCCAGGCACAATATCTGAGAGACGCACCGATTCCAAAGTTGTCCCATCTAAATTCCGTTCTAGCTGCACCAGTTCTAACAAACCAGTAATCAGGGAATTCTGATGATCGCACTGCGTATTTAACATCTGTAAATAACGTTGTCGCTGGGGGGGTTTAAGATTAGGGGAATTCAATAACGAGAGTGCTGTTTTCATGTGCGTTAGAGGTATACGCAATTCCTGACATACATTATTTAGATATTCATCTTTTTGTTGCTCTTTGTTGTATAGTTCTTGATTTTGCTGCTGCAACTTAGTAGTGCGTACTGTGATGATTTGACGATTAATTTCATCTTGTCGCAGGAGTTGTTTAGCCAACAGTTGATTCATCAGTGTGGCTTGGGGCACAGCTGGACAAATAAAACTAGCAGGTATTGGGGATGATTCTGGCGCGTAGACACCTAGGGGCTTGTCGTTAGACATCGCTTGTTGGATACCATCTAATACTTGCTGAATTACTCTCCCTTCAACAGTAGTTATAATCAGCAATGGCTGGTTTTTATTAGTATTTACCTTCCCCGATGTCAGATTTTTACGTTTTTTAAGTGGTCGATGAGCCAAAATTAAACTGCAAAACTGCGGCGATAATACCATCAGAAAGTTTTCCCGTCGCAGTTGGCTGTTTGGTGGTAGGTAAACGGGGACATCATAGGGGGATGAAGGGGTATTTTCTTCCCCTGCTTCCCCATCTCCCTCTTTCCCCCTCTCGTCAATCTGGCAAGTATAAATTAAACTAGACCCACCTATCGAGGATTGATACCGGGCTAATTCTGATTGCCAAATTTTTTCTGGTGGTAACTTCACCCATAAAGTGGCTGCAATTTGCTGCTCAATTAGTAAGTCAATTTGCGCTCTCACGAGTGATAGTAGAGTAGCAGGACTGAGGGACAATGGTTTAGGAGGCGCTTGCACTCCCATGATCAGTTGATAAACAGACAGATCCTTAGCCAGAGAAACATTCATGAGTCAAGCACAAAAAGGATGAAGCAACAAGTAATTCTGTCTTCGATTTTCACCTTTATGTGTGCATTTTTTACAAAATCCCGACGGAAAAATACATTAAGTATAAAAACTCTACTTACAAGGGGGTGGGGAGTGGGGGCAGGGAGCAAGGGAGAAGAGTTTTCCCCTCTGCCTCTTTTCCATACCCCATCTCCAATGCCCAATACCCGAATTAAACTTGTATGTTCAGTCTTTCGTGTAAAGCGTCGCGTGCGTGTTCTCGGTCATCAAAATGGATTTTTTCGGTGCCGAGAATTTGATAGTCTTCGTGACCTTTACCAGCAAGCAACACTCCATCACCGGGTTGTGCTTGTAAGATAGCGGTACGAATTGCAGTAGCCCGATCGCAAATTACAGTTGGTTGTACTGTGTCAGCAATTACCGCTAAAATATCTTGCAAAATCCTTTCTGGGTCTTCAGTCCGGGGATTATCTGATGTCACCACTGCCACATCAGCTAACTCAGCCGCAATTTTACCCATTTTTGGGCGCTTAGTGCGATCGCGATCGCCACCACAACCAAACACGCAAATCAGTTTACCAGGTATAAATGGGCGTGCAGCTTTCAGCAAATTTTCTAAACTATCAGGTGTGTGGGCATAATCCACAATCACGCTAATATTTTGGTCAGCATCAATTTGTACCCGTTCCATCCGTCCGGGGACTCCGGGAAACTCAGGTATCACAGATGCAACTAACTGCAAATCTAGCCCTAAGTGTAAAACTGCTCCTACGGCTGCTAGAAGATTTTCTAAATTATATTGTCCGACTAGGGGCGATCGAAAAGCTACATCACCCTTTGGTGTATGTAATGTACCACTAACACCATTTGGCTGGTAACTTAAATCGCTCATCCATAAATCGGCGCTGTTGTCGTTGACACTGTAACTCCAAACCTGTTCGGAATTCAACGAAGCAATTAACCGCTTCCCGTAAGAATCATCAGCATTAATTATTGCTCGTCCCTTGAGATAATCAGGGCTAAATAACAACGCTTTGGCGGCAAAGTAATCTTCCATGTCGGTGTGATAATCAAGATGGTCTTGGGTAAGATTACTGAATACCGCCACCTCAAATTGACAACCCAACACTCTACCTTGAGCCAAAGCGTGAGAACTTACTTCCATCACCCCAAACTCACTACCAGCCTTTACAGCCTCTGCTAGCTGCTGTTGCAGTTCCACCGCAAAGGGCGTAGTGTGGGCAGCAGTTTGCTCAAAACCTGCCCAACGAGTGTAGAGAGTTCCCATTAAAGCTGTAGCTAGATTAGCTTTGATGAGCAGAAATTCAATTAGATGAGTAGTTGTAGTTTTGCCATTTGTACCAGTTACACCTACCAGCTTGAGTTTTCGCCCCGGATAACCGTAAAAAGCACTGGCTATCTGGGCACAAGCTTGAGTTATGTTACTTGCACTAATGACCACAGCCTCATTTGTGGGAGGATTTTTTTGTGCAGCTTCGGGAGAAACGATCGCAGCTACAGCCCCGGATGCGATCGCACTTTGCCAAAATTCCCCACCATCAACGCGCGTTCCTGGCATCCCAATAAACAAATCTCCCGCACTACAAGCATGGGAATTCGTCTTCAAACCCCTAACTTCCACATCCTCCATCGGATGGCTAGGCAATTTTTCAACACTGTCTACCGCCGTTAGTAATTCCCGCAATTTCATTTTGTGAACCTCGTCACCTTCTTGATCTTGCGCTTATTCTGCATTATTTTTCTCTAATTGGCTAAATACTTACGCAACATTTGCTCCAACTGCTGCACACTAGCACGAGGAGAAGGACGAGGCAATGGTGCTTCTATAATTTCTCCCTCCGTGCCCTTGGCGTCTTGGCGGTTCGATAAATAAAGTACTGGCACCTCATACTCATACGCACTAAACCAATCTTCACGAGTCGTAATATCCCTAACTTCCAACTCGAAACTAAGATTTTGGATTTGTTCTAACTTTTCTTGCAAACCTTCACATAAATGACAGCCAGGTTTACTGTATAAAATTAATCGCATTTGTTAATTAATTACAATGAACACTATTTTACATATCACCAAAAGCGAACAATGGGAAGAAGCAAAAATTCTCGGAACCTATCGGGATGATACGTTAGAGTCGGAAGGATTTATCCACTGTTCGACACCAGCACAAGTTATCTGGGTTGCAAATCGTTTTTTTGTGAATCAAAAGGGTTTGGTAATTCTTTGCATTGATTCTGATCGAGTTAAAGCTGAAATTCGTTATGAAGCTGCGGAGGTAGATAATTTATTTCCTCATATTTATGGTGAGTTAAATATTGATGCTGTGTTTCAGGTTGTTGATTTTGAGGCGGGGGAAGATGGATTTTTTGTGTTGCCGAAAGAGGTTATAAGTTTAGAATAACGACCGCAAAGGAAGAGAGATGGAAAGAGAAGGCTTTAGTGTAGGTGAATATGTTGATCAAATGGCGTTGTTGTTGGATTTGCAGCTAAGGGATGAGTATCGAGATGGTGTGGTGGGAAATTTTGAGAGAATTAGTGCGATCGCTAATCTGGTAAATTCTTTTCCTCTAGGGGAGGATATTGAAGTTGCACCAGTTTTTGAACCATGAATGATGCTGTATCGATAGCTGCTGCTGTGCGTGAAGGTAAAGTTAGCGCGGTGGAAGTTACTAAGGCTGCGATCGCACGAATAGCAGCGCGGGATAATCAACTTAATTGTTTTACGGCTGTGACTGCTGAAACGGCTTTAACAGATGCAGCCCGCATTGACAGGGAAATTGCCCAAGGTAATAATCCTGGAACGCTTGCTGGAGTGCCTTTTGCGGTGAAAAATCTCTTCGATATCGCTGGTTTAACAACTCTGGCAGGGTCGAAAATCAATGCAGAGAACCCAGCAGCTAGTCAAGATGCAACAGCAGTAGCAAAGCTGAAACAAGTGGGTGCTGTGCTGGTTGGCGCTTTGAATATGGATGAGTACGCTTATGGGTTTGTGACGGAAAATTCCCATTACGGTGCTACTCACAACCCCCATGATTTACAGCGAGTTGCTGGTGGTTCATCGGGTGGTTCGGCGGCGGCTGTTGCTGCTGGGTTAGTACCGTTGACGCTGGGTTCTGATACAAATGGTTCGATTCGTGTTCCGGCGGCGTTGTGTGGCGTTTTTGGTTTTAAGTCGACTTACGGTAGGTTATCTCGTGCTGGGGTAGCTTTATTTTCTAGCAGTTTTGACCACGTTGGTCCTTTTGCGCGTTCGGTACAGGATATCGCCACGGTGTTTGATGTGCTTCAGGGAGAAGATGATCGCGATCCCATTTGCACTAAGCGTCCGCCTGAATTGGTTTTACCACAACTTGAACAAGATATTTCTGATATAAGAATTGCGATCGCTGCTGATTATTTCACCAAAGGCGCAGAACCGGAAGCTTTAGCAGCAGTGCAAAAGATAGCTGATGCAATAGAAGTCACTGAATACGTAACCATACCAGAAGCACACCGCGCCCGTGCAGCAGCGTTTGTGATTACAGCTAGCGAGGGCGCAAATCTGCATTTGGATAAATTGCGATGTCGTCCTCAAGATTTTGATGCAGCAACACGCGATCGCTTTTTGGCTGGGGCGTTAATTCCTAGTAGCTGGTATCTGCAAGCACAACGCTTTAGAAAATGGTACCGCGATCGCGTTCGGGAAGTTTTTCAAAATGTGGATGTAATTCTTGCCCCAACTACACCAATTTCTGCACCGCTAATTGGTCAATCAACTATGATTTTAGATGGCGAAGAAATTCTTGTTCGTCCTCATTTAGGGTTATTCACTCAACCATTATCTTTCATTGGTTTACCCGTTTTATCAGTACCGATTCAGCGCCCAAATAAATTACCTTTAGGTGTGCAATTAATAGCAGCACCATATAATGAAACGTTAATTTTACAGGTTGCGGCTGCGTTAGAGGTAAAGGGTGTAGTTGGAGTAAAAATCTTAGTATAAAATACGTGAATATTGTTGTTTTTATAAAATTAAATTATACTCCCTGAAAAGCTTTTGGGTAAACAACTTTTCCCTTATATCTTTGGTGATAGTTTTGCAGTGGTTTGACCATGAAAACATCCTCCGGGACTGGAAAGGGAGACTCAATATCATAACCGATTGATGACTCAAAACCAAAACGAGTATAGAAATGTGGATGACCTAATACAATTACTATAGGTTCTCTTCTTTCATCTGCTAGTTCTAACCCTACTTTTATTAGTGCGCTACCAATACCCTGTCTTTGAAACTTTGAATGAACTGCCAAAGGTGCTAAACCGAGTACCTGTAGTGTTTCTTCACTCACCAGATCAATGTAGCTGAATAAAATATGACCGACTACAACATTTTCAACCTCTGCAACCAGAGAAAGTTCTGAAATATAGCAGTCAGAACGGCGAATTTCCTCCACAAGTTTCGCCTCGTTTTCTTGCCCAAAGGCTAATGTATTCACCTCAGCTATTACTGTATAGTCTGACAGAGTTTCACAACGAATATGCATGATTTGAAAAGCAATTCTTTAATAATCCAGTTTGGTCGATATTCTACAGGAATCTCTATTTTTTACAAAAATGTTAAGAGTGCGGCAATGCTAAATCAATCGATAAGCTCTGATGCAAGTAAAAAAATAAACCGTATTATAGTGAGGCGATTAGCATAAAATTTTACCCCTCAAAACTTTTCAAAGAACATTTAATGGTTATTCCCAGTCAAAGACTGGGAACAAGGCAATTCCTAACTCCTAACTTTTACACCTTCCCCGCCACCACCGAGTTTTTAACCAAAAGTTCCACGGCTGCTTGATATTGCAGATCCGCTTCGGTGCCAATCTGTTCGCGGTTAATAGCTGCTTGGGAAATCACCTTATCTGGCTTAATACCTAGTTTGTTAATATCCCGGTGTTGAGGAGTTTCATACTTAGCAATTGTAACTGCCAAGCCAGAACCATCTGATAATTCAAACAAGGATTGAATTAAGCCCTTGCCAAAGGTGGTTTCGCCTACCAACTGAGCACGACCATTATCTTGGAGTGCGCCAGCGAGAATTTCACTTGCACTAGCAGTTCCTTGATTGACCAAAATCACCAGAGGATCTTTCGTCAGGGCTGGCCCAAGAGCTTCAAAACTACCCTGAATGCCTTGTCGGTTAACGGTGTAAACGATAGTGCCGGAATCTAACCACAGACGGGCGATTTCAATTCCTGATTGCAATAACCCCCCAGGATTATTTCGCAAATCCAAAATGTAGGCAGCAGCGCCTTTTTTTTCTAGACTAGAAATAGCGTGTGCCAATTCCGTTGAGGCGTTGGCATTAAATTGTGTAAGACGTAGGTAGCCAATAGGTGTACCCTCGGTTGAAACACGCAAATCTGAAACCACAGGGTTAAGAGCAATGCGATCGCGTGTCAGCCTAATTTCCATTTCTGTTTCTCCCTCCCGTTCGATGAGGAGAGTAACAAGGCTGCCACTCGGCCCACGCATTCTGGTCGCAGCTTCATCAAGTGTAAGATTTTCTGTAGAAACGCCTTCAATTTTGAGAATGCGATCGCGTGGTCTAATCCCCGCTTTATCTGCTGGTGAACCTGCTATGGGAGTAACTACTTCCAACTTCCCATTCTCAGAATTCAAAGCAATTTGTAATCCCACCCCAGTCAGTTCGCCAGAAGTATTGACCTGTAAGCTGCGGTACTGTTCTGGATCTAAAAACCGGGTAAAAGGATCGTCGAGGCTCTTGAGCATCTTACCAATAGCCGTATAAGTGGCATTTGAGTCTGCCAGCGGCTTCTCCAGAATTTTTTGCCGGACTGCCGCCCAGTTTTGATGATTAAATGTCTCATCTAGATAAGTGCGATTAACAATTCGCCACACTTCCGAAACCAGCTTTTGTTCCCCCGTCAAAGCCATCGCTGGCTGAGTAAGCGTACCCAACGCCAACCAAAACGCCATTAACAATGAAAATCCAACCCGAAAGACTTGTTTGTTCATGAACCCCATTATCAATTCCACCTCAACCCAAATTGCCTAGATAATGCCCACTTGCTCTGTTGTTGATGAAATCTATCTCTCGATTATGTTACTTTTTTTATAGAAGTGGTGCATTTTTCTCATCAAGTTGTTCAGTCAACTGATGCATCGTATCCACTCACCAAAGGATAAAATCTACTTTGTGTCCACCATTTTCTGTGTAGGGGCGTAAAGAGATCGCAATATATTCCATCTTTACAGAGTGTAAAGTTTCTGAAGTCTCTTAGCACGCCAAAAGCTGAAAAGCAAACAAAAAAACTCCCCTTTACTAAAATCCCAAAAATGCTAATTGGGAGAGAAGTCTGAGTGAAGCTTTTGCCGATTCAGAACTTCGGGATTTATCAACCGCAACCGACTTTTAGGAACTTGAGATTGTATGGCCAACGTTTCCGACTGGTTTGAGGAACGCCTAGAGATTCAGGCACTCGCTGAAGACGTCACTAGCAAGTACGTCCCTCCTCACGTCAATATCTTTTACTGCCTGGGTGGAATTACCCTGGTTTGCTTTCTCATCCAGTTTGCTACTGGATTTGCCATGACGTTCTACTACAGACCAACAGTTACTGAAGCTTTCTCCTCAGTAGAGTACATCATGAATGAAGTAAACTTCGGTTGGCTAATTCGCTCCATCCATCGCTGGTCTGCCAGCATGATGGTATTGATGATGATTTTGCATACCTTCCGGGTTTATCTGACTGGTGGTTTCAAAAAGCCCCGCGAATTGACCTGGATAAGTGGTGTCATCCTAGCTGTGATTACAGTTTCCTTTGGAGTCACCGGCTATTCCTTACCTTGGGATCAAGTCGGCTATTGGGCTGTAAAAATCGTTAGCGGCGTACCAGAAGCAATTCCTGTAGTTGGCGTTCTGATTTCCGACTTGCTGCGCGGCGGTTCCAGTGTTGGTCAAGCAACACTAACTCGTTACTACAGCGCACACACCTTTGTCCTGCCTTGGTTGATCGCAGTCTTCATGCTGTTTCACTTCTTGATGATCCGCAAACAAGGCATTTCCGGGCCTTTGTAATCTCAGTTATTAGCCAAAAGCAACGTTTATCAGTTTTCAGATGAAGTTGTTTGTTTTAAACTTATGAAGCACGAAAAATTAATTGTACATAAGTTCCAAAAAACAAACACTTGTATCTGAAGCCTAAAGCTGTAGAAACTCTCCAGGCGGCTGACCGTAACAAAGGCTTTTTGCCGCCTGCTAGATTTGCCTAGTAGCTGATAGCTTTCACAAATGCTTTAATTTAACTTAAGCAGGAGAGCAAATTTCAAAATGTCTACACAAAAAAAACCTGACCTGAGCGATCCTCAGTTAAGAGCCAAACTAGCTAAAGGCATGGGTCACAACTACTATGGTGAACCCGCTTGGCCTAATGACCTACTTTACGTTTTTCCAATCGTGATCATGGGTTCCTTCGCGGCGATTGTGGCTCTAGCTGTGCTAGATCCCGCAATGACCGGTGAACCAGCAAATCCTTTCGCAACACCATTGGAAATTTTGCCAGAGTGGTATTTGTATCCAGTCTTCCAAATTTTGCGATCGCTTCCTAACAAACTTTTAGGAGTGTTAGCAATGGGTTCAGTACCAGTAGGGCTAATCCTCGTTCCCTTTATTGAGAACGTTAATAAGTTTCAAAACCCCTTCCGTCGTCCAGTTGCAACCACAGTGTTCCTCTTTGGTACCCTTGTAACCTTGTGGCTGGGTATTGGTGCTGCCTTGCCATTGGATAAATCTTTGACTTTAGGATTATTCTAAGTTAATCACTACAAAGTGCTTTGACGCCTGTAAGTTTCAAGAGCATATTGTAGATATGCTTTTGAAAACCATCAACAGGCGTCAATTTTAACAGTGATAATTCAAGAGGTCAGAAGCCAGAATGGGCTAAACGCCCCGCTACCACTAACAGAATTGAACTAGGGACTGCGGACTGGGACAATTTTCATGGGGATTCAAACCCCAACCAAATTGGAAAAAAGACTCTTTCCCAGTTCCCAGTCCCAAAGCTAACATTCCTCCCCAGCAAGCTAAAGCTTGTTCGTGTAGCGTCTCCTAGAGAGCATCTGAATAAACGGGTTCAAGTCACCCACGAAATATACTTTTTTTAGTGGTTAACAAGACAGTGGTGGTCTGAAACCTCGGTCTATTGAATTCTGTATTCTTCTTCAATCGTTCAGATTGCATCTGGAATTTGAAGTTTTGGATGTAAAAACGATTACAAAATCTCAAATCACCAAAATTCAAGAAATACAAACATTTCTAACTTACTTAAGGTAAGTTGCTAGTTACAACTCTCGAAATGCCAAAATTGTTCATGTTTTGTATTTTGGTACACAGAATATGTAAATTTAGATTTTTCTATGTCAGAGAAATTTTGCGAATAGGGCAAAATTTAATAACTAGCAACTTGGGTTTATTTACATTCAAGTCAAAGTTAATGCTTAGTATAGTGCAGCAAGACCATCTGATGGTTAAGAGCGAACTCAGACTCTTAAACCAGGTGCAAGAATGGTTTGAGCAATTTTGTCTGCAACATTTGTCTCGACTTGGCTGGTCAAAAACCCAACTTGATCGCCTCAATTTAGCATTAGCAGAAGGCTTTACCAACGCTGTTCGTCACGCTCATCATGCTTTACCGCCGGAAACAACCATTGAGATTAACGTTTATCTGTGGATTGACCGACTAGAGATTAGAATTTGGGATTATGGAAAACCTTTCAATCCTGATGCGATCGCAGAGCCAGCCCCAGGTACTCTGCAAGTAGGTGGGTATGGATGGTTTCTCCTCCGGCGGTTGGCTGACCGTGTTGTATACGAACGGGGTGCAGATGGTAGAAATTGTTTGCTCATTGTTAAATACTCTGTAGAAGCACAAAAGTAAAATAGTCAAAGCTAAAGGAAGATAAGAACACTTCTTATAGCAACTTTGGCTTTTAAGTAGAGGCAAAGCGTAGGGAAGAAGTACCAGTAGGGTTGAAGGGCTTGCCTTTTGTGCAAGACGCAGTGTGTAGCTTGACTATACTTAGGAGTACAACAAACAAAACTTCTTCTATGGTCGCCGCTGTGCTAAGGGAGATTTTGCTGCAAGTTGAGTCACTCATTTTAAAGCAGAATCAAGAGCAGAAAGGTTGTTGCTCAAATCCATTGTTATTTGATTGATAAAAGTATACTTCTTTTTGAAAATTATTTGCGTTGTAGTAATATGTTTTTTACGTAAAATTGCTTAGTGATCATGATTTTTTTGTAAAATCTTAAAGAATATTTTTGTATAAAAAGAATTAATGAATATAGTAAAGATAACATTCGAGTTACACTAGCTTCCTTGTTAATATTTGTCAGCAGTGTTGAGAGTCTTAATTTTTGTTCTCCAACAAGTGCCATTTAGTGCTTAAAGAGATAGAGAAAATAGGGGACAAAAGATGACTAAGACAGCCCTAATTACAGGAATTACTGGTCAAGATGGCTACTATCTCAGCCATTTGCTCCTCAACCGTGGTTATCGGGTTGTTGGATTAGTACCCCCGCATCGACAACCTAATTTGACAAAACTGGGAACACTAGCAAATCAGGTAGAAATTTTTACAGTTGAGTTGAGAGATAATGCGGCGCTGTTGACCGCAGTTGAACAATTGCGTCCCCAAGAAATTTACAATTTGGCGGCTCCCAGTTTTGTACCCGACTCCTGGAACGATCCATTGGGAACTCTGGATTTGATAACTGGCACCGCTACCAGGCTCTTGGAAGCAGTACGAAAAGTTGGTTTATCTACCAGATTTTATCAAGCCAGCAGTTCAGAAATGTTTGGCGATGTATTTGTTTCACCTCAAGATGAGGAAACTCCTTTTCGCCCTAAAAATCCCTATGCTGCGGCCAAGATGCACGCCCACTGGACAATGGTGCATCATAGACAGCGCTATGGACTATTTGCCTGTAGTGGAATTTTATATAATCATGAGTCTCCTCTACGCGCACCCCAGTTTGTTACACGCAAAGTTTCTTTAGCGGCTGCATCGATTAAATTGGGTTTAACTGACACTTTAGAAATGGGTAATCTGGATGCTAAACGTGATTGGGGTTTTGCGAGTGATTACGCAGAAGGCATGTGCTTAATGTTGCAATTTGATGAACCGGAAGAATATGTGATTGGCACTGGTAAACTGCACAGTGTCAGAGAACTAGTTGCTACAGCCTTTGAGTCTGTCGGATTGCATTGGAAAAAGTACGTAGTATTAAATACCAATTTATTGCGACAAGATGAGCATTTTCAACTAGTAGCCAACCCTAGTAAAGCTAAAAGAAACCTTGGCTGGGAACCGCAAGTCAGCTTTGAGGAACTTTTAGAAAAAATGGTAAAAACAGATTTGGAGCGGTTAAAAAGCGGTGCGTAGGATGAAGTCCTTGCCGCAGGCATCGCCCCTTTACCGCAAGTGTAAATAATTTAAGATGCACATTACTACAGTGACAGAAACCCTCAATTTAGGTGATAAAGTTAACAAACAAACTAACCATGTCTTCGTGTTTTTAGAAATTTTTGCTCACGAAGGTGGTATTCAATCATATATAAAAGATATTTTTCGCGCCTATCTAGGATTAAGCCAAGGTTACAAAGCAGAAGTCTTTTTGCTGCGAGATAGTCCTGATAGCTTAAATCCATTTGAAGACGAGAACTTAAAATTTCATTACTTTAAAAATCAGTCCCCCTATTTGGGGAGATTGCAAATGGCAGCAGCTTTACTTAAGTGTCTGTTGCAAAGCCGTCCACAGCAAGTTTTCTGCGGTCATATTAACTTAGCAGTATTAATCCAAACTCTTTGCCAGCCCTTGGGGATTCCTTACACCGTGCTAACTTACGGTAAAGAAGTCTGGGAACCGTTAAAAAATCAAGAACGTCGCGCCCTGACATCAGCAGCTGGAATTTGGACAATTAGTCGTTACAGCCGCGATCGCGCTTGTGTTGCTAATAGTTTAAACCCCAAAATGGTACAGATGATGCCTTGTGCAATTGATGGGGATAAATTCACACCTGGTTCCAAGCAGCCAGAATTAGTGCAGAAGTATGGCTTAACTGGTGCTAAGGTGTTAATGACAGTAGCGCGGTTATGGTCAGGAGATATTTACAAGGGTGTAGATGTCACAATTCGCGCATTACCACAAATCGCCCAAGTTTTCCCAGAAGTGAAATATTTGGTAATTGGTCGTGGTGATGACCAACCACGATTGGCACAGTTAGCAAAAGATTTGGGTGTGAGCGATCGCGTCGTATTTGCTGGTTTTGTTGCTACAGAAGAATTAATTGAACATTACCGCCTTGCTGATGCCTATATTATGCCTTCGCAAGAAGGCTTTGGCATTGTTTATCTGGAGGCAATGGCTTGTGGAGTGCCGGTGTTATCCGGTGACGATGATGGCTCTGCTGACCCCTTGCAGGATGGTAAACTGGGATGGCGAGTACCACACCGCAATCCTGTTGCTGTAGCAGCAGCTTGTATATATATGCTCCAAGGGGATGATCAGCGATGTGATCGAAAGTGGCTGCGAGAACAAGCGATCGCTCTGTTTGGCATAGATGCCTTTCAACAGCACTTGCAAAAAATGCTTCTATCCCCAGTAATGAAGTCTATTTGAGTCCAAATGACCAATGACCAATAACAAATGACTAAAATCGCTATCCTAGAAGGAGAGCAGGACGACATTTAAAAAATGAGCTTTAAGTCATTTCAATTGAATCTTTTAAATCTCCGGCCTTGGCTCACCCTGCTGGCAGTTGTTTGGTTGCTGGCATCACTGGGCTTGGGTTGGTTGGTTAATTCGTTGCTAATCATTGTCGGGTTGCTGTTTTTAGCACCCATTGTGGCTTTTTTTGGCTTTCGTTGGTGGCTGCAACGCAACTTGGTTGCCGATCAGTGTCCCGTCTGTAGATATGAATTTACGGGTTTAAACAACAGTCAGTTACAGTGTCCCAACTGTGGGGAGTCGTTGTTAGTACAAAATAGTCATTTTCAGCGCTTCACGCCAGAAGGCACAATTGATGTCACTGCTGTTGAAGTTCCGGCTAAATCACTTGAAGATTAGTAAAGAGTCATTGGTCATTAGTAAAAGACAAATGACTCATGACTATTTATTTTTTTGCGAAATTGAGAGGGTAGAAGTAAACTGTTGCTGGGATAGTTCGCCCAAATACAGGGAGTATGTTCCTGGTGTCCAGAAACCAGAAAGTTCTGGCTTGCCTCCAGAGTAGCTATCTGCCATTACACAAAAGCGTCCTCCTGGCCCGTCGATTAAAAGCGTTGGCTTCCCTTGACTCTCTACTGTTAATCGCAAATAAGGTAGTGGCTCTGTAATCTGGATAACTTGATTAGGTCCAGTGGTAATATTGCCACAATTACTTTTGACAGTTCCCCCAGACTTTCCTTTTAAAACCAGTGGATCTGGTTGAAAATTGCGATTAATTTCGATTGTTAGTGTCTGTGCTAAATTCGCCTCAGTGAAAACCAAACTCATCGCCAAAGCTGTTGGAACAATTGCAAGTAGCCTAAGCGTCTTCATTTTAGTTAATGCTCCAGATTTTTTAGAGCAATATTGTTATACTTTCTAATTTAATTGACGGCAGCAGTCCATCTTGGTTCCAAAAGCCGCCGTATAAAGTAATACCATTTAGTTAAGGATTATTTGTGAAGATTTGATGTGGAGACATTGCATTACAACGTCTCCACATCATAAATAGTGGTGTCTGGAAGGCAAGCAAGAAAAAAAACAGCATTTTTCCCTGTTTAGAAAGTTCTTGCACACACAGACATTAGCTAAAATCACTAAGACAACCACCAAAAATAGAATTTGGTTAGTCTGTTGTCTGTTCTTGAAGAAGTATGCTAGCTGAGGTAGAAAAAATTGATGAATCCTCAACCAGAAGAAGACTTACAGCGTCGCCTCAATAAGTTGGAGGCAGAAATTAATTCCTCGCCTGGGGTGGTTTCACAAAAACCAAAACAAACGCCTCAATCTGTTTTTGCCAGCTTCAACTTGCAACTGGAGCGATTTAAGATTTGGTTCAACAGCTTATCTGGGGCGAAAAAACTGGTAGTTTTGGGTGTGACGGTGCTAGTAGGCTTGGCGATGCTGCAAGCAGTGTTTAAACTAGTTGCATCTGTAATCACTCTGGCGCTTTTGGCAGTCTTAGTGTATGTTGGATACAAATTTTTTGTATCTGGTAGCTTTAAACGTAAGCAATAAGCTGATATGCATTTATTTTGCATTCTGCTCGAAGGGATGAAAGTCAGGAGCCAGAATACAAACGGCTTCTGACTTACAGAGGATTTCAAGGAAGGTAAAGTACACAAGCGAAGTGTCAAAGCTAGGTATAAAACCTGTTTTACTTCAGAATTCAGGAGTAATAATTCTGAATTCTGCTGTATAACTCCTAAATCCTATTTCAATATGTTTTTCTTTTTGCTGATTAGCTGAGTCTATTTTAATTGTGCCGATCGCGGCGTAGATAGAAATAATATCAAAGGGAATTATACGATGACATCACCAATTGTCAGGAGAAGTAATCAATCTGGTCAGTCAAAAAAACCGGAAAGAGCCAATTCAGTGTTGCTAGCAAGTAGACGTTTTGCTGCTTGGGCGGCTGAAATCACACTAGTAGTTACTAGCGGGTTGATTCCCTTCGGCATTGGTGTCTATACCAATTCTAGAAGCGATCTGAATCGAGTACCGCTTAACCCCGTGTTGGTAGTAACAGAAAGAGCGATCGCTAGACCCCTGGCTCTGCCTGTAAGCTATGGCATCCGTAACGTAGCATGGCCAACTAATATTTTGTGGACAATTGCCTTGTTAGCGCCTATAACTCTCTCATGGTGGCAATTGTATTTACTAGCTAAGACTGGCAGCACAATCCCTAAACGTTGGTTCAAAGTGCGGGTTGTCAACGAGCAAGGGAAACCCCCCGGATTGGGGGCAGTTGTAATTAGAGAAGGATTTGGGCGTTGGACTGTACCCATTTCCATCGCCTATCTACTGTGGCGCTACAGCTTTGCTTTTCCGAATTTAGGATTATTCACATTTTTATCTTTGTTAATGATTGTGGGTGAAGGGATAGGTTTACCGTCGCGCCGGGGGCGTCGCGCACTCCACGATCAACTCGCAGGCACTTATACAATAGATGCACTCTTAGCTAGTAACAGACAAGCTCAGTCTGCTGGCGGTAATGATGAAGCAGAAGAATGGCAAGAGGGAGAAGAATTAGCAGCAGATCAAACCAATCAGTCGCCTAATCTGTGGCGGCGAATACAGCAAAATCCTAATCTGACCATGTTTGGGATAGGGCTGACGAGTATGACTGCTGTGTTGGCAACTTTAATCGGCACTCAAGTTTATATCCAAATTCAACAATCCCAGCGAGCAACCCAGAAAATCAACAGGGAACAGTTCGACGAACTTCGCAACCAATTGACTCCTAACTCTGGGGCGACTAATGAGCAACGCCAAAGTGCAATTCTGGCTATGGGTGGTATTAATGATCCACAGTCCATTAAATATCTGGCGGATCTCTTAGTTAGCGAAACCAACCCCAGCGTCCTGGATACCATTCAACAAGCTTTAACAACTGTCGGGCCCCAAGCCATCCCGGAATTAAAAAATAAGAATCAGTTTTTGGTTAGCGAACTGGAGTCTATAGGTAGCAGTGCAGCCCAAGAGCGGGAATTACGGCAAGGGCGGCTACAAAGAAACCAACGAACAATCAATAAGATTCTCTCTGTTTACAGTGGTAAAATCCAGGGTATTGACCTGAGTAGCACCCAATTAGGTCAAAGCGGTACTCCGGGAAGTTCTTTCTTCAACTTGGTACTAGACAACCTTGATTTATCAGGAGTTAAGTTTAAATCTGCAAATCTTAACCAAGCCAGCTTTAAAGGTAGCCGCTTTCGAGGTGCAGGTGAAGATGGACGCTGGGATACTTACGACGATGTAATGGCTGATTTAAGCCAAGCTCAGTTGCAGCAAGCCAATCTGACTGATGCTAACCTCAGTCGCGTCTTGATGAACCGTACCGATTTGAGCCGCGCCACTCTCAACAGAGCCAATTTATCCAATGCGCGTCTATATGACGCTAAACTCAACAGCACCCAACTAGTTGGAGCTGATCTACGAAACGCAGTTTTGGAAAGAGCCAGCTTGACTGGGGCTGATTTAGGCGATGCTAAATTGAACGAAGCCAATCTGTACGCAGCGCGTTTAGGTCGCGTGACTGCTATTGGAACGCAATTATCCTTTGCCAACTTAACTAACAGTGATTGGCAAGGGGCAGATTTATCAGGAGCCTATTTGGATCGTGCTAATCTCAGTAATGCTAACCTCAGCGCCACTCGTTTAGCTGGTGCTGTTTTGCGTTCTGCCCAGATGGAAAACGCTAACTTGCAAAATGCCGACCTAAGCCTTGCAGATTTACGGGGGGCAAATGTTGCCGGGGCAGATTTTAAAGGGGCAATTATCGCCCCTAGCAAACAAGATCCAGCAGATCAATTTGTCCAAACCCCAGATTTAGGCTCAGTATCTGCCGTAGTCCAAGGCGTTGATTTTTCTCAAGCCAAAAATTTAGATTCTAAGCAATTAGCGTACATTTGTACTCAAGGAGGCATTCATCCCCGTTGCCCGTAGAATGGAGGGGGAGCAGAGGGGCAGGGGAAGGGAAGAAGCAGAGGGAGCAGGGGGAGCAGGGGGAGCAGGGGAAGCAGGGGAAGATGAGGAAGACAAGGCGAATAACCAATGCCCAATGCCCCATGCCCAATGACAAATGACAAATGACAGATTGGTGTGAGGAGTTGGTTATGAAGTGTGTTCAATATTTGGTTTCAGTTTTGGGGGCTGGCTTGGTCTTAAGTCTGGCGAGTATTAAACCAGCACAAGCTCAAGTAGCTTATGGCAGTTATATCGGTATAGGCCCCGCTATTGGTTTTACCGATGGTATTCAATTGGGGGGGGTGATAGCGGGACGTTACAAGCTTTTGGAAGCGCCACTTTCACTCCGCGCCCAAGTGTTAATTGGTAATAATACCGCAGTTGTGCCAACGGTTTCTTACGATTTTCCCCTTAACTGGCAAGCTGATGCCTACCTGGGCGCTGGGTTGGTTTTGGCTGGTGGTGGTGGTTCTTCTCCTGTGGGGGACAAAATTAGTTTTGCTTTACAACCGGGCATTGATTATATGATCCCAAATAGCAATACTGTGCTTTTTGGCAACGCCATTATTGCTTTTGATGCTTACCGTGATAGCGGTGGTACAGCTATCTCTGTACAAGGTGGTGTTGGTTTGAGATTTTAATCGATCTCCCGCTTTAAGCGATCGCTATCCCTAAGAAGCGTTAAACTTCATTGCAAATTAAGAAGTTAGTCCAAACAACGTGATAGTTTTTGGTCATGAAGAGAGACAGCATAGGATTAACATAGGAGAACACAGTGGCAATGGAATCAAATTTATTAAAAGATGCGGGCGTAGATGAAGTGAATCAAGATTTCAGTGAATATGTTGCCAACCTGCAACTTCACATGACTCTGCAAGCTCGCAATCTTGTTCCAACCCTGAAACAAACACTGGTAGATAGTCGCCAGCAATTACTCCATGAAACCCAAGCCCACTTTGAAAAGCTAGTTTCTCGACAAGGGCTATAAAATATATACAAATTTTAATCAAAATTCAAATAAAATAAGGGCAGATGTTGTTGGGTCAATGCCAATGGTGTTCTCACAAGGTCTGCTTTTTCTGATTTTTTAAGTATTAAGTTACTAAAATCACCCTTTTGGCACAATAGTAGAGAGCAGAAACTAGTTAAGATTATTGCAGCAGTTCCTTGCTTTGAAGAGCAGTTAGTTAAGGCTAAATGGCGGCTCAAATAAAAAATGACCTCATTACTTCCCAGAAACCTCAGCGTTGTTATCCGACCAGTCCAATACCGGGATCTGGACGGCATTGAGCGCATAACTCAAGAGTCATTCGCAGCCCTTTCTCCCAAAGGAGCAGGTTTTGCCATCAGCCAGATGCAAAGGCTGCGTCGCTGGTATGGATTACTCAAATTTTTGAGTTGGTTTCCTAACCCGCTCCAGTATCGCCTCTGTGCTTATATTGCAGAGCAAGGGCGGATGCTTTTAGGAATGATTCAAGTATCACCTTTTAACCGGACACGCAGTACTTGGCGGATTGATCAAGTGCTATTAGAGCGTGGTGTCGATAAACAAGGAATTGGATCGCAACTTTTGCGTCATTGCTTTGAATCGATTTTGGAAGCTCGCACTTGGCTACTGGAAGTTAACATCAATGACATTGAGGCGCTGGCATTATATAGACAAAATGGATTCCAGCGTCTGGCGGAAATGACATACTGGGAAATTGGGCCAGAATTACTGGCTGAATTGGCACAAGCAGAGCCAGACTTGCCCAACCTGTTGCCAGTGAGTAATGCTGATGCCCAGTTGCTATATCAACTAGATACCGCATCAATGCCACCTTTGGTGCGTCAGGTTTTTGACCGTAACACCCGCGACTTTAAAACCAGTTTGTTTGGCGCTTTAACTGATGCAGTCAAGCAATGGCTGACTAAAACAGAAGTAGTCAGTGGTTACGTATTTGAACCCCAGCGCAAAGCTGCGATCGGCTATTTTCAGGTACAGCTTGACCGTAAGGGTGAAGTTCCCCATAGTGCAACGCTGACTGTTCATCCTGCTTATACTTGGCTGTACCCAGAATTACTATCTCAACTAGCTCGTATTGCCCAAGATTTTCCCCAGCAAGGGTTACAGCTAGCCTCCTCAGACTATCAGGCAGAGCGAGAAGAGTATCTGGAGCGAATTGGAGCAAAACGCATAGAACATACATTAGTTATGTCTCGCTCTGTGTGGCACAAGCTACGGGAGTCTAAATTTGTCTCCTTAGAAGGAATTCAGTGGACTGATATGTTGCAAGGTTTACAACCAGCACGTAAACCTATCCCAGGTGGAATGTCATGGATACAACCAGGAAAGCTGCCATCGTCGGATAAACCATTGCCAAGTAAGTCAGAACCGATTAATTTTTCGGTAAAAAACCCTAGCATGGAAGCATCGCCGATTTCTGAATCAGCAGATGCACAGCAGGAGAATTAATTGTGATATCCCAAGAGCAACCAAAACCTTTTATTTCAGCGTTAGGGCTAGATTTTGGTCGCAAGCGGATTGGTGTCGCCGGGTGCGATCGCACGGGTTTAATTGCCACGGGAATCACCACAATTGAGCGTACATCTTTTGAGCAGGATGTCGAGCAAATCCGCCAAATAGCTAGTGAACGGGAGGTGCAAGTTCTAGTTATGGGCTTACCTTATTCAATGGATGGCTCACTAGGATTTCAAGCCCGTCAAGTTCAGAAATTTACTAAAAGACTTGCTAGAGCATTGAACCTGCCTGTGGAATATATGGATGAGCGATTAACTTCATATCAAGCAGAGCAACTGTTGATAGCTGAAAACCGCTCCCCATCACGCCATAAAGGTTTGATTGACCGCAAGGCAGCCGCTTTGATTTTGCAACAATGGCTGGATGTTAAGCGTGCCAGTTCCCGCAGTTCAGTTGTGGCTATTGAATATTGATACCTTTTAACATGATATTCTGAAAACGATTAGCCAGCTGTTGTATCTATGTTTAAAGCTATTTGCTTGACATAATATGTCATTAAAAAATAGTTAAGCGATTTCCAAACTTGCTGGTATTTATTAAATTTCTACATTTGGCTATGTTTTCCTCTCCATTCTCTGAAGAAAATGATAACGCTCATGCGGGTTCCATCACTTTAACCGATGACAAAGGGCGATCGCTCGACTGTTATGTAGAGCATCGACTTGAGGTTGATGAGCAAGAATATGTTTTGCTTCTTCCTGTAGACTCACCTGTAGAGATTTTTTCTTGGGAAGGTGACGGTGAAGAAGAAGAAGCGGTTCTGGTAGAAGATGATGCCATTATTGAGCAAATTTTTGCTAATGCCCAAGCTGTATTATCTGAGCAGAACCTGATATTGAAGAACACAGCTTATGCTTTGACAGTTGAAGGTGATTTACCGCCAGTTGAAGAATCAGAACTCTTTACCTTAGAAATCGAAGACGAAGGGGAAGATTTAGAGCCAGAACAATTACAGCTACTCGCTAGCTTCTATGATGAAGATCAAGAGTATGCAATTTATACACCCCTCGATCCCCTGTTGTTTTTTGCGCGGATAACGAAAACAGGTGAACCTGAATTACTCTCTCCAGAGGAGTTTCGCAAAGTGCAGCCTCTGTTAGAAGAACATCTTTTTAATGAAGTGGAATAAGATTAAAAATTCAAAATGTAACGTTTTCATTTTGAATTTTTTAATTGAAAGTTTTCATTGTAATCAAAATCTAGCTAAACCTTTTACCATGTCCCATTCAATGTGGAAGCAATGAATCATTGACACTAAATTGGGACAGTTAGTATTGCTTAAGATTCTGAAAAAAGCAGTTTCGTAGGGATTTTAATTCCATTATCCGTCTTGAAAAGTTTGCTACGGAGGGAAACCCTCCTTACAACTTTCCGCAAAAGCCAAAATTGGGATGAGGTGCTGAGAATGGCTTATAGCGACTTTACATTAAGTAAATTTAAAAAGTCATTCAGCATCCACGTTGATGAAGAAACTGATTTATGTGCCGACATAGAACCTTTACAGCCAAGCGAAAAACTCATAAATTCTTTAGAAGAAACGGCAGAACTGGCTTTAGCAATTAATACTCAAAAAGCTCGTTCAGAAATGATTATCACTCCGATTTTGTTGGAGATAAGACGCAGGGCTAATTATCCAATTAGTTTATTTTCAGGAACAGATTTTAATGTAGATGCCGAAAAAGGTCTAAATGGCTATTGTGATTTTATCATCAGCCGTGCTAAAGAGCAATTAACAATTAATGTGCCTGTGGTGGTTATTATTGAAGCTAAAAATGAAAATATTAAAGGTGGATTAGGCCAATGTGCAGCGACAATGTTGGCAGCACAATTGTTTAATCAACGAGAAGGAAATGATATTAGGAAAATTTATGGCGCGGTAACAACGGGGGAGATTTAGAAGTTTTTGAAGTTAGAAGAAAACGATATACTTATTGATTTAAATAATTATTACATTAAAGAGATCGATAAGATTCTAGGGATTTTATCTCAAAGTGTTCAGGGAGATATACCAGAATCGAGTTCGACTAACTAAACTATATTGGGTTATGCTCATTTGTCTGAGCTATTTAATTTTGACTGGTGACTATGGCCTGGAACAATCTTTTACAGCCTGATTTGATTTTAGAAGGTTCAGTGTTGAACCTAACACCAGATATTATCCAAAAATACGGGCTGAAAGGGCTGGTATTGGATGTAGATGAAACTTTGGTACCCTTTACAGTAGGAATAGCTTCTCCAGAACTACGGCAGTGGGTGGAGCAAATTCGCACCTGTACTGCATTGTGCTTGGTGAGTAACAACTTAAGTGAAGCGCGAATTGGTGGAATTGCGCGATCGCTCAATTTACCTTACTACTTAGGTGCAGCCAAGCCTTCCCGACGCAAAATTAGGGCAGCACTTAGGGGAATGGATCTTCCAGTGCATCAAGTAGGGATGGTAGGCGATCGCTTATTTACGGATGTCATAGCAGGTAATCGCCTGGGAATGTTTACCATTCTAGTTGAACCGATTGTCCATGCTGACGCAGCACTCCGCTCTCATCCCATCCGCAACTTTGAAGTTTGGATATCTGAAATTCTGGGAGCCTCTATTACCCCCAAGAAAAAGAAAATTCACAAAAGTTGAGAAATCGTCAGGAAAGTAAACCTAAAGAAATCATTAAGGAATCTTAATGTGATTCAAAAATCGGGGATCATAAGTATTAATAATATGGGGTCAGCCAAATAAAGACCCTAACTCATACTAAGTAAATATACACCCGTAAAGCGTCAGCCTTCACTATAGAGGGATTGGCGCTTTACAATTTCTTTAGTCATTTGTCCTACCCTGCGGAAAGCTGCTGGCGCGTCTATGTCATTCGTTAGTTGCTAATGAACAATGACCGATAACCAATGACTAATGATTAATGACTAATGACTAATGACTAATGACCAATGCCTAAAACAATTGTTGTCAAAATCGGTACTTCCAGCCTAACCCAACCAGAAACGGGACAATTAGCACTTTCTACCATCGCTACCTTGGCGGAAACACTCTGCAATTTAAGACGCCAAGGACATCGGGTGATTTTGGTTTCCTCTGGTGCTGTTGGGGTGGGTTGTGCGCGGTTGGGTTTAACTGAACGTCCCAAAGCGATCGCACTCAAACAGGCAGTAGCAGCAGTTGGACAAGGCAGATTAATTCGGATATACGATGATTTATTTACTACTCTGCAACAAGCGATCGCTCAAGTATTATTGACACGCAGTGATTTAGTACAGCGCAGTCGCTATCTCAATGCCTACAACACCTTTCAGGAACTACTGGGACTGGGAGTGATCCCCATAGTCAATGAAAATGATACCGTAGCCATAGATGAACTAAAATTTGGTGATAATGACACCCTTTCGGCATTGGTTGCCAGCCTAGTAGAAGCAGATTGGCTATTTTTGCTTACCGATGTCGATAGGTTGTACTCAGCCGATCCGCGTTCCGTACCAGATGCGCGACCGATTTCTCTAGTTAGTAGCATTAAAGAATTAACAGAATTACAGATACAAACAGGTTCCCAAGGTTCCCAGTGGGGTACTGGTGGGATGGTGACAAAAATTTCGGCTGCGAGGATTGCGATCGCTGCGGGAGTTCGTACCGTAATTACCCAAGGGCGATTTCCCCGGAATATCGAAAAAATTATCCAAGGTGAACTGATTGGGACGCATTTTGAACCACAACCTGAACCAACTTCGGCGCGTAAACGTTGGATAGCTTACGGACTTGTACCTGCGGGTAAATTGTATTTAGATGAAGGTGCGATCGCGGCAGTTTCTCTAGCGGGTAAATCGTTATTAGCTGCTGGAATTAAGCTAGTAGAAGGAGAGTTTGATACACAAGATGCAGTGCAATTGTGTGACACAAACGGTAACGAAATTGCCAGGGGACTTGTGAATTACAACAGCAATGAACTGCAAAAGATTCGCGGCTGTCATTCACGAGAAATTTCCACAATTTTAGGCTATGCCGGTGCAGAAACGGTGATTCATCGGGATAATTTGGTTTTGACTTGAAATAGAAATGAGATAAATTTTGTGGCTACTAACTGAGAGAGTAAAAAATATTATGGCTAAAACGTTAGAAAATGCTGTTAGAGGATGTTTGAAAAGTCCTCTTCACGGTAACAAAACGTTTAGATCCCCCTAAATCCACGCCAGTTGCTCATGGGGGAAACCCCCAAGACCGCACTGGCTCCCCTTAAAAAGGGGGACTTTGAAGGGCTTTTGCCCCCGCTTTTTAAGGGGGGTTGGGGGAATCAATGAGTGCCTAAAATCACAGCTAACTACTTTTCAAACAACCTCTTAACTTACCAGAAGAACAACGGTTCTTTCGACATGGGTTAAGTTGAGAACAACCACTTATCTATACCGCTTCTGGATTGAGTGCAATACAGACCTAACAAGAACAGCCACCTAAAAGCTAGCCTTAGGGAGTAAAATTCAAAGCCTCTCACTTTTTAGGAGAGAGGTTTGGAGTGAGGTCAAAGCGTATTACTTTCATTCAAGAACCGCTATAGAAGCAGCATTTCCCGTTGCTACCGCCAGCTTCGTTCCGCCAAAATCGAGAGCTAAACTAAATTTCATAGATTTTTATTGATACCTCCTTTGAATTATTACAATACGTGGTCTATTTCTCAAGAAAGATGTTTATAAGCAAAATAAATTCAACACTAAACAAAACACCATAATAATTTAGTAACTTATGACTCCCGATGAACTCAATCCACTCATCGATTTCTCTCATGCCAAAGAACCTCCTCGCTCTTTGGATATTGATAAAGGTAAAGAGGCAGATCCTATTGAACCAAAAGAAGTTAGTGGACAGAGTAAGCAAAACCCCACCCCTGATGATTTGAATCGCCAAGATGAAGATCCAAGAATCGGGGGTAGTCAAATAATCAGTGGCAATATTTCAGCTGGTTAAATAATTGGCATAGTTAAGTCACTCACCTTTTTGTGAGTTAAGTACTCCATCAACAAACTGTTGTAACCGTCCATAATGTGAACCTTTCCAATAAATGCGATCGCAGTCTTGGCAACGCTGGAACTCATCAACCTGCGATCGCACATTTTCTGGCACTTGATCAATAATGGATTGCTTATCTACAGGTTCTAATAATCCATTACAACGCAAACACCGTTTAAATGGTGAGATTAATTTAAATAAGTCGAAGCGTTGCAGTACTTCTAAGATTTGTTCTTGAGGGTTAGTGTTTCTTACGTAATACCCATGCGTTACCAAACTACGCATCAATAAACCTTTATCACGAGTCAAGAGAATCCGCGCTTGGCTATAGGATATTTGGGCTAATTTCTCATCCTCGTAGTCATTGCGGTATAAAGTATCAAAGCCTAAAAGTCGTAAAGATGTCGCCAGCTTGCCTAAATGAATATCTAAAACAAAGCGGATAAGATTGAGTGGTTTTGGCAGAACAGAAATACTTGGTATAATAACACTCCTAGCTGAAATTGGATAAACATTGATAATATCTCCATCCGAAACAATGTAAGAAAAATTTACATATTCCCCATTAACATTTATAAAATCAACTTCTGGATGAGGGACACCCAACGACTCAATCATGTCCTTAATTGAGGCTCTCTCCTCAAAAAAATGATCGATTCTCACTTGCTTGTGATGCCGTGGTAAAAAATGATTCAATTCTGCATGAAAACAGAAATATGCGATCGCCATACTTAAAAATCTTTGGATTACTAGGAGATGCTGTATCCCCTTACTGACAACAATTTGTCACAATTGCAAAGCTTTATCTATTGTATTGAAAAAATCAATGCTTGCTCAAGTGAGCTATTTCCGCTATTAAGATGCCCGTTAACCTTGATTTAACTAACCTTCTAGAGGCGAAAAACCCTAAAGAAATTAGAAAAATTCTCAAAAACTTGCATTTATTATTGAGTTCAGTTACAGTCAAGACAGAGGCATATAATCAAACCCTGACATGAGCTTCAGGAAGTTAGATTAGGTAAAAGGGTAAATAGCAGGTTTGTTAATGTTGATGTTAGTGACGCTGCTAATAATTAGTCACTAATTTTGCTCATTAACTTATTGTGCATGAAGTACGGGGCACAAAGCATTTACCCCTAATTTAATTGTTTTTATTTTTTTTTAACGTAATTGACAATTATTCTCAATATGTATACATGGATAAATACATTAAAAGCAGATAAAAAAGTTTTAAAACAGTACTGGCTTACCAAAGTACTATCTGTTTATCAGATGTTCTCGCATCTACTTTTAGGAATATGTTTCTCGCAAAAGCAACATAAAATTATATGTTTATATGTAAAAACAACAACTGTAACTAGCTATGTAAAAAAATTCAGCAAAACTTTAAATAACTATGTTGCTGCTAGCAATCTTTTTGATTGTAATATCAGTTACATCTATATTGTAAGCAAGTTGATTGCCTGTTACTCTCTAAGCGATGTCTGACGACAAGCTGCTGACGCTCCTTCTCTGCGAGACGCTACGCGAACGTCGCTACCGCTTCGCTAATGCATCTACGTAAAAGATTGAACATATTTGATTTTGTGAAAGAAACCAACTTCACAAAAGCCGAGCTTCAGCAAGTAAAAATTTACAAGATACCAAACAACAATAAAACTAGATACAAAATTAACGCCGCGTATACGGAAAAATCTATTTTGATGCTGTTTATCTCTATTGTGGACACTTTATTAACCGGAAAGACCTTGATCAGTAATGATGTTATAAAGTGGATACCTAGTTTTAACTAGGAAATGAATATTGTTCTTTTTTATCTCCTTCAGCCAAGGATATTGTAGCTAAGAACACAATTGTATTTTGTAATACCTTTCGTCCATAAAATACGCTAATGAGTACAGTGAGATGAATACTTTTTTTTGTTCTGACGATTCACAGCAAGTAGGAGAAGATGTTATTGGTAGCGCCACCAATTATCAAACTTATATTTTAGTTGAGTGTCCTTTACCTTGGACATCAGAAGCCTTTAATTCCAAATGGGTACCCCAGAATTTAAGGGTTTTGGTAGAGGAAGTGAAGCGTGCTAAACTACCGATTAGATTTCTTTTAATTGCTAATGATGTATCACACAAGGTAAATCACACTACGCTTCTGATTTATCAAAAAGAAGAGGGTTTAAGTAATGGATACTATAAAAAAGAGTTTAAGCTAGCAAATATTGAGCAAGTAGCAGCAGTTGTCCAAAAATGGTTATGGGGTATCAGTTCTAATTCTGAGATAGAAACCAGTGTAACTAGAGATATTTTAGTTTGTACCCACGGTAGCCATGATAAATGTTGTGCCAGATATGGCGCTCCCTTTTACTTCAATGTAACAGCAAGGAACGCTGATTTATGCTTGGATAATGTGCGAATTTGGAAATCATCACACTTTGGCGGACATCGGTTTGCACCAACAATTATAGACTTGCCAGAAGGTAGATATTACGGTCGTATAGATATAGATTCATTTAGATCGGTTTTGACTCGGACTGGCGATATTCAATGCTTAAATAAAGTCTATCGAGGCTGGGGAATTCTGCCTGCTGCACTTCAGGTTTTGGAAAGAGAACTAATGCTTTGTAATGGATGGGATTGGTTTAATTACAAAGTTGCAGGCAAAATTTTGGAGCAAAGCTTAGATAATAATACTATTCTGGGTGAGCTAAGTTTTGAACAACCTTCTGGTTCTCTCTATACTTACCAGGCTAAACTTGTGAGAGATGAAACCAAGACTCAACAACTGAAGAGTTCATGCAATGCTACACGAGAGTTGGTAGTTACTAAATATGCTGTGGGTAGTCTTTGGCTTACTTCTAGTAAGGTGATGAGTTATAGTACTTAAAAGAGGAGAGTTTTTAAACGCAGAGGGACGCAAAGGGAAGCGCAGAGGTACGCGGAGTATTGCTGTATTTAGTATCACGCTGCACAAATTATTAATAAAATCTCTGCGTAGCTTTGCGTTTCCCTCTGCGCCCCTTTGCGTTCGAATTGCGAATCAAAATTAAGTCATATTTAAGACTCTTCGCAAAAGTACTTGGTCTTCTAATTTGGCCTTTAAACGACCATTTTCGATATCTCGAATCCAGCTTTGGCTTTTACCTGTAAGCTTCGCCAATTCTCTTTGGGAGAGATTCAAATTTTTTCGCGCTTGCAAAATCTGTTCACCCAGCAAATCGTTTGTAGCTTTGGGCTTTCTTTTGGCTTTAGCAGTTCTTGTTTTCTTTTTTTCTGATTCTGAGATTTGCTGTTCCCATTCTGGTGGGAGTTCAAAAGCTAAAATCCGCGCATTCATTAAGAGATTCCATTTACCACGGGGGCCTGTGTCTGTGAGGCGAGTTTCAGCGCCACCGTCATTAGTCCAAAATTCCAATGCTTCATCTGGATCTTCAGGAAGATCAATTAACTTCGCCCATAAAGGTTGAATTTCTGGCGGATAGGTAACTGGATCGAAAAGTGGTTTCATTCCATAGTGATTGAGAATTTCCAAATCACTTTCAAAAGTTCGCAGCAGACGTTTGCGTTCTTCCCGTTGTCTGGATGCAAGAGTAACTTTTTCTTCACCGTAAGCAATACGCAGCAAAGTAGGAATCGTAATGCGTTGTTCCTTGCCCATTTTGGTTTTAAACAGTAACCATAGCATTAGTCGGACTGCACCTTCATGTTGCTGCCAAATGCTCATAACTGTGGTTAGCAGCGTTTTGGGAAGACTGCCGTATTGATAGAATGCGGTTCGCTCTTTACATGCTTGTTTGTTTAAGAAATATTGTGCCCATAAGCCTGCTTTTACTTTAAAAGTTAGCCCAATAAGATATTTGCATCCAAGATTGTCTTCTTGAAAGTGATGCTGAATATCTACTAAGTGCCATAAGCGGCTACCTGTAATAGAGAATCCGTTAATTCGACCTTGTTGAGGCCAGTCAATGGAGATAACCAGAGAGCAAGCTTGCTGCACAAGATTTTTCATTAAAGCTAGCTTGGCAGCTTTGCTTAAATCTTTGCGTTTCTCCATCCCCAAATATTTCTCGATTTGTCGCTCATCGATCGCAAATTCTTGCTCCCAAGGTTGCTCTAAAGCTGTAGCATAACCTGCGAAAATTAGATGTATGCAAGCGGCTCTGATGTCAAGCGCCTCAATTGCTGCTATATCTGTGGCCTTGTCGTTAACTTTGAATGGATCTTGAATATGGAAAGCGATCGCACCTCGTCCCTGATTGATTTGTCGGCTGTAACTGATATAGCCTTCTTCATCGGTTTCCCAATGTAGAGATGTTCGCTGCGCTAGTACATTACAAGCTTCCCAAATTGCAATCGCTGAAGCAAATGGATTATTCTTGCCGTTAGAAAACAAGTCTAAACTGCTAGCATCTCTCGGTTCAACTTTGCATCTCCCCTTTTTCGCCTGCCAAGGAATGGGAGACTTCGTTGGACAAGCTATTACACATTGCGGTTCTGAATAATAGCCTTCACAATTATTACAAAGACCAGGATCAACCCAATATTCATTGTCCTCTATTCTAATTGCACCCGTAGGACACTGGGGGCGGCAGTTGTCACATCCAACGCAACTGTTGTTAGGAATTGTATAAGGCATTTGGCTCTTTTCCCACTCTAATCGTTGAGATGTCTGGCTCAGGTCTCCCCTGGATGAGTCCTGTTAATTCATGACTCGCTACCACATTATCTTTCTGGCGAGAATAATCTTTTCTCACCACACTTACTCCCCACATCTATATTTTTTGCATCCAATTGGAAGCTATTTAAGGCTTTAAAACCGAGCCGGATAAAACTTATTTGTTAACTATACATTTCATAAAAATAATGATTAATTTGTTCGTGTCGAGCTTGAAAAAAGCTTAACATTTATTTAAATTTCCATTTAATGAACCTTTTGTCTTTGACCATAAACTGTTTTTGGAAAATATTGAAGTCTGCCATAATTGGATTTCATCTGATTTATTAATGATTTTAATATTTAATGTAGGATAATATTCTGCTACTAAGTTTACAATTCCTTCATAATCAGCTTTACTTTCTTTAAATAAACAAATAATATCTTTTGTCATCATTTATCTAAATAGATTAATTAAAGATAAATTAGCATTTACTGGCTTTTAAAATACATATTGCATATATGAAAATGTAATTTATGAACATTTGTTTTAGTATAAGTTAATACTATTTGCATACATTTATCTGCCTAATTGTAAAAATACTTGAAAAAGAATATCATCACTCTTATAGAGATATTTGTATCTGCTAGAAATAATAATTATCCATATACAGTAGTAAGTAGCTACTTTAGCCCCCTACAACTAGACAATTATTATCAATAATTTCTATCTATACTTTGAAATCAAAAACAATCTAGTTTTGTGTTCAAAGTCATCGGAATTTGATGACTAAAAAGTGATTTTTGAATATAAACGAATAAAAGATTAGGATAATATGATGATTAATGCACAAACAGATTGAAAGGCAAAATTGCCGAAGGATTATTCATGGCACAGCTAACAGGTTTGACATTTGGCGGTAAGGCTTGGACACCAAAATTTGCTCAAGAAATTGACAAGGACAAATGTATCGGTTGTGGCAGATGCGTTAAAGTATGCGGTTACAATGTGCTAGGTTTAAAGGCGCTCAATGAAGAAGGTGAATTTGTAGAAGATGAAGATGATGAAGAAATTGAACGCAAAGTAATGGCAGTTACTTCTCCAGAAAACTGTATTGGTTGTGAAGCGTGTTCACGGATTTGCCCCAAAAATTGCTACACGCATGTTGCATTAAACAATTAAGGTTTTTGAAGTTAGTCAAAATTGTTGTTAATTCAAGGAGGCACTGTTTAGAGAAAGCGCAAATGTGCTAGGCAAGGTAACTTGAGGGGAATATTAAATATTTACTGTAACTAATAAAAAGTTCACGGTAAACAAATCCGTAAATCGCAAAATGTCAGTTATTAACAAAATTAAACTTGCTGCTAATATAGCCTAATCAATATTAGGTCTAACAGTGCCCTCTTGGAACAACTAGCTTTTCTGGGAGCAGGGGGCTAACTTTTTCATAGGAGTTAAAATATAATTTGTAATTTTCTGGGGGAAAGATATGGAAAAAATCTGGAAGTTTCCCCCATTTTTTATGGCTGCACGTTAGAAAGTTAATAAGTGAAAAGGGAATAGGGAATAGGGAATAGGGAATGGAGAAAGAACAAGGGAATAGGGTACAGGTTACAAGGAATAGATGAATTCCTATTACCTGTAACCTGTAACCTCTCCCCTAATACCTAATACCAGAAAATCACACCTTTAAAGACTGTTTACACAGGTAGCATGTATGGAACAAGTTCCTGTTTCACTATGGACTCTGGTTGCTGGGATAGTAGTTACAGCAATCAGTATTTGGATTGGTCAGAATAACACTCTGATGCCGGTGCAAGCATCGTTACAAGCACCTTTGGTAGACGGGTTTTTCAACGTCATGTTTACCATTGCGATCGCACTCTTCTTAGTGGTAGAAGGAACAATTGTACTTTTTTTGATTCAGTTTCGTCGTCGTCGCGGTGACGATACCGATGGCGTGCGAGTGGAAGGGAACGTTCCCTTAGAAATCTTTTGGACAGCAATTCCAACAGTGATTGTTCTCGGCTTGGGCATCTACAGTGTAGATGTTTTTAACCGAATGGGCGGCTTTGAGCCTGCGGGTCATCCTCATTCAGCAACTCGTGTTGCTCATCAGCCGGGAAGTGCTATTGCAGCTACATTAAGCGATACTGAAGCAACAACTGCCCCAACGATCGCCCCGACAATTGGGATTGGCGCGTCTCCTCAAACTCTAAACAAACCAGCCGATTTAGTTGTTGATGTCAAAGGCATACAGTACGCCTGGATATTTAATTACCCCGATAGTGGCATTACTTCTGGGGAATTGCACATACCCGTCGGTGCTGATGTCCAACTCAACCTTTCAGCACAAGATGTAATTCATTCATTCTGGGTTCCAAACTTCCGCTTGAAACAAGATGCACTTCCCGGTATCCCTACCGAACTACGATTTGTCGCCACCAAACCAGGTACATATCCCGTAGTTTGCGCTGAGTTGTGCGGTGGTTATCACGGTTCAATGCGGACAGAGGTAATTGTCCACACACCAGAAGAATATGAAAGCTGGCGGACAGAAAACCAGATTGCTCAACAGCAAAATTTAAATCAAGTCGTTGCAATTAATCCAGCCGACTTATCAACATCAGAGTTTCTCGCTCCTCACACCCATGATATGGGAATTAGTGCAGCAACTTTAGAGTCATTGGTTATTGGTCATTAGTCATTAGTCATTGGTCATTGGTCATGAGTCATTAGTCATTAGTCATTGGTCATTAGTTATTCGTAACGGACAGATGACAACGGACAAATGACAACGGACAACGGACAACGGACAAAAGACAAAGAACAAATGACAAATGACAACGGACAAAGGACAAAAATATGACACAGGTAGAATTTCCACGGAATACTCCACCAGAAGGAAAGAAACCGGAAATGGTGGCTGGCCACACCTCCCATCCGAAGGCGTGGAAATGGCAGGACTATTTTACATTTAATGTTGACCACAAAGTTATTGGTATTCAATACCTAGTAACAGCGTTTGTGTTCTATCTCATCGGCGGACTGATGGCGATCGCTCTGCGTGTCGAATTAGCAACACCAGAATCAGACGTACTCGACCCCAATCTGTATAACGCTTTCATGACCAATCACGGGACGATCATGATCTTCCTGTGGATTGTCCCTAGCGCTATTGGCGGATTTGGTAACTATTTAGTGCCATTGATGGTTGGTGCTAGGGATATGGCTTTCCCGAAGCTGAACGCGATCGCTTTTTGGTTAAACCCACCAGCCGGATTACTTATATTAGGTAGTTTCATTTTTGGCGGTTCGCAATCTGGTTGGACAGCTTACCCACCTTTGAGCTTGGTGACAGCGCCAATTGCTCAAACTATGTGGATACTTGCGATCGTCTTAGTGGGAACTTCTTCAATTTTGGGTTCACTGAACTTTGTGATCACCATTTTGATGATGAAGGTTTCTAGCATGAAATGGGATCAAGTTCCTCTATTTTGCTGGGCAATCTTGGCAACCTCCATCCTGGCGCTTCTCTCCACACCTGTATTAGCAGCCGGTTTAGTTCTGTTGTTATTTGACCTCAACTTTGGCACCTCCTTCTTTAAACCAGATGCAGGTGGTAACGTTGTAATTTATCAACACTTATTCTGGTTTTATTCTCACCCGGCAGTATATTTAATGATTCTGCCCATCTTCGGCATCATGTCGGAGGTAATTCCAGTTCACGCCCGTAAGCCAATTTTTGGTTATAAAGCGATCGCTTATTCTAGTGTAGCCATCTGCGTTGTCGGTTTGTTCGTCTGGGTACACCACATGTTCACCAGTGGCACACCCGGCTGGATGCGGATGTTCTTCACTATCTCCACTCTTATAGTTGCAGTTCCGACTGGCGTGAAGATTTTTGCTTGGGTTGCTACCCTTTGGGGTGGTAAAATCCGCTTCACAGGTGCGATGCTTTTCGCCATTGGCTTGTTGTCCATGTTTGTCATGGGCGGCTTAAGTGGTGTGACGATGGGAACAGCCCCCTTTGATGTTCACGTTCACGACACATATTATGTAGTTGGACATTTCCATTACGTTCTGTTTGGCGGTTCCGTGTTTGGCATTTATGCCGGTATTTATCACTGGTTCCCCAAAATGACCGGACGAATGCTGAATGAAAGCTTGGCACGTATTCACTTTGCCCTTACCTTCATCGGTACTAATCTGACCTTTTTACCCATGCACGAGTTGGGTTTACAAGGAATGCCCCGACGAGTGGCAATGTATGACCCCCAATTTATTGACCTCAATCAAATTTGTACCTTTGGTTCATTTGTCTTGGGGATATCGGTAATTCCTTTCGCCATCAACATGATCTACAGTTGGCTGAAAGGGCCTTTGGCTGGTGATAATCCTTGGCAAGCTTTGACTTTAGAATGGACAACTAGCTCACCACCTGCAATTGAAAACTGGGAAGTGTTGCCGGTTGTCACTCATGGCCCTTATGACTACGGTCATGGTCATAGTAATGAAGTACAGCCATCTGCAACGCCGGAAGCTAGTGCTTAGTTAGTAGAGTGAGTAATGCGATCGCTCTCAAGCTGACTGCAATTTCTAGTCATTTGATTTGAGAACTCGAAACTTCAAGCTTGGAACTCGAAAGGCCAAGTTCTGAACTCGGAACTTCAGCCTTAGAACTCGAAACTTCAGCTTCGGAACTCGGAACTTCAGCTTCGGAACTCGGAACTTCAGCTTCGGAACTCGGAACTTGAGCCTCAGAACTCGGAACTTGAGCCTCAGAACTCGGAACTTGAGCCTCAGAACTCGGAACTTGAGCCTCAGAACTCGGAACTTGAGCTTCGGAACTCGGAACTCGGAATTTTGAGAATTCTTGAACAAGTGAAGAGTTCAGGACTTACGCAAAATTATGAAAAAACGAACCGCATACTCCTACGGAGAAGCAAGCTACGCGTAGCGTCTCGTAGAGAAGGGCGCATTCGCGCAGCGTCTCGTCAGAGAAGGACACGAAGTAATAAGAGTTTCAGAGAGTTCTTGCGTAAGTCCTAGAGTTAATACTATTTCACTTTAATAATGATACAAATACGCTGGTAAGGGCATGGCAATGCCATGCCCCTACGAGAAATCTATATGTATCAGGATTTTTGTGAATTGGTATAAGTTAAACAAGGATTTTGGATGAAGAATGAAAATTTTGCCGCTTCAGACTTCATTCTTCATTCAAGCTTCCACAACAGACACAGTGGATAATATTGTCAAAAAATCTATGACTATAGCTACAACCACAAGCGAAGATCACAGTGCAGGACACGAAGAACATCCAGATTTAAGAGTCTGGGGACTGTTGACGTTCCTCGCTTCTGAATCCCTAATGTTTGGGGGATTTTTTGCCACTTACTTATTTTTCCGTGGTACTACAGCAGTTTGGCCTCCAGAAGGGAGTGAAGTAGAATTACTCGTGCCGACGATTAACACCATTATTCTGGTGTCTAGTAGTTTCGTCATTCACTTCGGTGATAAGGCGATTAAAAAGAATAACGTCAAGGGAATGCAACTGTGGTATGCGATTACCGCAATTATGGGTGCAATTTTCTTAGGTGGTCAAGTTTATGAATACTCAACATTAGGATACGGACTGACTACCAACGTCTTCGCCAACTGCTTTTATATCATGACTGGGTTCCACGGTTTGCACGTTTTTGTAGGACTGTTATTGATATTACGTGTATTGTGGCGATCGCGTCTTCCCGGTGAATATTCTGCAACCAATCATACTTTCATCGAAATGACAGAAATTTACTGGCACTTCGTAGACATTATTTGGATTGTTTTATTCACCCTAGTGTACGTTCTAACTTTGTTTTAAAGGGGAGTGGGGAGTAGGGAGTAGGGAGTGGTGAATATTCCTACTTCCTACTTTCTATTGCTATTCTTGTATTTACCTTAGTATACGTTATCACTTTGTTTTAAATAGCGTATGTAACACTCCCTCATGTCCCCCACTCCCCATTTCCTACTCCCCACTCCCTAATAAATTTATTATGCAAGCTGATACAAAGAAATTCTCATGGTTCCAGGTTCCAGAGGACATCAAAAACCTATTAATTTTAGCTGCACAAAATTGGGAAAACACATCAGAATCAGAAAAATATATTCAACAAGCTTTAGAAAAAACTGGTGAAAATACAGATGTGTTAGTAGCAGCATATAGATTTTTCTATTATAAAAATAATTATTCTCTTGCATTACAAACAACGACTAAATTATTAGATAAAATTAAAGAAATAGAAAACTTGCCTGATGACTGGGAGCAACTTAAGCCCATATTAGTCAATCGCAAAGAAGACCCACAAATTCGATTGTACTTAAATGCTTATGCTGCTTCTGGATTAGTACTAGCAAAGTTAGGAGCAATTGAGCAAGCAAAAGAAATCAGCGCCAAAGTCAAACAGATAGACGAAAAGCATGATTTTGGAGCCGGAATTCTCCTGGATATTTTGACACGTCCAGCAGAAGAAGATGATTAATTAGTCAATGCACTTCTGGACAAGAAAGAGTGGGGAGTGGGGCAGAGGGGAGAAAAACTCTTAACTCCTAACTCCTAACTCAGCACTCAGCACTTAGCACTGTTTTGCCCAATGCCCTTTTGGTGAAAAATCATGAACAATTGGTTATCTACCATATCATATTCCCTATTAGGAGCAGCTACTGATAGCAACTCTATCTTTCCTCCTATCACCATACCTACTAAAGTTCCTGGAGATAATAAGATTCCTAATGTCTCTCCGATCATTATCATCCAATCTTCTCAGCTATCAATTTAAAAGTTATGAAAGGTAGGGATTGGCTGCTAACGGGGGACGGTCAGTATCAAGGCTGTAAATCTGTAAGAGCATGGGATTTGTTGAGAGAAAATTACCGCCTTTATCGCTTTTTAACTGAGGTGGAAGATGTTCTCAATAGTGTGGATGACGAAAGCAGTCGTCTACCAGAAATCCGAATGCTCGTAAGGCGCTTGATTGTAAATTCCTACTGGGTGCGAAGTCAACGTTTAGAGCCTTCGCCCAAAACAGGAACCTCTGTTTTACTCCTATATGATGAATTGGGTTTTCCGTTGACTGTGCAAACAGTAACGTTTGCACCTGGAACCCGATCAAACATTCATAATCATGGGACGTGGGGAATAGTGGCGGTGTTACAAGGCCAGGAGAAAAATAGTTTTTGGCGACGCACTCCTAGCCCAGAATTTCAGGACAAAATTGAGCAGACGGGAGAAGTAACTCTATTTCCAGGGGATATTATTAGCTTCACTCCCGATGCAATTCACAGTGTAGAAGCAGTGGGCAATGAACCAACTGTGACTTTTAATATCTACGGTGAAACTGCTCCAAATGAGAGATTTGAGTTTGACCCAGTTAAGTGTAGTGCTAAAAACTTTTAGCATCACGCGGTAGAGGCACACAAATGTGCGCCCCTAAAAACGAATAGTATTCTACTAAGAGGTAGTTGAATGGCAAGGGTAATTTTTTATAGCAAACCAGGCTGTAAAGGTGGTACTAAGCAAAAAGTTTTGCTAACAGCTGCTGGTCATGAGGTGATACCACAGAACCTGCTAACAGAATCTTGGACAGTTGAACGGTTGCGCTCATTTTTTGGCGATCGCCCCGTGGCCGAATGGTTTAATCCTTCCGCCCCCAAGATAAAATCTGGTGAGGTGGTTCCAGAAAAAATCGATGCACAAAGCGCCTTGACGCTGATGTTGGCAGATCCTCTGTTGATTCGCCGTCCTTTGTTAGAGGTAGGCGATGCCTCTGACGGGCAAAGCCTACGCCGTGAGATAGGATTCGATGTAGAAAAGATTGATGCTTGGATTGGTTTAAAGCCTGTAGATGAGTCCTTGCGAGAAATCAGCGAAAATCTTATGAAGGAGAATTTGCAAGGCTGTTCTCACGGTCACGACCATAGCCATGATCACCATAAGAAAGGTGGCTGTAAGCATTAGTATGTTGTTCAATAATGCCTAAAGTAGCTGAAGTAGCGGCTGTTAATAAGACTACCATCTACTTCACTCACAAAGGCTTTGTGATTTCCTAAAAAACTAGGAAATCACATTGATCTGAAAGTACACCCGTAGGGGCACGGTATGCCGTGCCCCTACACCTTGGAATATAATGTTGTAGCGCATTTGAATAGGAACCGTTATATCTTCTCGGTTTCCTTAACGCACCCCAGCAGTTTCTAAAGCCAAGTCTTGAAACATGGGTGTGCTGAGGTAACGTTCGCCAAAGGAAGGCTGAATCATCACGATTAAACGTCCGGCGTTTTCTGGACGTTTACCTACTTGAATTGCAGCACACAATGCTGCACCAGAGGATATCCCAGACAATAAGCCTTCTTCTTTTGCCAAACGTCGCCCATAAGCGATCGCTTGTTCATCGCTGACTCTAATTACTTCATCAACCAATTCCAGACGGAGAACATCTGGGACAAATCCGGCACCAATACCTTGAATTCTGTGTGGCCCGGCTTCACCACCTGAGAGAACTGGACTGTTGCTGGGTTCAACTGCGATCGCTTGAAAAGTCTTCTTACGCTGTTTGAGTACTTCTGCAACCCCAGTAATGGTTCCACCAGTACCCACCCCAGCAATGACGATATCCACTTCCCCGTCTGTATCTGTCCAAATTTCTTCTGCGGTGGTTTCCTGGTGAACCTTGGGATTAGCAGGGTTGCGGAACTGTTGCAGCATAAAAGCATCAGGAGTATTAGCCACAATTTCTTCGGCTTTGCGAATAGCTCCCCGCATTCCCTCAACCCCTGGTGTCAACTCCAAAGACGCACCATAAGCTTTGAGCATAGCCCGTCGTTCTTGGCTCATTGTTTCTGGCATTGTCAAAATCAAACGGTAGCCACGCGCTGCTGCTACCATCGCTAGAGCAATTCCTGTATTACCGGAGGTAGGCTCAACTAAAATGGTTTTTCCAGGGGAAATTGAGCCAGCAGCTTCTGCTGAGAGTACCATACTTAACCCAATGCGGTCTTTCACCGAAGCTGCTGGGTTCATCCCTTCTAATTTGGCAACTATCCTTGCTACTACTCCCTCAGCTTGAGGAATTTTGTTCAGTTGAACTAAAGGAGTCCGTCCGATCAGTTCTGTTATGTCTTTAGCAATCCGCATTATTTAACTCCTAAAATCCTAAATCTTAGTACAAAGTATTTACTTCTAACAATAAGCTTTTGTGTATTTAATTTGTAGTGTAGTGTCAATGACTGCATATACTATCTATTCTAACTAAATCACAAAATATGAAAGCTTAGGAAGAACCTTTATCAGATGTTCCCATTGATTCTCACTTCAGCAGAAGGCTAGCTTGCCATACTTGTATTTTACCATTTGGAATTGCTGACTATTGTTTTTTGGACTAAAAATCTGTATATATGCATAATTTTTACCATTATTTTTAATATCTCCTATATGTTATAGAAATATAATTTACTTTCACAACATTTAATTGTTTTTTCTAATTTTTTAGTCTATCTTTATCAAAAGACATTGATATTTTCTTTTGAGTGCAGTTTTTGTCTTCTAAAAAATGCATCAGAAATAGTCCTTAATCATTGCCTACACTGCTTTGAGGTTGAGTGCAGAAATACCAGAACCCCACCTCGTAAACACTAGAACCCCGTCCTAAAAACACTAGCACCCATACCCCAATTAATTTTTGTAAGACTTATCAGGCAAGGATTACAGGGTTTGAGTACTATTCTAATGAATTTAATAATCTTAACACGGCTAGGGTAAACTGTTTTGTGGAGAGCGGCTGATATAAATCGTATAGGATTTACGCAGAGATTCCCCTCTACCCCCCAACATTCCTGAGCGAAAGCTTAGTGAACTAGGGGGGACTTCTTAATCTCTCTTTTGAAAGGAAGATGAAATCACATTCTCTGAATCTGAGTGCGTTATTTCTAGCTGATTAATCCTACGTTTTGTGAAAAGGTTGGTAACTTTTCAGTGGTCAGTAGTCAGTGGTAATTATAAAAATGACTGGCAACTAACAATTGTAAAACTACCATTTACACATATTTTAATATCAAACCTGTTTAAAAAGTAGAAATATATAGCTACTTTCAATAAGCAGCAAAAGATATTTTCTTGCTGAGTGCATACTACCTAGCAAGGGAGAGCCGAGATGAAAGCCAAACTTTTAAATCTTCTCACAGTTTGCGTAGTTACATTAGTAGTGCTTTCTCCAGGAGTAGTAGTATTTGGCATAGTTTGGGAACGACATTTGGAGTTAGTAAAATCCCAGAATTTAGCCTGCGAAATTAACAAGACTAGTAGAAATGCTCCTATCTTGGCTCCCCGGATGGAGGGTACACATTCCCCTCAGACTAACATTAAATCCTCTGACCGTAATGTGATTCATCAAATGCTGACTGTTGCTGAACAATATAAATTTGCCACGATCCTACAATGGTTCTTCTTGCTAACCCCTATTTGTATTGGGTTAGGGATTCTTTTTTACGACAGATATTTTGTTCATCGTGCTGCTGTTTTAAAAGAACAAGTTGAAATGTTGGAAAGGCTATGGCAGCACAGTATCGAACAATAACCAATTCACAATTAACTCACTAAAATCAACAAAATTACTATGTCAGAACAACGCCAACAACTGTATTTCAATCTTATTGATGAGCTACTCAAATGTCCTAATGGTCAAGAACCAGAAGTTTTGGAAAGTAAGCCAGAATTGATTGATTCTGGGTTTGTAGAGACAATGTTACAAGTAGCAACTATGTTTGCCCATGAAGGCAATCAAGATGGTGCTAAGTTTTTATTTTTTGTAGCGCGTGAGCTAGCTAAAGAACTGGGTTTATACCCAGAAGTTTCCAATCCTGAAGTTGCAAATACTGAAGCCGCAAATAAGGAGTAAAAATGCTGTTGACTTCAACGGATGCGGGACAAATAGCTTTAGAACTGCTGATGGCAGATTGGAATATTTCAGAAGAGAATCGGGAGTGGTTTACAATCTTTAACTCTCGTCTAATTGGCGAGAGTTGGTACACTGTAGAATTAGGTGTAGAAGGATTTCCCGATAGATGGTTTCTTCAAGTATATGACAATGGAGTGTGCGATCCAAACTACACATTTATATCGCCAGTGCATGGTTCTGAAGGATTTACGGACTTTGTAAATGTGCCGGATATTGTAGCAGAAGTCTTAGTTTGTGAACGCAATGCTCGATAATAATTAAAAAGGCAAAATTTAGAATTCAACATTAAGATATGCTATTTAAATGCATTTTCTTTGAATTCATAATTTTCGATATTAGAGTATTTGGGAGCATCTCACCTTTGCAAATATACCTGTCGATTAGAAATCGCGGTTAATCTTGCAAACATAGACGCTTTGCTGCTACTCTTACGAGAAGGGTTTCAGCGTCACTCGCAGGGTAGTTCGCCTACGCTGACTAAGAAAAACAATTTGCTCAAGCAACTGGTTTAACCCACACAGGTGGGTTAAGTCTCTTATAACTGCGAATTCCATTTGCCAAGTCTAATACCGCAAGGCGGAAGTCAAAAGTCACGCATAATTGTATTCTAAACTCTTGCGCCATTTCAAATGATATGTTTATTTCTGCCGTGCTGCACTAAGGTTTTCAAACCAATACTTTTATATTTAAATATAAAGATGCTTTACGCAAAGCTGAGGTAATACTAAACAATGTATGCCTCTTTTTTTGTAATGTTTAATATTTTATTTAAGCCTGTTAGGCTATTTTGTCATGTTTAATTGATAAAATTATGTTATATTAAATAGCGTGATGGACGCTACAGAAACATCAGTTCCAATGATTGCTGAAGATATCTTAGCCAAAGAATTCACAAGAGTCCTCAACGAATACTACCCAAAAGTTGGAGAATTACTAGACGGGTGTTATGTAAAAGTCATCACCTGTTTTTGGGGACGACCTGCTAGACGCTTGCAATATATAGGAATTTATTGCTCTGACGAAATGATTTCCTGTGTGCAAGCCCATAAAGAAATACTCAGAGAAGTAGCAGACAACATGGGTTTAGTACAAGTAGTCTGCATGAATGCCAAGCGATTATTGCGCGATCCAATGTCGAACATCAAACACAATAACCCACGTCTATGGTTGGAGTTACAGTGGGTTGCAAATTAGTCTTTGATCGCATTAATTGAGAGGAGTAAATATGTTTGTAGTGAAAACTTTAGTCCTCAAATATTTAAGCACTAAAGCACTTCCTACGAACCTATCGACCACTAGAATAGCCAGCACAAAGTATTAACGCAAGTAATGAAAACTGGAATTTTCTGCAATTACGATAATCATCACCAAGATGCTCGTCGTGCCATCTTTGAGCAAGTCACGCTGATAAAACAGGCAGAAAGTTTAGGTTTTGAGTCAGCCTGGGTGAGTGAGCATCATTTTAGTGAATCCAATCTCAGCCCCTCCATGTTGCTGTTGATGGCACATTTGGCGGGGCTGACTTCAACTATCCAATTAGGCACTGCGGCGGTGTTACTGCCATTCCATAACCCGATTCGGGTAGCGGAAGATATCGCCACTCTGGATAACCTGTGCAATGGACGATTATTATTTGGAGTTGCCAAAGGCGGCCCATTCCCCCAACAAAATAAGCATTTTGCGACACTCCCAAGTGAAGCACGTCCTAAGACGCTAGAGGCGATCGCAATGATTCACAAGCTGTTATATGAAACTGAGGTATCATTTAATGGCAAGTATTATCAATGCGATCGCTTAACAATTTACCCAAAACCATTGCAGAGTCAAATACCAGTGTATGTTGCCACTGGCGGCGATGATGGTATCGAGTTTGCTGCTAAACATTCCTTCAGCTTGATGGGTGGGCCGCCATTCTCCCTACAGAGATTGAAGGATACTGTTGCTAAATATCGAGCCTTAAATTCTAGTGGTGCGGAAAATTTCGTGCTGGCACGCTTTTTTTATGTTGGCAAAACATTTGATGAGGCAGTGAGTGAGGCATTACCTTTCATCCGCCAATTTAGCAAGAAAATGACAGCTAATTCGGCTGAAGTATTACAGAATAGTGCGAATCCCAACCAAAAACCATTTGATCGCACAAACATTTGTTTCGACGAAGATTATTTGATTGAGAACTCAATTATTGGTGATGTGGAGACTTGTCGAGACAAAATCAAGAAATTTCAAGACGAATTAAATTTAGGTACGTTAGCACTCAAACCCTCATCTTCGGATATGCAAAAAAACCTAGAGAGTTTGACGCGCTACAACCAAGAGGTGCGAAATTATGTCTTCTAAACTATATCAGCTTCCTCCCGATGATTTACCTCCATCTGAGGTAACAAAAGAGGATGGAATGCTGCAAATGGAGCTAGAACAGTCAACAGGTAGATGCTTTTATCTAGCCTGCGATCGCATTACGCGAGTCCTGTTGTCTAATTGTCAGTGGTATATCACAACAAATGCTAGCATTCTAACATTAATTGTTGACTGTCCTGATTTAGTATCTTACTGGCATATAGTCAGCAATATTGCCCAGTTAGGTAATAGATTAGAGCGGTTTGCTAGCAACGGTAAAATCCGCGTTTATCCGCCATTTGGCAAGGGGATGCCATTTGAAATCAGCGTAAATGAAATATCAGCTTATCGAGATTGGCTTTGAGGTAAATAGAAACTGGGAATCACACAAAATATAGCTGTCTTACACCCTGTACTCCTAAAGTGCAGGGTGTTGCAATTTTTATCAAAGCCAATTCTAAAAATATCAGTGTTACAGAATAGAATTCAATACAGTTCAGTTAAGCAATTTTTCCTTCTCTTTCTTCTCTCTGTGTCCTCTGCGTCTCTGTGGTTTGTAAAAAAATTAGATATTCGTCAAGCGGTAAGAGATTAATGCTGACAAGTTTTTAAGTTTTCAATTAGCCACGCATACCACTTCTCTAGCCCAGTACCAGTAGTTGCGGAAACCTGAAAAATCTGAATTTGGGGATTAATTTCTCTAGCATAATCTATGCACTTTTGAACATCAAAATCTACATAAGGCAGCAAATCAATTTTGGTGAGAATCATGATGTTACTAGCACGGAATATATGCGGATATTTTAGCGGCTTATCTTCTCCCTCCGTGACAGAGAGAATCACGACCTTTGCCTGTTCTCCTAAATCAAATAAGGCTGGACAAACCAAATTTCCGACATTTTCAATCATCACAACTGAGTTTAGTGGCGGATTCAGTTGTTGTAAACCCCTCTTTATCATTAATGCATCTAAATGACAGCCTGTTCCGGTGTTGATTTGGATGACTTTAGAACCTGTTTCTTTTATTTTTTTGGCATCGTTAGCTGTTTCTTGGTCGCCTTCAATTACACTGATAGATAATTGATGCTTTAAATCATTGATAGTTTGCGTCAACAGAGTTGTTTTCCCAGCACCGGGAGAACTCATTAAATTTAAAGCAAGAATATTTCGCCCTTTAAACCATCCCCGATTTTGGGCAGCTAGTAGATTATTTTTTGCTAAAATATCCTGTTCTAAAGATATTGTTGTATTGTGTATTTTTGCATGAATTTGAGGTGTTTCTATATGAGTATCATGACTGTGGGAATGAGTTATAACAGTACCATCGGGTAAAGTATGAGTATGATGATGTTCAGTTTCATCTGTTTCTAAATTGATAATTTTAGTTTCACCATCATCCGAACAACCGCAGGTTACACACATAATTCCTCTATTTCTATTTCTTTAATTTTCAGTTCTTCACCAGTAATTAAATCTAATTGCACACTACCACAGCTACAAATACCAAATGGTTTATCTAAATAAATTTCTGCACCACATTGGCGACATCGCCCTAAACCAGGAATTTCCAGAATTTCTAATGTTGCCCCTTCTAAAACTGTGCCTTGAGTGCAAATATCAAAACAAAATCGGATAGCATCGGGCATAATGGCTGAAAGTTTGCCAATTTCTAATAAAACTCGCTGCACTTTTGCGCCTTTGGCGTGTTCAGTTACAATTGCCACAATATTTTGGGTAATTCCAAGTTCGTGCATACTATAAAATTTATTAACAAATTCGTGGCAATTGGTCGCCTACCAGCATATCAACAATTCTTTCAGCACCAAAAACTGTTTTTAACAATACGATACCTGGGGGTGAAGAAATAACTTCGCCAATAATACAAGCATCTTTACCTGCTGGGTGTAATTTCATAGCTGATAAAACGTTTTCAGCATTCTTTTTTGGAACCACTACAACTAACTTACCTTCATTAGCTAAATACAACGGGTCTAAACCGAGAATTTCGCAAACTCCGTTGACTTCTTCACGTACTGGGATAAATTCTTCAAAAAGACGAATTCCTACATTGGAAGTGAGGGCAAATTCATTTAATACTGTAGCTAAACCGCCGCGTGTGGCATCTCGCATAGCATGAACTTGAGGACATACACGCAGAATACTTTCTACTAAACTATGTAACGGCTGACAATCGCTTTCAATATTAGTTTCTAAGGCTAACTCACCACGGGCAATTAAAATTGCTGTCCCATGATTGCCTATTTCACCATTAATTATTACTGCATCTCCAGGTTTAATATTTTGGGCGGAAATGTTAAGCCCTCGGGGGATGATACCAATGCCAGCAGTATTAATAAAGAGTTTATCGGCAGCACCACGATGTACAACTTTTGTGTCACCAGTGACAATTTGAATACCAGCTTTTTCTGCGGCTGCTTTCATGCTGGCTGCGACACGGCGCAAGGTTTCGACAGGTAATCCTTCTTCTAAAATTACGCTACAAGTTAGATATAAGGGTTTTGCACCGCTTACAGCTAAATCATTAACTGTGCCGTTTATAGCTAATTCTCCTATATCACTTCCGGGGAAAAATAACGGGTCTACAACATAAGAATCTGTTGTAAATGCGAGTCTGTCTCCTTGTTGGAGGAGAGGGGCTAAGTTGAAGCTGGCTTGGTCTTCTAGTTGTGAGAGAATTGGGTTATCAAAATTGCTGACAAAGATATCATCAATTAAATCGCGCATGGCTTTACCACCGCTACCATGTGCGAGAGTTATATGAGTGTCTTGCACTTTAGCTTGGCGACGACGGACTTGTTCTATTTTTTGGAATAGGGGATTTTGTATTGGGTTTATGGGGGGGAAATTCATATTATTTTTTTTAACGCAGAGGAACGCAAAGGGAAGCGCAGAGGTACGCGGAGTATTATAAGTCTGAGGAGAAGCCGCAGGCGGGGAGAGGTTCTTGAGTTATTTTTGGTTTTTGGGTGATTGTTCTTTTGGCAATGGTGGAGAGTCGCCCATATTTGTAATAGGCTGCACAAGCGCCTTCGGAAGATACCATGCAAGTACCGATTGGTGTTTCTGGTGTGCAAGCTGTACTGAATACTTTACACTCCCAAGGCTTTAAGACTCCTTTGAGAATTTCTCCACATTTACAAGCTTTATGGTCGGCTACTTTGAGGTTAGGAATGGTAAATTTAAGTTCGGCATCAAATTGGGCATATTCTGGTTTAATTTGTAATCCTGAATAGGGGATGTCACCTAAGCCACGCCAATCAAAACTATCTCGCACTGCGAAAACTTTATTTATGGCTTGCAGGGCTACTGTGTTTCCGCTTTTTTGGACAATTCGGTTATATTGGTTTTCAACTTCGCAACGATTTTCTACTAGCTGTTGCAATAGCATCCAAATTGATTGGAGAATATCTAAGGGTTCAAATCCTGAGACGACTATTGGCTTATTATATTGTTGGGAAATAAATTGGTAAGGGTCACTACCAATTACCATGCTGACATGGCCAGGGCCAACAAATCCATCTAGTTGTAAGTCGGGATTATCTAATAGTGCTTTGAGGGCGGGAATCACGAGGACGTGATTGGAAAACATACTAAAGTTATGAATTTTTTCGGCTGCTGCTTGCAGAATGGTGAAGGCGGTGCTGGGGGCTGTGGTTTCAAAGCCTAATGCGAAGAAGACTACTTGTTTGTCGGGGTTATCTCTGGCAATTTGCAGGCTATCTAAAGGAGAGTACACCATACGGATGTCTGCACCTTGTGCCCTAGCTTGCAGTAAAGTGGTTTTGGAACCGGGAACTCGCATTGCGTCGCCAAAGGTGGCAAAAATGACGTTATGATTTTGGGAGATTGCGATCGCATCATCTAATCTCCCTTTTGGCATAACGCATACTGGACAACCAGGCCCATGAATTAGTTCAATGGTTTGGGGTAATATTTCTTCGATACCGTATTTAAATATGGAATGGGTATGTCCGCCGCATACTTCCATGATTTTGATGGGTTTTTTTAGCCGATTGCATAATTTGGCGATTTCGCGGAGTATGGCTTCTGCTTTTTCCGGTTCGCGGAATTCGTCAACATATTTCATAGGGATTGAAAAATAGTTTTTGGATATCAGTTAGTTTCGCTTTCTTTCCGGGGTATTTTTTTAACGAACCGCGAAGACGCAAAGGGCGCGAAGAAAGAAAGAAAGAAATTAAACTCTTTCTCTGCCCCTCTACGTGAGACAGACAAGAAAAGTTTATTATTTAAGTACTAATCCCTGCTTGTGCTGCTGCTAATTCTTGAAAAAGTTGTAATGTTTCCGCCGCTTCTTGTTCGTTAATTCGATTCATGGCAAAGCCAACATGGACTAATACCCAATCACCAATACAAGCTTCGGGGGGATGTTGTTCATCAACGATACAAGCAATATTTACTTCACGCTTAACACCACCAATGTTAACTAGGGCTAATTTATGGTTGACGTTGGTAATTTCTATAATTTGTCCGGGGATTCCTAAACACATTTTTTTATTCTTTAAGATAAACTAACCGCAAAGGCGCGGAGAACACAGAGAGAGTTATTTGTGACAGAAAACTTGTAAAATATCAAGACTCATGTATTAATTGTGCGGCTGCAATAACTGCTTGTCCTAAAGATAAGCCGCCGTCATTAGCTGGAACTAAGCTATGAGTGAGTACTTTTATTCCCAATGTTTCTAATCTTTTGGTAACTTGCTGTAACAATATACAATTTTGAAATACTCCTCCGGTTAAAGCTACCTGATTAATCAGATTTTCTTGGTAAAGATGCTTAACCATTTCCACGATGGCATTAGCTAAACCTTTGTGAAATTTGGCAGCTATAACTGGTTGGGGAATCTGCTGCTGCAAGTCATTGAGTAAGGCTTGCCACATTGGACGCGGGTCTATACAATAAATACTATCTGAAAAGCTAAAACTAAAAGGGTATATTGGCGCTTCTTTATCATTATTTAAGCTACTAACATCTACTATAGCTTCCATTGCGATCGCAGCTTGTCCTTCATAACTACATTCATCTCTATAAATACCGATAGCCGCAGCCACTGCATCGAACAACCGCCCTACTGAAGAGGCTGGAGGAGAGTTAATTTTTTTCTCTATAAGTTGATTCAGTAGTTTTAGTGGTTTTTTATTCAGCAATTTTACGATTTCTAAATCAGCATACTGTTCTTGGCAATCATCCCAAAGTTGAGCAGCTATTAATTGGGCGTAGGTATTACGCCAAGGCTGATAAGTTGCTTGTTCACCACCAATCATTGCCACTGGTTTAAATGTTGCTAGTCGCTGAAATTGGCGATAATCTGCTAAAAGAAATTCTCCGCCCCAGAGTGTACCATCATCACCGTAACCTAATCCATCTAAAGCAATACCTAATACTGGAGGTGAATTTAAAGGAATTCTATTTTCTACCATGCAAGCAGCAATGTGGGCGTGATGATGCTGGATTTGATGAATTGGAATTTGATTTGTATTTGATAGTTCTTTACCAAGTTTGCTGGAAAGATATTCTGGATGTTTATCAATGGCGATTACTTCTGGTGTATGTTCAAATAAATTCAAGTATAAGTTTAAAGTCTCTTGGTAAGCATTAAAAGCCGCAGCATTTTCTAAATCTCCCAGATGTTGAGAGAGAATTGCTTTTCCTTCACGCAATAAGCAAAAGGTATTTTTTAACTCACTACCCATTGCTAAAATTTGCGGTACATCTTGAAATCCCGGTGGTAAGCTAATAGATGCTGGTGCATATCCTCTGGCACGGCGAATTATTTGAGTTTTATCACTGATAACTCTCACCACTGAATCATCTACTCGATTAATAATTTCTCGATTGTGAAAGAGAAAATAATCAGCGATTGTCCTTAATTTATCTTTTGCTTCGTCATTATCAATACATTGTGGTTCATCGGCAAGATTACCACTTGTTAAAACAATTGGGCGATTCATCCGCCGTAGAATTAAATGATGTAAGGGCGTATAAGGTAGCATGAAACCGAGGGTATTTTGCCCTGATATTATCGATGGTGCTACTACTTTTTTACCTGTCGCTTGTAATAAAACAATTGGTGCAGCAGAACTTGCCAGTAATTCTTTTTCTTTGGCGTTGACTGTGCAATATTCTTCAATTACCTTAATATCTCGCGCCATTAAAGCAAAAGGTTTATGATAGCGCTTTTTACGCTGACGCAGTTTTTGTACAACAGTTTCCTGTGTTGCGTCGCAAGCCAGATGAATACCACCTAAGCCTTTAATTGCAACAATCTCACCCTTTTGCAACAAGGTACAAACGGCATCAACATCATCTAGCATGGAGAACATGGAAGCAGTAACCGATTTCCCATCAGCGCGTTCTAACCAAGCTGAAGGGCCACAAGCATAACAAGCTACAGGTTGGGCGTGAAAACGGCGGTTTTCGACATCGTGGTATTCCTTTGCACATTCGGGACATATAGCAAACGCAGACATACTGGTATTGCATCTGTCGTAAGGAATTTCACGAATAATACTCAGGCGAGGGCCGCAATGAGTACAGTTAGTAAAGGGGTAACGATAAAAGCGGCTAAAAGGGTCGAATATTTCTTGTTGACATTGTGGACAAGTGGCTGCATCAGGGGTAATTTCTGTTTTAATAGCATTACTAACACTAGTAGAAATCACAAAGTTATCAAATTTTAAGTCACCTTCATAAGGAGTTCTTGCTAATTGATTAATTCTTGCCAATGGTGGACATTCTGTTTGCAATCTGGCAATAAATTTGGTTATTGCTTCCTCACTACCAGATACCCGAATTAATACACCTTCACCATCATTACAAACATCTCCAAGCAAACCGCAAGCTTTAGCCAGACGATATACAGTAGGGCGAAATCCTACCCCTTGAACAGTACCGCGAACTCTAATTTCTTCAGTCGCCATACAAATCTTACTTTTAAAAATTACGAATTATTAAACTGCCATAGCAATATTCGGTTATTTCCAGAATCAGCAATTACTGCCGTATTGCCACAAACTTTTATGCCATAACACCAATTTAAGCTATCTCGTTTTGGCAATCCAAAATTACGATTTTCACCTTTATTTTGAAAATTTATTTGTCCTGCTAACCCACCTGCCATTACACCTTGCAACGATAAAATTGATTCTGGCTTTCTCCATCCTACCAAACGAGAATTAGCAGTATCTGCCACTACTAACCAATCTCCAGCCACCGCTACACCATAAGGCATACTCAAACTACTAGCACTAGGATAATAAACTCCTTGATTCATTTCCACAAAATTAAAGCTTTTTTGCCCTAAAACCACAGCACAAGGAGTATTATTTTCTGTAGGTATTCCCTGCCAAATCATTACCCGATGATTACCTGCATCACTGACAACCAAATTCTCTCCCCAAAAGGTAATATCGTGACACCAACGCATACTCGCTGCGGTTGCAGAACCACCGCCGTTTTCATCACGTGATATCATATCCGGTTGTCCCAAAACTAAATCAGCAGGTTGACCATTTTCTGTTGGTAATTGATGCCAAATTAATAACCTTCGATTACCAGTGTCAGCAATAAATAGCCGTCCTTGATGATAGTAAACACCATAGGGCCAGTGCATTGTACTAGCAAATGCTTGTTGATTTCCTCGATTTGGTTCATTATCAGTAAAATTAACTTGCCCTAATACCAAATCTGCTGGAACATTGTTATCTTCTGGCAAGCTTTTCCAAATCAAAACCCGATGATTCCAAGCATCAGCTACAGCTAACCCTTCGCCGCAAGCACAAATCCCTGTTGGTACACTTAAAGTTGCCCTTCCCGGTGTATTTTTAGCATTTTGTCCTTCATGGTAAAAATCAGGTTGTCCAATTACCCAATTAGCCGGTTGACTATCTCTTGTGGGTAAACTTTGCCATCCTAATAATCGATGATGTCCTGTATCTGATACCCATAAAGGGCCAGTTTCTGATAACAGGCAAGCACCACGAGGCCCAAACATTGTTGTGGCATTGGGTGCTACAGGTATAACTAATTGTTCAGGTTCAATAATGTTACCTAAAATTACCTCTGCACCTTGAGGTGATAGAGGCAAATTTTGAGAAATTTCTGTTGTTTCTGGCGGTAATTGTGATATGAGATTACTTATGATTGGGATATCTATGAAGCGCAAATAGACGCTGATAATTATTTAAAAACATTAATGTTGATCGGCGTGTAACAACAGTAACAGTTTTGCATTATGTTTTTTTCAAATTAAGTTAAAACCTGTAATTAACTTCCGTATTAATCAATTCTAAAAAAATCTAGCTAATCTTAGTAACTTTTACTACATAGTGAATTTTTTGCATGAGTGCGCGATGTACTGAAATAAGAAAGCAAACTGGGGTTTGAGAAAGTAAAAGCTGATTTTGCTTGCGGAAAACACCAAAATGAGAAAGTAAAAGCTCATTTTGCTTACGGAAAACACCAAAATTAATAAGTAAAAGCTGCTTTTGAGAAAGTAAAAGATGATTTTGCTTGCGGAAAATACCAAAATGAGTAAGCAAACTGGGGTTTGAATAAGTCAAATGACCTTTTGAGAAAGTAATATGCCTTTTTACTTTCTCAAAACACTAAAATCAATACCTAAATTACACAAATGAGAATTAATTTAAAGATATTGAGAAAGCATTCAGGCATTTTGCTTGCACAAAATACTAAAATCAATGCGCGAACTACCGAAATTAAAAAGCAAACTAGCTGTGATTGACTAATCGTCAAGTATATTTGCTGAAATGTCACCTTTGCATCATTTTTGCAGTTTCACAAAAACCTTATCACCTTTAATCTTGACTGGATACGACTGAAGCGAAATATCAGGCGCAGTTAAGCATTCACCTGTCTCTAATTTGTACTGGAATCCGTGAGAAGGGCAGGTAATAATACCATTTTCAACTTTACCCTTTTCTAAGGGAGATCCTAGATGAGCGCAACCATTACGATAGCATTTTACTGTAGCACCTTGGCGATGTAAAATTAGTGAAGTACCAGCAAGTTGTACTACCACTACACTAAATTCAGGAACTTCATCAAGGGTCGCTACTTTCATCCAAGTACAAGTTATTTTTGTAGAGAATGGACTGATTAAACTAGAATTAGCGTTGTTAACAGTAGAACTGTTATTGACTGCCACTACTTTGGTAATTTCGGGACAATGATTTTTTATTGCTTGTTCTACTCCCTGAGATAAAGTTAAAGTAGAAGTCGGACAACTGCTGCAAGTTCCGATTAATTTAACTTCTACTGTATCTGGTGGTTTAATTGCCACTAATTCTACATCACCGTCATGGCTTTTTAAAGCTGGGCGAACTTCTTCAAGTGCTGTCTGAATGCGCTGTGAAAGGGGAGGTTTTGGTGGTTTGACTAATTCGTGATACAGTAGCACCGCATACACTACTTCATCTGCAACTGCATGGCGCAAAGCTGGCATTGATTCTTCTTTCAAGCTTTTAATCAAACTAGTCAATGCAGCTTTATGCAAAGCTTCAATTGCTCTTTTTAGACCCACCGCTACACACCGTTGGCTTTCATCCCACTGGGATATAATTGCCTCAAAACGATTAATTTCCTGAACTAATTCTTCAAGGTTTGTCATTGGTCATTTGTCATTTGTCATTTGTCATTGGTTATTCATCAATGACCAATCACTTCATCTTGAAATCTTTGAGGAGAAATGGCATCATCATGCCCGTCACTAAGCTAGATAATATTATTGGTAAGTAGAAGGGAATCGGGGCTTGTGCGAGTAACACTAGCAATAAAAAACCTATAGCAATACCAATAGTAGTTTGCTTGACAAAATACACTGGGTCGCGTATTAGCTTTCCTTTAAAAAATAACTTAGCAGAAAACCAACCTATTTCTAACATGTTATCTCCTAATAATTTTTCAAGAAATTTAAGGCAGTAAGCCCTAAGAAAATGGCGGGAATTACACCCGCAGGAGCAAATAATGCACCTAGCATTGCTGAAAACTGATAGCCTATATCTCTCCCAGCTAATAGCATTCCACCAATTGCACCGCCGACCATAGACAAGGCTGTGGCGATGATTAACCACACAAATTCTGTTGCTATGTTCAAATCACCATCTGCTAAACTTGTGAAAAAATTGATGGCATTTGAGTAGGTAAAAATATCTCTCATGCTGTTTTGTCCTGATTGTTAGGAATTAGGGGAGTAGGGAGATGAGGGAGAAAGAATAACTAACCTATTCCCTATTCCCTATTTCTGCTTCTACATCTTGTAGCGCTTGGATTACTACTTCTGCTTGTGCAATTTGTTGATGTTCTGTAAATATTTCTAAAGCGTCTTGATAGTAAATACGTGCTTGCAAAAGGTTGTTAGGATTACCAGATTCTGGTTTTTCGGGGTCATCTGGTAAGTTGAATAGGGCGTTGGCTTTGTTGGAAATTGTGTTAGCGTACTCTAAAGGTGTATCTTTGGGATTACGCACTTTTAGCGCTTCGTCATAAGCTGCGATCGCACGCAAATTATTCTCTACAGGATGGGAACTCACTAAATATTGCAAAGCGTTACCTAAATTGTTTTGCAACATCGCATATTCTCTAGGATGGTCAATCAAATTAATGTGCTTTAGTGCCACCTCAAATGATTGCACAGCTAACCCTTGACGCAAGTATTCCCGTTCCGATGCTAAGGGCATAGAAAGGTAAGCGATCGCAATATTGTTATACAAAATCGCGTATTCTTGGGGGTAATCTTCCCAAGTAAACACCCGCAACGCCTCATGATAAGCCTGGATGCTGTCGGTTATTCGTGCCAAATTAAATGGCACTAGCGACTGTAACACCAGGCCAAAATTCATCTGCGTTTCTGCTACTTCCTCTGGCGTTGCTAATTGTTGTAAAATCGGTAATGCCTCTTCATAACCGACTTTCGCTTGCATCAGCAGTTGGTAATCAGCATCCGGTATTGCCTGTAACGTCCCTGCCATACCCACTTGGGCCCTAGCTTTTAACAGGGGATACTCCTCACCACACATCTCATAGGCCCGGTAATATAACCCAACTGCATTTCGCAAGTCTTGGGCAGCTTTGGGCTTTTTTTGAAAACCCTGTGCTATCTCGATCAGCATCTGGATTTTCTCATCTGCTGAGGCTGACTCTGAAGCAATAGCTGCTAACGCAGCCTTCACTGCTGAATCTGTAATGCTGGGGGTCATAACTCTGCCGTACTCTAGCCAATTGGGAATTGAGTCAACGCCCACGAATGATTAAGACACGCTTTAGGTGTCTAATCACGGGCCATACTGATTTACGCAGGCTTCGAGTCCTTTAGGCGGAATTCCCCTTGTTTGTCTGAGACTAGGGCTAAGAATAGAGAACAGGAGACAGTTTATAAACTCTATCCCCCATAAGTTATTTCTTTCCTTATACCCCATGCCTAAGAATTGAGTGAATCAATTTGTTTACTATAAAACACTCTATTTCTAAAATTCTAGGGGGAAATTGCCAATATTAATGTCAGCTTTAAACACCTTACTTTTTTCTAATATGTTTTGTATCATGACCTAACACAACGTAGTTATCCTATATTGATCTGATAACAGGTTATATATTTAATACCTAACTTTGTTATCCAAGTATAACTATTCACTCTGATATTAAAAAAAGTTTATTTACCGTTTATTTTTTTTGGTTAGCAGTCATATTTTATAATTTGCAAGGCTTTCAACTTGAAAATATTAGACCTGCCTTGAAAATAGGGACTGGGGATTGGGGACTGGGGAAGAAATATTTTCATTCCTTCGTTGTGCTCGCGTAGCGTGCGCTTTGCGCTCACCGTGTTCATGGAGTCTCTTGCATAAATCACAGATAATAACCCCACCTCGCCAAAGCTACGTTTTATCTCTCACCACCGAAAGCAGTGAATGCTTGGGGGTTGTGTGTTAGAAACTTTCGCAAGAGATACATTAGCCTATTCATATCTAAAGTATCTTACTTTTCAGAGATAATTGATTACTGCTATCTAAAACCAGCGTGTTTAGTTTATATTCAAGTTTTTTCTAAAGAGTCTGTTGTTAATACAACCTTTTAGCCAATCTTAATTAGATTTTAATTCTCGCTAATGAGTAATTTTTATTTAACAATAGATAATTTCATAAAAAGTATATTAATATTAATAAATAAATATTTATAAATACGTGAGGCTCCATAAGCATTATTCACTAAATCACGTATGGTAAACAATACAAAAAGACCTAGCCGATGACTAACGTACTATGGCTACAAGGTGGCGCTTGTTCAGGCAACACCATGTCATTTCTCAACGCCGAAGAACCGACAGTCTGCGATTTAATTGCTGACTTTGGCATCAATTTACTTTGGCATCCTTCCTTAGGATTGGAACTGGGTAACAACCTACAAACACTACTGCGAGATTGTATTTCTGGCACAATTCCTTTAGATATCTTGGTATTTGAAGGCAGCGTTGTTAATGCCCCCAACGGTACAGGCGAATGGAATCGGTTTGCCGATCGCGCCATGAAAGATTGGTTAGCAGACCTCGCCAAAGTTGCTCAATTTATTGTAGCGGTGGGAGACTGTGCCACATGGGGAGGAATTCCCGCCATGTCACCCAACCCCAGCGAATCGGAAGGTTTACAATTTCTCAAACGTCAAGAAGGCGGCTTTTTAGGGAAAGATTTTCTCTCACAAGCTGGATTACCTGTAATTAATATACCTGGATGTCCCGCCCATCCCGACTGGATTACGCAGATATTAGTTGCGATCGCTACTGGACGCATAGCAGACATTGCTTTCGACGAACTAAATCGTCCCCAAACCTTCTTCAACACTTATACTCAAACAGGTTGTACCCGCAACGTTCACTTTGCCTACAAAGCATCAACCGCCGAATTTGGTCAGCGCAAAGGCTGTCTATTTTATGACTTAGGTTGTCGTGGCCCCATGACTCATTCCTCCTGCAACCGCATCTTATGGAACCGCGTTTCATCCAAAACTCGCGCCGGAATGCCTTGTTTAGGTTGCACAGAACCAGAATTTCCCTTCTTTGATCTCAAACCAGGAACCGTATTTAAAACTCAAACAGTAATGGGAGTTCCCAAAGAATTGCCGCCAGGAGTCAACAAAAAAGACTACGCCTTACTCACAATGGTTGCAAAAGATGCAGCACCACCTTGGGCAGAAGAAGACTTTTTTACAGTTTAGTTATTGGTCATTGGTCATTAGTCATTGGTCATTAGTCATTAGTCATTTGACCAATGACCGTACCCTGTAACCCTCGACGAAAAATCAAGTATTTCGACCATTTTGCAGGGGGGCGAGTGAATAATTACCAATGATAAATGACCAGTGATAAATGACAAATGACAAGTAACAAATGACAAAGGACAAATGACAAATGACAATTCAATCATTAGATATATCGCCCGTCGGTAGAGTTGAAGGCGATTTAGATGTCCGAGTTGATATTGAACATGGAAGGGTAGTCAACGCTTGGACACACGCGGAACTATTTCGTGGATTTGAGGTTATCCTACGTGGTAAAGACCCCCAAGCCGGATTAATTGTCACACCTCGCATTTGCGGAATTTGTGGCGGTTCTCACTTGACTAGTGCATCTTGGGCATTAGATACAGCTTGGGAAACAGAAGTTCCCCGCAATGCGATTTTAGCTAGAAATCTAGGACAAATTGTCGAGACAATTCAAAGCATCCCTCGCTATTTTTATGGATTATTTGCTATTGATTTAACTAATAAAAAATACCGCAATAGTCGCTATTATGACGAAGCTGTTAGACGCTTTGCCGCTTTCACAGGCAAATCTTACGAACTAGGCATAACAATTTCCGCTAAACCCGTAGAAATTTATGCACTATTGGGCGGACAATGGCCCCACAGCAGTTATATGGTGCCTGGTGGTGTAATGTGCGCCCCAACCCTTACAGACATTACCCGCGCTTGGGCGATTCTTGAATACTTCCGCACCAATTGGTTAGAACCAGTGTGGTTGGGTTGTTCTTTAGAACGCTACGAACAAATCCAAACTTATGATGACTTCAGAGATTGGTTGGATGAAGACCGAAATCATCGAGATTCCGACTTAGGTTTTTATTGGCGCATGGGTTTAGATATCGGTTTAGATAGATATGGCGCTGGTGTTGGAAAATATGTCACTTGGGGATATTTAGCCCATGAAGATAAATACCAAAAGCCGACTATTGAAGGACGAAATGCGGCGATGATTATGAAAAGTGGAGTGTATGACAGCTTTGCAGACACTCACGTTTTAATGGATCAGTCATTTATCCGCGAGAATACAACTCACTCTTGGTACGATGAAGGGACAGAGGATATTCACCCTAGCGATCGCACCACTAAACCCACTGCAATCAATACAAAAGACTTCGATAACGCCTACTCTTGGTCGAGTGCAGTCCTTCACAAAGACTTCGGACGTTTGGAAACAGGCCCCTTAGCGCGTCAATTAGTAGCCGGTGGTAAACATGGCGAATCTTGGCAACACTACGACGGCTTTATTCTAGATGTCTTTAAAGAAATGGGTGGTGCTAGTATTCATGTGCGCCAGCTAGCACGAGTTCACGAACTTGTCAAGTTATATCGGCAAGCTGAACACTGTTTGCGCGAATTCAAGTTAAACGACCCCTGGTATATTAAACCCACAGAAAAAGATGGCAAGGGATGGGGTGCAACGGAAGCAGCACGCGGTTCTTTATCTCACTGGGTAGAAGTGGAGGGCGGTAAAATTAAGAATTACCAAGTGATTGCCCCTGGTACTTGGAATATCGGCCCTCGTGATGGTGAAGGTATCCGAGGCCCCATTGAAGAAGCTTTAATTGGCACACCAATTTACGATTCTAGCGACCCTGTGGAAGTTGGTCATGTGGCGCGATCATTTGATTCATGCTTGGTGTGTACAGTTCACGCCCATGACGCTAAGACTGGTGAGGAGTTAGCGCGTTTTCGGACTGCTTAATTTAATTATCAGTTATCAGGTAATGATAAAACTGATAACTGATATTTTGTTTTGAGAGATGAATGTAAATAAATATCGGCTTGTCAGTAGGTGTTACTTCACAAACAAATTCAAAAATTAAATCCCAATAACTTATCGTAAAATGTTGCTAATAGTTATTGTTATATTACCTGCCTTTAAACCAGCACTTAGTTAAGTGTAGTGTTAAGCTAGTTTTTCAAGCTCCGACTCAGAAGCAACAAGTATCAAAGAACTAGAATAAGGATCGATTCTATAACTTTTAGGAGATGGATCGTAAAAATATATATTAATTTATTAAGGCTCACAGCACTTGCGTCTATTATGAGGTATAATACGCTGCTACTGTACCTCATAACAGCCGTAAATGCTGTAATGTCGGGTTATGTGCTAATGAGGTGAATGCTTTTCTTAACCAATATCTACTAAAGTGATAGTTGAAGAGTTAGATAAAAATCTCTGTATAGTACAATTTTGTCAAATATCTTGACAGTAAGTCAATCATCTGTATCTATGCATAACTTTGCTTTCGCGTCAACTTCTGGTGAAATCCAAGAAGTGGGGAATTTTGTTCAACTTATACTGCATAACAATAAACTGCCCACTCCTAAACAAAAATCTTTTCGCTTCAATTGGGTATTTAGTGGCGATCGCGAGTGTTGCAGTCTTGCCAAGTATTAGTCTTGGTGCTAATGTTACCACTGTTACCAGTTTTAGTCCATAAAATATTTACAGGAGTAAATTACGTTGAAAATACCGCATCCAATGTATATATCTGCGTTCAGTAGGACACAAATGCAATTGTTACAGATATCTGCGTCTCTGTTATCCTAAATCCTTAATTGCAAAGAAAGGTAGTTATTAGTCGAGGAAATAAGTATTACCAAAAACTTTAGTTATAGATTATTGCCCACTAGTATCAAAAAAGTGTATTGAGTGGAAAGTGCTGCGCGATCCAAAGCGTCCACATAAGCTTCAGGCTTTTAAATGTGTGTTCTCTAAGCTCAAATGGCTTTCTACCTCCTGAAAAGTCTTTGATCTGGCTCCTAAAGAAAGCTGTTCTTGAGCGGGAGGAGCAAGAAAAGTGCTTTTTTTGATGTTTAACGATAGCTTGCTACGTACCCTTCTTGATATGATTAGATTACTCAGTAAAAAAGTAGAGTTCAAAAATGGACATTTTATCTTAGAAGAATTTACATTTAAGCGCAATTACATTAAATTATAGCCAAACTTTTAACACTTAAATATTTTTTTGTGTGTTTATAATTATGATTTATTTTGAAAGTTACTTTTAGTAATTTATTTTCCAGATAAGTAAGTAAACGCAATTAAATATAAGATGTCATTGCAAGCGGAACGAAGTGAAGCGCGGCAATCTTAGTCTTTGCGATTGCAACTCTTAGAGACGCTTTGCGAACCCTTCTTACCCTGCGGGAAGACTTACGCCAACGCAATGACAAACTATCTTATATTTATTTAGATCCACCTACTTAATTAAATCGCTGCTTGGTAAAACTTTGATTTTTTTTAGTAACTCCATTAAATAACTAAATATAATTCTGTTTGAAAATATGCAAGAATCAAGAATAAAGGAGGGTAACTACTTCAAAATATATGCTGATGATGCTTTAGACAATTGATTTGTGACTGGTGATGATGTTAGTATTAAGGAGTAGGTTGATTTTGGGTTTATTATCTCCAAGAATTGACTTGTAATGTATCATAGACCAAAATTCATCAGTGTTGCCAATTGATTGATTAGCAGAATGGAAAATCTATGGGTCTGAATATCTAGACTTGATACCAATAAATTGATGACGTTACAGAGAAGCAAATAACCATGAGCAACTTAACATCTCCACCTACCGAAGTTCAAAAAACAAAGAAAAAAAGTTTAGCGGCAGATAAAAAGCCTCGAGCAACAGATGATATTGTGCGTAGTTATCTGCAAGAGATCGGGCGTGTAGATTTGTTGACTCGTGAACAAGAGGTTATTTTTGCTCAACAGGTGCAGCAGATGATGAATTTGCTAGCTGCTAAGGAAGAATTGGCTGTGAAATTAAATCACGAACCCACGCAGCAAGAATGGGCAGATCAGGTGGAGTCAAGTGTTCAGGAGCTAGAGCAACAGCTAAGTCAAGGGCATCAAGCCAAGCAAAAAATGATTCAGGCTAATCTCCGGTTAGTGGTAGCAGTGGCGAAGAAATACCAGCACCGCAACCTGGAATTTATGGATTTAATTCAAGAAGGTACTTTGGGTTTAGAGCGAGGAGTGGATAAATTTGATCCTGCTCTTGGTTATAAGTTTTCTACTTACGCTTACTGGTGGATTCGTCAAGGAATTACACGAGCGATCGCTCAACAAGGACGAACAATTCGTCTACCGATTCACGTCTTTGAAAAACTGAACAAAATTAAACGGGTGCAACGAGAATTATCTCAACAGTTAGGTCGCGTTCCTACTACTGCTGAAATTGCCAGTGCCTTATCCTTGACACCCAGCCAAGTTAGAGAATGTTTGTACTTAGCCCGTCAACCCTTCTCTTTAGAAGCGCGAGTTGGTGAACAGCAAGATACAGAATTGCAGGACATACTGGAGGATGATGGCCCGTCTCCCGAAGATTACGCTGTTGAAGAATCTCTTCACCAAGACTTACAAGACTTGTTGGCAAAGCTTTCTCCCCAACAACGAGAAATATTAACCTTACGCTTTGGACTGACTGATGGCTATGAACTTTCTTTAGCACAAATTGGCGATCGCATGGGTATTAGTCGAGAACGAGTGCGTCAGATCGAGCAAAAAGCTCTCAGTCTCCTCCGACGCCAAAAGGAACAAGTACGCAGTTATCTAGCTAGCTAAAGTTATTTTTTTACAATTATATAGGGCATTAAAATTTAGCCATTCACCATTATGACTGTATAAAATTCAGTCATTTTGGGTGAAAATAAGCCTAAGTAATATCTCTCTAAGATTTATTTAATATGGGCATATCAAAAACAGTCCAACAATTGCAGGCGCAATGGGTAACTTCTGAAAACTTTCGGCGTTATGGACAGGTGATTTTTGCAAGTCTTGATGGCAAAAATTATGATGGGGAAGATGCCCAGTTAAATCTACAAAACGGGATTCCACGATTTTATATTATGCGATTGGAGAAGAGAGGGCGAAAGTTTCACAAAATTACTCGTCATCTGCAATGCACTCAATGTTTGGGTTCTTTGGAAGGGAAAGATTGGTTAATTGCTGTTTGTCCTCCTGATAATGATGTTAATGAACCAGCATTAGAAGAAATTACTGCTTTCCGCATTGCGGGGAATTGTTTTATTAAGCTACATGAGGGCACTTGGCACGCTGGCCCCCATTTTGACCATGAAACTGTAGATTTTTATAATTTGGAACTAGCTGATACTAATGTGGTAGATCATTTCACTCATGATTTTCTTAAAAGTCATCAATTAGAGTTTGAGATGGTTTAGGTGATGTTTTTTACACTCATTGCAACCCTCCCCGCAAGGGAGGAGGGGAGATAAAAGTTAACCCAAGGCGGATCTTAAGTCACTTTCTGCTTGTACCAAAGCTTCTGGCAGTTTACTCGCATCGCGTCCGCCTGCTTGGGCTAAGTTCGGTCTGCCACCGCCACCGCCACCGCAGATTTTAGCGATCGCACCCACAAATTTACCAGCTTGCAGTCCTTTTTTGTTCACTTCAGAACTAAAAGCTGCAACTATGCTGACTTTCCCCGCTTCAGGAACAGAACCCAGCACCACTGCACCGTTACCGATTTTTTGCAGCAAGCGTTCGGCTGCGGTTTTCAATGATTCTGGATCAACATCTTCTAATTGGGCGACAATAATTTTATGAGCGCCTATAGTTTCTGCTGTTTGTAGCAAGCTGTCAGATTTAGCGATCGCTAACTGTACCTTTAAGGTTTCCAGTTCTTTTTGGCTATTTCTTAGTTCACTTTGCAGACTTGTGATTCTGTCTGGTAACTCTTCGGGTTTAACTTTAAAGCGATCGCTCAAATCTTTAACTACTTTATCCCGCAGGTTAAGATAATCTAGTATTGCCGGCCCCGAAACAGCTTCAATACGTCGCACCCCGGAAGCCACACCAGCTTCGGAAATAATTTTAAATACGCCAATTTCAGCCGTATTACTCACATGAGTCCCACCGCATAATTCCATTGACACGCTAGGGAAATCAATCACGCGCACTTCGTCACCATATTTTTCGCCGAACATGGCAACAGCACCTCTAGCTTTCGCCTCAGCTAAAGGTAATACTTCCACTTTCGCAGCATGGGCCTCAGCAATCCAAGCGTTCACCTGTTCCTCAATTTGTTGCACTTCTTCGGCTGTCAACGCACGCGGACAGTTGAAGTCAAAGCGCAACCTGTCAAAGGAAACTAGGGAACCAGCTTGAGATATGCTATCATCAACAATTTTTTTCAAAGCCGCTTGCAACAGGTGCGTTGCGGTATGGTTAGCTTGAGCGCGTCGGCGACAAGCCGGATCAATTTGGGCTGTAACATTATCGCCTACGCGTAGTGTACCGCGTTCGATGCGTCCGAAGTGAACAAAGAAATCAGATTCTTTCTTCACATCTTCCACCCGAACAACGATACCATCACCAGAGATATAACCGCGATCGCCGATTTGTCCCCCAGATTCACCATAAAATGGCGTTTTGTCAAGGACAATTTGTACCTCTGTCCCCGCTTCTGCTTCCTCTTGAGAAACACCTTCTACTAAAATCGCTTCGACTTTTGCCGTCGCCGCCGATTGGGTATAGCCTAAAAACTCGGTGACTTGGATGTGTTCTGCCAATTTATCGAGGGAACCTTGTACAGTTAAATCGATGGTTTCATGTGCTGCTTTGGCACGTTCCACCTGCTTTTGCATTTCGGCATCAAATCCCGCTTCATCCACTGTGAGATTATTTTCCTCGGCAACTTCTTGAGTAAGTTCGAGGGGAAATCCGTAGGTGTCATAAAGGGTAAATGCACTTTCACCGCTAATTTTAGTGTTCCCTTGCTGTTTCACCTCTTGGATAATTTCTTCTAGCAGTTTTTCACCTCTATCCAGAGTTCTGAGAAAATTCGATTCTTCCCGTTGCAGTTCAGCTTTAATTGCTGCTTCTCGTTGGCGCACATTGGGGTAAGCTGATTCCGAAAGAGCGATCGCAGTTTCAGCAACTTGAGTAGTAAATTCGCTAGAAATTCCAATTAATCGCCCATGACGCACTACGCGCCGAATTAACCGCCGCAGCACATAACCCCGTCCCACGTTAGAAGCGCGAATTTCATCAGCGATCATGTGGACAACAGAACGAACATGATCGCCAATAACTTTTAGAGAAACTTTGGTTTTCTCATCACTTTTGTGGTACTCAATGCCAGCAATTTCGGCTGCTGTTTGGATAATTGGGAAAATCAGATCAGTTTCGTAGTTATTGGGTACTTTTTGGAGGATTTGCGCCATTCTCTCCAAACCCATACCGGTGTCAATGTTCTTGTTTTGTAGTGGCGTTAAATTCCCCGACGCATCTCGGTTATATTGCATGAACACGAGGTTATAAAACTCGATGAACCGGGAATCATCTTCTAAATCTATATTTTCGTCACCGCGTTCTGGGTAGAAGTCGTAATAAATTTCGGAACAAGGGCCACAAGGGCCAGTCGGGCCAAGTGCCCAAAAGTTATCGTCTTCGCCCAAGCGTTTAATTCTCGCTATCGGCACACCGATTTGATCGCGCCAAATCCCAAAAGCTTCATCATCATCTTTAAAAACGCTGACGACGAGATTTTGGGGGGAAATGCCAAAAACTTGTGTGGAGATTTCCCAACCCCAAGCGATCGCTTGTTCTTTAAAATAATCACCAAAGCTGAAATTGCCCAGCATCTCAAAAAACGTCTGATGCCGTTTGGTGCGTCCGACATTCTCGATATCGTTGGTGCGGATACACTTTTGCGAAGTCGTAGCCCGCTTAAATTCTGGTGTGCGCTGCCCCAAGAATATCGGCTTAAATGGTAGCATCCCCGCGATCGTCAGCAGCACGGTTGGATCTTCTGGCACGAGGGAGGCACTTGGGAGAATTTGGTGTTCCCGTTGGGCAAAGAAGCCGAGAAATATGTTGCGAATTTCGTTACCGCTTAGGTACTGGGGATTTGAAGACATGGGTGTTTTTAACTTTAGACTTTAGACTTGGGCGTAGCGGCACTAGGTAAGTGTATTTTCATAAATAGCTTTATATATTCTTGCATTTTGTTTCATATTACTGCCAGCAAATTGTGCCAGTCGATGATATGTGTGCAGTTACTAGGATGTTTTTAAACCACTACTTTACTTTAGCAGGATGCGCGTAGCCATAACCCGTCGTAGACATTGCATTTCAAAGCTTTACATTAATTCTTAAGAAATACTTTTTACAGGCTAAAACTTCTGGGCGTAATCGGGTTATTGACTCGAACTACTTGTCTCATACCTCACATTTGAAAGTTGTTTCTTCGTGAACTACTTAGACTTGCCTACGGCTGAAGTCTTCTTCCCAATCCCTCAAAAACTTTAGGGGGTTTGGAAAAGTCCGCTTTAAGTTACTAGACTGAAGTTAGTTGCCCAACTAGTATTGACTGTCCCATAGATAGAATAAATGACTCAACTAACTTCTAGAATTTGTATCCTTGGTGGAGGCTTTGGTGGCCTCTACACAGCCCTACGGTTAAGCCAATTACCTTGGGAATCTACACAAAAACCCGAAATTGTTCTGGTAGATCAAAGCGATCGCTTCTTATTCTCTCCTTTACTTTACGAATTACTCACTGGCGAACTACAAACCTGGGAAATCGCCCCACCCTTTGAAGAACTTTTGCAAGGTACTGGGGTACGTTTTTATCAAGGAGTTGTGTCTGGAATTGACATCGACCAGCAACGGGTAAATATAAACGAAGGGCTGGAAATTCCTTACGACCGATTAGTGCTGGCGCTAGGAGGTGAGACACCGCTAGATTTAGTCCCTGGTGCGGCAGCCTACGCCTACACATTCCGCACAATCTCTGATGCCTATCGTTTAGAAGAACGCCTGCGATTTTTAGAAGAATCGGATGCTGATAAAATTCGGGTAGCGATCGTTGGGGCTGGCTACAGTGGTGTAGAGTTAGCCTGCAAGTTAGCCGACAGATTAGGTGAAAGAGGACGTTTTCGGATTATTGAAATTGCTGACCAAATTTTGCGAACTTCCCCAGAGTTTAACCGGGAAGCAGCAAAGAAAGCAATAGAAGCCCGTGGTGTGTTTCTTGATTTAGAAACCAAAGTAGAATCAATAGAGCAAAATACCATCTCCTTAGAATACAAAAACCAGTTAGATAAGATTCCTGTGGATTTGGTAATTTGGACTGTAGGAACTAGAGTTGCGCCCGTAGTGAAATCTCTTTCTCTCAAGCAAAATCAGCGTGGTCAAATCAGCACTACATCCAATCTGCAAGTTCTTGATCATCCAGAAATCTTTGCCTTGGGAGATTTAGCAGACTGTCATGATGCCGAAGGACAACAAGTACCCGCCACCGCACAAGCTGCTTTCCAACAAGCTGATTATACTGCTTGGAATATCTGGGCAACTCTGACTAATCGCCCCCTCCTTCCCTTCCGCTACCAACAGTTAGGAGAAATGATGGCATTAGGAATAGACAACGCCACTCTCACTGGTTTGGGAATTAAACTAGATGGGCCTTTAGCATACGCTGCCCGTCGTATGGCGTATTTATATAGGTTGCCAACCTTAGACCATCAGCTTAAAGTTGGTTTTAATTGGCTAGTGCGTCCTATCATAGAAACACTTTCTCGGTAACTTCAGGTTGGGCATTGGTCATTGGTAAAGAACCAAGGCATTTACAATCATCTGCTTTATTTTCGCCAACCAACTGAGTAGATGCTAGACTCTACCCACAGAAGCTCTCTAACAAGCCAAAATCTAAAATTCAACATTCAAAATGTTCAAACTTTGATGAAACAACCGAAAGTTATTTTTTTAGATGCTGTGGGTACACTTTTCGATGTCAAAGGTAGTGTAGGCGAAGTTTATAGTCAGATAGCCCAGGAATTTGACGTTACAGTTTCCGCCGAAACATTGAATACAGCCTTCATCAAAAGCTTTAAAGCCGCGCCGCCACCGATATTTCCAGATGCGGAACTGCAAGATATTCCTCAGCGCGAATTTGATTGGTGGCGGATAATTGCTCTGAATACTTTTGAAAATGCAGGTGTTCTCAAGGAATTTTCTGACTTTTCGGCTTTTTTTAGCGAACTTTACATTCACTTTGGCACTGCCGAACCGTGGTTTGTCTATCCCGATGTTTTACCAGCTTTAATCAACTGGCGGCGGTTAGGAGTTACCTTGGGGGTGCTGTCCAATTTTGATTCTCGAATTTACTCAGTATTGCAAAGTTTGGGATTGAGAGAGTTTTTTAACTCTGTTACCATTTCTACCCAGGTACGTGCAGCTAAACCAGATCCTCAAATTTTTGCTATTGCCTTAGATAAACATAAATGTTCCCCAGAGGCGGCGTGGCATATCGGCGATAGCATTGTAGAAGACTATCACGCAGCTAAAGCGGCTGGACTCAGAGGTGTCTGGATCAACCGGGGAAAATGAGGGGATAGGTTCAATTTAGATTGCTATACAATTACGAATTATTTTGACATAGTTTGCATTTATATTATGGAGGCAATAAACCGACTCAGATCCCCGACTTATTTGAGAAGTCGGGGATCTTAATTGTTCACGACTGATTTAGGACTGCTATATTTTGTATTTATATTATGGAGGCAATAAACCCCTCCAATAGCGATCGCCTGACGAATTTCCCAGTCATGGCAAAACCTACTACTCCAAAAATTTCCTATATTTTGCTCAAAGGATAATAGATAAAAGGGATAAGTGCGATTCGTTGCTTAGTGAATCACGGTAATCAGCCCGTACATAACTAAGCCAGCCCGACAGCAGATTACTGTCACTAAAGGCTGAACTCTCGGTCAGATGTAGGTGAAAGCCCTACCATTCAGACTCAGAATTGACTCCTTATCTGCCCACACCGAACAAGCTCGGTTCTTGTAGAGTGAAGCTCTTAACTGGGCGCAATCAGACGACCGTTGCGGGTTGACACTGGCGCTAACAGGGAGTTCCTATGATGAAACAGAGCCTAGAAAAGCGACTTATTTTAGGGCAAGGGCGCAACAAAAAAAATCCCTGACCCCACTGGAGTTCATTCCCGCCGAACCATTTAACCAGTAACGGCAAGAGTCCAGGGAATCCAGTAGTCGAATTGGCTACATCTAACGGAATTATCAATCTCACCGAGGGAACGAATAAAAACGAGTTGTGGGTCTTGGGGCAGTCGAACCCCCAGTAGCCCAGACGAGCGGAGGAATCCCCACAATTCGGGTAGGACGAACCGTAATTGGTTCGAGGTGTTCAGAATACACAAACTCTAAGAAGAGAAAATGATTAGACACAGTTACAAAACTAGTGAATCTTGGAAAGCTCTACCGTGGAAGAAATTCCGCCGTAACCTTTTCCGCCTTCAAAAGCGCGTGTACAAAGCTGTTCAAGTTGGAGACAAGCGGAAAGCCAGGTCACTCCAAAAGCTTATTCTAAAATCCACCTCGGCTCGATTTCTTGCAATAAGACAAGTATCACAGCTAAACGCTGGTAAAAAGACGGCTGGTATTGATGGTAAGAAATCCCTTTCATTTGAAGAACGCTTCAACCTTGAAGAACTACTGAAAATGAACAGTGGAAATTGGAAGCATCAGGGATTACGGGAAATCTCCATCCCCAAAAAGGACGGAACCACCAGAATGCTCAAGATACCAACCATCGCGGATAGAGCTTGGCAATGCCTAGCAAAATATGCACTTGAACCAGCACACGAAGCCACTTTCCACGCCAGGAGTTACGGGTTCAGAACTGGGCGCTCTGCCCACGATGCACAAAAATACATCTTTGATAACCTAAACTCACGATGTAACGGAATAGAAAAACGAGTCATAGAACTCGATATTGAAAAGTGCAACGACCTGATTAACCACTCAGCAATAATGGACGAACTCATCTCCCCCAAAGGCTTAAAACTCCGTATCTTCCGATGCCTCAAGGCAGGGGTAAATCCAGAATTCCCCGAACAGGGCACACCTCAAGGGGGAGTGGTCAGCCCGCTACTAGCTAACATCGCGCTCAACGGGATTGAGAGTATACACAGATACCATTGGGATTACAAACGAGGAAAGAGAATAACAGAAAAAACCTCGGCAACACATATTGTCGAGCCATCAATCCGATACGCGGATGATATGGTTATTATACTTCGACCCGAAGATAACGCGATAGAAATACTTGAAAGAATCAGCGAGTTCCTCCGCAAACGCGGAATGAATGTAAGCCAAAAGAAGACCAAAGTCACCGCCGCGACAGATGGGTTCGATTTCCTCGGCTGGCACTTCAAAGTCCAGAAAAACGGAAAGTTCAGATGTAACCCCTCAGGGGACAACTTCAAAGCGTTCCGTAAGAAAGTAAAACACGTCGTCAACAACTCGAATTATGGTTCTATTGTGAAGGCTGAAAAGCTAGCACCAATAGTTAGAGGTTGGAGAAATTACCATAAGTTCTGCAAGATGGACGGGTCAAGAAACTCGCTATACCACATCGAAGCAAGAGCCTACAAGGTATTTAACAAGGAAACCAAGCAAGACCGCTACTCTAGCAAGAAATTACTAGACAAAGCATTCCCAGAAGTTCCTTACTCCGAAAACAAACACGTCAAAGTCAAAGGAATAAAATCCCCTTATGACGCAGATACAGTCTACTGGAGCGAACGCAACAGTAAACTCTACGACGGCGAAACTTCTATTGCTCTTAAGAAGCAAAACCATAGATGTGCCTCCTGCGGCTTAAAGTTCATCGATGAGGAACGGGTTCACCTGCACCATATCGACGGAAATCATGCCAACTGGAAGAAAAATAATCTTGAAGCACTTCATGAGAGTTGCCACGATTACAAACACATGAGCAAAAGCGCAAGCTAAGAACATCGGAAGCTGGGTGCGGTGAAAATCGCACGCCCAGATTTAACTGAGAGGTGCGGGGAATAATATCCTCCATCGACTCAACCATAAGTACACCTGTAGGGAACATGCCGTGCCCCTACTTGCGATATTATGTTGTACCGCATCTGAGTGGGAACCGCTATCATCCACCTCAGATACTCGTTCATCCACCTCAGATACTCATTCATCCACCTCAGATACTCGTTCATCCACCTCAGATACTCGTTCATCCACCTCAGATACTCATTCATCCACCTCAGATACTCGTTCATCTCAATGCCCAATGCCCAATGCCAAATGCTGCCCCAACACTCGTATGATCAAAGTATCAGGAAAACATAACAGCCAGCTTTTTACCGCAAAACATGGGCAGTATTTGGGAAATTGATTTTTACTCCCGTCCGATTTTGGACGATAATCAGAAAAAAATTTGGGAAGTCTTAGTCTGCGAAAGCCCCTTGGATATCGACACAAAAGCAGATTCTTTGTTTCGCTATGCTCAATATTGTCCCAGTACCCAGGTAAATTCGGGTTCATTGCGGGCAGCATTGCAGGAGGCTATTAACCAAGCTGGAAAAGCACCAATCAAAATCCGCTTTTTCCGTCGCCAAATGAACAACATGATTACTAAAGCCTGCCAAGACTTAGGCATTCCCGCCCAGCCTAGCCGCCGCACTTTGGTTCTCAACCAATGGTTAGAACAGCGAATGGAAGAAGTGTATCCTCAAGAACCAGGGTATCAAGGGGGGGCTAATCCCTCAGTCCGCCTGGAGAAACCTTTGCCCCAACGTTTACCAGATGCTTTAGAAGGACAGCAGTGGGTATTTGTTACCTTAGATGCTGCGGATTTGGCAGAAATGCCAGAGTGGGAAATTGGTTTTGGTGAAGCTTTCCCCCTAGAGTTGGCGAAAGTTTCACCCGAAGCCCGTATTCCTGGCATTTTGATTTTCTCACCGAGAGCGTTACCCTTGGCAGGCTGGATGTCTGGTTTGGAGTTGGCTTTTTTAAAATTTGATGCCAGCGAAGAGGCGAGATTGCTTTTAGAAACTGGTGTAAGTGACAGCTGGATTGTGGCAAATATCAAGAAGCCTCAAATTTTAGCAGAAGCCAAAGGTTTTGAAGAAGCCAAGCAAAAAGCTAACGGAGTGCATTTTATCGGTATACAGTCTGATCCTAAAGCAGAATCTTTTGCTGGTTTTTGGCTGTTGCAAGAGGTTAATCTTTGAAAATGGAGATTGGGGATTAGGGAGTGTGAAGGGGGCAGAGAGCAGGGGGCAGGGGGCAGGGGGAGAATGACTAATGACTAGTTGAGACATGGCAATGATTTGGGATAATTAACTGCGTCTATCAGTGTTGAACTGTGGTTCCAAATCGTAACTATAAGGAAACGCTGATGATTTTTGGATAGTTATCTGCGTTCATCAGCGGAAAGTCTGATCGTCAAAAGCCGACGATCGCACTTTCAACAGACAGCGTTGATATGCGGTTCAAAATCCACTATTCACTAAGGGTCATGGGTTCTGAAAATTTGTCACAAGATACACTAGCAGAACAGCTGCTGGAACTAGCTATAAAATCTGGAGCAGAAGCTGCTGAGGTGTATCAGTCGCGATCGCTTTCTCGTCCAGTGTTTTTTGAGGCCAACCGACTCAAACAGCTAGAAACCAGTCAATCTGAAGGCACAGCACTACGGCTTTGGCGAAATGGGCGTCCGGGACTCACGGTAGCTTATGGTTCTGTCTTAGCCGAAGTAATGGTGGAAAAAGCTCTAGCCCTAAGTAAACTTAATCAACCAGAAGCAGTAGAATTAACCTCTAACTTTCAGCCCTTCTACCCAGATTTAGGGGAAAGTGTGCCGATAGAGGTTTTGGTAGATTGGGGCAAAGAGGCGATCGCACTTATCCGTGATGTTTATCCAGATGTTGTATGCAATGGTGACTGGGAATGTGATATCGAAACCACTAGACTAGTCAACACCAAAGGTTTAGATTGTCACTATACTGACACTACCCTTAGCTGCTATGTATCCGCAGAATGGGTACGTGGCGATGATTTTTTGAATGTTTCCGATGGACAAACGAAGCGTGGCGAACTCCACCCGGAAAGATTAGCTAATCAAATTTTACAGCGGTTAATTTGGGCTAGAGAAAATATCTCACCTCCGACTGGGCGCGTACCAATTTTGTTCACTTCAAAAGCTGCTGATATGCTTTGGGGTACTGTGCAAGCAGCCTTGAATGGTAAGCGAGTCTTAGAAGTAGCTTCCCCTTGGGCAGAACAGGTGGGTAAGGCAGTAGTTGCACCCAGCCTCACTCTCTACCAAGATCCAGAAGCGGGCCCTTACAGTTGCCCTTTTGATGATGAAGGCACTCCGACGAAATCTTTAGTATTTATCGAGAACGGGACTTTACAGCATTTTTATAGCGATCGCACCACCGGACGCCAACTTGGTACTAGCACCACTGGGAATGGTTTTCGCCCTGGCTTAGGCAGCTATCCCACCCCTGGTTTATTTAATTTTCTTATCCAACCAGGTTCGGCATCTCTACCAGATTTGATTCGACAACTAGATGATGGCTTGATTGTGGATCAAATGCTAGGTGGTGGCGGCAGTATTTCTGGAGATTTTTCAATCAACGTTGATTTAGGCTACCGCGTCCAAAATGGTCACGTAATTGGGCGCGTTAAGGATACTATGGTTGCAGGTAATGTCTACACTGCCCTAAAGCAATTAGTTACACTAGGCAATGATGCTGATTGGAATGGTTCTTGTTATACTCCATCTCTGATAGTTGAAGGGCTATCCACTACGGGGAGAAGCAATTAATTCGTAATTCGTAATTCGTAATGACGCTCCTGCGGACGCTCGATTACTCGCTAACGCTAACGTAATTCGTAATTGAGGATAGTGCTTGTGTAATAGCGAATTATATTTCAATACTTTAGTTAAGCCCAAAATCTTTGGTAGAGACGCAAAATTGGACTGGGCCCCCGCTGCGCTAGCGCGTCTCTACAGGGCAAAAATGATTAACCCAAGCGTAGCAAATTATATTTAATGACTTTTAAAATATTTTCTGAAATTTCGGTGACAGCTTTTTAGTAGAGAGTTGTAATCCCAAATCAAAAATCTAAAATCTAAAATTGGTATGAATCAGCGCTTTCGTACCTGGTGGCAGCCTCGAAAAGGTTTAGCGATCGCTGAAGCTTGTGTAATCGGTCTAGTTGCTGCTCTATCTGCGGTGTTCCTAAAAGTGGGTTCTGGATGGCTGGGGACATGGCGAGTCCATAGTACCCACATTTTCCCCGCATGGCTAGCACTACCGATAATTGGTCTTGTCCTGGGATTTGTGGCTGGCTGGTTGGTAGAAAGGTTAGCACCAGAGGCTTCTGGTAGCGGTATCCCGCAAGTCAAAGCAACTCTTGCCAATGTGCCTATGAGATTATCTTGGCGGGTGGCAGGTGTGAAGTTACTTAGTGCGATCATTATCATTGGTTCGGGCATGACTTTGGGACGGCAAGGCCCCACCGTCCAAGTGGGTGCAAGTTTGGCAGCAGGAATGAGTCGTTGGGTTCCCACTTCCCCAGATCATCGGCGGCAAATGATTGCAGCTGGTGCAGGTGCAGGTTTGGCGGCTGCTTTCAATGCCCCGATCGCAGGTGTATTATTTATTGTTGAAGAGTTACTCCAGGATTTATCAGGGTTGACTCTGGGAACTGCCATTATTGCCTCCTTTATTGGTGGGGTAATATCCCGGCTGTTGGGTGGTGGCAGTTTAGACCTTAATTTGCAATTAACCCAATCTTCCAGCCAATTCTCTATCCCGGAAATTCCCTTTTTCATTTTATTGGGTATTTTGGCAGGCTTGCTGGGCGCATTGTTTAATCGCGGCTTAATATTTAGTATTAAATTTTATAGAAGACTACATATCAGCTTACCGCTACGGGTGGCTTTAGCTGGATTTATCTCTGGCATTGTCGTGGCAATTCTCCCTGCATCCTTCCGCGACAATACAGGATTACGAGAGTCCTTAATTACTGGAGGTTCTCATCCTAGCGTAGCTGCGATCGCCTTTGCCGCCCAGTTCATCCTCACACTCATTGCCTTTGGTTCAGGAGCGCCGGGGGGATTATTCGCTCCCAGTCTAATTTTGGGTTCTTGTTTAGGACACATCATCGGTGTCTCTGAGTTATACATCACCGGCGCGGGTTCTCCGACTACTTATGCACTAGCGGGTATGGGTGGATTTTTTAGTGCCGTTTCCAAAGTGCCAATCACGGCAATTGTGATTGTGTTTGAGATGACTACAGATTTCAATCTGGTACTACCTTTAATGATTGTTTCTGTCGCAGCTTACCTAGTTGCGGATAAGGTAGTGCCTGGTTCGCTTTATGAAAAACTTTTGGAGTTAAAGGGCATCACTCTCACCAAAGAAGTTCCTATAGAAGGAGCGTTAACCAAATTAACTGCAAAAGATGTGATGCAAGAACGGGTAGAAACTTTGGATGCAGAGATGAGCTTGGAAGAAGCAATGCAATCCTTTGCCCGTTCCCATCATCGCGGTTTCCCAGTGGTAGAAGATAGCAAGTTAGTTGGGATTGTGACGCAATCAGATTTGCTGAAAATACGCGATCGCAACCTAGCCAATGATATTTTCTTAAAAGAAATTATGACACCTGTCCCGATGACAGTAACACCAATCCACACCCTGAGTAATGTGCTGTATTTACTCGATCGCTATCAAATCAGCCGTTTACCTGTAGTGGATGGACGAAAACTGATTGGGATCATTACCCGTGCAGATATTATTCGGGCGGAAGCAGATCATCTCAATTGTGATAACCGGACTCTTAAACTGCGACCAGAACCTTCATACATAGTTTACCAAACGCGATCGCCGAGTATTGGCAGAGGTAGATTATTAGTGCCCGTAGCTAATCCCGAAACGGCGGGTATTTTGTTACTTATGGCAGCAGCTATTGCCCGCGATCGCCATTATGAAATAGATTGCGTGCAAGTGATGCTCATACCCCGCCACAGTTCCGCATCAGAAACCCAAGTAAGAACGGCAAAAAGTCGCCGCTTGCTACGACAGGCTGAAGTCTTAGCAAAAAAGTGGCAGATTCCCTTACACACGCAGATTAGAGTTACCCACGACGTAGCCCAGGCAATTTTAGAGACAGTCAACGAACAACACATCGACCTCATACTCATGGGATGGAAAGGTAACACATCTACCCCCGGTAGGATTTTTGGCACTGTCGTAGACACCGTAATTCGCCAAGCCACCTGCGAAGTAGTCTTAGTAAAATTAGGCAAAACTCCCCATTACCCCTTATCCCCAGAGGGGGCCCCACCTTCCCTAGTCTCCAATCCTCTCTTCAACCGCTGGCTAGTCCCAATAGCTGGTGGCCCCAATTCCCAACTGGCGATTCAATTGCTACCGGCTTTAATTACATTGGGAAATGAACCGCAAATTCGCCTGACACAGGTGTTTAAGCCATCTGAACTCAAGCCAGATATGTCAGTTTTAGAACAAGGCATTCGCCATTTAATGCGTCGCCGCAAATTGGCCAGTACTGTAGTTGCTCTTCCAGTCCAAGCTGATTCAGTTGCAGAAGGTGTGATCAACCTAGTGAAAACCGAAGGTTACGATGTTGTCGTTGTGGGAGCTTCGCGCGAGGGATTGTTGCAGCAAGCGATTCAAGGTAATATTCCAGAAGCGATCGCCTCTGGTGTAGAAAGTACAGTGATTTTAGTCAGGGGTGCAATTAACAGTTAAGTAGGGGCGCAAGGCCTTGCGCCCCTATAAATCTACAAATAATTGTCCTTAATCCCCAATCCCCAGTTCAACGATAAAATGTGCCAATAATTAGAGAAACAATTATCGGTATTAAGATTGGAATAGCAACTATAAGCCCCCACTTACCAAACTTAATTTCCTCACCCTCAGACTTTAAAAACGCAATCCAACCTACAACTCCCATCAAAATCCAAATACACCCAAAGGCAAGAAATATAACAAAGACTGAATCTTCCATTTTTCCCTATTACAATATATACAAAAAAGAATTTCTTTAATGACCATCAACTAACTCTGCTAAACTTGCACGAAACCGACTAAAATTAAAAGCTTCAATAGTTTTTTGCTGCAAGTATTCTGGTTGGTAAACTACTGGGTTAGAGCAATCGCCTTGCAGGATTTGAATTAGATTATTGGCAATTTCTTCTACGTTATCAGGGTTAACTAAACATCCCAATTTCCCCTCAGCCAAGGGATCTATAGAACCATCTTGATTACCCGCTAGCACCGGTTTCCCACAAGCTAAAGCTTCTAGATAAACAATACCAAATCCTTCTCCTTTACTAGGCAGAGCAAAAACATCGCAGAGATTGTAATAAGCACACAATTCTTCATCTGGTACAAATCCTGCAATAGTGACACAATCTTGTAGATTTAACCTGGTAACTAAAGCATTAATTCGAGGTAAATCATCCCCTTTTCCTGCAAGAATGAAGTGAACATTAGGGATATGCAACCGCACTTTAAGTAAAGCATGAAGGATTTGGTCATAACCCTTGTATTTTGCCATGCGTCCCATCCGCGTTACTGTTAAAATTACAGGCTGTTCATCTGTTAAATTATATCGTTTTAGCAAGTAGAGAGGTTTAGGATTTATTTTAAATTGATTGGCATCAAATGTATTAGGTAAAAGAACTACTTTTTCTGAATCAATGTTTTTATATTCAAGCAAGCGCTGACGAGTGTAATTACTAACACTAATAATTTTATCTGCTTTTTGTAATGCTAATGTTGTAGCCTTATTTTCAATCTCCCAAACTTCTAAGCCATGAGCAACTACCCAGTAAGGAATCCCAGTGAGAAGTTTTAGAACATAACAAGCAGTGGCATAATTAACATGAGTTGATATGACTATAGTGGGGCGTTGGAGAATAGCTAAAATAATGATTTTGGTAGCGAATAAAATGGTTTGCAATAATCGTGGTAAATCTCCAAAATAATGAAATCTTGTTGAAGTTAAAAATTGCAAGTTTTGCTGCTGTCCTAAATTGTACTTGTCATACTTGAGAAACACATCATAATGAGCTTCAGGATATATATCTTGTAAAGCTTGGAGTAAAAATGTTGAGTAAACTTGAATACCTCCCTTAAAATCAAATATATTCGGAAATATTAAGTGAAAATGACGTTTATTTATCGGAGATTTTTTGAACATTGTAAATAATTTCAGGTTTTGGTTCAATGACAAAATCTTTTCTAGAATTGATAGTTGCTGCCAGAAAATAAAACTCAATAGTTGTAAAAGTATAGTCTTCAGCAAAAAAATCGGGCAATTGAGATGCTAAAAACATAATAATCGGAATGATAGTAACAGGATTAGCATATTTAACTTTAGATGCTATTTTTACTAAAAGATTTGTAAATAGTAATAATCCAGCAACTCCTTGTTCTACTAAAACATTCAAAAATATGTTATGTGCGTGATAACCTCTAACTCCAAAAACTTTCACTCCTATATGTTCTGCAAAAACCCCTACACCTATACCTGAGATTGGCCTTTTAATAGTTTCAATAATAGCTGCTTGCCAAAGGGCAAACCTTGATAAAGCTGTACCTACAGGGCTAGGAAGCGCTATGTTGCTAGGATTGGTTGAAAATAAATTAATTAAGGGAAATATTTTACTATTTCCCAAACCAATTCTATATGTAGATACTGGTATAGATATAATGCATAAAAGCCATACACTCATGATAAAAATCATTTTTCTAATACTAATGATTTTATATATCAATAAAAGAAACATACCAAGGATAAAAACTAGCCAAGCATTTCTACTAGCAGACAAAGCTAGGGAAATAAGAAAAATAAATTCGCTTATATATAATTCAAATTCAGATATATTTTTCTGCTTTTCTAAAATTAAACTTAAACATAATCCAATAGAAACTATTACCCCAAACTGGTTAGGATTTTGCATGATTGAACCAATCTGAGGATAATAACTTGGAAATTTTAATAATTCAAAAATCCAATGATTGGGAAATAACGCTTCAACAAAACCAAAAACCGCAATTATTTGTAATAAATATAATATGCAACGATAGTAAAATGTTAAAGATGAGGCTTTAACATTTTTAAAAGTTAGAACTAAAAAAGCAAAAAATACTATAAAGTAAGTAGAATATTTTAAACTATAAGTAATAGCTGTATTTGGAAATGGGCTAATCAATGAGGATAGCCACATCCAAGAATAGATTAGACTTATAGATATGAAAATAATTCTATGCTTCTTTACAACTTCTGATATTAATTTTACAGATAAACTAATTACACCAAAGCTAAATACAGAAAGTAATAAATAATGAATACCAATATTTATGCCAGGAAATTTTATTCGCCCTAGAAGCGAAGAAAATAGTATGAGCAGGAAAAATATATTAATCATAACTTGTAGTTGTGAATACTTGTTTGAAAACAAAAACCTAGATTAAACCCACATTCGCAGGTTTAAGCGGAGATTTTGATATTTTTTCCAGCTAAAATCCTGAGCATGTAAAGAATATTATCATATTACAGTCGCCGACAATATCATCTGTTGAAGCTATAAGTGATCTTAGATTTGAGCCAAGCTAAATCTTCTGAAGTCGATGTCAAAAGTGGTATGAAGTATGATAGAGGCAGATGCACAAAAAAATAAGTAAGTCAAAAAGTTTTCATCAGCCTTACCAATTATTTATTTTAATTTGGGAATGCAATCTGCCGAAATTATTTTATAATCGGCCTCAAGTATCTCTATCCTAGGTATACTTAAGAGCGATCGCCAGCCCCTAGATTTACCAAAAACAACCACCTGCAAAGCTCGTCAAGCTAAATTGCAACACAATATTGTTCGCTAATTTTATTTTTGACAAATCTTAATTAACAATTCAACCAGGCAAACTTGGCACGCCCTCACTCTCCAAAGGTTTGAGTCATGTATACACACGAACAAAGCCTGTATTGACAGGCTTTACGCATAATTTCTTTAGGACTTACGCGAAATTAGAACACAACTCATTATTATGCTCTTCATTCAAGTTATCTTCATTCTTTAGTAATAGATATTTACTCTTGTTGAAGCCCGATAATTGAAGGTGATATTTCCGAAGCGATCGCCTATGGTTTAGAAAATAGAGTAATTCTAACTAGGGGTGCGCTTAATAATTAAAGTATTGCACAAATAAATGCGGGATGATTTTATAGCTTTTCCTTTGCATTTTTGCGTGATCTTTCATACCATAAATGTGCATACCCCCAGTTGACATTTCTTCTAAAATCGGTATTGCGTTATCTGTCAATTGCTATAAAAATTTCTGCACTTTTCATTGAATCGTCTGCCAAATCTTAAGAATGTTCTCACCACTCCCACCACCAGCAATAGTTTGTCCATCTGGGCTGATGGCAACGCCATAAATATATCCAGAACCCGTCTTTAAAGTGCGGATTTCCTTTCCCGTTACTGGATTCCAAAGTTTGATGCTCTTGTCACTGCTGCCACTGACAAGGGTGACACCGTTTGGACTTGCGCTTGGCAAAAAGGCGACAGAATTAACCTTATCATTATGTCCTTTTAAGGTGTGGATTAACTTACCTGTCTCCAGATTCCACAATTTAACTGTCTTGTCCCCACTGCCACTAGCAAGGGTGACGCCATCGGGAGCAAAAGCGACTGAAAGAATCGACTCTGCATTTCCCTCCAAAGTACGGATTAACTTACCTGTCTCCAGATTCCACAATTTAATTGTCCTGTCCCAGCTACCGCTAGCCAGGGTTTTGCCATCAGGACTAAAAACCACAGATGAAACACCATTAGTATGTCCATCTATGGTGCGGATTAACTTACCTGTCTCCAGATTCCACAGTTTAATTGTCTTGTCCTTACTAGCACTGCCACTAGCAAGAGTTTTGCCATCAGGACTGAAATCAACAGAAGCAACTCCGTCGCTATGTCCCTGCAAGGTGCGGATTAACTTACCTGTCTCCAGATTCCACAATTTAATTGTCTTGTCCGCACTGCCACTGGCGAGAGTCTTACTATCAGGACTGAAGGTGACAGTCCAAATCCAAGTGGAATGTCCTTGTAAAGTGCGAATTTCCTCTCCACTTGCCAGTTTCCATAGCTTGATTGTCTTATCATCACTAGCACTGCCAAGGGTTGTGCCATCAGGACTGAAAGCTACGGAATTTACATCACTGGAATGTCCCTTAAGAGGTTTAGGTAGAAAATAATTTTTCGGGACGCTTTTTTCGTCGGGCTGAATCGGCCGAGAAATAGGTGGAGAATATTCGCTCATTGTATGAGGGCGAGTCTGTAAATACCAAACTCCCCCCAATCCCAATACCAAAATGCTAGAACCTAACAGCAATTGCATTTGTAGCTTGCTATTTGATTTTGGTGAAACTGCTACTTTGTTTACTGAGGTAGCTGCAAATGTTGGTGTAAGTATAGTCGGAGGTACTGATAACAATGGTGATGGTTGAGATGTCAAGTCAGTGATGACTTCATCTGCCGATTGGTAACGTTTTTGGATGTCTAATTGCAACAACTTATCCAAAATTTCACCTAACTCTGTAGACACAGAAATACCGTCCCTACCTGGACGGTTCAAATATTGCCGCCAAGACTGAACCCAACCATAACCCTGCTGTATCCACAGTTGAGATGGGCGAACCCCAGTCAGGAGATGAAAACAAGTCGCCCCCAAACTAAATAAATCACTCGCTGGGTAAGCTTTTCCATCTTGCATTTGTTCAAGTGCAGTGTAACCGTGTGAGCCAATAACAGTGCCCATCTTAGTCTGCACTGTTGCCGTTAGCTGCTTAGAGGCTCCAAAATCAATTAGCACTAATCGCCCGTCAGTTTGACGGCGAATAATATTCTGTGGTTTGATATCCCGATGAATCACTCCGCGCACATGGATAAACTTCAGCACAGGTAATAAATCTAGCAAAAATGTGCGAATCTCTGTTTCGCTGTAGCTTCCCAGCGTCTCCCATTCCTTAAGCAAGTTTTGCCCATTGATAAACTGCTGTACTAAAAACAGATAGTGATTTTGCTCAAAATAAGCCAATAAGGTGGGAATTTGCGGATGTTCTCCGAGTTCTTGCAATCGGCTCGCTTCTTGTTTAAATAGCTCAATAGCCTTTGTTAGTGGCCCAGTTCCCTGAAGTTTTGGCGCGAATTGCTTAACAACACAGCATTCATTCAGTTTGTGTACATCTTGTGCCAGATAGGTTCTACCAAATCCGCCCTCGTCTGACAACAAATCAGTGGGACGATAGCGACCTCCTAGCAGGGGTATCAATTCCGCTTTACAATTGTGGCAAGAGGTGTTTTTATCAGGATTTAGGGGTTTTTGGCAATCGGGATTCACACAACAGAGCATACTGGGAATCCATTTAACTTGAGGTATATATTCATCTTAAGTCATGTAGTATAATCTCTCTTGTTAGTTAATATCACTGGATACTATACAAATTCCCAATTTCCTTACCTCATCAGGTATTGAACTGAGGACTGGGGATTAGGACAATTTTCATAGAGACTCAACCCCTATAGAAATTGCGAAAAGCTCTTTCCCAGTACCCAGTCCCAGAGCTAACATTCCTCCCGAACAAGCTAAAGTTTGTTCGCGTAGCTTCATTGTAGAGAAGTTGCCTAAGGAATGGGCGCGACCCTTCGAAAAATTTAGATAACTTGTAAAAAGTTGTGGTTGAGCGATGCCTTTTAATTCATTGATGGGCGTTAACTCTGCTTAGGCATTACATCTGTGTGTGGCATTTAGTCAGTTTCGAAAAAAATCTAGGCAATAATCCGAAAAGCAGCATTTCCAGTTTGTAGTTCAGTATATACCTACAAAACCAAGATTTACCCTAGTAATCTTAATTAAAAATGTAAATTTCCCGATTAATTGTAGGCAAGATTTGGGGCGTGTGTAATGTACGATTTCAATTGATAACAGTCGATGCCTTTGGCTAACCGCTATGGTGTCTACGCTAAATTTTTCGGTCTACATAAGAAGTTAGATTTATTTGCTACGGTAAAACAGCAGCTACGATTACAATTTTCTCTTACTTAAAACAAACCCATCAGCAAATTTAGGAGCGTAATTATGCTATTAGAAAATCAAACCTATCGCCGGAAATTAAGTAATGTTTTAATTTGTTGTGTGAGTAGTGGTTTGTTAATCACAAGTAATGTGCTTCCTATCAGTGCTTTGGGAAGACCTCAAAATTCTCAAAACTTCCTAATTGCCAAATCACCAGACGAGAGACAACCAGAAGCAGTAACAAAAGCAATTGAGCAAATTCCTGTTTCTCAAGCGGCAATAGCTCCAAGACGCAAGGTATCTATTCAGTCGCCAATACAAACTCGTCGCATAGCGTCTAACATCGAAAATTCGCAGCGAACTTCCAACTCTTCAAATGATAGTTCGACTCCTAGATCATCTGGACGTAGGGCTTCTAACTCAAACTCTAATCGTTCTAATAGTACTGCATCTAGATCATCTGGTGGTAGAACTTCTAACTCAAATGCTCATCGTTCTAATGCTGGTTCCGGGAGAGTTCGCAAGTCAAGTTCTAATGTAGCTACAAGTCGGAACCAAAATATCGCCAATTCAGGGCTTTCTTCACCCGCTACACCTACTTACAAGGAAATTAACTTTGTAGATGTTGCATTAGGTATTCTGAGTAAGCGTGACTTTCAGTCTGAAGGTAGATACTTTCATTTCTATGAGTTTAAAGGTAGAGAAAATCAATTAGTCCAAATTAGGCTGATTGGCAGTGAGGATACACGCAGATCCAATAACTTGAGTTTAAAACCCTTATTGTTTCTGCATGATCCTGATAATAATATCATCGTCAAAAAAGGCGCTTTGGATAAAACCAGTGGTGGCGATGATGCATTCATTTTTGCACGATTACCGAAGAACGGCATTTACAAGATTGCAGTTACTAGTCAAAATCCTGGGGATACAGGGCGCTACAGTTTGGCTCTCAGAAATGATAGAGCTAGCTATACTGTAGATGAATTAGGTCAATTAAGTGCCAAAAGCTCAACTATAAAACAAAGTGGCAGCGCTTACAATATTTCTAATTTTCAAGGGAAGAAAAATCAACTAATAAGTATTCGTGTAGATAGTATTGATGAAGAATTTTCTCCTTATGTAGCTTTGCTGAATTCTCAAGGGAAGATGATCGCTATTGATAAAGACAAAGACAAAAATGGTGTATACAGTGCTTTACTTGACCGAGCTAGGTTGCCTGAAGATGATACTTACTATATTGTTGTTACTTCCAAGAATCCACAGGAGCGCGGTCAATACAGATTGACTATCTTTTGATAATTTAGGTTATTTGAAACTACCGCTTTATAGGTAGCACAGATGTGCTACCTTACTGCGACAAACGCCAAATTTTAATAGTGTTGTCTTCACTACCGCTGACAAGGGTTTTGTCATCAGCACTGAAGGTAACTGATGTCACGGTGTTGGTGTGCCCTGCTAATGTGAGAATTTCTTCTCCTGTGGCTGGATTCCACAGTTTGATGGTGCGATCGCGGCTACCACTAGCAATAATTTTACCATCGTCACTGAAGGCTACGGATGTAACGGTATTGCTATGCCCCGCCAGTGTGCGAATTTCTCTGCCGGTAAGTGGATTCCAAAGTTTGATGGTGCGATTGCGGCTAGCACTAGCTAAAGTTTTACCATCTGGGCTAATAGCCACGGTTGTCACTGTTTGAGAATTTCCTTCTAATGTGCGAATTGGGTATCCTTTTGTCAAATTCCAGATTTTGATTGTCTTATCAAAGCTGCCACTAGCAAGGATCACACTGTCGGGACTGATGGCTATTGAACGCACCCAGAATGTATGTCCTGTTAGTGTCCGAATTTGCTCTCCTGTAGCTAAATCCCAGATTTTGATGGTGTTGTCATCACTACCAGTAACCAGTGTCTGGCTATCAGCACTGATAGCTAGGGCATGAACTGAGTCAGAATGCCCTTCCAAAGTGCGAATTTGTTTTCGCGTTGCCAAATTCCAGATTTTGATGGTGTTGTCATCACTGGCACTAACCAGAAGTTTCCCATCTGGACTAATCTTTATGACATTCACCTGCTGAAAATGCCCATTGAGTGAAGAGATTTGTTTTCCGGTTGCCAGATCCCAAAGTTTGATTGTGCGGTTGCCACCACTACTGGCAATGGTTTTACCATCGGGGCTAACGGCAACAGATAAAACTGAATTTTCATGTCCTGGGAGGGTGTTAACTAAGGAAACCTTACCTAAGATAATCTTTAATGATTGAGCTAAAAGTGCCTCATCTTTGCCAGAAGTATTGTGCTGACTCAGCCTTGAGACTAAGCTGGTCTGAATCCGCCGAAAATGTTTATACCAAGATTCTCCAAACCCGAACAACATAATCAAGGCACTTACCAAGATTAAAATTCTCAGTAAGGGATAACTTTTTGGTAATGATGGCGCTCTAGTTGGTGGTATTTTTCCAGACGATTTACCGGCTGGTGGCAATGCCAGGAGTTGTTTTGGAGTCAAGTCTCTGAGAACTTCATCGGCTGACTGGTAACGTTCATAAATGTCTTTTTTCAAAAGCTTGTCGATGACAAAATCCAATTCAGGATTTAATGGACTCCGCAAATATTCTCGCCAATTACTCACCCAGGCATACCCAGATTCCATCCACAACTGAAAGGGGGAATTTCCCGTTAGCAGATGAAAGCAAGTAGCTCCCACACCGAACAAGTCGCTGGCGGGAAAAGCTTTACCATCTCTAATCTGTTCTAGGGGAGAATAACCGTGTGAACCAATGGATGTGCCAGATTTCTGCTGAACTTTGGCGGTGAATTGCTTTGAGGAACCAAAATCAATCAGGCTTAATCGCCCATCACTCTTATGGCGGATAATATTCTCTGGCTTGATGTCTCGATGAATTACTTTGCGATCGTGGATAAATTTGAGGATGGGCAGCAAATCTAGCAAAATAGATTGAATTTCCCTAGCGTTATAAGCCTTGCGCTGTTGCAACTCCTTTAACAAATTATCCCCATTGATAAACTGCTGCACCAAATATAGGCAACCGTCTTGCTCAAAGTAAGCTATCAAAGTTGGAATTTGGGGATGTTCCCCAAGGTCTTGTAATCGCTGCGCTTCTTCAGCAAACAACTCCATCGCCTTTTTTTGCGACCAAGTTCCTTGGAATTTTGGAGCTAATTGCTTGATAACACACCGTTCATTGAGTTTATCTACATCTTCTGATAGATAGGTTCTGCCAAATCCCCCCTCATCTGAAAGGACTCGGATGACACGGAAGCGATTTCTTAAAAGTGACACCAACGGGGTGCTACAACTTTGGCAAAACTTCTTTCCATTGGAATTCAGGGGATTTGAGCAATCGGGATTTAAGCAGCAGATCATGATCTGACAGGCGCGACTGCATGACAACTTAGACTAAGTTTGCCCCGAATTTTCCCTTAAGAATATTGACTCTCGCTTACTTGTGGTAGAAAACCCTGTTTTGGGGATTGGGGAATTACTTATATGGTTAGCGTTTGTAAATAGTAGTCAGTCTTCCCATCTGTGGAAAACTACGAGAGCCATAAGATTAATTATTCTCTCGATTATATAGTAATCTGAATAAAAATATTTTTAGAAACTGTTAAACCTAGTAATTCTGCTTGTATATTGATAAGTGGTAACTAACTAAGTATTAAAGAGAAATCCTGATTAATTAATCATTACTGACTAGCAAATATAGTTAAAATACATACTAAATTTGTTTTGACTATTTTAACTCGACCATAATTAATTATTCATTTGATACTTTCGATAAAAAAGGCTTCAACTTCATTGTGCTACCTTGTTTCTTTAAACCTTGTCCTCCATTTGCGAATGGCACTAGCAGTTCTGGCTATAGGAGGCACATAAACATCATAATTTTCCGGTTGTGTAGTTTCGTATTGTGTAATACTTTTATTATTGAATTTTTGGTTAGTTAAACAGTTAGCCAAAGTAGGCAAATAGCTTTCATTACCTAAAGCTTTGATCACTTCATCGGCAGTTTTAAACCGCTCATCTAAGGTAAATTTCACCATTTTTGCTAAAATCTGGGCGAAACTGTTGCTGATATTTACCTGTTGTTGCCAACATATTTCACCAGTCTTTGGGTCGGAATCCAATTCTAAAGGACTTTTAGCAGTCAACATATAAATACAAGTTACACCCAGTGCATAAATATCACTGGCATAAACTGGACGTAGAGAAAACTGTTCTGGTGGCGCAAATCCCCTAGTCCCGATAAAGTTGGTGTTTGCAACCTTATTAATTGAGTTTTCACAAACATCAGCTAATTGCTCTTTCACCGCACCAAAATCAATCAGAACTATCCGCCCATCATATTGACACCGCAATAAATTCTGGGGTTTAATATCTCGATGAATCACATTATTTTTATGAAGATACTGTAATACAGGTAATAATTCCCGCAAAAACTCTTTAACTGAGGCTTCACTTTTGGGCCCAGTTTGCCGTACTTCTCGTGCCAAAGTTAAACCCGGCACGTATTCTTGAATTAAAAAAAACTCCCCATTCGCCTGAAAGTAGTCTAATAACATGGGAATTTGCGAATGACTACCAAGTTTACCCAAGGTTCTTGCTTCTTTTTCAAAGCGCGTACATGCCTTTTCCCAACTTTGGGGACTAGTCACTTTTGGACAAAGCTGTTTAATGACACATAGCGGGTTCCCAGGTAATACGGTATTTTTGGCTAAAAATGTGATGCCAAAACCACCTCGCCCCAAAATTTGCAGTATTTCATAGCGATCGCGAAATAGCCTTTTGGAGCCACACATCTGGCCAAGTTGAGTTTGCTGTGAAATACTCTCTTGAGAACTCGTTATTTTCTGAGAAAAACGATTCATTAGTACAAAATATCTGCTCTGAAATGTCTTTAATTTTATAACAATTATTTGTTAGCAACAGTAAGATTACTTAATCTTTGCCAAATCATCATTACTCTCCTACTAATACTAAAAATTTAAAAAGTAAAGATAAATTTTCAAGGGATTGTATGACGGACTAATTTGTAATTTGGTTAACAGAGGCGAAAATTCGTTGGTTGGAGAATAAAAAACTTACCAAATCAGGATTTGAGCGTTTTGTCAAAGTAATTTTCTTATCCGTAATAGTTGGCTTTTAGAGAAAGCGCTGTGTCCCCAAATCCTGGGTAACCTGTTTGAAAATAGTGCAAAAACCCAATACAGTCATCAACAGAATTCGCCTTGTTGTTTGCGGAGTCTAACCATCAGCAAATTCATACTAGAGAACTTTTTAGAGCGTGTTTTAAACCACAACCCCAAAAAACGCAGGTGAATATAAACTAGTTTTGAGAACGGAGAGGGGGGGATTCGAACCCCCGTTAAGTTTCCCTAAACAGACTTTCCAGGTCTGCGCCTTAAACCACTCGGCCACCTCTCCAGGTGCCACAAGTTACGATCATACTATATAATCCCAAAAAATGCAAAGATAAAGAAAGATATTTTTAGATTGAATCTGAAAGTCCCAATCCCAAAACGCAAATCCAGATGTCCCGTACATACACAATTAAAGTTCGCGATCGCGCCACTGGCAAAACATACACCCTACAAGTGCCAGAAGACCGCTATATCCTGCACACTGCCGAAAAACAAGGGGTGGAACTACCGTTTTCGTGCCGTAACGGGGCTTGTACCGCTTGTGCTGTGAGAGTGTTGTCAGGAGAAATTTACCAACCAGAAGCGATCGGATTGTCGCCAGATTTACGTCGGCAAGGTTATGCCTTGTTATGTGTAAGTTATCCCCGTTCTGACTTGGAGGTAGAGACACAAGACGAAGATGAAGTTTACGAACTCCAGTTTGGACGCTACTTTGCTAGGGGGAAAATTAAAGCAGGTTTACCCTTAGATGAGGAATAAACAATTCAAAATCATCAAAGTTCTGATGGTTGGATGTCTTAGTATCTGGATGCGAAAAATAGCTATTTTGGCTTGCTTATTGCTCTTGGTGAGTTGCCAAGGTAGAAACCAGCTGCCAAACAATAAGGCTCAAGTGAAAGTAGCGCGAGTTGTTAGTGGGCAAAGCTTGGAAGTCTTAGGCATGGCTGAACAACCAAATTTGATTTCCCAAGTCAGGTTAGTGGGTGTTGATGCACCAGATTTGCGACAACGCCCTTGGGGGGAAGCAGCAAAAGAACAGTTAGAGAGTCTAATTGGTGATGGAGAACAATCAGTAATGCTGGAGTTTGATTTAGAAGCAAAAGACAAAATCGGACGAACTCTAGCTTATGTATGGAAAAATAAGGTGTTGTTGAATGAAGAATTAGTCAAACAAGGGAATGCAATCTTTGTTGGGCGATCGCCTAACCATAAATATGACCAGCGTTTAGAACGTGCCCAACAATGGGCTAGACTCATGGGGCAAGGAATTTGGAACCCAGAAAAACCTATGCGCCTCACTCCTGCTGAGTTTCGCCGCCAAAATCTTTAAAAAGTGGAGGTTGGGATTGGGGGAGAAGAACAAATGCCCAATGACTAATGACAAATAAAAAATGACAAATTTACAAATTTTTCTAGACATTGCTACAGAAGCAGCCTTAGCCGCAGGTGCGATTTTGCAAGGCTACTTGGGTAAGTTAGAAGACGCAATTACTGAAAAAGGACGGCCTGGTGATTTAGTCACTGTTGCTGATAAAGCCTCAGAAAAGGTGATTTTAGAAATTTTGCGCCGCCACTTTCCCCAGCACTCTATTCTTGCTGAAGAATCAGGGAAATTAGGTAATCAAGAGAATGAGTACCTCTGGGCAATAGATCCTTTAGATGGCACAACCAACTACGCTCATCAATACCCATTTTTCGCGGTTTCCATCGGGCTGTTAATTAATGGCGTTCCAAAAGTTGGTGTAATTTATGACCCTTTTCACAACGAGCTATTCCGTGCTGGTGCTGGTTTGGGAGCAACGCGAAACCGTCAGCCCATCAAGGTTTCAGAAACATCTGAACTGAATAAAAGCATACTAGTTACAGGATTTGCCTACGATCGCCGCGAAACCTCTGATAACAACTACGCAGAATTTAGTCACCTCACCCATCTTACCCAAGGTGTCAGACGTAGCGGTTCCGCATCGCTAGATATGGCTTATGTTGCCTGTGGGCGTGTCGATGGTTACTGGGAACGAGGGCTTTCTCCTTGGGATATCGCCGCCGGGATCATTTTGGTACAAGAAGCTGGAGGCAAAGTCACCGCCTACGATGGCACTTCCGTCAAAATCGAGTCAGGTAGAATTCTCGCCACAAATAGTTATATTCACGACTCCCTTAGTAGCGAACTTTTACAAGTTCCACCACTCTCATCCTGGGTGTAGCAGGTGGGAGCTTTCATTGCGACTTTGGGTAAACTAAAAAGAATCTAACTGCTCCTTTGGTGCAAAATCTCTATATGTCTTTCAAAATAGATCGTGGACTATTTAAATATGATTTCATAGATCATCACGCAGTATTGTGCGTTCCAGTGGATGCGGATGTTAAAGAGATTCGTAAACGCTACCTCCAAATTGCCCGCCGTTTGCATCCAGATAGTAGTTTTACTGAAACTGCTACTAAAAAAGAGCTAGGCAACGAATTGTTATCAAAGTTGGTTAACCCAGCTTACGAAAAACTTTCTGGAGAACGCACTCGTGGTGAATATATTCTAATTTTGTCGCAAATTGGCAAGCGCCTGCTACAAGAGTCTACTTCGGTAACTTTAAACACCGACTTGGCTAAACAGTTAGCTGAGGCATCTAATATCGATCATTTCTATAAAAGTGCGATCGCTAAACTAGCCCAAACCCAATATGATGCTTTAGAACAGGCGCTGCAAGTCATTGCTCAAGCTAGTGAGTTGAATCTAGTCTATTTAATGCGGAGTGCGGGCAAATCACCCGGAGCGCCACCTGCTCAACCCAAAGTCCAATCAGGTACACCTCAACCAAATACACCAAGAAATACACCACCAGCACTGCTAAAAGAAGACTCGATTGTAGAACAGTATGTTCGTCGCGCTCAATCTTTGATTGACAAAAACCAATTTGCCCCAGCCAAAGTAGAGTTGCAGGATGCGCTAAAGCTAGAACCGAAAAATAGTCGCTGCCATAGCTTAATCGCAATGGTGTATTTGAAGCAAAATCAGCTAAAAATGGCAAAAATCCACTTTGATAATGCTCTAAAGTTAGACCCTAATGACCAAACGGCGTTGCAATGGAAGCCTAAAATAGATAAGGCTTTAGGACACCAACCTAGTGATCATAAGGTGACTTCATCCCCCAATAATGGAGATAAGCAACCAGATAAATCTGGTAGTGGTTTGTTTGGTGGTTTGTTTGGTGGGAAGAAAAAATAATGGTGTATCAACCAGCAGCGGGAGCCAGGGACTTATTACCCTTGGATGTGGAGAAAAAACGCTGGATTGAAGATCGGTTACAGCAGGTGTTTCACCGTTGGGGATATCACAGGATTATCACCTCGACTTTAGAGCGTATGGATACCCTGATGGCGGGGGAAGCAATTCAGCGTCAGATGGTGATTCAACTACAACAAAATGGCGAAGATGATGAATTAGGGCTACGTCCAGAATTAACAGCATCCATCGCTCGTACTGTTGTCACTCGGATGTCGGGTACTACTTATCCGCAACGGTTGTATTACAACGCCAATGTGTTTCGCCGCACTTGGGAAAGTAGACACAATCGCCAGCAAGAGTTTTATCAAGCTGGGGTGGAATTATTAGGTGCTAGCGGATTGCTGGCGAATGCAGAAGTACTGTTATTAGTAGCAGATTGTTTGGCAGCACTGGGTTTACAGGGATGGCATTTAATTTTAGGTGAAGCGGGAATTACGCGATCGCTCCTGAGTGCCTTTCCTGCTAATCTCCAAGATCAAGTTCGCAGTGCGATCGCTCATCTTGACCGAATTACTATAGATACTTTACCCGTGAGTGACAAACTGCGCGATCGCGCCCAAATCATGCTAGATTTGCGCGGCTCCAGTGCAGATGTGTTGCAAAAAATTAGTAGTTTGGATCTAGATGAAGAACAGCAAGAGGCAGTGAATAACCTCAAATCCCTAGTAGAATTACTAGAATCAGAGAAAAAATTGCCGTTAATCCTTGACCTCAGCCTCATCCAGACTATAGATTATTACACTGGTATTGTATTTGAAGTTGTCAACGATACCGAATCCCAAGCCAGGGTTTTAGGACGCGGTGGTCGCTACGACCAGCTTTTGGGACTATATCATCCTCAAGGAGAAAACATCCCCGGAATTGGTTTTGTACTCAATATCGAAGATTTATACCAAGTTCTGCTGTCTACTCAGCAATTACCACAAGTAACTCCAGCGAGTGACTGGTTAGTAGCACCAGAGACAGCCAGTGCTAACGCCGCCGCCTTTGCCTACGCGCAAAAACTCAGAGATTCTATCGATCTAGTGCGGGTAGAAATTGATTTGGGGGGCAGGGATGCAGAGGCCATCCGTCAACATGCACGCGATCGCAGCATTGCCCAAATTGCCTGGATAAAAGCTGATGGCTCACCAAAAATTGAGCCATTGCTTTAGTGGGCATAAGGTATGGGGGATTGGGGACTAGGCAATACGGTTCGGTTAAAGGGGAAAGGGAAAAGGGGAAAGGTTTTGAATACATCCTTTACCCTTTACCCCTTCCCCATTCCCTGCCCCCTGCTCCCTGCTCATCCCCCAATCCCCACTCCCCTGCTAGGCTAGAAACAGCCGATACAGAAAAGAGGGAATCGAGAATATGCCGCACACGATTGTTACAGAAGTCTGTGAAGGCGTCGCTGACTGCGTAGATGCCTGTCCAGTTGCTTGTATTCATGATGGCCCAGGCAAAAATGCCAAGGGAACTGATTGGTACTGGATTGACTTTGCCACTTGCATCGACTGTGGTATCTGTCTGCAAGTTTGCCCTGTAGAAGGGGCAATTCTTGCAGAAGAAAGACCGGAGTTGCAAAAAACCCCTTAATAGTCCATAGTCAACAGTCAATAGTTATGCTTGACTTGACTGTTGACCAATGACAAATGACCAATGACAAATGACAAATGACTATTTACTAGATGTTCAAAATGTCCACGCTGGTTACATCAAAGATGTAGATATCCTGCAAGGAGTGAATTTCCGGGTTGCACCAGGGGAATTGGTAACAGTGATTGGCCCCAACGGTGCGGGAAAATCTACTTTGGCAAAAGCAATTTTTGGGCTTTTGATCCCCCACACAGGGACAGTTACCTTCAAAGATGAAAATATCGTAGGGCTAAAGTCCAATGAAATAGTCCAACGAGGAATGTGCTACGTACCGCAAATCGCCAATGTCTTCCCCTCCCTCAGTGTTGAAGAGAACTTGGAGATGGGTGCTTTTGTGCTTAACGTTCCCCTGAAACCAGTTAAAGATAAAATATTTACTATGTTCCCCAGACTAAGCGATCGCCGTCGTCAACGCGCTGGTACCCTCTCTGGAGGAGAACGCCAGATGCTAGCGATGGGCAAAGCTTTGATGTTGGAACCTAGTTTGCTGATTTTAGATGAACCATCTGCTGCTTTGTCCCCGATTTTGGTGACACAAGTTTTTGAGCAGATAAAACAAATTAATCAGGCAGGTACTGCGATCGTATTAGTAGAACAAAATGCCCGTAAAGCTTTAGAGATGGCTAATCGTGGATATGTATTAGAATCGGGACGCGATGCGATCTCCGGCCCTGGTGAAGAATTGTTGAATGACCCGAAAGTAGGTGAACTATATCTGGGAGCAGGTAAGAGACATTAACCCTTTGTAATCACTCTTGCCCCATTCAACGTAACACCAGCTCAATATGGGAGCTTCACAAAGCGATAGCGATGTTTAGGTTGGGCTACGCCTAAACTATCTATAACTAATACAAAAGCCATAACACTTCCTGCCACTGCCGCGACCGTCGTTTTCGATGCTCAAAGAATTCTCCCCAATAATCCTTGCGTTTCTAATCACATCTACAGCCAGTCAAAAGGCAAAACAGGACATTCATTCAGGAAAAAGTGACTAAAACGTAAATTACCTGGATCTGCCAAAATCCCCATTAGAAACTCGCAATTCTTAATTACATCATGAATAAGTATTTAGACCACAATTAAAAGGTTGCGACCTATACAAGTGTGTTACTATAAGGAGTTTCTTAATTAGCAATAACTTTAGCGAGTCTGCTCATCTTCACTAGACATCTGGTAAAAATGAATGTCGAGACGTAATATTACTACATCTCTACAAGGATTGTGGATAAGGCATATTTAATTTCACCAGATGTCTATTCAAAAGCTAGCTACCCACAGCATCTGGTAGAGAGTGTCATTACGAATTACGAATTATGTTGATTGCTTTTGGCAATTTGGCATCCAAAAATTTTCTGTTGCAGTTTTAATTGAGATATCAACAGGGTTACAGGGAAATTGAGAAAATTCTACAAGGGATCAACTCCCGTCTCAAAAGTCCCACCCAATGGCCAGTTGTTGACGCTCCCGCTCTCCGAACCACCCTAAAGTGGATGCAGCGCCAGCGTCACTGCTTCACCACAACTGGCTAGAAATCAAACAAAAAACACATAGTACAAATGGACTTATACCATTTCACGAAACACTTGATACAAGTTTAGGGGCGTACAGATGTACGTGCCTATAGGCAAATTATATTGTAAAGATTTTTGGCGAAGAGATTGATATCTGACCTTTCACTGAATTTAGAAAATCTCTTTTCCTTTAAGGAGAAAGATTTTGAATTTTCCCCTTTCCCGCGTCGGGAAAGGAATTAGGTTTTTCGTGGGTTTTTCCATACTCAGATTGACACACCAAGGCGATCGCTACGATTTATTTAACCTGTAGCTGTCTGAGTTGACTATTTACCGACAGTAGTAGCTCTTGAGCTTGCAGAAATCAAAAAATAAGAAACGCTTGTGGTATTAAAGTTACAACTTACTTACCACAAGCATTTTGGGTAGCCATACCGCACAACCGTTTTGCGCTGTTGTGGTTTATAGCTTGGTTTTAGTAACAGAAAAATTTTGGTGTGAGGCATTGGAATGAACTGTCTCATTTACAATGCTTGGCTGATCACTGGAAATTCGTTGTTTTTGTTTGGGACTGTCCAAGGGTGGGAGTGGATGATTCTCAACCTGGGAATACTGGGAATCAATTCGGTGAGCTTTTTGAGCCATCCGTTGAAAAAACAGATTGACTAATTTTAATTCCCAAAAAATCTTTTGCGGATCTTTAAGATGAGTTGTGGGTAGTTGCTGTCCCATTTTTTTGAGGGCTAGACCTACAGGAATTTTAATTTCATCCTGGAGTTTAAGAAAACGGGTAAATATGGGTGCAAAAGCGGACAATACAGAACCAGCACCTCCTCTAGCTTGTTCCCAACCGATGTAATAAATTCCTTTGTAATCTTCAAGAAATGACCCTCCATAACATTTCACTGTTGCTCCTTTCACCCGTTGCAGTTCTGGAGATAAAAATGGATAGGCAAGATGAAAACCAGTTGCACAAACAATTAAATCAAAGGTTTCTCGGCTACCATCCGCAAATTCAACTTCTTTGCCATCTAAATGTCGTACCTCTGGTTTATAGGTAATGCGACCGTGTTTAATATAATAAGGCACTTCATTATTTAAGGTCGGGTGCTTATCAAAAATTCGATATTTGGGTTCGGGTAGACCATAATCTTTGTGCTTACCGAAGGTCAGCAGAATAATTATATAAGTCGTAAACCGCTGAAACCATTGTGGCATCCACCATTCAGTTAAATCGGAAATGGGAACACCTACAAAAGTTTTGGGAATAAACCACACAGATTCACGCATACTCAACACAGATTTAGCTCCCACCCTAGCTGCTTCTGAGGCTATATCACAAGCTGAATTCCCTCCACCAATCACCAAAACTCTCTTTCCACGTAGTTGTTGGGGATTTTTATAATCTTTGGAGTGAATTATTTCCCCATCAAATTCTCCTGAGAATTTGGGAAAACGTTTGCACCAGTGATGACCATTACAAATGATAATCCCTTTGTAAATTCGCTGTTCCCCATTATCAAAGGTAACTTCCCAGAAATTATTCTCAACAGGTCGCACGTAGCTAACTCGACGATTTAGTTCAATATTTTTACGTAGCTCAAAATGGTCAGCAAAAGAGTTTAAGTAATCCCGTATATTTTGAGCGCTGGGAAAGTCCGGATAATTATCCGGCATGGGAAAATGGGTAAATTGGGTAATCTTCCGTGATGAAATAATGTGTGCAGTTTCATACACGCCATGATACCAATTTCCACCAATGTCATCGCTGGCATCAACTTGGTCGTAAGGAATACTCGCGCTCTTGAGCGCTTCAGCCATACTTAATCCGACAAAACCAGCCCCAAGAATTAAATGCTTGTGAGTAGTGTCTAACATAATTTTGAATTTTACTTGACTATTATCTAAACTTTTGGAAGATACCAAGCTAACCCACTCAAAAAGAGAGAATATCTCGTAAGGATATAAAAAGCGCAGGCTAAAACATCAGGAAATACGTGCAATTTATTGGCAACAATACTTCCAAGGATTTGTGTAAAAATAACCTGAACAATTTTTACGTGAAAGCTAAATTTAGCAAGCTATCCCAAATAAATTTTGTACTTTTTAGATGATGCCTAATTGCCACCCGCATTACCTGTGTTGTGTTGTCATATATTTCGGAACACTTTAGCTTCTCTAGCTAGAGTTGTATATCGCTCCGATTGCAAAATTGCAGTACGACTAAAAAATTGATAAACATGGGGAAGCTTGACGTTATATTCCTAAACTTCATTATTGTGTTTATTTCTGCCGACTTATTATTAGTTTCAAATCTTAGGTGAACTGACAATTTGGAAATGTAGCAGTAAATACGGCATTTTAATTTAAGAAAATTCTATTTTATTGTATGTTTAATTGTGTCTACCTACTTAAATTCTAAGTTACGATGCAATCTGAAGATTAAATAACTCTTAAATCGTGTAAAAGGGTACTCTTGCATCTTGCTTAAATCTGATATCTTCTTGGAACAGCTTTGTTATTTTCAGGTAGATTGATGAGTCGAGTTAATGGATTTTTAGGGCGACGTGATTTATTAAAATTTGCCAGTGTAGTAGGTATTGCAGCTACTGTTTTTGGTGATAGCTTTTGGAATACAGAGCAAACTGCTGTTGCTGATATTCATCCAGACAACCCGAATCCAGTTAGTTCTAATGAAGCTATCAGACGCTTGCTGGATGGTAATCAAAGATTTATCGATCAGAAACGTAAATATCCCGATCAATCACTAGAACGTTTACGATTAGTTGCTAAAGCTCAGTATCCTTTTGCCGCTATATTAGGTTGTGCAGATTCTAGAGTACCTGCGGAAATCGTCTTCGATCAAGGACTTGGAGATTTATTTGTCGTGCGAGTTGCTGGTAATGTTGTCAGTGACACGGTTATAGGTAGTCTGGAATATTCTACGGCAGTATTAGGTTCGCAGCTGATTATGGTTTTGGGTCATAGAAGATGCGGTGCAGTAGCAGAAGCAATCAAAAACGAACCACTTCCTGGCAGAATTGGTTTAATTGTTGAGGGTATTAAACCATCTGTCGAAAACGTAAAGTTTAGAACAGATGATAATATACAAGATGCAGTTATTGCGAACATTCAGTATCAGACTGAGAAATTGCAAGAAAGCTCAACTATTTTAGCTAAATTGTTGCGTGAAGGTAAACTAAAAATTGTTGGTGCTTGTTACGATATTGACACTGGTAAAATCAACATTATTGATTGAATATCTCACACATTTTAGACGTATAATTATTAGTTTAATGATGTTAAAAAAATAATTATTTATAAAAAAGATTAATTAAATTCATTGCTCTACTTAGAAAAATCTTCCTTATAGCGCTTTACAAAATATCAGTTGCATATATCTTAGACATCTGGTGAAATTAAATATGTGTTATCCAGAACCCTTCTAGAGATGTAGCAGTGCTAGGTCTATACATTGTGGGGTCGTACAGATGTTACTCCTACAGCCGATTCATTTATTGCAAAGATTTTTAAAAATGGTATTGGCGATGCTTAGGTTGGGCTACGCCAATTTAATCTCACGAAAATTCAGCAAAACCTAAAAACAAAGCACAGTTAAAGCTTGTAACAAATAAACCCAGCAGGGGCCATATAACAAGGCTGCCTGCCAGGAAGGTATAGTTTATTCTGGCCATGTTTGATTAGGTTAGCGCTTATTCGTAAAAATAATTGCGTATCCCTAGATACAATAACTAAATACTTTGGAAAACACAGTTAAGAAAAGTTACTAAATAGGTTAATTTCCAATTAAAACCAACAATTTCCTGAATTGAGGGATAAAGGACAAGCAGAATAACCATGTCCAATGACCAATGCCCCATACCCAATGCCCCATAATATAAGAAAGCGCTTCACACTTCTTAAATAATCAGCTTTATTAGAACAATGGCGAGAGACTTGCGGGGATTCATTAAAATTTTGGAAGAAAGAGGACAATTACGGCGAATTTCAGCTTTAGTTGACCCAGATTTAGAAATTGCTGAGATTTCCAACCGGATGCTGCAAAAAGGTGGGCCAGGGTTGTTGTTTGAAAACGTCAAAGGTGCTTCCTTCCCGGTGGCGGTGAATTTGATGGGAACCGTGGAAAGGATTTGTTGGGCGATGAATATGCAGCATCCAGAGGAGTTGGAAACTCTGGGGAAAAAACTGAGTATGCTGCAACAGCCAAAACCGCCGAAGAAGATTTCCCAGGCGATAGATTTTGGGAAAGTGCTGTTTGATGTGGTGAAGGCGAAACCAGGACGGGACTTTTTCCCCGCTTGCCAGCAAGTTGTACTTAAAGGTAATGATTTAGATTTACATAAGTTGCCGTTGATACGTCCTTATATTGGTGATGCTGGCAAGATTATTACGCTGGGACTGGTAATTACCAAAGATTGTGAGACGGGTACAGCAAATGTAGGTGTGTATCGCTTGCAACTACAATCTAAAAATACGATGACAGTTCACTGGTTATCAGTGCGGGGTGGGGCGAGGCATTTGCGAAAAGCGGCCGAACGTGGGAAAAAATTAGAAGTTGCGATCGCACTTGGTGTAGATCCTCTAATTATTATGGCAGCTGCCACACCCATCCCTGTAGATTTATCAGAATGGCTGTTTGCTGGACTCTATGGCGGTTCAGGTGTGCAGTTAGCGAAGTGTAAAACTGTCGATTTGGAAGTTCCCGCAGATTCAGAATTTGTTTTGGAAGGCACGATTACACCAGGGGAAGTTTTACCAGATGGGCCTTTTGGCGACCACATGGGTTATTACGGCGGTGTAGAAGATTCGCCCTTGGTACGCTTTGAGTGTATGACGCACCGGAAAAATCCGATTTACTTAACAACATTTAGCGGACGTCCACCGAAAGAAGAAGCGATGATGGCGATCGCACTAAATCGCATTTATACTCCCATACTGCGGCAACAAGTATCAGAAATTGTCGATTTCTTCCTACCAATGGAAGCTTTGAGTTACAAAGCGGCGATTATTTCCATTGATAAAGCATATCCGGGACAAGCGCGACGGGCAGCTTTAGCATTTTGGAGTGCCTTACCACAATTTACATACACAAAATTTGTAATTGTGGTAGACAAAGACATAAATATTCGCGATCCGCGTCAAGTTGTGTGGGCGATTAGTTCCAAAGTTGACCCCGTGCGGGATGTCTTTATTTTGCCAAATACACCTTTTGATACGTTGGATTTTGCCAGTGAAAAGATTGGCTTAGGTGGACGCATGGGAATTGATGCAACTACAAAGATTCCGCCGGAAACAGACCATGAATGGGGTTCGCCTTTAGAGTCTGACCCAGATGTGGCGGCAATGGTAGAAAGGCGATGGGCGGAGTATGGTTTAGCAGAGTTGCAGTTAGGAGAAGTAGACCCGAATTTGTTTGGCTATGATATGAGGTAACGCGTTAAAGAATATTTGGGCGACTAGAAGTCAATACGTTTAGGTTAAGCATTTCTTTCTTCTCTTTGCGTCCTTCTCTAACGAACCGCAAAGGACGCAAAGGACGCAAAGAATGCGTTCACGCAGCGTATCGCAGAGAAGTTAAGAGTTAGAGAATAGAAATTTAAAGGTGATTTACCCATCATAATTTAATGCGATAGACCACTAGCTCAATGAAGAGACAGGGAAATGGGTCATTTTCCCCTGCTCCCTGCCCCTTTTCCTATTTTTCAATTCTATTTTTCTGAAAAACTCTGCGTCTGCGCCCATTTTCAATCATAGGTTTTCGCAACGGTACTACCTCAGCTTCGCTACTCTCGCGTGCTACTCGAATCAGCAACCCAGCAGCGATTAAGCTAGCAATCATGGAATTACCACCATAACTAAACATAGGCAAAGGTAAGCCTGTAGTTGGTAAAGAACCCGTAGCAACACCGATGTGGAGCAACGATTGTCCTACCATCAAAGTCGTCACGCCGATCGCTACTAATCGCTGTACTATATTTTTAGCCTTCAGCGCCACAATTAATCCGAGAGTAGCAAATGTACCTAAAAGTACTAACAACACCATACTGCCAACAAAGCCAAACTCTTCAGCGAACACCGCAAAAATAAAATCGGTGTCCTGAATTGGTAAATAAAATAGCTTTTGCTGAGAAAGCCCAAATCCAGCTCCCCAAGTTTTGCCAGAACCCACAGCTAGTAGGCTTTGCACCAACTGGTAGCCATCTCCTGTCGGATCCGCCCAGGGATTGAAGAATGACATCACCCGCTTACGCTGATACTCTTTGATGCTAATACTGAGTACTGCCAACATCACTCCACCAATTGCTGTTCCTCCCAGATACTTGTAAGGTAAACCAGCTGCGAGAGCAATTAGCCAAATAGTCATGCCGCAAAGTCCTGTTGTACTCAAGTTAGGTTGGGCAAGAATTCCTAAAAGTACCAAACCGAAAATACCCAACCAAGACAAGCGAATCCGCCAACTGATTCGTTCCCACTGACCAAAAAGCCGCGCACTTTGCAGCACTAAAAAGGGTTTAATTAATTCTGAAGGTTGAATCGGAATTGGCCCGATCGCAATCCAACGCGCTGCATCAAAAGCCTTTTTTCCCAATCCTGGGATCAGTGTGACAAAAATTAACGCCAAAAATAGCAACAAAAACCAATGGGCTAGTCCCAAAATTTTCTGCAATGGTAAATTAACAATAATATTGAATCCGATTAAGGAAACTAAGACCCAAAGCAGTTGACGCTTAAAGTAGTACAACCCATCATTATGACGGCCATCAGCGACGGGATAGGATGCTGAAAATAGCATGATCAAGCCGACGAACAGCCAAATCAACGTTAACCAGCGCAACAACCGCGCTTCTAAGGCCCAGTTGGAGACTGAACTATCAAAAATTGGAATCAGGCGGCGTAGATTCACGATCAGTACAGGTAAAAAGTTAGAAATTAGGAGTTAGAAATAAAGCTCATAAATCATAACTTATAACTGATAAGCAGGCTTTACAACCATAAATTTTAAAGTTGTCAACTTCAATACACTGCTCGATCAATATTTGCGATCGCTGCATGGAAAGTTACAAGCATAATTTGATACATTAATAAGTAATTTAAAGAATAATTTAGAGTTCTCCTGAATCTAAGGCTTTTTTAGTTCAGAAGTTCGGAGAGTCAAAATCATCAAGTGGTGAGTCTTACTCCCCCATTGCAAGCATTGCTGAGTTGTGACAATTCATAAAACTCAAGGATTTAATGCCATTAACTGTTTGTCTGTCTATAGACAGGGGAATTTTAATCCAGAACTCAGTTCCTTGTCCAGGTTGTGATACACATCTCAGTGTTCCCCCATGTTTTTCAACTATAATTTGATAGCTAATTGATAAACCTAATCTTGTACCCTTACCTACAGGCTTAGTTGTAAAAAATGGATTAAACAGTCGTTCCTTAACTGCTTCTGTCATTCCTGAACCATTATCAGCAATTCGTACTCAACTTATCTGTCAGAGTTGCGCTGAGAGTAATTACGGTGTTATTTATTGAATACTCAATTACCAGATTTTTTCTAGTATCAATTCTTAAATAAAAAAGAGGTCTTTCTTGACCTCTTAGCAATTCTCTAAAATAATGTTTTATCTACAGCAATTACGACAACCCAGTATTAGCACCTTGCTTACCAGTTGCTAGTTCCACCTTGATGATTGTGCCGCCTGCTTTTTGAATGCGTTGCTGTTCACGGAACCAGTTCTCATAGGGAACTAACTTAGTAAAGTAAGTATTTTGGAGTTCGCGTTGGGTACGAATTCGGGTTTGGCTAGGAACTAGAGCAGTAATTTTAAACAAACGGGACATAATTTTGAAAATCTCCTGTATACCTTGTGAAAACTTTTTTATCTCAAAATCTTGAGTGCATATCTTTTAATCATTCAAAGGCTGGAAATCAAACATCAATACTAGACCACCAAACACTCATCACTGATAATTAACCAAAGATAAGCAATATAACGTTCTAGCACTCACGGCTGATTTCCAGACCTTAATAAAGCCGCACTTAAATTCTTAAGCGCAAACTAGTTCTTAGCTTAAGCCAGAGGAGATATAGTCTAAGTAAACGCCCATTTCCTTACCAGCATCAGAACCTACCAAACTGGCGGTTACTTCCTTGATGGCTTGGATAGCTTGCACGGTAGCACCAACGGGAACTCCTAAAGAGTTGTAGGTTTCCTTCAAGCCATTTAGTACACGCTCATCCAGAATGGAAGGATCGCCAGCCAACATTGCATAGGTGGCATAGCGGAGGTAGTAGTCCAAATCACGGATGCAAGCAGCATAGCGGCGGGTGGTGTACATATTACCACCGGGACGGGTGATGTCAGAGTACAGCAAAGATTTTGCTACAGCTTCTTTGACGATCGCAGCAGCGTTAGCGCTGATGGTGCTAGCAGCACGTACCCGCAGTTCGCCAGTAGCAAAGTAGCCTTTTAGCTTTTCTAAAGCAGAAGAGTCTAGGTATTTACCTTGAACATCTGCGGAGTTAATGACAGCGGTAATTGCGTCTTGAGCCATGTTGTTAATTCCTTATTTCCAACCGTATTGCAATACTTCTGTTTCAGTAGGTAAACAGCTTTACCCTATCCTAGAAGAGCGCCAACTAGGTAGTCGAAGTAGCCACCAGCTTCACTAGCGTCATCACCAGAGAGCAATGTTGCAGCTCCATTCTTCATTCCACGGATACCTTCAGCAACACCATCGATAGGAGTTCCTAAGGACTTGTACATTTCACGGACACCGATAACACCAATTTCTTCGATGGGGGTTACATCACCAGCAACGATACCGTAGGTAACGAGGCGGAGGTAGTAATCTAGGTCACGCAGACAAGTAGCAGTCAATTCTTGACCGTAAGCGTTTCCACCAGGAGACACAACATCAGGACGCTTTTGGAACAGTTGATCGCCAGCTTGCTTAACAAGCCGTTCGCGATTTTCTGTCAAAACTTGAGCAATCCGCAGACGGCGCTCACCACTTCCAACAAAGGATTTGATCCGATCTAACTCACCAGGGCTGAGATAGCGGGCTTCTGCATCAGCATTCACGATAGCTTTCGTGACAATACTCATTAATGGATTCCTCCAATACGAATGAAACCAGGATTTGATTAAACTGGTGCGACTTTAAATTTGGTTTACTGAGTTTGTTTTCTCGTTCTTTTAGACACAACAGTTTAATAACTGCTACGGCTAATAAATTACGAGTTTGCTTGAGCCAATATTAAGTACGCAAGCTTTGAAACTCAGTTACCTTCCGCAAAACATTTTCCGGCATTCTGTTGAGCATTTATGACTGCTCTTAATACTTTGTAATATTGCTTTTCAGAATTTACTGTTTTGGCAGCAATCTGAGAGCGTATTACGAAGGGTTGCGAAGGGCATGGGGACTGGGGATTAAGGACTAGGGAGTAGAAATAATCTATTCCCTATTCCCTATTCCCTACTGCTTACTTCCTAATCAACCGCTACACTGCCGAGCTAGTTACCTGCTGGCAGAGACGGGAAGCGGTTGTAAGGCACAACATCTTCACCGAAGTAACGGCTATATTCTGGGCTATCGACTATTGCTTCTACAGCAGCCGACAAACCACTATCAGCTAGCAGCTTGTTATACTGGCGAATTTCTTCTTGATCTGCGGGTGTACGCCCCAATAGGTGACGGAAGAGGAACTCAACGACCTTGGCATCAGGATAACGTGACAAGAAGCGTTGGCGATAGATTTGGGAACTGGCTAGTTCACGCACAAACTCCCGCACGGAAATTTCACCGTTCTGGAGCTTGCCCTCTAGGTCAGTACGGCGGAAATTATCAGGCACTTCACCGCTAAATACATCCAACACTTGACAGTAAATGGCGTTGATTGCTTGTTCTTTTTCGGCTTGGCTGATGCTTTCCGTTAGACGGTAAATGCGTGCATATTTACGCACACCCTGTTCCACGGTTTGTCCGCTACCATCGTTGTAGGAACGACCCAGTTCAGCAAATGAGAGCTTACCGTTTGTTTGTGCTGCAATATCTGCGATCGCTTGGGTCAAAAGCGGAGTATCGTTGCTAACTCCTACACGCGGTTGCACTGGCTTAAAGCTCGGTACAACTACGTCATCGTTTTGCTTGGTAAGCTGGTTGTACAACTTCTCTGTATTCGGGAAGTTTGCCGCAGGTAGGGTTGGGAAACGACGGTAAGGCACCGTATCTTCACCAAATACCTTGTTATATTCCACACTATTTACCAAAGCAGCAATAAAGGCACGAATACCTTGAGTAGCCAAAATCTGGTTATACTTGCGGATTTCTGACTGGTCTAGTGGCGCACGTCCCAAGAAGTGTTTGGTTCCCAACTCAATCACCTTGGTGTTGGGGTAAGGTGTGTAGAACTCTTTCAGGTAGAGGTTAGAGTAACCCAAACCTTCAATAAATTCCTTCACACTAATTTCGCCATTCCCCAGCTTGCTTTCCCATTTTGTAAATTCGTTTTTGGCGATGTAGGGTGCAATATCCCGCTCAAAAATTTGACGATATGCAGCACTAATCAACGTTTGCACTGCAACTTTGTCGCTGGTATTCGCTACCAACTTAAAGATTTTGGTTTGTTCGCGTTGCTTGCTGACACCTTGGTTAACGCGGAACTGAACATCTGGTTCTGACCGTTTTTCTGTGACTGTACCCAGTGTCACAAAGCTTGGCGTTACTTCCTTCTGAACTTTCGCCGCAACATCTTCACGAATGCTACCAACGCGCAATTGCCGCCCTGAGACACCACCAGGAGTCAGATACCGTTCGTAAGGAATTGTATCTTCACCAAATGCTTCAGTGTATTCTACGCTGTCAATAATGGCATCAACCACCGCGTAAAAGCCTTTTTTGGCAGCGATGTCAAAGTACTTGTTGAGTTCTTGACGACCATAAGTCGGACGACCCAACAAGCGGCGGTGAATATACTCGATCGCTTTACAAACATAGAGCGATGTCCAGTACAGATTGCGGAATATATCCGACTTAGCCAAAGCACGGATAAACTCCCGTACAGAGATGTCGCCGTTTTCCAGCTTTATTTCCAATACCTTTGGGCGCTGACCTTCGTAAAGATCGCGACCGAAAACTTGCAGGTAAGCTGCTTTAATCAGTGCTTGCGTGGAGCTTTCAGAAAATCTGACGCTAGAATTTTTGGCAGCCTTTTTACCTCTAGTACCAGGCAGTTGATCTAACTTGAACACCTTAGGCCCAAGAGTACCAGGAGCTTCACCCCGCGCCTTGGGATTGCTATTTTGGTTATTAATCCCTGCCCCTTGGTGAATTAGGATGCGCTTGGTATCCTTGCCAAAAGGAGCCGGACTGGTGCTGGGGTTGCGAGTTTCTTTCGGGAAAATCGCTCCAAACTGAATTTCCAAGGGGTCATTACCAGAACCATAAGGATGTTGGTCTGGTAGCGGTTGCTCGTAAGCCGCAAATGTCGTGATGAACTGAGGTATCTTGCGGAAAGGCGCACTGTAGTTCAACAGGTCTTGCTGCGGCCCCCAGTTGCGACATTCTTGGGCTTCTTGACCCAGACCCCGCAGGTAGGGTACTGTTTCTTCACCAAAATAATCGCTGTATTCAGCAGAATCTACTAAGGCATCTACTATCGCTGGTAAACCACCGTCAGAAATAATTGAGAAGTATTTTTGTACTTCTTCACGGCTACTTGGGCCCCGTCCCAAAATGTGACGGAAAGCTAGTTCAATGACTCGGCTGTTAATAAAAGGCTGGTAAAACTGTTTTTGGTAAAGGGGAGATTTAGCAAGACGACGAACAAACTCCTTCACGGAGATGTCGCCATTTTTCACCTTGGATTCTAGGTCAGATATTGACAAGCTATAAGCACGGGTAATATCGCGCTCAAAAATTTGCCGATATGCAGCCTTGATTACCTCATTTTTTTCGGTAGCTGACAACCCAGTTTTCATCACAAACTTGGGACGCCGTTCTGCCGCATTAAAGTAAATTTGCGGCAGTTGCAACCCTTGCTGGTCGCTAGAGGGACGTTGGCGAACTTTATTTGAAGGTGTGGCTGCTTTGAATTCTGCTAGCAAAACATCCATGTACTGAGACACAATTTCTGTAGCCTCAGCATCTTTGCGGAAAAAGGAAAGTGACGCAGCTTTGATTTCTTGCAAAGCTACTAGCGTTGCTTCACCAGAGCAGGCATTTTCAATTATTTCCCGCAAACCCCGTGTATTCACCGCTATGATGTTGGGGTCGCCAGCAACGATCGCATAAGTAGCGTAGCGCAAGAACCAGGATAAATCCCGCAAGCTCTTGGCCATGTTGCTTGGGCCATATCGAGCAATGTTAATTGGTCTGAAACCCGGAGGTGTCGGGCCACTGGGGGATGAGTTAAATATTGATCGTAAATTTTCTAAGAACCCACCACGACTTTCAACGTAGGTTACAGTTCCCAGTTGCATCCCTTGCTGAACATTAGCACCAGCACTAACAGGTACTACTTCTACTTCTCTAGGCTTTTCTAAAAAAGCCATTGGTGAACCACCGACAAAAATCCGGTTGGCAGCGCGAGATACAATAATCTCGGCATTATCCGTCAGCGTCTGAGAAATTTCTAGACGCTTTGCACCAGACGCAAAATAGCTTGCCAGTTCATTTAATTCACCACTTCCCAAAAAGCGGTCTTGCTGCTCGGCTTGGGTAATTGTCGCTACAGCTAGGGTTTGATATAGTTGCGGATGCGCAACTGAGCTTCCACCACTTGCCTTAACACTCATCGGATTTGTAAAACTCCCATCATAATCATTTATGTGTTAAGTCTGGGTCGCTTTGAGGCTTGACACATCGGTGCGTCTGTGCTTTATAAGCTTGAGAGTAGTGCCTGCAAAACTACCAGTAAATTAACCCGGTTAGCTTTTAGATTAGAACGTTTTGCGTTCTCAAAGCTGGTTTATTAAGAACTGTGTAGAACCGTAGCTTAGATACATCCAGTCTTAAGAGTACATACTCTTGTTTGGCTGAGACAAAATCTAAGTTTTGTAACCAGGTAATAGGTTAGGTATGGTCTACTGATACCGCAAACCTCTATTTTGAAGTTTGTAGCTGTGTCCACCCTATGATTATTACAACTTATACAAAATTTTAGTTGAAATCAAATTGCCTACGGTAATGTCGGTGGACAGTAACCATCAGTCGATGTTAAGTTGTTTTTGCTACTAGCAGCTAAATATTCCTAAATAACGTCGACGGAAAATAATTCTTAAATTCCGTTGAATTAAGCTTTAGCTATCAACATTTTATCTAGGGAAAATACCATGACCAAAAGTTATAAATTTAACTATTTATTCAATGCTACACTGTCTGCGATCGCAGTTATTTTGGCTGTCACTCCTGCAAATGCGCTTCCAGAGCAAAATATCAACACTGTTGTTAAGTGGGCAAAGACTAGACCTTTACTACCAACCTTGAGATACAACAGCGAAGCCCACGGCTACGAGGGTACAAAGGGAAATTTATACTTTTATACTGATGTCACTTCTCAAAATGGGACAGTGACTAAAGAAGGCATAACCGTTAGTGGTGATAAACGCCTCAAATTCACCACAAAAAATGCCAATGCAGTGAAATTGTTACAAAATATTTATAATTCTAATATTGCCAATGACTTCCAGAAGTCCCGATATATCAGCAAAGTTGGACGCGACCAGTTTTATCGCGGACAAAAGTTTGCTTACATCACTGCTGAGGTGCAGGGTGGGTCATCATTGCAGATAATTCCCTTGAGTAAATTGCAAGAATTTATAGATAATGCCAAATATTGCCAAACCAATCAGTGCGACGTTTAACTAATTCGTAATTCGTAATACTCGCCAAAGGCGAGAAGCAAGCTACGTAATTGGTAATTTTTGAGTTTGATTAAGCCTGTGGCGTATAATTTACATAAGCATTATCAGTAAATAAAGGTACGCAATCACTTACATTATAAGCGGCGGACAGTTCAACATCTGATTCAAAACCTTTTTCTATCAACTCTTTACCCGAACTGCATTTTTTTAAGTACACCAATAAGTCTTGCTGGAAAGCCTGAAATGTTGTTACAGCAACTTCGGCTTCTGGTGATAGACTGCCATCTAAATAACTGAGAATTGCCCCAGCACCAATTAAATCTTCAAATGCAGGGCGGAGGCTACCATCTTCTTTCCACCTTTCACCGGCAGGAATCACAGCGATTTTATCACCATACTTTTGAGCAAATTGGGCTACAGCTTGGCAATTTCGCAAGCAACCAGCCAAAGTTGGGGTATTTCCTGTATGTAAAGTCAGAAAAGAACCATTAGGTGAAGGTAAAACTAGTCTAGTTCCAGCAGAAATCTGAGTCACCGATTTTGGTGAGAGAGAATATCCAGTTGTAGTCCAACGTTGTCTATGACTTGCTAACTCTGCTTGTACTGATTTGGCATAATCTATGGCTGATTCATCTTTATATGCGTAGGGAAAAATTATCGCGCCGTTGTTGGTGGCAATTTCCACGCAAGTAGAAAAAGAGAGAATGTCAACTATTACAATTACATCACTGATGGGAACGAGTTGAGCAACTCCTTGTGTCCCCCATTCACAGCGTAAATTAAACTCTGATTGGTTGTAAATCATTGGAGCGATCGCTTCCAGCTTGGAAATATTATGAATTTAACTGTAAAAACTTATCCTAACAATACTGTACCCAAGTTAAATTATGATGTGCTGATTCAAAATCAACCAGATGGCGGAGTTAGTGCTACAGTACTAGGCTTGCCAGATTTTAAAGGCTCTGGTGTAACTAAACAAGAAGCACTAGAGAAACTAATTCAACTTTTACAAGAGCGAAAACCAGAAATAGTAACTCTGGCAATTGAACCTCCCTAAACCGAACATTTACTCCAGATTCTTTAAAATAATATTAAATTAAACTTTTGATATTTAATTCTTTAAGTCAGGACATTGTTTTATGGAAGGAATAAATTACTCTCAAATAATTCAAACGATTTTAAGTAACCATTCCGCTAATGACGTGGCTAATGGCACAGAGTTCAACTGTTGTTTGATGCAGAACGCCATCATTATCAAGTCTTAAATATTGGCTGGAAAGAACAACGGAGAATTTATGGAGTCATTATTCATGTTGATATCAAAGACAAAAGAATTTGGATACAAAGAGATGGTACGGAAATCGGTATTGCTAATGAATTAATAGCTGTTGGAGTACCTAAAGAAGATATTGTATTAGGATTTCATGCTCCTTATAAACGCGAATTTACTGATTTTGCTGTTGGATAATTAGTAGGAAATAAGTAATAGTAATCTTTGCCCTAATGATCCACTATCCGCTAAACTCAGAAATGCTGCGTTATTCCTCATCATGTCCGATTCCCAAACTGTTAGTGCTGCTGTTGCCAAACTCTACAATACTTACCCCTTTCCGCCGGAAGCCCTGTTGGATGAACCACCCCCAGGCTACAACTGGCGCTGGAATTGGCTAGCTGCTCATAACTTCTGCACAGGTCAAAAACCCCAAAGGCAAGATATTCGGATTTTAGATGCAGGTTGTGGCACTGGTGTGGGTACAGAGTACTTGGTTCACCTCAATCCTCAAGCTTCGGTTATAGGAATTGACCTCAGTACTGGTGCTTTAGCTGTAGCAAAAGAACGTTGTCAGCGTTCTGGGGCTACCCGCGTTGAATTTCATCACCTCAGCTTGTTTGATGTGGAACAGTTATCGGGTGAGTTTGATTTAATCAACTGTGTTGGTGTTTTGCATCATACCTCCGATCCCATTCGTGGTATTCAAGCTTTGGCGAAAAAGTTAGCTCCAGGTGGTTTGATGCACATTTTTGTGTATGGGGAATTGGGACGCTGGGAAATTCAACTTATGCAAAAAGCGATCGCACTTCTTCAAGGTGGCAAAAAAGGCGACTACCGCGATGGTGTCCAAGTCGGACGACAAATATTTGCTTCGTTACCAGAAAATAACCGAATTGTCAAATACGATAAGCAGCGTTGGTCATTAGAAAACCACAAAGATGAAAACTTTGCGGATATGTACGTACATCCCCAGGAAATTGACTACAACATTGAGACGCTGTTTGAATTAATAGATGCTTCGGGATTGGAGTTTATTGGTTTCTCGAATCCGAGTTTCTGGAATTTGGAGAGACTTTTAGGCAAAGCACCAGAGTTAGTAGAACGGGCAAAAGATTTGAGCGATCGCCAGGTTTACCGCCTGATAGAATTACTAGATCCAGAAGTAACTCATTACGAATTTTTCCTCGGTCGTCCTCCCTTAATTAAGTCCGACTGGTCAGACGATAACGCCCTACTGGCAGCGATTCCCGAACTTAATCCTTGTATTGAAGGATTTCCCAGCCAATGTTTCTTTAATTACGATTACCAGATTGTTAATTTATCTGTAGCAGAGTTTGAATTTATGCAAAAGTGTGATGCTAATTCAACAGTGGCAGAGATTTTAGCAGGTAGGCAACTGGGATTGGATGGGGTAAGAACGCTTCTTCAGCAGCAGTTGATTTTATTGACACCTGTTTAATTTTAGACTGCTCTTGATACTGAAATTACAAAAGACAATTTATACTCGTTATGAGGAGCGATCGCTCTTCACCACTTTTGGCAAATTAATGTAAATTAGGAAAGTGCCTAAGAAACTAGGGTATTGTACATCCCAAAAGTTGGAGCTTTCTGGAATTCAGCAGTGGTGCGATCTTTAATGACTTGCCGCTACCCTACAATTTCTCATTTGCGGTACGTTCATACGCTCCTCAAGCACCAGTTGATTTTATTGACACCAACTTACTTCAAACCTTGGAGGATAATTATTCACTCAAAAAACTGAAATTGGAAGAATTTTTGAATTTTCAGGCAACATTTATTGATTATTCACCCACACGCTCCCTCACACGATCAGCCCCTCTCTCGCTTCTGTGAGCGCAATTTTACTGACTGCCTGATGTTGACAAGAAGTTAATTGTTTTTTCCTAAAGTATTGTTACCGGATCGTGATATGATTCAGCTGACTGAATGTGCAGTCATCATATTTAACTGTACTGGTTTCAAGTCCCGTGAGCTTGTCAGACGAATCAATTGCGCCCACTCCGACAACGCAACAAGATGCTAAAACTGGTTCTGGAGACACAGAATCAGGTAACTCCATGCAAGAGTTCCATCAACTCTTCCAGCGATTATTGGTAATCACGCTTGTCTTGACGGGGGTTATTTTTATCTCTGTGTGGATTTTTTATTCCTTAAACATTGCCCTAAATTATTTAATTGGGGCGTGTACAGGTGTGGTTTACTTAAAAATGTTGGCTAGAGACGTTGAGCAGCTTGGTAGTGAAAAAACCAGTCTGAGCAAAACTCGTTTTGCTCTGTTTATTGGAGTGATGATCGTGGCAAGTCAATGGCGTGAGCTACAGATTCTGCCCATTTTTTTGGGATTTCTAACTTACAAAGCCACGCTCCTCGTCTATATGGTGCAAATTGCGTTCATTCCTGATTCTTAAAAAGTCAGGCTCACTAAAGATAGTAATCCCATCCTCGCTCGTTGGGGAAAAAGCTTGAAGAATGCAAATGCTTAGTGTCTTAAACGCCTTTAATTCTTTTCCCCTCGCCGCATTAGAAGTAGGTCATCATTTCTATTGGCAGTTGGGCAATCTTAAAATTCATGGGCAAGTTTTTCTTACCTCATGGTTTGTGATTAGTATTCTAGTAGTGGCTTCAATAGCTGCTACTCGGAACGCACAAAGAATTCCCAAAGGCATCCAGAACTTGATGGAATATGCCTTAGAATTTATTCGTGATTTGGCAAAAAACCAACTTGGTGAGAAAGAGTACCGCCCTTGGGTGCCATTTATTGGCACATTGTTCTTGTTTATTTTCGTATCGAACTGGTCAGGCGCACTAATTCCCTGGAAGCTCATCAGGCTACCTTCGGGCGAATTGGCAGCTCCTACCAATGACATCAATACGACTGTTGCATTGGCATTGCTGACCTCTTTAGCGTACTTTTACGCAGGTTTTAGCAAACGGGGTTTAGGCTACTTTAAGAAATATATAGAGCCAACACCTGTTTTGTTGCCGATCGCAATTCTAGAAGATTTCACCAAGCCACTCTCCCTAAGCTTCCGTCTATTTGGTAATATTTTGGCGGATGAATTGGTAGTAGCGGTTTTGGTGCTGCTAGTTCCTCTATTTGTACCTCTGCCTGTAATGGCCTTGGGTTTATTTACCAGTGCCATTCAAGCCCTGGTTTTTGCCACCCTAGCCGGAGCATACATTCATGAGGCAATGGAGGGGCATGGCGGAGATGAACATGAGGAGCATTAAACTTCTCAGTTGATAGCACAGTTCCAAGAGCATATTCGCTCAAAACATCGCAAAGCGCGATCAAAGAACTCATGTGCAGCGTGAAAACCACGTTTCTAATCGTTAACGTACTTTTGTTAGTTTTGTAATCAAAGCAAGGAAAATCAACATGGATCCATTAGTTCAGGCTGCTTCAGTTCTCGCTGCTGCTTTAGCGATTGGTTTAGCTGCAATTGGCCCTGGTATTGGTCAAGGAAACGCTGCTGGACAAGCAGTAGAAGGTATTGCTCGTCAACCTGAAGCAGAAGGAAAAATTCGCGGTACTCTGCTATTAACCTTGGCATTCATGGAATCCTTGACTATCTATGGTCTAGTAATTGCCCTGGTATTGCTATTTGCTAATCCTTTCGGCTAATACCTGAAAATTTTTGCGAGTGTGGAGACGTGAATCATCACGCCTCTACAATCGAAATGTTTTGGGTATCTCAATAGTTATAATGTTCAGTTGACCCTTGTTGGCTATGGGTCTCTAAAATACGAAAGGTTGGATGATGTTGCTAGCCATGAAAACTGCTACTCCAGCCAAAGAGGAGACAAATGTTTGATTTCGATGCTACCTTGCCCTTCATGGCATTGCAATTCCTGCTATTGGCAGCTTTGTTGAATGCAATTTTCTATAAGCCACTGACCAAGGTACTAGACGATCGCGATAGTTATATCCGAACGAATACCCTTGAAGCGCGGGAGAGCTTGGCTAAAGCCGAGCGCTTGGCTACCGAATATGAGCAACAACTCGCAGACGCTCGCAGACAATCGCAGGCTACCGTAGAAGCAGCTCAACTTGAAGCTAAGAAAATTACTGCCGAGAAAATCGCCGAAGCCCAAAAGGAAGCTCAGTCTCAACGAGAACAAGCTTCTGTTGAAATAGAACAACAAAAGCAAGAAGCTTTTCGCACCTTAGAGCAACAAGTTGATGCTCTAAGCAGGCAGATTCTAGAAAAACTATTGGGGCCAACTCCAGTTAGATAAACTAACTAGACTGGTTCTGTGAAAGCATACGCGCAACTGGGCCCTAGTCCAGAGCGCAAAATTTAAGTGTCAAAAAAGGCACTTTTCCCCTTCTAAGGAAAGATACTTAATCTCCTTACAGGGAAAAGATACTTAATTCCCCTACGGGAAAATACAACGTATTAGCAAGCGAGCAGCGCACTTGTAAATGGGTATCATGGGGACATTCTTATTACTTGCCGCAGAAGCGAACGCTGTTCACTCTGAATTGGCAGAAGGCGCAGGAGAAGGTGGTTTCGGTCTAAATCTAGACATTTTTGAAACCAATCTGATCAATCTAGCGATTCTGGTTGGCATACTATTCTACTTCGGACGTAAAGTTTTAAGCAATATCCTGAACGAGCGACAATCCAATATTGCCACTGCAATTCAGGAAGCAGAAGGGCGCTTAAAAGAGGCAAAGACTGCCCTTTCCCAAGCGCAAGAGCAGTTGAAGCAATCTCAGGCAGAGGCAGAACGCATCCGCCAATCTGCCCAAGAAAACGCCCAAAAGACGAAAGAAGCCTTGTTAGCGAAGGCAGCGCAAGACGTAGAACGCTTGAAACAAACAGCAGCAGCAGATTTAAACAGCGAAACTGATCGAGCGATCGCTCAACTACGGCAACGAGTTGCTGCACTAGCATTGCAAAAAGTCGAATCGCAACTCAAAGGTGGGATTGCCGACGATGCTCAACAAAGTTTAATTGACCGCAGCATCGCACAACTGGGAGGCAATGTATGACAAGTCAGGTAGCGGCAGCCGAAGTAGCCCAACCTTACGCACAGGCACTTTTGTCAATAGCGCAATCGAAAAATTTGACAGAAGAGTTCGGGGAAGATGCGCGGACTTTCCTAGGACTGCTCAGAGCAGACAAACAGCTACACAACTTCTTCAGCAACCCGTTTATTCAGGCTGAGAACAAAAAAGCTCTCATCAAACAAATACTCGGTGAAAGCTCTAACCCCTACTTACGCAACTTTTTGTTGGTACTAGTAGACAAACGCCGCATCGCATTCTTGGAATCTATTTTTCAACAATATCTGGCGCTGTTGCGGCAGCTGAATCAAACCGTATTAGCGGAAGTAATTTCAGCCGTTCCCCTCACAGAAGCTCAACAGCAGGCAATCACAGAAAAGGTTATTGCCATCAGTAATGCTCGCCAGGTAGAACTAGAAACCAAGGTAGACAGTGAGTTAATTGGTGGTGTAATCATTAAAGTAGGTTCGCAGGTAATTGATGCCAGTATCCGGGGTCAATTGCGTCGCCTTTCATTGCGCTTAACTAATAGCTAGAAAGTTAGGAGTTAGAAGTTAGGAGTTAAGAGTTAGAAGTTAGGAGTTAAGAGTTAAGTAAACAATAATTTATTTTGACTTTTAACTTTTAACCTTTGCTTTTTTAACTCATCGCTCTTAACTCATCACTCTTAACTCATCACTCCTAACTATTGAATTTTCCCCTCTCGAAAGCAAATAAGATAGACACATGAGCATATCAATTAGACCTGACGAAATTAGCAGCATTATCCAACAACAAATCGAGCAATACGACCAAGAGGTCAAAGTTGCTAACGTTGGTACCGTCCTACAAGTAGGTGACGGTATTGCCCGGATTTATGGTCTGGAAAAGGCTATGTCTGGGGAACTTTTGGAATTTGAAGATGGTACAATTGGCATCGCCCAAAACTTAGAAGAAGACAACGTGGGCGCGGTGCTGATGGGTGAAGGGCTGGAAATTCAAGAAGGTAGTTCTGTAACTGCTACTGGTAAAATTGCCCAAGTACCTGTAGGAGAAGCTTTAATTGGACGAGTTGTAGACGCATTGGGTCGTCCCATTGATGGTAAGGGAGACATTAAGACTTCAGACAGTCGTTTGATTGAATCTCCAGCACCCGGTATCATTGCTCGTCGGTCAGTACACGAACCTATGCAAACGGGTATCACAGCTATTGACTCAATGATTCCCATCGGTCGTGGTCAACGGGAATTGATCATTGGCGATCGCCAAACCGGTAAAACTGCGATCGCGATCGACACAATCATCAACCAAAAAGAAGAAGATGTAATTTGTGTCTACGTCGCGATCGGTCAAAAAGCTTCCACAGTTGCTAACGTGGTGCAGACATTGCAAGAAAAAGGCGCGATGGATTACACCGTCGTCGTCGCAGCTAGTGCCAGTGAACCAGCAACCCTGCAATACCTAGCTCCCTACACAGGCGCAACTATTGCTGAGTACTTTATGTACAAAGGCAAAGCCACCCTGGTAATTTACGACGATCTTTCCAAGCAAGCCCAAGCTTATCGCCAAATGTCACTACTGCTGCGTCGTCCACCCGGACGCGAAGCGTACCCTGGAGATGTATTCTACATCCACTCTCGCTTGCTAGAAAGAGCAGCAAAGCTGAGTGACGAATTAGGTAAAGGCAGTATGACCGCCCTACCAATTATCGAAACCCAAGCCGGTGACGTATCAGCATACATCCCCACCAACGTAATTTCTATTACCGATGGTCAGATATTCCTATCTTCTGACTTGTTCAACGCTGGTATCCGTCCCGCTGTGAACCCCGGTATTTCAGTATCCCGCGTGGGTTCTGCGGCTCAAACCAAGGCAATGAAAAAAGTTGCCGGTAAGATTAAATTGGAACTAGCCCAATTTGACGACCTGCAAGCCTTCGCTCAATTTGCTTCCGACTTAGATAAAGCCACCCAAGATCAGTTGGCACGGGGTCAACGGTTGCGTGAACTTCTGAAGCAGCCACAAAATTCCCCACTGTCAGTATACGAGCAAGTAGCAATTTTGTATGCTGGTATCAATGGGTATTTAGATGATGTGCCTGTAAATCAAGTAACCACCTTCACCAAAGGTCTGCGGGACTACTTAAAGACTGGTAAAACCCAGTATGCCGAAGGAGTAAAAAGCTCCAAAGCACTAGGTGACGCAGAAGAAGCTGCCTTGAAAGAAGCACTCACCGAATATAAGAAGACCTTCAAAGCAGCAGCGTAATTAGTCATCAGTCATTGATCATTAGTCATTGGTAAAAAACTAATGACTAGTGACAAAGCGCAAGGTCTGAGCGGAGGTTTCCTCCGTTCTCCGAAGGGGTTGCCGCAGGCATCAGAACTTTGTAAGAGAGGACAAATGACAAATGACTAAGGACTAAGGACAAAAATATGGCCAATCTAAAAGCAATACGCGATCGCATTCAGTCGGTCAAAAACACCAAAAAAATCACAGAAGCCATGCGTCTCGTAGCTGCGGCTAGAGTGCGCCGGGCGCAAGAACAAGTGCTAGCAACTCGCCCCTTTGCTGATCGCTTGGCACAAGTATTGTATGGTTTGCAAAGCCGTCTACGGTTTGAAGAAGCAAACCTACCACTGCTGAGAAAAAGAGAAGTTAAGTCAGTCGGGTTATTGGTAATTTCAGGCGATCGCGGTCTATGCGGCGGCTACAATAATAACGTTATCCGTCGCGCAGAAAACCGCGCCAAAGAAATCAAGGCAGAAGGTTTAAACTATCAATTTGTACTCGTCGGACGCAAAGCTACTCAGTACTTTCAACGCCGCGATCAGCCAATTGATGCCACTTACAGCGGCTTAGAGCAAATTCCCACCGCAGCGGAAGCCAATCAGATTGCCGATCAACTACTTTCCTTGTTCCTTTCGGAAGAAGTTGACCGCATCGAATTAATCTATACTAGATTCCTTTCCTTAGTTAGCTCCCGTCCTGTGATTCAAACCCTACTGCCCCTCGATCCGCAAGGTCTAGAAGTAGGCGATGATGAAATCTTCCGCTTGACAACCCGTGGCGGTAAATTTGAAGTCGAACGGGAAAAAGTGGCTAGCCAAGTTCGCCCGTTGGCTCCTGACATGATTTTTGAGCAAGATCCAGTGCAGATTCTTGATTCTTTGTTGCCCCTCTATCTAAGTAACCAGTTATTGCGGGCATTGCAAGAATCGGCAGCTAGTGAACTAGCAGCGCGAATGACAGCCATGAGTAATGCCAGTGAAAATGCCGGTGAATTGATTAACACCCTTACACTGTCTTACAACAAAGCCCGACAAGCTGCAATTACCCAAGAACTCCTTGAGGTTGTTGGTGGTGCTGAAGCACTAACTTAGAAAAATACTTGTTGTATGATGATGGCAATAGCCAATTGCTAATGGTTTTAAAATTAGCGATTGGCTATTTTGAGTAATTAGAGCTATACATCCTAACTTGATTATTAATTACGAATTACGAATTACGAATTCAAGAATTGCGTACTATAATTGAAATATGAAGCGCATGGGTCCGTCACGGTTTCGACAGGTTGGCGAACGCTGCTCTGTGATTCAGGTCGAGAGTGAGTCTCCTCTCGGAAATCAAAGGCTCAAACAAAAAGTAAATGCGAATAACATCGTTAGCTTTGCTCGTAAGCCTGCCTTAGCAGTTGCCTAAAAACCTCTTATAGGTTCGAGCGTCTTTAGTTTGACTCCGTTAAGGACTGAAGACCAACCCCCAACGGATGCTCTAGTAAGCGTTCTCTGGTTGGCTTACTAGCTAAGATTAAATCAGAGCATCCTACGTTCGGGATAATGAACGATCCCCGCCTTGAGGGTCAGAAAGGCTAAACCTGTGAATGAGCGGGGGGTCAATACCCAATTTGGACAGCAGTTCGACTCTGCTCGGATCCACTAAAAATAAGTAACAAATCCACCAAACAGTAAAATGTTTGGTGGATTTTGTTTTATCTAAGAGACTTCCAGTAAAAAAAATATCCCATCCCTGCGGCAATACGCATGGGTTAGCGTCAACAATCTTAACCTGTGTAGGTTGGGGAGCCACTGCGCCATTGCAGTTTCCCGACTTGTTCGCGTAGCGTCTCCCCTTGGGAGAAGCAAGTGGCGTTTGAGGAACGAAACCCAAGATTTCCTGTGCTTTGTTGGGTTGCGCTTTGCTTAACCCAACCTACAATAATTTTTCTTAACTGAACTGTATTGCTCCCCACGGGTTTTGCATTTTTAACTCGGAATCGGTTTTGGGGTAAGGGTTAAAGGGTAAGGGTTAAAGGTTTTTTCCCCTTTCCCTTTCCCCAAAACCCGAGAAGTATTGCTTGCGCCCCTACAAATCTAGAATCTTCTTTAATACTTTTCAATCAGCTAATTATCTGTTCTTGGGGTTGCTTACGTGCGCTTCCAAACCTCCTTCCCCTTTTTTTTAGTACCCGTCTTAATCGATCTGCACTCAAGTTAACTTGACGCTCAGATGCCAGTTTTTTTGCTAATTGTTTAGAGTTATAAGTCTGTGGCTCTTGAGCTAAACAATTTTCTAGATAAACTAAATCTGATTCCGAATATCGGGGTTTTCCTCCTCGACCAGGAGCATCCCACAAACCTACTAAACCCACCTTTTCCCAGCGATGAAGGGTTTGACGTACTGTTGAAATTGCCCAGTTCAAACCTTGAGCAATTTGCTCATTTTTTAAGCCGCGATTATTCAGCAGTAAAACTTGAGCGCGATCCTTAGTACGTTGAGGAACATCCTTGGCTTTTCTTAACTCTTCTAGAGTCAGCTTTTCTTCTTCTGTGAGAAAGACTTTTAATCGGCATCCCATAAATAATAACCTTTTATACAGTCAGTCCCTTCTCTGCGAGACGCTACGCAAACGGGGAACTCAAAACTACACCATTAGCTTGTTGGACAAATTCATTAGATAGCCAGCAAGTTTTGCTTATAGCTATGACAACGATAATTTGTTGGCGTTGTCCTGATTAATATCTGAAGTCGATAATAAAGGACTGTATCATTAAAATTCTTAGATTATTCGTAGGCTTACGGAGATTTATCGAAACTTTAAAAACGATTTTTACTCTATCTTGCACTTGTATGAGCAGAAAAAGATATACAAGCCTAGTTCTTTTTATCAAAACCATCTCAGAAAATCTGATTTGATTATCTCCAAAAAAGTATCTATTTTTTCAACTTTACATAAACTTTATATTTAACCTAACAATATCCTTGGTTGAGACAAAAATATATTTAATACCCATTAGAAAAATAATATCGACAGCATACTTGATGACTCTTAAAAAGTAAGGAAAACTTTTCCTACCTTTCCTACTTTTCCTACCTTTCCTACTTATTTGTAATAGTACACCTAGATAAAACTAATTTTTTCTACTTGATATCTAGATACATTGGTTGCTGTTAAAATTTATTCTATGACTAGAGAGATTAACACAAATAATTTATGATTACTATATTAAATAACAATAAATTATTGATTAAATCATGTTTATTTGATAAAAATTATGATGGTAATGATATTTTTGAATTAAGATAAAATAAGATATATAGCCAAATTAAATACTCAGTAAAGTTTTCAGAATAAATTAATATTGAGTAGATTTTATGAGACATATTTTTTGCTAAAAAACAGCAATAATTGATACAAGTTAAATTTTGCAAAAACTGATATTCATTACAACTTCAACAATAAATAATAGAGACAATGGGGGCAGAAGAAAAACCTGTTAATTTGCGCTCGGAGACGAATAATGGTAGCGATGTCTACGACCGGCAATGCCCACACAGAGAACGTTCAGCATCGGTTAACTATACAAACTGTAGAAATTGCCCCTAATACAACAGCGATTCGCTCTCTTGATTGGGATCGCGATCGCTTCGATATCGAATTCGGACTGCAAAACGGCACAACCTACAATTCCTATCTAATTAGGGGTGAACAAACAGTTTTGATTGATACTTCTCACCAGAAGTTTCGCGATCTGTATTTAGAGACTCTAAAAGGTCTTGTTAACCCCAAAACAATTGATTACATAATTGTCAGCCACACAGAGCCAGACCATAGCGGCTTGGTGGAAGATGTTCTTCAGTTAGCTCCTAGAGCTACCGTTTTAGCATCAAAAGTTGCGCTTCAGTTTTTAGAAGGTTTGGTACACGATCCATTTTCTAAGCGAGTTGTCAAAACCGGCGATCGCATAGATATCGGCAAAGGACACGAAATGGAATTCGTGAGTGCGCCTAACCTGCACTGGCCAGATACAATCTTTAGCTTTGACCGCAAAACCCAAATTCTCTACACCTGTGATGCTTTTGGGATGCATTTTTGTGACGATCGCACCTTCGACGAAGATTTAGAAGCGATCGAAGCTGACTTTAGATTTTACTACGACTGCTTGATGGGCCCTAACGCTCGTTCGCTGCTGAATGCGATGAAGCGGATGGGTGATCTTGGGAAGATTAATATTATCGCCAACGGTCACGGCCCTTTATTATACCACCATTTAGATGTTTTAACCGGGTGCTACGAAAATTGGAGCCAAAAACAAGCTAAAGCAGAAACAACAGTTGGCTTGTTTTTTGTCTCAGATTATGGGTATGGCGAACGCCTTGGTCACGCCATTGCCGAAGGTATACTGAAAACTGGCATTGGGGTAGAAGTACTGGATCTGAGTACTGCTGAGAGCCAAGAAATTCAAGAACTAGCCGGGAGAGCAGCTGGCATTATTATTGGTATGCCCCCGACTACTTCTGCCGCCGCCCAAGCTAGTATCAGTTCAGTGTTAGCTGTCGCCAAGAACAAGCAATTGATTGGGCTGTTTGAATGTTACGGTGGGGATGATGAACCCATTGATACACTCCGCAGACAATTTCTCAACTCTGGCATCAAAGAAGCTTTCCCACCTATTCGGATTAAAGAGGTTCCAACCGCATCAACATTCCAGTTGTGTGAAGAAGCGGGTAAAGACATCGGACAATTGCTGGTGCGCGATCGCAACATCAAGCAAATCAAGTCCCTTGATGTCAACATGGAAAAGGCATTGGGTCGGATTAGCAGTGGGCTGTATATAGTCACTACTAAAAAAGATAATGCCTCAAGTGCAATGCTGGCATCCTGGGTAACGCAAGCGAGTTTGCAACCATTAGGATTAACAATTGCCGTTGCTAAAGACCGCGCCATTGATTCCTTAATGCAAATAGGCGATCGCTTCGTCCTCAACGTTTTGGAAGAAGGCAATTATCAAGAACTCAAAAAACACTTTCTCAAGCGCTTGCATCCTGGTGCTGATCGCTTTGCTGGGGTAAAAACTCAAACCGCGAAAAACGGTTCCCCAATTCTAACTGATGCTCTGGCATACATGGAATGTGAAATCCAGAGCAGCATGGAATGCAGCGACCACTGGATTTTATATTGCACCGTCCAAGAAGGTCGTGTTTCCAAAAACGATGGATTGACAGCCGTTCGCCATCGCAAAGTAGGTAATTACTACTAAGAAAGAGTGAAAAGGTAACAGGTGACAGGGGACAGAAAAGAAAACTATCCCCTGTTTCCTATGATCCATACCTATAACCTAATTCCCTATTCCCTATTCCCCAACTTTACCCAACAGCTATGACCAATTCCAAGCCACGCGACGTACAAGTTTTACCAATTGCTACAAATACTAAGGCGATCAAAGCACGTAGTTGGTCACGTCTGCGGTTTGAAATTGAATACGCACTTGAAAGAGGTACTACCTCCAATTGCTATTTAATTGAAGCTGATAAAACCGCACTTCTTGATCCACCGCCAGAAAGCTTTACCGAAATTTATTTAGAGGCGTTGCGGCAGACTTTAGATTTGCAAAGTTTGGATTATATAATCCTGGGTCATTTTAGTCCCAACCGAGTTGCCACCCTCAAAGCAATTTTAGAACTAGCACCACAGGTAACTTTTGTCTGTTCTCTTCCCGGTGCGAACAATTTGCGTGCTGCTTTCTTAGAGCAAGATTTAAATGTCTTGGTGATGCGGGGGAAAGAAACTCTGGATTTAGGCAAGGGTCATGTTTTAAAATTCTTACCCACTCCCAGCCCGCGTTGGCCGGAAGGGCTTTGTACCTACGATCAGCAAACCCAAATTCTCTACACAGATAAGTTATTTGCAACTCATCTCTGTGGTGATGAACTGTTTGATGATAACTGGGAAGCGCTTAAAGAAGACCAGCGTTATTACTTTAACTGCCTGATGGCTCCCCAAATTCCTCATGTGCAAGCAGCTTTGGAGAAAATATCAGATTTGCAGGTGAGAATGTATGCTGTGGGTCACGGCCCATTGGTACGCACCAGCTTAATCGAACTCACCAAAGCTTATGGAGAGTGGAGCCGTTCTCACAACGATCGCGAGATTTCCGTTGCCCTACTTTACGCTTCAGCTTACGGCAATACGGCGACTTTAGCACAAGCGATCGCTCTGGGATTAACTAAAGGTGGAGTTGCAGTCAAATCAATTAACTGCGAATTTGCTACCCCTGATGAAATTCGCATCAACCTAGCACAGTCAGAGGGTTTTATCATTGGTTCTCCTACCATCGGTGGTCATGCGCCAACTCCTATTCATACTGCTTTAGGGATTGTGCTATCAAGCGGTGACAACAGCAAACTCGCTGGAGTCTTTGGTTCTTATGGCTGGAGTGGCGAAGCCTTTGACTTAATTGAAGGTAAACTCCGGGATGCTGGATATCGCTTTGGTTTTGACACCCTGAAGGTGAAGTTTAAACCTGATGATGTCACTCTCAAGTTCTGTGAAGAACTAGGTACAGATTTTGCCCAAGCACTGAAAAAGGCTAAAAAGGTACGCGTACCACAACAAGCGGCTACTCCAGTAGAACAGGCTGTTGGCCGGATCGTTGGTTCCGTCTGCGTGGTGACAGCTAAACAAGGTGAAGTTTCTACCGCAATGTTAGGCGCTTGGGTTTCTCAAGCCACCTTCAACCCACCCGGATTAACTGTTGCGATCGCCAAAGACCGAGCGATCGAATCTTTGATGTATCCAGGCGGTAAGTTTGCCTTAAATATTCTACCTGAAGGCAATCACCAAGATTACATGAAGCATTTCCGTAAATCTTTCGCACCTGGAGAAGATCGGTTTGCCAACTTTAGTACAGCAGTTGCAGATAACGGTTGTACCGTCCTCACCGACGCACTAGCATATTTAGAATGTTCAGTCAACCAACGTCTAGAATGTGGCGACCATTGGGTTGTGTATGCAACTGTGGATGAAGGTAAATTACTCAAGCCTGATGCTGTGACTGCCATTAATCATCGCAAAACCGGCACACACTATTAAGTAGTGAGAAATTGAACTTAACGAAACCGCTTTAGCTTAAATATAGCCAAAGCGTTTTATGACAAAAATTTTCTTTTTTATTGTGGGATGGACAAGATGTCCGTCCCACTTTTTTGTGGTTATACCAATTCTGTATGAAGATGCACAGAATATTAAACGAACCGCCCTTCGGGTTCACTAGTCGCTTACGGTGGGAAACCCGCCTACAGCGCTGGTTCACCAAGTACGCCAAGAGCGCCAAGAATAGAGAGTTACTCATTTAGTGCAGCTTCACATTAAATTGGTATTAATCGACAAAAATTAAGGGATTTTAGGCTGAAGTTTAAGAGGATGTTTTAAAAGTTCCGAAAGGTATAATTTTGCAGTTCTGCACTGGGTTAAGTGTAATGCAAAATAGTGGTTTAGTTAGTTTATCTATCTTTAGACAGATGTTTGAGCATTTTAAGTTTTAGATTACATACACTATACTTTTATGTTACAAAAACATCTATTGTTTTAAAAGGACTCCGAGAATACTCTGGTAGATTTCTGAAATGAGCAAGCACTGGCTAGGAAATGTATCGCGTGCGATCGCTCAAAGCAGATGACGGAACCTCTATTGCTGGTATATTGCGTAGCTTAGTCCAAGAGTAGGAGCATCGTGTCCTGCGGCAAAATTATCATCGACCGAACACCAGAGTTATTAAGGAGTCAAAACCAAGTGAATCCCAATGAAAGCACCATTAACAAACCATCTTTAGAAATCAATGCTTCTCGTCAGTTTACTTCTTGGCTGTATGAGCAAAACCTGAGTTTGTCCTTCACTACCTATCAAGCGGGGAAGTTATTTTTCATAGGCTTGCAACCAAACGGTGAATTATCTGTATTTGAACGTAGCTTTGAGCGATGCATGGGGTTGTATGCCAATGGCAGCAGCCTCTACATGAGTTCCCTATACCAACTGTGGCGATTTGAAAACATCATCCAACCCGGACAAAACCACCAAGGCTACGATGCTCTTTATTTGCCCCAGATGAGTTATGTGACGGGAGATTTGGATATTCACGACATCGCTTTGAGTAGAGCAGAAGAAAAAGATTTAGGATCACAAAAATTAGTATTTGTCAATACCTTATTTAGCTGTTTGGGAACAGTCAGCGAAACCCACAGTTTCGTTCCCTTATGGCAACCAACCTTTATCAGCAAGCTAGCGGCGGAAGATCGATGTCACCTGAATGGGTTGGCAATGCAACAAGGAAAACCTAAATATATCACCGCCGTTAGCCAGTCAGATGTAGCAGAAGGCTGGCGGGAGCATCGGGCAAATGGTGGCTGTGTCATTGACGTAGAAAGCAATGAAATCGTGTTGCAGGGGTTGTCTATGCCCCACTCCCCACGCTGGCATCAAGAAAAACTCTGGCTGCTCAACTCAGGTGCGGGAGAGTTTGGCTTTGTCGATTTAAAGCGGGGAGTATTTGAGCCAGTCGCCTTCTGTCCGGGATATCTGCGCGGTTGTACATTTCATGGCGACTTTGCGGTAGTGGGAATTTCTCAACCCAGGCATAACAAGACCTTTAGCGGTTTGCCCCTAGACGAGAAATTGCAACAGAAAAACGTTGAGCCTCGCTGTGGGTTACTAGTGATTGACCTGAGAAGCGGCGATATTGTCCATTCCCTGCGAATAGAGGGGGTGGTACTGGAATTGTACGACGTGGTAGCACTTTTGGGGGTACGTCGTCCAATGGCGATCGGATTTCGCAGCGACGAAATTCGGCGGGTAGTGACGGTGGGATCGGATCAAAATTTATAATTTAGAGGAATCAATAATAATGGCACCTAATCCAGCAGTTTCAACCTTTCTGATCTTGATGGCAACAATGGTTTTGCGATCGCTGGCTCTTCCCTAGGCAGCTCTGTTAGTAGTGCTGGAGACATTAACGGCGACGGCTTCGACGACCTAATTATTGGGGCAATAGGTGCCGACCCTAACGGTCAGACGTATGCTGGAGAAAGCTACGTAGTGTTTGGCAGCAGTAGTGGGTTTGGAGCTAGCCTCAATCTCTCGTCCCTTAATGGCAGTAATGGCTTTGTAATGGACAGAGCTACGTAGTGTTTGGCAAGAGCAGTGGCTTTGGAGCTAGTCTCAACCTCTCGGACAGTAACAACGGCTTTGTGATCAACGGCATTGCCGCTTATGACCAATCAGGCGGCTCCGTTAGCAGTGCCGGAGACATTAATGGCGACGGCTTCGACGACCTAATTATCGGGGCACGTTTTGCTGATGCCAACGGCAATAGTGGTGCTGGTGGGCAGAGCTATGTCATTTTTGGCTTTAGGACTACGACTATAACTGAGGAAGATACTGCCGTTAACATACTTGCCAGCACCATTTTGAGCAGATATACAGACGTTGATGGCGATACCTTAAGCATTAGTGACTTCAGCAACCCTGCTAACGGCACACTGACACTTAATGACAACGGCACTGTTGGAAATCCAAGCGATAACTACTTTACCTACACCCCTAACGCCAATTACAACGGTACTGACAGCTTTCCTTACACTGTTAATGATGGCAATGGTGGCATTATTACTGGTACTTTTAACTTGAAAGTCAATCCGGTCAATGATGCACCTGTAGCCATTGATGATACTGTTACTGCTGTCAAATATATCCCTGTGAGTATCCAAGCAACTACCCTGCTGCCAAACGATCGCGACATCGATAGCACTAACCTCACCATTACTGGTGTCAGTGCGGCAGCTCACGGTACGGCGATGCTGAAAAATAACGGCACTCCCAGTAACTCAGCAGATGACTTGATCGTGTTTACCCCAACTTGCGGGTTTAGTGGTGCGGCTAGCTTTAACTACACTATCACCGATGGTCAACTCACTAGCACTGCTAAAGTTAATGTCCAAGTTGGCGATCGCGTTTTAGGTGGCAACGGCAATGATGTCCTCCACGGCACTCTTGGTAATGACTACCTCAATGGCGGCAATGGCAAAGACAACCCTTACGGTGGTAATGGCAAAGACACCCTCAATGGCGGCAATGGTAACGACCTCTTGTGCGGTGGTCTTGGTAGCGATATCCTCACAGGTGGTAATGGCAAGGATAAATTTATCTTCGCTGATGGAGAAGGTATTGATATTATTACCGACTTCTGCAAGGGCAACGATTTGATTGGCTTGTCTGGTGGTCTGACCTTCAATCAACTAAGTTTCACTGGTAACAACATCATAGTGGCTGCTACTGATGAAATCTTGGCAACGCTGACTAGCATTAGTACCACAACACTCACTGCCGCTAATTTTACTATTATCTAAATATTAAAGGGAGCAAGACATTGCTCCTTTTAAAAACTAATAATTACTATAGAACCAGCTTTATGATCAAATTGACTATAAATTCACAGTTAGTAACAGAAATTACAAGTGTTTTGTAAGCTATAATTCGACACCTCAACGCCACACTACTCGATTTTCTAAAAGGCTACCTAGTTAAAATTCTGGATAGCAATGCGATCGCTTCTAAAAATCTTTGTAACAGATGAATTGACTGTAGGGACGTAGATTTGTACGCTTTTACCAAGGCTGTATCAGAAATGTTGTGAAAAGGTATGACTTGTCAAAGAAAAGGAAAGGAAGCAGGGGGGGGAGAAGCCTATAAATAAATTTATTTGCTCTGAAACCCTCTATTGCTGGAAAATTTTAAAATCCTTCCCCTAAGAAAGCGCTCCCTGCTTCCCTGCCTCTTTTGATACAGGATGAGAAATCAGAAAAATGATGTGTGCAATTTCAGTATTAAAGCGGAAACAACATAAATTCACTCACTGAAATTCCGCAATTGCCACCAGGACAACTGCAAAAACGCAGTGTAGCCTTTAACTAGAAAAACAGCATCAGGCAATTGTTAGACAAAATGCCAACTATCACCACTAAACTTTTATAATATTTGTTGCTCTTATGACTCCGAAACACACCAAAATTAAATTTCCCCTTTGGCAATATCTGAACCAGCCTTTATTTAGTAACGAGACTAAATTAGTATTGAATCCCCAACGCTTTGCATTTATCTGGCATCTTCGGCTTCTAGAACGTTGTTGGGCTAAAGAATGTGATGCCAAAGGGCATCAACAGCATTAGCTATTTGAAAACCCGTCAAATTAAGCCTCGTCTACAGAACGAGGCTTTTTGTCGTCAAGTAAAGCACTGACAGTCATATCTCCTATAACATTAATCGCAGTGCGGCAGCGATCCAGAAACCAGTCTACAGTAACTAGCAAAACAATGTACTGGGTAGGTAAGCCTACAGAAGTGAAAACTAATGTCATCGTTACCAGCCCCGCATTGGGAATATTTGCCGCACCTACAGATGCAAAAATCGAGGTAAGGATGACAATTAATTGCTGTCCTAGACTCAGATGTTGCCCAATTAGTTGGGAAATATACAATGCAGACATTGCTTCATAGAGGGAGGGCAGTGCCAAAACTCAGGGCAATCACAATCAGTTGGATAACATTATTATCAACTAATGGCTTAAAATAGCTTCTGGTACAGCATCTTTGAGTATTCTCTAAGCGTCAAGACTCTGAGGAGTTATTTCTCTACTTGTTAGGGTTGTTACATTGCTCCAAGTCCCCGGACGCAGTACATTTGCTATGAGAAGTCCCACCAAAATAGCTACGGTAGTATTGGTTAAAAGTAACGCTGCCAACCGCCACCCGGCTGTACCAGGGATATTAGTAATCATCAAAGTGTGCAGCACCGCTACCAAAATCAGCGGCGTAGCCAAGGCGCAAAGAGCCTTTAGCACCAATTCAACCGGAATTGCTAAATTATTGATTAAGGTGGCGTTGTTGAGATTGGGGTTCCCCGCACCAAGGGCAATTCCAATGCTGACTGCGGCTACTAGGGCGATGAGAATTTGTAATGTGAGAGGGATACGTTACCACCAAGGGTTAGCTTTGGTTGCAGACGAAGTAGTTCTCTCTGTTTCACTCATTGGCTACATACGGCTAACTACTGTAACTATTAAAACAATACTACTGATAGTGATAATTCCAGAAAAAGAACAGCTTTAATTTTGGGTAAAAACTGTTAATCTAAGATTCCGTTGCTTTGCAAAATCTAGCTCAAAAGGGTATACCACAAGGTAGGCCCCTAGAGGTATCTTGGCTTGTGGTTGGAGATGCTTATGTCTTTTGTTCCTTTACATATTCACAGTGACTACAGTCTGCTTGATGGGGCAAGTCAGCTACCAGAGTTGGTAAATCAAGCGATCGCACTGGGGATGAAAGCGATCGCCCTTACCGATCATGGTGTCATGTATGGAGCCGTTGAACTGATAAAAATCTGCCGTAGTCAGAATATTAAGCCGATTATCGGCAATGAAATGTATATAATTAACGGCGATATTGAAAAACAAGAACGCCGTCCCAAATATCATCAAGTTGTTTTAGCTAAAAATACTAAAGGTTACAAAAATTTAGTTAAATTAACCACAATTTCTCACCTTAAAGGTGTTCAAGGCAAAGGAATTTTTTCTCGTCCTTGTATTAATAAAGATTTATTAAAACAATATCATGAAGGCTTGATTGTCACCAGTGCTTGTTTGGGTGGAGAAATTCCCCAAGCGATTCTCAGTAATAGACCAGATGCAGCCCGGAAAGTTGCTCAGTGGTATAAAGATGTATTTGGTGATGATTATTATCTAGAAATTCAAGACCACGGCTCCCAAGAAGACCGAATTGTGAATGTTGAAATAGTTAAAATTGCTAGGGAGCTAGGCATTAAAATTATTGCGACTAATGATTCACATTTTATTTCTTGTTTTGATGTTGAAGCCCACGATGCTTTGTTATGTATTCAAACTGGCAAGCTAATTATTGAAGATAAGCGGATGCGTTATAGCGGCACAGAGTATCTCAAATCTGGTGAGGAGATGCGGCAGCTATTTCGTGACCATTTGCCGGATGATGTGATCAGCGAAGCGATCGCTACTACTGAAGAAGTCGCCGATAAGGTCGAGCCTTACCATATTATGGGTGAGCCTCAAATTCCTACACCTCCCATTCCCTCCGGTCATACTGCTGACACTTACGCCGAAGATGTTGCATGGAGTGGACTTTTAGAACGCTTAAATCGTAAATCTCGCCAAGAAGTAGATTCCGTCTATAAAGAAAGATTGGAATACGAACTGAAAATGATTCAGCAGATGGGTTTTTCCAAATACTTTTTAGTTGTTTGGGACTACATTAAATTTGCTAGAGATAATAACATTCCTGTGGGGCCAGGTCGGGGTTCTGCCGCTGGTTCATTAGTCGCTTATGCAATGCGAATTACTAATATTGACCCCGTACATCATGGGCTACTCTTCGAGCGTTTTTTGAACCCAGAACGGAAATCCATGCCTGATATTGACACGGATTTTTGTATTGAACAACGAGATAAAGTGATTGAATATGTCACTGAGAAATATGGTGCAGATAGAGTTGCCCAAATTATTACTTTTAACCGCCTAACTTCTAAAGCAGTTTTGAAAGATGTCGCCAGAGTATTAAATATTCCCTACGGGGAAGCTGACAAAATGGCGAAATTAATTCCTGTGGTGCGGGGTAAACCAACTAAACTCAAGGTGATGATTTCCGCTCAAACTCCAGAACCAGAGTTTAAAGAGAAATATGATAAAGAACCCCATGTTCGACATTGGCTTGATATGGCTATGCGAATTGAAGGAACTAACAAAACTTTTGGTGTTCATGCCGCAGGTGTGGTAATTTCTGCCGATCCACTTGATGAAATTGTCCCCTTACAGAAGAATAATGACGGTTCTGTAATTACCCAGTATTTCATGGAAGACCTGGAATCAATGGGTTTATTGAAAATGGATTTTCTGGGTTTGCGGAACCTGACGCTGATTCAAAAGACCGTTGATTTGATTCAAGAAACAAGAGGATATCGGGTTGATCCTGATGAAATTCCGCGCCAGGAAAGAAAAGCCCAAAGGATATTAGCTAAAGGTGAACATAGCAGTCTACCAAAAGATGTTCAAAAAACTTATGAATTATTAGAAGCAGGTGAGTTAGAAGGAATATTCCAATTAGAATCTTCTGGGATGCGTCAGATCGTGCGAGATTTGAAACCTTCTAATATAGAAGATATTTCTTCAATTTTGGCACTTTATCGACCAGGGCCATTAGATGCAGGGCTAATTCCTAAATTTATTAACCGCAAACATGGTCGAGAAAAGATTGATTATCAACACACCGTTCTGGAACCAATATTAGACGAAACTTATGGAATTATGGTCTATCAAGAGCAAATCATGAAAATTGCTCAAGATATGGCGGGATATTCTTTAGGACAAGCTGACTTGCTGCGTCGGGCGATGGGTAAAAAGAAAGTTTCTGAGATGCAAAAGCAGCGAGAAAAATTTGTAGATGGCGCAGCTAAAAATGGTGTTCAGAAAAAGGTTGCAGATGAATTATTTGAGCAAATGTTGAAGTTTGCGGAATATTGTTTAAGCTATGACACAGAAATATTGACTGTAGAATATGGATTAATGCCGATTGGAGAAATTGTCGAAAAAGGCATTGAATGCAGTATATACAGTGTTGATAAAAATGGAAATATTTACACGCAACCTGTGGCACAGTGGCACGATTGCGGACAACAAGAGGTATTTGAATATTGCTTAGAAGATGGTTCAATAATTCGGGCAACAAAAGATCATAAATTTATGACTCTTGATGGTCAAATGTTGCCAATTGATGAAATATTTGAACGTGAATTAGATTTGATGCGGGTTGAGGGTTTGCCAAATTGAGAGGAGAAGCAATGAGAATTAGGCATTCTCTACTTGCTATACAAATGAGAGTTAACGAGAATTTCTTAAGTTGATAGTAAGGTTAAATTGCCATGTATAGACCAGCTGCTTTTCAAGAAGATAATGTTGATAAATTGATTGCCTTTATGAAAGCGAATAGTTTCGCTACGTTGGTATCGATCCTAGACGGTGTACCTTATGCTTCACACGTTCCTCTTGTGATTGCAATGGCAGGGGATACTGTTAAATTAATTGGTCATCTGGCAAAGCAAAATCCTCAATCGCAAGCCCTTGACACTGAGTTACTTGCTATCTTCACCGGGGCACACGCTTACATTTCCCCTACCTTGTATGAAAAGCATGAGAGTGTACCGACGTGGAACTATATTGCTGTTCACGCCTATGGTATTCCCAAAGTCATCATACTCAATGAGTCCCCAGAATCAATGAACCAAATGATAAACGAGATGATAGATACCTACGAAGTTGACTACAAATCGCATTGGCACAGTTTATCTGACGAATTTCGTGAAGGTATGATGAATGGGATTGTGGGATTTGAAATAACTGTTACACGTTTGGAAGGTAAGTACAAGCTTAGTCAAAACCGAAGCCAAGTTGAGCAGTACAATGTGTCAAGTACACTCCTACAAAGTTCAGATCCGGCTGCTCATGCTGTCGGTGTCCAGATAAAACAAAACCTTGAAGCGAATGAGTATTAGGGACTTCCAAAAAATAAAACATCCCATTCAAGATAATGATTGTCATTATTTATTAACTGCCCAAAGATTAATTCTTTGGGACAATTTATTCTTTGGAAGTCCCTTATTCGTAATGCCATCAGCCCTGGATAAACGTTTGCCGAATTCGCCAACAGTGTCTTCGTTATATCTACGCCATTTACTATAAATGGGAAGTCAAAAGGGATTTTATACCAAAAAGATGGAATCGCTTTTAACTTAATGTCTTCAGGTAATAAAATTTATATTTTGGCTTAATTTGTTAACTAGTAATTTTTGCTGTCTTTAAGATTATAGAATTTTGGCAGGTAAAAACTTCAAATTAAATTCGGTTGTTTTTCGGATTCTTCATGAGTTAGCCCAATGTTAGGTTTGAGTTCTAACGGTTAGAAAACAAAAATTTTGGAAGTTACACTCATGAATAGCAAGTTTGCTAAACTCTTATTTCCTACAGTAGCAGGTACTGTTATTGGATTTTCAACAATCCTAGCTTCATTTGGTACAGCATTTGCTTTACAGTCTACAGTTATTACTAGCCCTGTTAAACAGGCAATATCAAACGTTGTTCTTTATCTTCAAGATAGTTCAGGAAGTTTTATTAAGGTAAAAATAGATAATTTTTCTGCTCTTCCAGAGACTAAAACCTACAATCCCACAAGCGTTTTGCAAAAGTATCCCAGTTATACACTGGTAGCTTATACGGTTAAAGCCGGAAACAATAAGGGGTCTGGTATGGGATCTGGTGAAGGAGAATTAGTCATAATTGGTTCAGGAATAAAACAGAGTCAACTGCCAACATATAACACTAGTGATGCAAATACGTATCAATATAAGGCAGTTTATAGCAGTAGCACCGTTTCTAGTAGTACCACAAACACTAATACTACCAGCACTAGCCCTGCTTTTAGCAGTGACACTACTACTAGTAATAGCAGTACCGACAAAGTTTCTACTAGCACTAATACTGTTAGCCCCGAAACTAGTGCTAGCATTCAAACATCAACAGTAAGTGAATCTACAGTTGTTAGTTCTGAAACTGGCGGTAACACTCAATCACCACCAGCAAATGAATCTCCTTTTATTAGCTCTAACAATGCTCAAACAACTAAACCAGTATCAGTTCCTGAACCTGGTACTATCACTGCCATAGCCCTATTCGGTTTAGGCGGTTTATTTACCAAGAAAAAATTAACATCTTCTTCCAAATAGAACATTTCATTGCATCTAGAAAAATACTAATTTTTCAGTTGGTAATTTAAATGGTTTTAAATTCAGGGTTTGCTCTCCAAAATACTTTACTAATCACAAATATAATTTTAGGTCTCTTGCATTGCGATCTCAGGGGGCTTTTACTTTTAATTAATGATTATCATTATTTATTAACTGTCCAAAGATTAATTCTTTGGGACAATTTATTCTTTGGAAGTCCCTTGGGCATTTGCGAAAAAGAATATCAAAAGCGATCGCTCGCTTTGAACGCAAATTGGATTTGATCCGGGTCGAGGGGATTGGGGAGACAAGGGGGATAAGGAGAATACCCATGCTTCATCCTCCATGACAAATGACTAATGACTAATGACTAATGACTATTTGCGGTTTTCCCCAAAGGATAGTTTCTTGCTTGTAAATGGCAATTCCTGGTTTTGCTCCTTTGGGTTTGTAAACGTGTTTTGGCTGAGTGTAAACCACTGGCACTTGCTCACTCTGACGGGCGCGACTGTAGTATGCCGCAAGATTAGCTACAAATTGCAAATCAGCTTCTTCTGCAACAGCACCCGGTTCTAGACGTAGTAACACATGGCTACCTGGAATTTCTTGAGCGTGGAACCATAAGTCATAATCACCTGCTACCCGAAAGGTCAATTGGTCATTTTGGCGATTGTTACGACCGATTAATACTTCAAAACCATTAGGGGTAAGGTAACGATGAAAGTTGGTACTAGGGGGTTCATTGGCACTGCGGCTGCGGTATTCTGGATCTTCTAAATACTTTTGCCCAATCAACTCTTCGCGGATTTCTTCTAAAGCTCGCAAATCTTCTGCTGTTTGGTAGGTGTCTATCTGAGCGATCGCAGCTTCTACTTGTTCTAAATACTCAATTTCTGTCTGCACTTCCAATAGTAGGGGTTCCACGGCAGCACGAGCGCGTTTGAGCTTTTGGTGCTGTTTGTAAAGACTTTGGGCATTTTGGACAGCATTTTTATCTGGCTGGAGTGCGATCGCTACTGGCAAATTTGTACCAAAATCTGAAAGGATAATTTCTTTCATCCCCGGTTCCCAGTTTTGCAAATGAGCCATCAATAAATCAGCTTTCTGTCGATACTCATCAGCTTGATCTGATTGCTGCAAGCGTGTCTTAAAGGTTTGAGCTTTATTCCGTAATTTTGTCAGAATATTATTCAATTTCTGACTCAACTGATGGCGCAATTGGGAAAATAACTGTTGGTCAATTTGGTTACTGTAGTATTGGTTAAGTAACTGCTGAATATTTTTGACCTTTTCAACCGCACCCCAACCCATTACGGTGTAACCATCTTTTGTACAAGCGGGTTGAAATTTGCTGGAATCTAAGGCTTGCAGCCATTCTTGCCAACGCTCAAACAGCCGTCGCCAATCGTCGGGGTTGAGAGTATCGGTGGATGTTTCTGGTGCGATATTTGCTTCTAGTAGCATTAACTCCAGTAGTGCGGCACTCAAGCCTCTATAACTTTTGAGTAATTGCCGCTTGATTGCCCCTGGCACTAGACTTACCCGTTCTTGCCAACGTTCTTGAGATTCGTTCAAACTGGGGACAGGCCCAGTCAGTTTTGGTGGTGTTTCATAAGGCTGTCCGGTTTGGATGGGACGGACGCTAGATTGTTGCTGACTGACTTGATGGGCGGCGGTGATAATTATATTGTTAGCGTCGGTGAGAATGACGTTGCTATACTTGCCCATGATTTCTGCATAGACATGATACAGGGCGCTTTCTCCAGGACGACGGGCAAATTGCAAATCAATAACCCGCTCCCAAGGTGCGATCGCTTCAATCGCCACTAGTGCCAAACCACCCAATTGGTGTATTAATTGTTGGCTAAAGGTAAAGGTATCTGGCGATCGCGGTGGTGGATCGCCGATACAAATATGTGTAGCTTGGGGATGCCAGGAAATCTGTAACCAATCTCGCTGTTCCAGGGTGCGTAATGCCATAGCAATTGTGTAGCGATCGCGCTGGTAGACCTGTTCTAAGCGTGATGGTAGCCAGTTAGCGCGGATTTCGCTACAAGCAGCTGTGAGAGTGGTAAAGTCAACTGGTTGCAAAGCGATTAGTTATTAATATTCAAATGGTAGCGATCGCTATACTTTTATTTTTGTTTAGTCAAAGCATAGCAGACCTCAACTATCATAGCGGTTACTTGGTTTGGTGATAGCTGCGAATGAAAAAACGCAGAAAGCTATCATAAGATAAGCTTCTACGCTTAGATGAAAAGTTACTTTTTTATACAGCTTTTACTTGGTGTCGAATTTTCTAACCTCAAGCAATGCCTAGGTTGGGCTTCTCTACGAGAGGCTACGCCAACGCCTACGCTGCCAAATTTAAACCCAAAATATTATCCGAGTTACTCACTCACGATTATCTGTTACGCAGAAGAATCATTTAGCAACCAAAACTGGGTTTTTTGCTGTTGCCTGGACTAATTCGACTGTTGACTCCACTAGTTCTTTTGCTGTTGACTGGACTAATTCGACTGTTGACTCCACTAGTTCTTTTGCTGTTGACGCTACTGGTTGTGGCTGCAACAGTTGGGTGTAAAGTTCACTCAGTTGATTTGCTACACCATCCCAGCTAAACTTAGTTTCCACCCGCTTTCTACCGGCTTTACCCAATTCATCTCGCCACTGTGGATTTAAGAGAATTCGGTCAATAGCAGAGGCAAAAGCATCTACATCTTGTGGTGGTGCTAATAAACCAGTTTCTTCATTAACCACAGTAAACTGAAGTCCGCCGACATCACTAGCTACAACTGGTGTACTGCTTGCCATCGCTTCGATCGCCACGAGTCCAAAGGGTTCGTAATGGCTGGGAACAACGCAAACATCGGCAGCAGCATAATAAGTTGGTAAAACATCTTGGCTCAGACGACCAGCAAAGATGGTAAAGTCGCTCATCCCCAATTCGTTGACGATTTGCTCAATGCGATCGCGCTCAATCCCGTCGCTGTTACCTGGAGTACTACCACCACCAATAATTAGCTGGAGATTCTTAGAATCGCGTAGCCTAGACTCGTTTACTGCCCGTACCAAGGTTTCTATACCTTTGCGTTGGTCAAAACGCCCCACGTATAGTACAACTTTGGTTTCTTTGTCAATCCCCAATTTAGCCCTTGCTGCTTCTTGTGCAATCGAACCAAACCGCTGAATATCTGTACCGCAGGGAATGATGTCGATATTGCCTTCAGTGGAAACTAGCGATCGCATGTGTTGCTGTTCTTGCGGACTTGTCGCTACAATTCGCTCTGCTATTTCCAACACCTCTTTTTCCACTGCTAATCGCACACTAGCAATCTGAGGAATATCTTCTATAGTGTTGTACTTGACCGCTCCTAAAGAGTGGTAGGTGTGAACCTGTTTACTATCTTGGATTTTCTTTAACTCCATCCCCACCCAACTAGAGAGCCAATAGTTAGTGTGAACTAAGTGGTATGTAATCTCATTTTTGGCTTGAAATTCGAGGAAATTATCAACAAATTCTGGCAGATATTCAAAAATTTCATCTCGCGGCACAAACTCAGTAGGGCCAGCTTTTAAACGAATAGTTCGACAATTTTCGGTGTGTTGAATAATCAAGTCTTGCTCCAGACTCACCTGGCGGGTAAACATATCAACTTGCCACCCTAGCTGCCCTAGTGCTTCACCCACCTGACGCACATAAACATTTTGTCCCCCAGCTTCTTCTTTCCCTATTTCAACCGCCGGATCTCCGTGGACAGAAATCAAGGCGATACGTTTTTCGGTGGTAGAGTTCATAGTTTGTGTGTTGCTGATTTTAACAAAGTTTTGGCTTGTTCCAAGCTCGTGTATAGCACACTTGCTTGAATTGTTTAGGAACTTTGATTAATATTTATTTTAATTTAATATGTCTAATATATTTTTACAACTTCTGCTAGAAGTATAATTTTTAGGTACAAACTTGTATTTAATTTCTTTAGATATAGAAAACTTCTATACTTGTACCTGATTCTTTTGATAGATGAAAACTAATGCTTGTTCATATATGGTCTTTCGTTTGCAGATATGATGTTGGTGGCATTAACATTAGCTGTGTATAGATAAACCCCGATTAATTCCCACTTGCCATTTGAAAACCAAGTATAATTTAAAAAAATTTAAATGGTCACGGCGTTTGCGAGTTTTCTCCCAACAGACATCTGGTGAACATGGGGATTGGGGATTGGGATAATTTTGATGGATGGATATTCAAATCCCAACCAAATTGGACAAAAGATTTTTTTCCAGTACTCAGTCCCGGAGCTTACATTCCTCCCCAACAAGCTAAAGCTTGTTTGAGTAAGGTCTCAAAGAGAAGTTGAGGAATCCTGGGTGCAATCCGGTGAGAATGAATAGACGTAGCACTGCTACCTCTATATAAGGGTTTCAGCCAACGAATAATTATTGTCTGGAGATGTCTAATAGCAGACACCAAGGGCGAACGAGCCTCGCGGTACTTCGCTATAATTATTAATGAATTAAAATCATATTGTATTAAGTAATAAGAATAACTGTTAAATATTGATGCAAAATCGGGTATTTCCTTGAAATTACTTCAGAAAGTTGCAGATTATATTTTCAATCATTAATAAATTTCAGGAGCAAATCAGGTGTTTACTTCAACCTTACTCGCTGCTGCAACTACACCTCTGCAATGGAGTCCGACAGTTGGACTGATTATCATTATCGTTAATATCGTTGCCATTGCTTTTGGTAAATCTACCATCAAATTTCCCAACGCAGAACCGAAACTACCCTCAGCCAATTTATTTGGTGGTTTCGGTTTACCAGCCCTTTTAGCAACTACCGCCTTTGGTCATATCTTAGGAGTGGGTGTTGTTTTAGGGCTGCATAACTTGGGAAGAATTTAGGTTATATTATGTTCGGCAAATCACTTAGAGGCTATTTATAAAGTAAATCTAAAGAGGAAATAATCAAGTAGAAAACTAGCTGTAAGATACAAGCAAATAGTATATATACTGAAGAAGAATGTCTTGTAAACGGTATCCT
>NZ_JACJSI010000100.1 GCF_014698065.1 Nostoc flagelliforme FACHB-838
GTATAAATCCAGTACATCTTCCATTCGGAAAACATATTCTGCATTTACTTCAGGAATACACCATTGTTCTCTCAACCAAGGCTTGATTTCATTTTTTTTAAAGTCTGACGTACTGTTTCATCTGAGATTGAATCTATGATACCAACGTTCACTAAATGATCTGCTAATAATTGCATTGTCCAACGTACTCTTCCAACTGGTGGATTAGAACAAGCAGTTGCAATCAAAAATGCTTCTTGCTTTTCATCTAACTTTTTAGGTTTTGGTGGATGAACCTCATCCTTTAAAGCAAAATCTAGCCCTCCAATGACAAATTTTTCTCGTATTCGTTGCACTGTCGCAACATGCGCTCTAACTGTATCAGCGATCGCTTGATCAGTTTCTCTATCAGTTGCCATTAGAAGAATGTTTGCACGGGTTATGCTTCTTGCTTTGTGCTTACCTTTTTTAATTATCGATTGCAGTTGAGAAACTTCATCTTCATTCAAGTCAACAATATACTTTTTCGCCATGTTACACCCCGTTTTTGGCTATTTTACCAATTAGAGGTTTTACTTAGCAAAGTTACCTTGGCAGACTACTAGTTGGCTTGGTTCTAATGTTTTGGGTACACGACCAGACACTGCTACCAAACCAGCGAAGCGAGTAGGATGAGAAGCAGCGATATGCCATGCCCCAGCCGTACCTAAGCTGAATCCAGATAAAATCACACGGGACGGATCTATGGGTTGGGAGGTAATGAGATTATCCAACAGAGTAATTACATCAGATTCTCGATCTACCCAGGTTTGTCCTTCAGGCAACTGGGGGGCTGCAAAGACATAAGGTAAGGGGCTGGACGAATCCACGAAACGAGGTAAACTCCATTTGAGTAGTACATTTATATCTGTACCGCGATCGCGTGCGCCATGCAAAAACAATACGAGTGGTGCAGGTTTATTTACTTCTTCAGAGACAGGCGAGAAAAGATAAGGCAGTGAAGCGGAACGGTGTTCGATAGGCATAGCTATAATTCCTCAAGTTTGTGTTTGATTTAGGAATTGGGGACTAGAAATTATCTAATCCCCTTTAATGGCAAACGTTTTTAGACTTTAGCCGTATTCACTCAGACCTCTTTGGTTATTTAAGCTATCACAAGGCTCTTATCTACTTGGGGAGTAGGTACTTTCGATTCAACCGCCGTACCCTTAAAGAAGTCGGGATTGGCTTGGGTATAGAACTTGTAAGGATTATTGAATACATAAGCCTTAAAGTCCGCTTCATAAATCACACCTTCTTGTACCAAATCCCAGCTTTCCGCTAGTGGATCGGTCAAATCAGGTACATCCCAGTGACCAACATCTGAGGAATAAATGGCGTTGATTTTCACACCCAAGGGATTGGCTTTGTCGTTGAATGCTGCTGCGATGGTGCGATCGTCAGACTCGGAACCAAAGAAGAAACTATTCACCCAGCGATCGCGGATGTCTTCAATTGTCTCAATCCCGGCTGCGGCAAAGTCTTCCAATTCACTACCAACGGGTGAGCGACTATGACGGTTGAAAGAAGAACCCAAGACACTCTTTGTTAATTCCTCTTTACTCAGAGGATTTTCTTGCAGGAACTCGCTACCAAAACGCTCGAACAACACGAACAACTCATCAGAATTGGCGTTATCTGGGTTGTAGTTTTGTAGTCCTTTCAGACTGCGCTTGGAGAAACGATCTACTAAATGAATGTAGACGTGAGCGCCCCAATCTGCACCACCTTCGAGCATAGCTACGCGCAACTGAGGGAAACGTTTGGTAACACCACCAAAGAACAACGCCTTAGCAAATGCTTGGGAACCATCGGCAAAGTGACCGATGTGGTTGTTCATGTAGTTACTGATGGAAGAGCGTCCAGTCCAACCTTGGCTGCCGTAATGGGTAGTAATGGGTACACCTAATTCAACTGCTTTTGCCCAGAATGGATCGTAGTCATATTCACTATCTAATCCGTAGAAGTCAATGTATGAGGAATACTTGGCGACTTCTGGGTATTGATCGGCGGGATATTTATCAGCGATCGCCTTAATTGGACGTTTCACACCATCAGGAATATTAGCTACCTTTAGTCCTAGTGTTTTTACTGCGAACTCTAACTCCTCAATGGCTTCTTGAGGAGTACCCATCGGGATGCCAGCTACAGGTGTCAGGCGATCGCTATATTTCCGATATAAGTCAGCATGATAATGATTGACTGCCCGTTGCAGTGCTTGACGGTTCTCAATACTAGCTTCAGCTGGTGCAAGAACATTGTTAGGAAACAGTACCGAATAATCTGATCCTTGCTCCGCTTGACGCTCATAGAAGAGTTCAGGAAGAGTATAAGTAGCGAGATCCAAAGTATTGCGGGTTACTCTCGCCCACCAAGGCGATCGAATTGTGCGGTTGTACTGGCGTTCTTCTGGAGTTTGTTGATACCAGTCTTTACCATTGCTCTTGGAATTGAGACGAGAAGCTTCCGCCTTGCGTAATTCATCTACAAGTTTTGAGCCACCGTATTTAGCAATGTAATCCTCCAGCGCTGGAGTGAAATCATTGGTATGAACATCAGTGTCAATTATCGGATAATCAAGTTTTGCTTTGATTGCGGCGGAACGAGAAGTTTTTAATCTGCTATATTCAGTCATGTTTTTTTCCTTGAATAAATGACAGAAGTAGTGCTGAGAAATGAGTTATGAGTGCTGAGTACAACAAAACAGACGAGAGTTAGTTGATATTTATCGCGCACTGACTCACCGCAAGCTGACAATTCAGCGGCATCTGGAAAACCTCTCTCTAAATCTCTCTCCTTTTAGGAGCTACGGTGTACACACAAGTCGTGAAATTCCACCTGACACTTGGTTTTGTCCTCTAGCAATAGGATTGTGCGATCGCTCTGAAAGTCTGTCCGCAGCGAAGAGGAACGACGAAGCAATCGCAAAAACTCACGGGATTATGTGATTACTTCGCTCCGTTATCACTGCGCTCGTAATGACAATTTAAGGGGTCTATAACGCCTGAAACCCTTTCAGATAGTACTTGTGTGTACACCGTAGCCTTTTAGGAGAGAGACTTTGAACTTTCCCCCTTCCCGCGTCGGGAAGGGGGTTAGGTTTTTAGTGGACTTTTCCACATAACGTGAAAAGTCAGACCACAAGAGCATCTACAGCACTCGAAACTCACTACTCTTTTTGCTTGTAGTAAGGACTTTAGTCCTGAGTTCACCTAGTATGTGCAAGTAAGAACTTTAGTTCTTACTACGAACGAATCCTATTTATTTACGCCAAAACCAATCTCTCATTCGCTTGTTTGACAGCAAATTGATTACTCGGACGACGTAGCCCCAAGTTTTCCCGCAAAGTACTACCTTCATATTCAGTACGGAACAATCCACGTTTCTGCAAGATGGGAACAACCAAGTTAATGAAGTCATCCAACCCTGTAGGCAAGATGGGCGGCATGATATTAAAACCATCTGCTGCACCGTTGTTGAACCATTCCTCTAGTTGATCGGCAATACTTTCAGGAGTACCAAGTATAGTGCGATGACCTCGTGCAGTAGCTAAAGATAGATATAACTGACGCAGGGTGAGAGTCCCACGAGTAGCCAAATCTCTCACTAGTTTCAGACGACTCTTGTTATTGTTAGTATCACTGGGCAGTTCAGGAGCTAGGTCATCTAGAGAATACTTGGATAGATCCACACCCTTGTAATAGTTCTTTAAAATACCCCAAGCTACATCGGGATGAATCAACGATTGCAGAAATTCGTATTTCTCTTGAGCTTCTTCTTCAGTCCGGCCAATGATTGGGAAAGTCCCAGGCATAATTTTCAGATCCTCTGGAGAACGCCCATATTGCGCCAGCTTCCCTTTGACATCAGCATAAAATTCCTGGGCATCAGCTAGGGTTTGATTGGCAGTAAAAATCACCTCAGCAGTACGCGCAGCTAAGTCCCGTCCAGCTTCCGATGCTCCAGCTTGTACAATTACTGGGTAGCCTTGGGGCGGACGACCGACGTTCAAGGGGCCTTTGACAGAAAAATGTTTACCCTTGTGGTTGAGTATGTGCAGTTTGTCCGGCTCGAAATAGATACCAGATTCTCTGTCACGGATGAAAGCATCATCTTCCCAACTATCCCACAGTCCTTTGACCACTTTCACAAACTCTTCTGCACGTTCATAACGCTGGCTATGTTCCGGGTGATGCTCAAGACCGAAATTTAGTGCGGCATTCTCGTTACCTGTGGTGACTACATTCCACCCCGCCCGGCCTTTACTCAAGTGATCCAAAGAAGCAAACTTCCGTGCCAGGGTGTAGGGTTCTTCGTAGGTAGTCGAGGCAGTGGAAATAAAGCCAATGTTTTGAGTTACAGAGGACAAGGCCGAAAAGAGTGTCACCGGCTCGAAATGGACAAGTTTACCATTGCGTTTTTGAGTTTCTGGTTCGCCGCCCCAAACTCCTGGGCTGTCCGCCAGAAAAACTGCATCGAACAAGCCGCGTTGGGCAGTCTGGGTAATTTCTTTGTAATGCTCAAAATTGAATCCAGCATCTATCTGTGCATCTGGATGTCGCCATGCAGAAACATGATGTCCAGTGGATTGAATGAATGCACCTAAACGAAACTTGCGTGTTTTACTCATCTGCTTTTTTGTGTATAGCTAAATAGCATCCAAATTAATGCTTCCAAACGACTTCGATTGTTGCTGTGAGTTTTTCTGTAAAGTGTCCAGAAGGCTCAACTGCTAGTAATGCTTCTTTGATATCTGCTTCAAATTCTTCGGCTTTATCACCATAGAAAATTTTCAAAGAGAAGGCTGTGGTGTACAAGTAGCCAAGATAGCTGGAGACTGTCCAAGATTTTTCAAAAGGCACTTCATACACTTCTTGGCGAGCAAATTTTGAATTGGCAATTACAACTTCGTGGGGAGGATCAACTGATTTACGAATACCCTGTCCTCGTTGTCCAGTTCGTCGCTCCTCGCCTAACCATTTTTTCACTACTTCTATGGCAGCCTGTTTCCAGGGTAAAGAACTTATCCAAGGATTATCACCTGTATTGAGCAGTGCGATCGCACCATCATTTGCCAGCAATTCATAAAGGCGTTCTAGTACGAGTTCCCGTTCCATCCAGTGAAAGGCTCTGCCAATGGTAGCTAGTTTAAATACTCCTAAACTAGGGTTAATCAGTTCTGCGCCTTGTTCTAGCCAAGTAATATTATTTGCCCCTACAACTGCTGCTTGCCGTTGCGCTTCCTTGAGCATTTCCGGATCAGGATCGATCGCAACTACGTCCTGAAATTTAGTGCTGAGGGGAATGGCAATTAAACCTGGCCCAGTACCCAAATCAAGCAGTCGTCCCTGACCATTAAGATGAAAAATTTCCGTTAGTTTGTCGAATACAGCCGATGGATATTTAGTTCTGTATTGAGCGTAAACCTCAGCAGCACCCTCAAATAGTGTTGGATCGTAGGTAGGAAGTGTTTTCAGTTGGGTCATAAGTTGGTTTTTTGGTGAATCAATTTCTATTCAGGGATTGGGGATTAGGCATTGGGAAAATTATTCTGAATATTTCCCTAGTCTCTGTTGACAGAACGAATCTATAAAGGAGGACTTGTAGTATGAGAATGCCGAGGTTCTTACCAAGTTTGTTTGAACCACTTAGAACATTGATAGGGCGTTTCACTACTACTTGCATTAGGTACATGATTAATTTTTGCCCTATCAATATTTTTTTGCAGATCCGGCTGAGTAGTGAGCCGATAAATTGAAATACTGTAGTCTATTCCTTGTAAAATACTACAACTCGATTGATTTACCGTAGTTTGCGTATTTAACAGAGTTTTTCACACTTACGAGAAAAAGACAAGTACTGCTTAATACAAGTTTGCTAATATTTTTCAAAAAGAAAAATATATCTTAAGAAGCTTGTTTTTTTTATTTTTTTATGTAAGTATCCAATGTGAACAATAAAACTACTAAATTTCGATAAAGTTTTAGTAGTTTACTAATAGCCACAAATTAGGCTAATTCAAATTCTTTCTTCTCAAGAGAGCATCCCACTTTTGCATCTCTTCCTTTGTGTGTAATCGGGGTGTGAAAATCCTGTCGGGTGCTAGCAAGCAAAGATTTGTTAATTTTCTGTGCATAACCCAATAGCCGATGTTTAAAGTTTTGTGGAATTATGGGCTAGTTATCCCAGGTCTTTTTAATGTATTTTTAATCCTTTCTTCAGCCGTACTTGCTGCTGAAGCACCGGACTTATCGGAGCTAAAATCAGGGGTTGAGGAACTTTCGCCAAATATTGCAACTCAGCCTGAATCGAATCAAACTGCCAACCTAGAAGTAGCTCAAACGCCAGACTATTTACTATTCCAAGAAGCAAGCCTACTTTCGCAGGAGACTTTCACAGAGCAAGATGACTCCCTAGCGCAAGTTAATTCTGTTTCTGAATTATCAGATGTTCAGCCTACAGATTGGGCATTTCAAGCATTGCAATCTTTAGTGGAACGCTATGGTGCGATCGCAGGTTATACAGATGGGACATTCAAAGGCGATCGCGCCCTGACACGCTATGAATTTGCTGCTGGTCTAAATACCGCTTTAGACCGAATCAATCAAATAATCACCAGTTCTACAGCCGACTTAGTTAAACAAGAAGACTTAGACACAATCAAGAAGCTAAGAGAGGAATTTTCCACAGAATTGGCTACACTGCAAGGACGAGTTGATGCAGCAGAGGCAAAACTGGGAGTCATCGAATCACAACAATTTTCTACTACAGTTAAACTCACAGGTCGAGTGCAGTTTGTTCTTGGCTCACTTTTTGCAGGTAATAATGTTCTCACTGGCAGGCCAGCTCCCCGCATAGTAACACTGCAAGATGCAGTAACTTTGCGATTGAATGCCAGCTTTACAGGTAAAGATTCACTAGGCATAACAATGGGGGGTGGAAGTATTGAATCATTGGGACAAACAAGAGCTGGATTATTAGGTACTTTTGATGGCAGAACGGCTGATAACGCTAATATTACAAGACCACGCAACGATTTTTCTCTTACTGGTCTGCGTTATCGGTTTCCACTGGCTTCAAACACCCAACTCAACATTTATGCTTTATCCGATGGAGCTAATGAGCTAGGTTTTACTGTTCCGATTAACCCATACTTTGAAAGTAATTTAGCAACTGGTTCTAATGGGATTTCCCGATTCTCACGACGAGCTTTAGTCTATCAATATGGAGATAGTGGTGGCGGAATAGCGGTACTCCACAGATTAAATGAACAGTTCCAGTTGGGATTAGCTTATAGCGCACCTAACGCCAATAACCCTGGAGACAACAATGGCTTCTTTACAGGCCGATATTTAGCTTTAGGACAGATACTATATACCAGTCCTCAGAAGAATTTTCGCGCGGCTCTAACTTACGTCAATACTTATAGTCCACCTAACGCCAGAGGTTTAAGTGGAACTAACTTTGGCCCAGCAGCAGGAAGTAACTTGGTCAATAGCACCGTAGCGGGAACGGGGACAGTTGCGAATCTTTATGGTGTACAAGCTTTCTATCAATTTAGTCCCAAGTTTGCTATCAATGGTTGGGTAAGTTATGGCGCACACCGCTATTTAGGGCGTGGCGATGGTAATGCTATGGATTGGGCGGTAGGACTGGCTTTCCCGGATCTTGGAAAGAAAGGAAGTTTAGGAGGATTGTTTGTGGGTATGGCACCAAAACTTACCCGTCTCAGCAGTAATGTAGACTTGGGGGCAGGCTTAGGACAAGCAGATAAAGATACTTCCTTGCATATTGAAGGATTCTATCAATATAAAATCACTGACAATATTGACATTACGCCTGGTTTTATCTGGGTGACTGCACCAGATTCAAATGCCAATAATCCTGATAGTTTATTTGCATGGGCTCGTACTGTCTACAGGTTTTAGGGATTATTAATAGATGTGGGGTGGGTTATTCTGTCGCTAACCCACCGTTATTTCAGGACTGATAGTCCATGACGGACTATCAGTCCTAAATCCCTACAAATTGGAGATTTTTTGAATTTGAAACCTCTTCGATATAGAAAATAGGCAGGCTCGCTAATATTCGGTTCGTGCCAAAAGTTTAGTTGGGGTTGCTTTTTACATAATTTCGTGTAAGATTGTCTTTAATCTACGGCAATTCTCTCAATATATAGTAGTTTAAAAATAAATACTCAAACGGCAAGGTAATTTTTCGATTTTTTTCTGCTTGCTTTCTTTCCCTGTCTCAGTAAAACAAACATACAAGCCGTTAATGAGAACTTCATCAAACAACTAATTGGTAGCTTATGACTATTACTCTGAAAAAGACTAAAAGCAGTGAAAAATCGCTAGAAACACTACTCAACAACAAATATGCTGATAAAATCATTCCTTGGATAGTGCCTTTTATAGTGCTACTACTTTGGGAAATTGCTTCCAGAACTGGTTTACTTTCCAGCAGAATTCTTCCAGCACCAAGTAGCGTAGTTTTTACGGCATTTAAGTTAGCCTCAACTGGAGAGCTTTTCCAACACATGGGAATCAGTGCTGCACGCGCTATATCTGGTTTTGTAGTTGGCGGCGGAATTGGCTTTATTTTAGGATTACTTACTGGGTTTTCTCGCATTGGAGAACAATTGTTAGATAGTTCCTTGCAAATGCTGCGTACTATTCCTAACTTGGCATTAATTCCCCTAGTAATTTTATGGTTTGGGATTGGTGATCAAGCTAGATTGTTTTTAGTTTCTATAGGTGTATTTTTCCCAATTTATCTTAATACTTATCATGGAATTCGCAGCGTAGATCCCGAACTGATTGAAATGGGCAAAGTTTATGGCTTAAAAACATCACAGCTTTTGTGGCAAATTATTTTTCCAGGAGCCTTATCTTCGATTTTAATTGGTGTCCGATTTTCTTTGGGTATTATGTGGCTGTCGTTGATTGTTGCTGAACAAATTGCAGCCGATTCCGGTATTGGTTATATGGCAATGAACGCTCGTGAGTTTATGCAAACAGACGTTGTGGTGTTAAGTATTGTTATCTATGCATTACTAGGTAAACTAGCAAATTCCATTGCTAAAGCTCTAGAAAATAAGTTTTTATCATGGAATCCAACTTACACATCTGCTGGATAAACATCCCAAATAGTCAATAGCTGAATGGCTCAATAATCTCTAAAAAAAGGAAAAATCAAAATGGTTTCAAATATACAAGGTTCACAACTTACAATTTTGGGTTTAAGCAAAGTTTTTGGAAATAAAACTGTCTTAAACTCATTAAATCTAGAAGTAGCGCCAGGAGAGTTTATTGCTATTGTAGGGCGCAGTGGTTGCGGTAAAAGTACTTTACTACGCCTTGTATCAGGGTTAGATAAACCCACGACAGGCGGTATATTGCTAGATGGAGAACCACTACGCAAGCTCAGTCATTCTGTAAGAGTGATGTTTCAAGACCCCCGCTTACTACCTTGGAAACGTGTAATAGATAATGTGGGTCTGGGTTTGCAAGAAAATTGGCGTGCAAAAGCTGCGTGGGTATTAGAACAAGTAGGACTTAAAGATAGAGCTGGTGAATGGCCTTACGTCTTATCTGGAGGGCAACGACAACGGGTAGCATTAGCCAGAGCATTGGTGAGTCAACCACAACTATTACTACTTGATGAGCCTTTAGGAGCATTGGATGCCTTAACTCGCCTAGAAATGCAACATTTAATCGAAGATTTGTGGCAACAGAGAGGCTTTACGGCATTTTTAGTCACCCATGATGTAGAAGAAGCTGTGGCGCTAGCAGACAGAGTAATAGTAATTGAAGAAGGACGGGTTGCGTTAGATTTACCTGTAAGATTGTCGCGTCCACGAGACAGAGCTAGTGAAGTATTTGTAAATATTAGGGAAGCAGTACTAGAACAAGTTATGAATAATGAAGGCACTCATGTACATCAATTATTGCAAATGAGCCATTAATACTCTACTTTTAAGTGGATATCTCAAGAAAACCCCAACTACCAAGGGTGGTAATTGTGGTCAAAAAGAGAGATATTCACTTAGTTTTTTGTACCATAACTAAGGATTTTTTACTGAGTCATCAATCCCAGTGGTGTAATTGCTTTTTCCAAATCAGCCCCTTGGAAGTTTGCTCCAACTATATTCGCACCAGTAAGATTGGCCTTCTCTAAATCCGCATCAAATAAGTTCGCATTCTCTAAGTTTGCGCCTATGATGCTTGCCTTGCCTAAATCTGCACCTTGAAGATTTGCCCCTTGCAAGTTAGTCCCTTGTAAGTTTGCTCGTTCTAAATCAGCACCTTGCAAGTTCGCATTCTCTAAATTTGCATTTTGCAGGTTTGTATCCTTTAGTTTTGCTCCTATTAAGTTACATCCAATACACTCATTGGTTGTTAGTAAATGTCTAACGTTATCAACTACAGATATTACAGGAGCAGGTGCAGATTCTATGGTTGTGGGTGGTGTTAGTGATTGAGCCTTAGCACTAGGTTGTTCGAGCAGAGAAAATCCTGCCACAAATACCAAAAATACGGCTGCTACTATCCAATTAGTTAATTTCTGAGAAATTGATTTCTTCATAAGTTCCTCGCTATTCAAATTACAATCTCAACTTTAGCTTTATAGAAATTGTTCGTTCAGTGGTTGATATTTACTGTAAAGTAAGTTGATTAATAAAAACAAATATTATTTTTGTTCAAATCGATAAATTAAAGTGATGTGAAATTTTGTTGCTGACAGAAATTATTCAAATTCGACATTAGTGGAGTAAAAAACATGAAATACATTAATCTTGGCAGGGCTAGGCTAAAGGTATCGCGTCTGCTCTGGGCACAATGACTTATAGCTGTCGTCAATGGCGAGAATAGCTGCTAGAAGAAGAGAGCAGTCCATTACGGAGGTTGCGATCGCGTCTCCAAAGACAAAGATGTTCTGGTACTCCTCCAGAAAAGCAAGCTAAGTGGAGTGTGCCAAAGGGAAGAGTATCTGAAGGGAGAACACAGAGGTAAAAACCTAAATTAGTTAAATAGCATGATTTACTTTATTTTTAATTACGAATTACGAATTATTTTAATCTCTATTGGGCTGAGTAATTAAACCCAATTCTACATAAACTTGAGATATTAAATTTTTTATATTTGGTAATTTTTTTACAAAAAAGATAGCCCCTATTAAACAACAAATACCACCGAAAAATAAAGCATTATCAACTCCTATTTTACTTGCTAATCCTCCAAAAAATAAATTACCAAAAGGTAATATTCCCAAAAAGCCTGTTGTGAATATACTTGTGACTCTACCCCTTTTAGTTTCATCCACCAAAATTAATTGTACAAAGTTACTAATAGCTGCCAAGGTAAGCGTATTCGTCATTCCGACAATGAAAATTAATACTAGGCAGGTCTGTAGATTATTAGAGCGAGAAAACAGTGTTAAACCTAAACCTAAAACCATAGCAGAATACGCTATGACGTTTACCAATCCTGTGGCTTGTTTCCTTAAAATTAGATAAAGTCCAGCAATTATCGAACCCAGTGCGGAAGCAGTCATTAAAAATCCCATAGTTTCTGCATTACCATTTAATATTTCCCTGACGAAAACAGGTATGAGGTTAACGTGGGTCATTACCATGAAACAAATCAGAATTTGTAAGGTTAAAACATACCTAATAGGCAGAAAATCATAAGCGAAAGTAAAACCTTCTTTTAAATTTTGGAAAATGTTCGTGTTTTTTAGTAAATATTTATTAGAAACTGATTTAATTTGTGCAACTAATATAGCAAAAACAAAGGGTATATAACTGATACTATCGACTAAAAAACATGAAGCTGCCCCAAATCTGGCAAGTAAGAATCCTCCTAGCATGGGACTGACAAACTTTGCTGTATTAATTAAGAATGAATGGATAGAAATGGCACTGTAAGTATCTGCTTTGTTATCCACCAATCTAGGAATAGTTACCAACCGTGCTGGCAGATCAAACGCTTTGACAGTTCCTTGCATTATACCGATGATGATAATCCACGTAACGGTAATATGACTGTTAATAGTGAGAATAGTAAGAGTAAAAGATAGTAAAATGGATACTAATTGAGTGGTTAATAATACATAACGTAAATTCCAGCGATCTAAATACACACCTACCAATGGCGTAATAATTAACCCCATAAATTGATTGGTGAATCCAACTATGCCAACTAACATGACTGAATTAGTGATTTGATAAACCATCCATACAAGAGCGATTTGAGTCATCCAGGAGCCAAAAAAACATACACTCTCTCCAATTACGAAACAACAAACATTTGGAGATTTTAAAGCAGGTGGAATATCCCAAGAACTAAACAATAGTTTGCTTACTTCAGAGCTTTTTTTATTACTTTTTTGCATCAATATTTTCCTTTAGGAGACTTGAGCCAATTTTTGGATGAAAAGTTCACTGACTTTGCTATTTTCTTCGCAATTATTCAGATAATTTAGAAATACTTAAATTTAGTTAAACATAAAGTTAGCAGACTTAATATATCCTGAGACGAATGGCACTAAAAAGAAAAGCCAAAAGGCTTGTGTAGCCTCATTCCCAGTCTTAAGACTGGGAATGTATTCTGAGAGGCTCCGCCTCCAGGCTGAGAACCAGTCTATGGTCAGAATACATTTAGTTTTACTAAGAGTTAGCTTATCTTAAGTTTTGAGTTACATATACTTTAGCTCCTAAGCACTTGTATTGTAGCTATGACTATGCAATAATATCAAGTGAATCTACGATAAATCGGTAGATAAATAGTATTTGAAGCTTTTGGCATAAGTACTGTACACACAGAGTAATCAGTGAGAACGCGAATACAGTAATACAACTCCAGTTGATATCGAGTTGAAAATTTTGATTTTTGCTTGGTCGTAAAGCTTGATTTTGCTCAAAGTTGACGGTCATCTTAACTATGGAGACGTAATTATGACAATTGCACTTGAACGTCCTACTAAAAAATCTCGTTCAGCACAAATTCGGGAGCAACTAGGTTATCCTATCATTGATACCGATGTGCATACCCAAGAATTTGAACCGGCCTTTCTTGACTATTTAGCTCAAGTGGGTGGTGCTAAACTTGCGGATAGTTTCCGAGATCATTTACCCGGTGCTGGACGTTATCGTTGGTTCCAGCAAACTTGGGAAGAACGTCATACTTATCGTACTGCTCGTCCTCCGTTTTGGGGTTGTCCCACCAAAGATACTTTAAACCTTGCTACTATTAGCTTGCCGAAGCTACTGCATGAACGCTTGCAAGAAGCTGGGACAGATTTTGCTGTACTATATCCCAACTTGGCAACCTTAGCACCGCAAATTAAAAACGAAGAAATGCGTTGGCCCGTTTGCCGTGCAGCCAATTTGTATCATGCAGATATATTCCGGCCATACTCTGATCGCTTAACTCCCATTGCTACTATTCCTCTCAACACACCAGAAGAAGGGATAGAAGAATTGGAATATGCAGTTAAAGAACTGGGATTAAAAGCAATTCAAATTCCCGGTTATGTTACCCGCGTTATCCCTGGCTTCGAGAAATACCCTGAAGAAGTACAACGAGAAGCAACTTGGATTGATAATTTTGCCTTAGATAGTGCTTATGATTATGATCCATTCTGGGCGAAGTGCGTAGAGCTAAAAGTTGTCCCCACTACTCACGCCTCTGGTATGGGTTGGACATCTCGCCGTTCGATTTCTAACTATCAATACAATCACATTGGACACTTTGCCTCGGCTGCTGAAGCTTTTTGTAAAGCACTGTTTTTTGGTGGTGTGACTAATCGTTTCCCCACTCTCAGATTTGCTTTTCTAGAAGGTGGTTCGGCTTGGGGTGCTAGTCTTTATACAGATATTATTTGGCATTGGGAAACTCGGAACCCAGAGATTTTACAGAACAATCATCCTGGTAATGTGAATCGGGAAGAATTACGGGAATTGTTCATTCAGTATGGTGGCAAAGAATTTCAAAATCGCTTCGATGAAATTGGTAGTGGTTTAGGTTTCCACGGGAAATACTTTGCACCTGAAAATCCTGGCGAATTAAACGAGTTTGCGGCGGCGGGGATTACCAAAGCTGAAGATGTGCGCGATCGCTTCCTCAATCATTTCTACTTCGGTACAGAATCAGACGATACCCGTGTGGCTTATGCCTTCCATCAAAAAGCCAATCCCTTTGGCGACAGAGTAAAAGCCTTTTTGGGTTCTGATTCTGGTCACTGGGATGTACCTGATATTACAGCTGTTACTTCCAACGCTTACAGCATGCTAGAACGCGGTATCCTCAGCGAAGAAGACTTGCGACACTTCTTATCTATCCATCCTTTGGAGTTGTACACCAGTCTCAATCGTGACTTCTTCAAGGGTACGGCAATTGAGAAAGCAGCAGAAGAATATTTAGCAGCTAATACTCGCGCTTAAGACAAGTTTGTGTACCTAATGCGATGACTCACTCTGCTATCTACCCTAAAGGTGGGCAATGTCCACCTTCTTATCTTGAAAAAAGGAATTGGCAATAATAAAATAAATCTTTTTCATCCTTTATTTGCAGATTTTATCGTGATTAGCTATCTCGAAAATGAAGAGCAAGGGATCACTATTATTTGCATTTACACTACAGAAAACTTTTAACCATTTCTATCAAATTGATAGCGAACAAAAATTTTATGAGGTTTTCATCTAAAGTATTTCCAAGAATTAACCTGTTTCAGAGATTTTCATTTTTTATAGTGCCTGGATTATTGACTATTTCGACGACTTTAATTAGCTGCTCAGTCGAAATTCCAACTACAGAAAATAAATCAAAGGGTATTACAGCAAAAACTATCCGGCTGGGATATCAAAGTGCTGGAGACATCGTTAAACTAAGAGGAGGCATAGAAAAGCGTCTACAACCCTTGGGTGTTTCTGTGGAATGGGCACAATTTGCAGCAGGCCCACAATTAATGGAAGCGATGAATATAGGTAGAGTTGATATTGGCTCTGTCGGAGAGACTCCTCCTATATTTGCCCAAGCGGCTGGTACATCTTTAGTTTATATTGCTAACCGTAGCCCTGGCACGGGTGAAGGCAGTGGTATCGTAGTTCAAAAAAATTCACCAATTAAGAGCGTAGCTGACCTTAAAGGGAAAAAAATAATTTTTCAAAAAGGTTCAGCGTCCCATTACTTACTAGTTAAAGCTTTAGAAGAAGCAGGTTTAAAATATAGTGATGTTCAAGCTCTAAGTATGCCCCCATCTGAAGCGCGTGGTGCTTTTATTCAAGGGCAAATTGATGCTTGGGTGACGTGGGACCCTCATTTAGCGTTAGCACAGAAAACTGCAAATGCCAGAGTTTTAAGAAATGCTGGGGGTATCGCTACTCAGGGTGGATATTACATGGCTTCACGAAAGTTTTCTACAGAAAATCCAGAATTAGTGCGATTAGTGCTTGAGGAGATAGATAAAGTAGACAAATGGGCTGAACAAAACCAAGCCGAAGTTGTCAAAATAACTACTCCTCACCTCAAAATTGATGAGGATATTATTGCAGAAATGGTTAAAAGACGAACTTACGGCTTAAGAGCGATTACTCCAGAAATTATGGCAGGTCAACAGCAAATTGCAGATTTATTTACCCAAGAGAAAGTAATTCCTAAATCCATAGATGTAAAAGAAGCAATGCTGACACCTGAGCAATATGCAGCTATCACACCTAAAACCATGATTAGTCAGAAATAATTAGTAATTCATAATTACAATGTACAATCAACGCGCTGCTTTTACTGTTGTTTTGAATAATTAAAGGATTTTTATTTTATGGCAAAGACTTTTTCAACAATGCTACCTTTAGGTGTTTTAGCACCTGATTTTTATTTACCAGATGTAGTTTCGGGTAGAACGATTTCACTCTCTGATTTTGCTAGCGAAAAAGCCTTGCTAGTGATATTTTTGAGTCGCCATTGTCCATACGTACAGCACATCAAATTTGAATTAGCAAAACTGGGTCAGGACTATATACAAAATACAGATAGGAATCTGGGTATTGTGGCAATTAGTGCTAATGATATCACTACCCATCCTGACGATGCACCGGAATCTTTGAAAGCCTTTGCACAAGAGTTAGATTTAGCTTATCCACTCCTGTTTGATGAGACTCAGAAAACCGCGAAAAACTTTTTTGCTGCTTGTACTCCTGACTTTTTTCTCTTTGATGCTACTCGCAGACTGGTTTATCGGGGACAGCTAGATGATAGCCGCCCACAAAGCGAAATACCTGTGACTGGAAAAGACTTGCGGGCTGCAATTGAAACTGTCTTGAGAGGTCGGATTGTGGCTTGGGAACAAAAACCTAGTATTGGTTGTAACATCAAGTGGAAGCCAGGGAATGAACCTGTTTATTATCAAAATCCGGCGTTAGTGTTCGCGCAGCCTCCCGCAGGAAAGCTCACCCTTGGCGTAGCCTCTCGTAGCGAAGGTATCACACTTCGATAGAAACTAGGAAATAGGGGCTAGGGTTGATTCTATACCCAATGTCCCTGGAAATTACTTTTAGTACGGAATGGTAGCAAAGGGTTGAGTTATGGCAGGGAAATTAGATAATAAAGTAGTAATTATTACAGGAGCTTCTGCGGGAATTGGCGAAGCTACGGCTATAGCCTTAGCCGCAGAAGGGGCAAAAGTGGTAATTGCAGCCAGAAGAGGCGATCGCTTGGAAGCATTAGCAAAACGAATCGAATCCAGTGGTGGTCAGGCTTTACCTATTGTTACTGATATCACTGACGAAACTCAAGCCAACAATCTAATCCAAAAAGCAAATGCAGAGTTAGGGCGAGTCGATATCTTAGTGAACAATGCAGGTATAGCCCTGACAGGTAATATTGATGGCGGTAACACATCAGACTGGCGGCGGATGTTTGATATTAATGTCTTCGGATTGCTTTATGCTACCCATGCCGTTCTACCAATTTTCAAAGCCCAAGGTAGTGGGCATATCGTCAATATTTCATCAGTGGCTGGTCGTTTAGCGCGTGCAGGTGTCGGGATATACAACGCAACTAAATGGGGTGTGAACGCTATTTCGGAATCATTGCGGCAAGAAGTGTTGAAAGATAACATCCGCGTCACCATCATCGAACCTGGTTTAGTAAATACAGAAATTAACAATCATATTACCGATCCCATATCTAAACAGATTAGTGAAGAACGGCGTAAATCAATCAAAGCTTTGGAAAGTGAAGATATTGCTAGAGCGTAGGCGTAGCCCGTCGTAGACATCGCTTATGCTCTAACTCAACTACCCCACGTTAATGTCAATGAAATTCTCATTAGACCGACTCAGCAAGAATGGTAATGAAAGAAAATAGCATCATTACTGGTTTTCATGCTCATGTCTACTACGATACCGAGACTCGTGAGACTGCTGCTCGTATCCGAGAAGGATTAGGAGCTAGATTTGAAGTAAGACTTGGACGCTGGCACGATCAACCCATTGGCCCGCATCCACAAGCAATGTCTCAAGTTGCCTTTTCACCAAACCAATTTACGCAAGTCGTCTCCTGGTTAATGCTCAACCGTGAAGGGTTAGATATTCTCGTCCACCCTGAGACGGGTGATGATGTCACAGATCATACAGCACATTCTTTATGGCTAGGAAATAAGCTAGATTTAAACATCGATTTCCTACAACGCATCAAACCCAACGCCTCTTAAAAATCCTCTGCGCTTCCCTTGGCGTACCTACCCTGCGGGAAGGCAAAGCGCCTATGCGTTTAAAAACCGCTAAAATTTTATGCGCTAATTCGTAATAGGCATACTTTTTCGGATCTTGCATTTGCGGCTTATCTATGTGAATATTCTATCAGTAAAATACGGTAAATTGCTCAATTTATCGTAGTATTGTTATTGCTTGTAGTTTAATGTACGTATGTTCAGTAAGTATTTACCACATCGACTGATGAAGATTGTCAGCAGTTTTCTTCAGAATTATGAAATATCCAGAATTGGCACATTTGCCTTATTCTTTGCTGTCGGATTAAGTTTAACTCTTGTGATCTCGGCTTGTTCTCCCAACAACACAAGTAACTCCGCCGCAACGCAGACAACAAATCAAGGTGTGGTAGTTCGTATCGGCTATCAAAAAGCGGCTACTATTCTCAACGCTCTCAAGAACCGAGGCAGTTTAGCGCAAACTTTAACTGCTGCTGGTGCTTCAGTGACATGGGCGGAATTCCCCGCAGGCCCACCTATGCTAGAAGCAATGAACGTAGGTAGTATTGACTTTGGCTACACAGGAGAATCACCACCAATATTTGCCCAAGCCGCAGGTACTCCCTTGCTTTATGTTGCTTACGATCCTTGGAGTCCCAAAGCCGAAGCAATTATTGTTCCGAAAAACTCACCAATTAAAACCGTTGCTGAACTTAAGGGGAAAAGAGTAGCCTTTGCTAAAGGGTCAAACACTAACTATCTTGTTGTCAAAGCTATAGAAGCTGCCGGATTAAACTATAGTGACATCCAACCAGCACATCTCACACCAGCAGATGCCCGTGCAGCCTTTGAAGGCGGTAACGTTGATGCTTGGGCAATTTGGGACCCTTACCTAGCAGCAGTTGAACACGATCTAGATGTCAGGATATTAACAGATGCGACAAATTTAGCACCAAATCGGGGTTACTATCTTGCTCGTCAAGAGTTTGTCAATTCTCACCCAGATTTGTTGAAAACCCTTTTAGATGAAATCAGCAAAACAGATAAATGGGCAGCAGATAATCCAGAGGAAGTTGCCAAGTTTCTAGAACCAGAATTAGGTATTAAAGCAGCAGCATTGGAAATTGCTGAAAAACGCCGGGAGTATGGCGTTTTACCGCTCACAGATGAAGTCATCACTCAGCAACAAAACATTGCTGACACTTTTCATAAAATTAAGCTAGTTCCCAAGCAAATCCAAGTCAAAGATATCGTTTGGAACGGGAATTCGTAATTTGTAATTCGTAATTCGTAATTTAGGAAGTCCCATCTTCCTCATCTCCCACCCTGCGGGTTCGCGCTAGCGTCTCTGCAGGAGAAGCTAAAGCTACATCTCCACCACTCCCCACTTCTAAAAGCTTATGGACATCAATACCCAACAGATAAAAACTGATGTACTTGTCATTGGTGGCGGTACAGCCGGGACAATGGCTGGAATTAAAGCCAAACAAGCGAATCCAGATGCAGAGGTGCTGATCTTAGAAAAGGCTAACATCCGACGGAGTGGTGCGATCGCAATGGGTATGGATGGCGTGAATACCGCAGTCATTCCCGGTCATTCTACACCAGAACAATACGTGCGCGAAATCACCCTTGCTAACGATGGGATTGTAAACCAAAAAGCCGTATATCAAACAGGCAAATTAGGTTACGAAGTCATCCAAGAATTAGAAAGCTGGGGTGTGAAATTTCAAAAAGATGCCCAAGGCAACTATGACTTAAAACAAGTGCATCGTGTGGGTAAATATGTCTTACCCATGCCAGAAGGAAAAGACCTCAAAACAATTCTCACTCGCCAAGTCAAACGCCACAAAGTCAAAGTTACAAATCGCGTCATGGCAACCCGTGTATTAGTCAAAGAAGGACGTGCTATTGGTGCAGTAGGATTTGATGTCAGAAATGGTGATTATATTGTCATTCAAGCTAAAGCAGTCATTTTATGTACAGGTGCTTGTGGCAGATTAGGATTACCTGCTTCTGGTTATCTCTACGGCACTTATGAAAATCCTACCAATGCCGGAGATGGCTATTCAATGGCTTATCATGCAGGTGCAGAACTTAGTAATATTGAATGCTTTCAAGTTAATCCTTTAATCAAAGATTACAACGGCCCCGCCTGTGCTTATGTTGCCGGGCCTTTTGGCGCACATACAGCCAACGCCGAAGGAAATCGCTTCATTAGTTGCGACTATTGGAGTGGTCAAATGATGTTGGAAATTTGGAAAGAATTAAACTCTGGGAAAGGGCCAGTCCAACTAAAAATGACCCACCTTGATGAAGATACAATCGCTGAAATTGAATCCATACTTTGGGCGAATGAAAGACCAAGTAGAGAACGCTTTCATCAAGGCAGAAACGAAGATTATCGCACCCACGGCGTAGAAATGCACATTTCCGAAATCGGCTTATGTAGTGGTCATAGTGCTTCTGGGGTGTGGGTAAACGAAAACGCGCAAACAACTGTCTCAGGTTTATATGCAGCCGGAGACATGGCCAGTGTTCCTCATAATTATATGATTGGCGCATTTGTTTTCGGTCGCATAGCCGGAACTCATGCCATTGAATATATTGAAGATTTAGATTTTATCGAACCAGATACAGATTTTTTAGAAGCTGAAAAAGCCAGAATTTATGCACCATTAACACGTCCCAATGGTGTACCTCATACTCAAGTTGAATATAAATTAAGACGGTTAGTTAATGATTATCTGCAACCACCAAAATCAGGTAATAAAATTGAGATTGGTTTGAAACATTTTATTCAATATCAACAAACATTAGATATCATGGGTGCGCGTGACCCCCATGAATTAATGCGTTCTCTGGAAGTGCATTTTATTCGAGACTGTGCAGAAATGGCAGCCAGAGCATCATTATATCGTCAAGAAACTCGTTGGGGACTTTATCATTACCGCTTAGATTATCCCGAAAAAAATGATGATGAGTGGTTTTGTCACGTCAACTTAAAAAAAGATGAATCAGGACAAATGATGTTGTTTAAACGTCCTGTAGATCCTTACATAGTAGAAGTAGACATACTCCAAGAATCATATAGTGTTGCGGCTAAATAAGAGGATATTTTCAAAATTTCAAGAAAAATGTAGAGTGTGTGGTCGTACAGCGCAATGCACCATCAGAAATTCAATGATTTTTCTAAAATGCTGGAACTAATTAACCCAACTTGTGATTTACATTCAGAGTTTATTGATATGGTGGCGGAATATCAAGAACGTGGTGAATCACGCTTATTTGATCAGACTAATTTGCCGTTGATTCAGGAAAATTTTTCAGCTTATATTCAATACTTAGAAAATAATTCAAAAGGTATTAATTTAAAACCTGGCTTTGTACCTGCAACGACTTTTTGGTTAGTGGCGCAGAGGAAACTAATTCTGGGCGAAAGCCAATTACGCCATTGGTTAGTACCTAATTTAGAACATCGAGGAGGACATATTGGATATATGATTCGTCCTCTGCAAAGAAGCAAAGGATATGGTACACAAATACTGGCTATGACTTTAGAAAAAGCTAGTAATATAGGTTTAAGTCGCGTTCTTTTAACTTGCAACCAAGATAATCTTGCTTCCGCCCGCATAATTCAGAAAAATCAAGGTAAATTAGCAAGTGAGGGATTTTTGGAAAATTCAGACACAGTTATTTCCCGTTATTGGATTGATTTATAAAAACCTTTGAGCCTAATAAAATAAAAATGAGTTATAAAGGCATAATTTTTGATCTAGATAATACACTGTTAAATTTTGAAATATGTGAACGTCAAGCTATTCTTGGTGCATTGGAAGCTTGTACAATATCTTTGGATTTGAATGGAATAAGCGAAAGTATTTTTCTCCAAGTATTTGAAACTTATAATTCTCAGTATTGGAAACAGCGAAATGTCTTTTCTCCTAACGAAATAACCGAGAGGTTTTATCAAAGTACACTTGCTGAGTTAAATATAAAAACAGATAAGATTAGTCATCTTAGTCAAAATTTTTGGCAGATTTTTAATCATTCAGCCGTCACCGAACCTGATGTATATGAAGTGCTTACTATTCTCTCACACAGTTATCGGTTAGCCGTTATCACCAACGGTTTAGTATCAGCACAAGTACCGAGAATGCAATCTGTGGGAATTGATCATTTTTTTGAGGAAATTGTAGTTTCTGAAGCAATTTGTTTTGCTAAACCATCTCCAGAAATATTCCATCATGCTTTATTTAAATTAGATTTAACACCAGCAGAAGTCCTTTACGTAGGAGATTCTCTCACTCATGACTATGTGGGAGCAATGCAAGTTAATATTGATTTTTGCTATTACAACCGAAAAAACCAGAACTTAATACAAGAAGTGCAACCAAAGTTTATAATAAGTGAACTATTAAAATTGGTAAAATTGGTTAACTAACAGATTTTTTATTCATTTAAAGTTCAATCTTAAATTAATTTATTTTATAAAAAATATGTCTATTTATAATTCAATTGCTCAACAATACTCAAAAACTCGCGTTCCTGATATCCGTATTGTCAATAAATTAATTGATTTAAGCTAATCGGCACTTAAGTTGCATAATAAGAAGAGGAAGTCGTTTAAAAGCAACTATGCCACCAGCAGCTAAAAACTTTTTAACGTCGGAGCAAGTCAGTAAGCTACAGGAAGGTCTAAAAGA
>NZ_JACJSI010000101.1 GCF_014698065.1 Nostoc flagelliforme FACHB-838
TGAGATTTTACCTGAAACGACAGAGGCTTTTATTTATATTGCAATGATTCGTTTAATGTTAAAACAGCTTGCGTAGCCAAAATCACCTCCTCAAAACTTTTCAGACATCCTCTAAAAGACAGAAGAAATTAGACGCAGCAGTTGCCGCCTACGAACAAGCAATTAAACTTAACCCCAACTATGCTAATGCTTACAACAATCTCGGCAATGCCCTACAGAAAAAATTGACCCCAATTATGTCTATGCCAGGAACAACAATAGAGAAGCAAGGCGGTTATGGACAGAGCAACAGAATAAATTAGCTAGCGTAGACGACGATCGCCAATGGTTGCCTAAAGATGATCCAACTGTACGCATTAAGCGTTCTGTAGTTCGCATCACTGCGGAGTTTTCTAGCCGCGATCGCCAGGGAATAGAGATTGGAACTGGTGTAGTAATTAAACGAGAAGACAACCGAGCATTAATCCTCACTAATCGTCATGTTATTTTTGATGGCTATGAACAGGGTAAAAATATTCAAGTAGAATTTTTCAGTTCACCACCTTCAAACCGAGTGCGAATGCGGCGAGATGCCAAGCTGTTTAAAATGACTTCCACAGACGAACAACTCGATTTAGCTGTTTTGGAAGTTAGCGGTAATCTGCCAGAAGATATCCAGCCTCTACCTATTTCCTCAAGTGCGATTAACCCGAAAATGCCCATTCGGATTATCGGTCATTCTGCTCAAAGAGGTGAAGATAAATCTTGGTCTATGGAATCAGGACAAATCAGCTATCAAAACCAGCAATTAGAAATATCTCAAGCTGCGCTCAAACCCGGTTATTCTGGCAGTCCTGTTCTTGACTCACAAAATCAACTTTTAGGGATCGTCTTTGCCCGCAAAAAAGGTGAAGGTCGAGATTTCGCTTATCCCATGTCTGAAATTCAAAAACAACTGCTTACTTGGAACATTAATATAGACGCGATGAATCGCGTTTCTACAACAAACCATGAATTATAAAATTATCCTTGCCAGCCTTGCCAGTTTCGGCAAAACTCTCACAGTACAAATTCCCCAAATAAATGGTGGAAAAAACCCCCAAATAATAGTGAAATCATTGGGCGATAATTATCACTATCAGATGGATGACTTGTTATTGTCTAAGAATGGTTCAGGTTTCAGCTTTAGCTGGGATACTTACGTTCTCAGAGAAGCCAAAATACCAGCAAACAAACTCCGCGCTGTGGCATCCTATAGCCTTGGTTCGCAACCCGTGTATGTTCCAGTCATCCTGGGGCAAACTTCTGGTAAATATGAATTTGTCTTTTATTCCGAAAATCGAGTCAGATTTACCACCTTTGAAATTCTCCCCCAAGGTGAAAAAGCAATTTATAGCACTTCCCGCCCTAACCCCAAAAAAGATGAAACTATTTTCACCTGGGATGGACGCAATGCCCCAGCCGGGCGCTATGAACTGCGTTACGTTGCTAATATTGAGCGAATAAATGAACCTAGCGATCGCATCGAAAGGCGAATAGTATTTGAACATAACCCAAATTGGTTGAAATAAATCATGGCATCTCGGCAAAAAGCCAAACAATTCCCCTACTTCATCAAGATTCGCCAATGGTTGACTTTTCTGAAAACACATCTAGTTGCGTGGTTTGGAGTCAGCATTTTAGCGCTGAAGCATTTACTACGAACTATTTCAAACCATCAAAGTTTATTGTTGGTGTTGCTGTTACTTTTATTTTTGACTCTCGTAAGTTTTGCCGCGATCGCGCCTGGGACTCATACCTTTGAAGGTAATATCATTTCTCAAGAAATGAGCTTTGTCTATAATGGACAGCAACCCAAACGCTTTATTGAAAATATTCGTAGCATCAAAGAATTAGAAAGTGAAGGCATCCAAACCTTAACTTTCACAGGTAAGTTTCAAAGTGAATTACCCCAAGTTAATCAGTTACAGTCGTTAACAATCCAACTTAAAGACCGCGAAAGTAAATGGATTATTGCTCCGGCTAATCTCGAAGGAACGAGCGAAATAGATTTGAATGAACTGCGGCTACAACCGAATACAAAAGTAGCTGAGTTAAATTATGACTTTTATCGTAATCAGTTGGCTTTTTCCCTACAGCGAAGCCCTAAGCTAGACTTAAAAAACAACGCTAATATATTAAAACTCTATTTAGGTGAAAAACCAATCAAAGTTATAGTAGAAGGCTATGAATTACCAGATTCTAATTTACAAAATCAACTAGATAATCAAAGACCTCTAGAATTTATTTTAAATCCAGATAATCAAGAATTTAACTTAGAATTTACACAAAACACCAATATTTATATTACCTTAGCCAAACCTGCCAAATTTGAATCAGAGCAATGGTTTCGGGGCAAAATAGAAACCAAAAATGTTCAGTTTGTAGATGTGGATAGAAATGGCAGCGATCTCAGAGATGATTTAGATGTTTCTACTATTGTAGAAGGCAAAATTCGCATGGTAGGGCAGGAACAAGAAATTAAACAAAATCAATTTCTCATGGGAGAAAATCCTGATATTCCTTTAAATATTCAACTAATACGCCATCTGCAAATTGTCCCCAAAAAGGGCATAGAAGCCCGATTTTCTGGTAAAACTAAACAGATTCAAATCGGTCTAGATCAAGATTTTCCCGTTTCTAGAATCCAGGGTAGCTGGTTAGATGGCGTTTTACCTCGTGATGCAATTATTGCGCTGTTCTCTTTTGGGGCTGCTACAATTCCTAATCTTGTATCTTGGTTATTTCGTAGCAGTTCTAAATCTGCGTCAAAACCATAGCCATTACGAATTACGAATTACGAATTAATCCGATCGCAATACACTGCACCAAAGCTATGATCAGCATGAATCTCAATCACTAGATCAACCACTGTTACATCTTTTACCAACGGCTTGATAAATAATTCCGGGTGAAGCGATCGCCAAAAATAATTGACAAATTGCTCTATCTCTGCATTACTCATCCCCGATTTACCCGCAGCAATCATCTGCTGTTCCGCCTGTTTGCGCCACTCCAAAGAACAACGGTAATCGGTGGGATATAGGATAATTAAGCTGTCCAATTGCTCCCACAGTGGTAAATAATCGTGGAGACAAAGATTCATATCGCGGGCAAATGCTTTATCTTCATCTGTGACAATTGGCGGCGGTGCAGTATCAAATATATCTGCGTTGATTGGTTGCACACCCACAAACCAACCTTCAAATAGTACAATATCTACACCTGTTACTATCTCTGGAGTAGTGCGATCGCCAGCACCTCCAAAAGCTGATTTATCAAAGCGGGGAAGCATCACAGGATTTTGCGACTGGCGGATTTGATCTAGTACATTTAAACCTAAATCTACATCGTGGGTTCCTGGTGGGCCGCGCCAAATCAAGCGGGGATCTTGCTGTGTTAGGAGTAAGCGATCGCTGTAAGTTTTATATAAGTCATCCAAAGATAAACTCACAGTCCGGTATCCCAAATGATCAAGAATCAAGCTGAGAATTTTGCACATTGTGGTTTTACCAGTGCCTTGTCCTCCCAATATTCCTTGAATCAGAGGGTGTCCCAACTGTTGGCGCTGCGATGCTAGCTTGATTCCCAACGGCAGCCACAAGTCCCACAACACCTGTAACATTTCGTGGGGTTCGACTTGAAAAGTAGTTTGGCAGAAGTGGTTAAAAGCTGGCAAGACTGATTTTAGTAAATGCGATCGCTCTTTTATCACCTCATTGACATTTTCCGGCGTAATCCCAAAAACTTTAGCCCTTAACCGATCTGCCAGCGTTGCTGCTATTGCTTGCTGCTGCCAAGTTTCCCCCACTGCATCCGTTGCCAAAATTTCACCCAGCCACAAATTCATAAATTCCCCATTTCCCTACGATCCCAGCTTAAAGGCTTCGAGAAACAGGCCGTAGATGAAACCAACTTTGAGGAGATTTAGTGAGTCTACTAAGAGCGATCGCCTCTCCATAAAGCTGCGATGATAAAATATCCTACTGGTAATTTCCGTCAACATTACCAAAAAAGCAGCTACCACAACGTCTAATTCGGATCGTTGACCGGCTGTAGTGGAAGCTACGTTTGCCAGAAAAAAACCGAACAAAAAACTAATAATCACCAACGATAGCCGCCGCCAAGGATTTAAAAACCATTGCCCCAAGCGTGTAGCAATGGCATCGAATAAGTTATTGAGACGAGTATTTTGCATCAGAGGGGCTTCTGGGGAAAAGTCATGATATCTTGAGATATATCTATCTTAAGGATGATATTGGTTTTAGTATCAGCTTGTTTGTTAATATTGTAGATATGTACTGGAATTCCAGTGTTTATTCAAATTTGCCCATTTTATCATCTTCAAAGAAGTACAGTTTCTTAGAGGATATTTGGAAAATAGAAATATTTAGTTTGATCCCCAGAAGCAAGCTTAAAAAAGGGGAAAATAACTCAAAGTTCCCGTTTTTAAAGGGAGCTATTTTGTTACACGGGTTTCCTAACTTGTATCCCTATAGTGAAGCAAGCTACGCCTATCCTCTGCCAACAGGAGAAGGGACTGGTGTGGATTTAGGAGAATATTTAAACATTTGCTACCAGGCATTTTCTAAGCATCCTGTTAAAAGGTGGCTTTTGATCGCAATACATTTCCTGTTCCTAATTTTAGGAAAGTCTATATTAGGCTAATTTGTGTGATTGACTTTTGGGATAATAGGCTACTATTTGGTCAAGCCTAAACAAAATATTTATTTCTAATAACTATCAATATGAAATCTTTAGTGTATCGTAACCTCGGTGTTACAGCTTGTTGCTTGGGACTGCTTGTTGCTCTGGTGGGATGCTTGGGAGTGAGCGTATCCTTTGAGTCCACAAACCCAGATACATCTTCACAACTGCCAACACAAACTCAAGAGTGGGATATAACTTCGTCTACACCTGTTTTACCTGAAAAAGATATTTCTGCTAGTCTATCGACTTCAACAACTACCCCAATCAATCAAATAGAACATAGCAGCAAAGAGAATACTCATCCTGTCTTAGCAAATCGTGATAAATCAGCAAGCAAAGCTAAGGATCAAGGGACTTTGCGAATGAGCAATCAAACAAATCAGCCTGTGCGGTTGGCTTTATTGGCGCGAGAGTCGGTATCAAAAGGGTCTAGTATTAAACAGACTAATTATGATGTACCAGCACATTGGGATTTTGCTCCCCAAGAAGGTAGTGAGAAAGGACTGGTTCTATCACTACCTCAGAATAATTTAAAGCTAGAGAAGGGAGATGTTTTAGTTGCTTTTGCACAAGATGGTTCCCGACGTTATTGGGGCCCCTATGTTGTCGGCGAAACTCAATTACCTAAATGGAATTCTCAAAACAGAGAATGGCAACTAGTGCTGAGTCCATAGTACATATTTAGTAGTACTGAAGAACTAACTAATAGTCTGTCCCATTAATTTTGCTAGGCTGCTAGATCCCCGACTTCTTCAAGAAGTCGGGGATCTGAAACCGACAACATGGCGTAAATCAATCTACCATTTCATTACACTTAGAAAGCCCTTTGACTTTTGACTTCCGCCTTGCGGTACTAGTGTGTTGGAGAAGTTTCTCTAACGACTTGGAGCAACTAACGTTACTGAACAAGAAAAAGTGTAGAGTACTGAGGAGAGGAAAATTGTTGAATTGAAAACTCCCAAGAACAAAAGATAGATAACCAACGACTATTGATTAGTGACTGTTGACTATTGACAAATGAGAATGAAATTGAGTGTTAAGCACACTGTTGATCAGTGGTTCAACAAAATAGCAAAGAATCCAGCCCTTGGTGTAACTGTATCGGTTTTGTGGTTGATAGTGATTGGCTGGATAGCTTTTGGATGGAATTTGGGCAATATTGGCTTGATTGATGAGACAGAGCCTCTGTTTGCCGAAGCATCCCGCCAGATGTTCGTCACAGGTGATTGGATTACCCCATTTTTCAATGGTGACACTCGTTTCGACAAACCTGCTTTAATTTACTGGTGTCAAGCGATCGCTTACGCAATTATCGGGGTAAATGAGTGGGCAGTACGTCTTCCTTCAGCGATCGCAGCTTTTGGCTTAGTTTGTTTAGCTTTTTACACCATACAGTGGTATTTGGCTAAAGAAGACGAATTAGAGCAAGTTTCACGTCCTACTCGCCGCTATTTAACATCTTTTATCGCAGCAGCGCTGATGGCACTCAATGGCGAAACTATTATTTGGGCGAGAATAGGTGTCTCTGATATGCTGCTCACCGGATGTATAGCATCAGCTTTGTTATGTTTCTTTCTAGGATATGCAGGGAAGGAAGGGAGTAGAGAGCAGGGAGCAGGGAGCAGGGAGCAGGGGGAAAATTCAAATTCCTCTCCTCTGCCCCCTGCCCTCCGCCCGTCTGCCTCTTCTACCCCATTCCCCAATAAGTGGTACTTAGCTTGTTATGTGCTAATTGCAGGCGCGATTTTGACTAAAGGGCCAGTGGGAATTGTCTTACCAGGGCTAATTATTTTCGCCTTTTTGCTTTATGTGGGAAGGTTTAGAGAGGTATTGCGGGAAATGCGCCTCTTCATGGGTATACTGATAATTTTAGGTTTATCAGTACCTTGGTATGCTTTAGTAATTTGGCGCAATGGCTGGAATTATATTAATGCCTTTTTTGGTTATCACAACCTGGAACGCTTTACAGAAGTAGTTAATGGTCACTCAGCACCTTGGTATTTTTACTTTTTGGTAGTGCTGTTGGGTTTTGCACCTTACTCAGTGTATTTACCAGCCTCCATAATTAGACTAAAGTTTTGGCAGCGATCGCATTGGCGATCTCTTGAACGTTTTCAGCAATTTGGCTTATTTGCCTGGTTCTGGTTTGCTAGCATCTTTGGTTTTTTCAGCATTGCTGTCACCAAACTTCCTAGCTATGTATTGCCTTTAATGCCAGCAGCGGCAATCCTGGTAGCCCTATTGTGGAACGACCTTTTTCCAGATACGGAAACACAGCAAAAAACTCCTGTTTCCCCAACTCCGTCCATCTCTTCGTCTTTTCTGCGAATAAGTGGTTGGTTAAATGTAGTATTTTTATCAGTTTTGGCAACAGCACTGTTTAACATAACCCAGATATTAGGTACTGATCCAGCTATAAGTAACTTCCACGAACTAATTCAAAAATCTGGTTTACCAGTAATCGCAGGTTTAATGTGGCTGGTTTGTGCCATTTTGGTTGCAGCTTTCTTACTGACTCGCCGCTGGAACTACATTATTAGTATTAATTTAATCGGGTTTGTGGCGTTTCTAATTTTTGTTTTAACGCCTGCTTCGTTCTTTATTGATCGAGAACGTCAATTACCCTTAAGGGAATTATCTGCGGTCATTCTAGAAGCAAAAGAACCCAACGAAGAATTGATCATGCTTGGTTTCAAAAAGCCTAGTGTGGTATTTTACAGCCACATCCACGTAAATTATTTAAGATTTCCCAAAGAGGCTATAGAGCATATTCAAAACCAGGCTGCTAAAGGGCTACAACCTCCTTCATTGCTGCTATTGGCTGAACAGAAAAAGTTTTTACAAATGGAATTACAACCAGACGATTACAAGAGTTTATCGACCAAGGGAGCTTATAACTTGGTTCGAGTTCCTTTTAAGAAAAAGAAGAGTGAAAAAATAGACATATCGTAAATTGTCATTAGTCATTTGTCCTTTATCCTTTGCGAATAACTATAACTAATGACTAATGACCAATGACCAAATTAACATTTGCCATTGTAACCATTGACAGCTAAAGCTTGATTGATCTGGCTTAAGAGGTCTTCCATTGATATTGACCGCGGTAATATTTGGGTAGCGATCGCACCAACAACAGTTTCTACTAATTCCAAACCATTCTTCTTCTGCTTGTCTTCCTTATAAACCCCAGGCTGAAAATTGCTTTCTGGGCGATTTAATCGTTGATTCAGTACCAAAATTGGTGGCAACTTTAACGGCGAATCTCCCAATGTTTTCACTGCTTTGAGTACATCTTTGTGGATAACAGATTCTCCTAAACAAATTAGCAGTAAGTCAACGCTTTGGTGGCGAATCTGTTGTAACACTTCTGCCCAACAGGGACTCATCGCCGCTTTAAAGCCCGCTGTTTGTAGGTACTGAATTAAAGCTTGGAACCATTCAGATCCCCGTTCAGCAGTTTCAGTACTAATTGAGCAATTTTTTGCCGTCCGATAACCCTTAACTTGCTTGCGTCTTATCTGGGGAAAATCACGCAGCATTGTCAAATCCACGACCAAGATGTTAGGAGGACAGCAAATACCAGAAGCAATTTGCAGTACTGATAGTAAAGCATCTGTTTTCTCGGTACGACTATTGTTGTCTTTAGCAAATGGTGTTAAGTAAGGAAATACAGATAGCCCCGGTATTTTAGAAGCGATTAAAGTAGTTGCGACATCGCAAGTAACCAGTGGTATGGCCGCTAAACGTGAATGCCCAATTAGTTGCTTTAAATAAATTTGGGCGGTGGTACTTTCGACATCTAGCAAAATGACATCAAACTGCCATACCCGCGCCAAAAGTTCTGCCTGATCTAGATCATCTACTTCAATCACCCGATGTTCTCGAAGTGAGGGGTGGGGATTGACTGATTCCAACTGGGGATTCACTAACCGGAGAATTCGCAGTGGGGTTTTAGTTGGGATAATTGCGCTGTTGTTTAACCCTTGCTGCGGAACTGCTTGTGCAGTACATAATTTTTCCAGAACTGGTGCTAATACCTGATGCTCTACTGGCAAGCTTAAAAAACCATCGGCTCGATGAGCAAATGCTTGCTCCTTTTCGGCTCCCGTCGCGGTAACAATTACAGATATATGACGGGTTGCAGTGTCAGATTTCAGTAAAGTCAGCACATCCCAGCCTGATAGCAGGGGTAGCAACGGATTCAAAAATATCGCTATTGGTTGCAAGCGCCGAGCTTTTTCGACTGCTTCTGTCCCCGATCGCGCAATTACTACCCGATATCCTAAACTTTTGAGTTGTTCGGTCAAGTCTTCAATATATCGGGCTACTGCTTCGACTACTAACACCAACCGTTGCGAACTCGCCAGATGATGCTGTGTGGTTGTACTAACTTGCTGACGATCTGTTGTGGGAATTTCCCGTGTAGGTTGATATCGTGTTTCTTCTTCTTCTCTGATTCCTATATCTGGTTCAGAAAAGCCTGTTTTCGGAGGGCTGGGCGGCAGAAGTAGGGTAAACTGGCTACCTTTTCCTTCACGCGATAAGAAACTGACATCTCCGCCGTGGAGACGCGCCAAGGCCCTAGTTAATACCAGCCCTAAACCAGTGCCTTCAAATTGGCGGGTAAGGGGATTTTCTAGTTGTTGGAATTTTTGAAATATCAAGTGTTGTTGATGTTCAGGAATGCCAATGCCTGTATCCCAAACTGTAAAGGCAATCCATCCTTCCCAACGACTTACCCGCAGCCCAATTTCGCCAGATATTTCGGTGAATTTGAAGGCGTTGGAAAGTAGGTGTACTAGCATCTGGCGTAAGCGCAACTCATCTGCCACCATCTGATCTAAGCCTAGTTCAATGGAAAGGCAGAATTGAGGAGCAGATGAACGGGCATTTGCAGGTGGTGAGGCAGATGTAGCTTTGGTAGTTTGAGTGTGGATAGCTTTGGCTTCCGATAAGGCGCGATCGCACACAGCACTAATTTTCACCGGAGTCAGCGTCAAATCCATTTGTCCCGTTTCCATGCGGGTCAAATCTAAAATGTCATTCACCACACTCATCAGGTGGCGGCCACTTTGATGAATCAGTCCTGCATAACGGGCTTGACGCTCGTTAAGTTCTCCCAACTGCTGATCTACGAGCAAGCGCGATAACCCCAAAACGGCAGTTAGGGGAGTTTTGAGTTCATGACTAATACAAGCTAAAAACTCATCTTTCAACCGATTTAGTTGAATTAAATCGGCATTCTTTGCTGCTAGTTCCTTGCAAAGCTGCTGCTGCTCGGTAACATCAGTAGCTAAAATTAACCACAAATCATTGCTGAGTGCAACCTCTGATTCAGCACTCATCGCTTTCAACTCAGGACTATCTAAGGGAATTTTGGCAAATTGCCAGATTCTCTCCTGACCATTTTGCACTTCGACAACGCAGGTACAAGTACCTACTTGACTATCTAAATAGCATCGGCTGTATCCAGCATCACCAGATGCTTCTTGCTGAGTCAGTTCTTGTTCAGCACCATACTCATCCCTACCACTGGGATGAACCTTGATTGCTCGTTGGCTGACATATTCTGATTTTTCGGAGGTTTTAGGAACAAGTATTGCCTCCACTTGTTGCCTGACTCCTTCTGGATCTTTCAAGGCTCCTAATTGCTGCCACCAGGCGGGATTTCGTGCTATCACCTCGCCAGTACCCGTTTGCAACATCAAAGGCCAAGGCAGTCTTTCGAGCAAGTGTACCAGTGGCTGGTGTCCTAACGAATTGGGGTCATTTGTCCCAGCATTATACTCATGGTGACGATCGCCAGACGAACTGTGGATGCCTGAACTTTGTAACCCAACGATGCGCTCCTTAGCCAGCGATCGCAACAGGCGTGAACTATCCAGCAGTCCCAAATATCGGCCATCAGAGTCAATCAACGCCCAATCTAAGTTCTGGTGTTTTTCGGTTTGTGGATAGCACAAGTGCAAGCTCAATCGCTCTACAGGCTCAGAAGCTAATATTGTCTGTATTGGCTCAATCAGACCTTGACCCCAGGTAGAGAGCGATTGCTGTAAATTTAGATTTTTATTGTCACTATGTGCTAATAATTTTGGGATTAAACGGGCAGAATACAGCAATCCGATCGGACATTCTTGTTGATTCACTACTACCAAGCGATCGCACTGTTCATGCTCAAAAATATCCAACACCACTGCCAGAGAACTTGTTTGCGGGCAGCTAGGTACGGTTGCCTGAAAGTTATAAAGCGGGTAATCTAGCATTAACATAGGGCTTTTGGGGTCATTCTTCCTGTGGAACCCTCCGGCATTTCCATCTGCCAGTTGATGGTCTTTTCGCCTGAAGTCATATCCTCTAAGAAGACTCATATAAGCAACTCTGGTTATTTCAACGCCATTAAAACAACGGGATTTCCCTTCATAGGCACTTGCTTGCGGACGAGTGCATTTTTTCAAAAGGCGACGTTTCTCATTTCTAACAACTAACCTCTCCAGTGTCTTACTGGTATTTAAACTCCTCATCGATAGCGACAGCTAAAACAATTATGGCCCCAAAGATTCGCTTTAGAACCTTGAGGAATTATAATGATTTAGAATGCGACGATCCTTTAAGTTCGTTTAAGTATCTTATCAAGGAGCAAAATAAAAAAATCTATCTATTTATTTATATACATAAGATATGTAAATAATAAATTAGCTACTGTGTTTTGCTATGCGGATAGATACCTGATCGATCATCAAAGACTTACTAAGTCCTACCACTCAGTTGCTGCACTGGGTTGTTGAGTGGCTAGCACTCTCTGTTAACACAGAGCGTTGTTTTGCGGTGTAATCACCAGTATACTGCAAACCCAGTATTCCCCTAGAAGCGTTAGTCAAACTTATCAGTCACGTTTCTTGGTCAGGGCGATTAAGGAGAGATATTTAAGAATAAATGTTATTACCGATATTGATTCTGCAACCTAATGTTAAAAAATGCTTAAATAATCCAGTTGACTTAGCCAACTACAAAAGTTTGAGTACATGGGTGTGCAAATTTATGGACGCAATTATTGCCCAATTTTGCTATCTACCTGTTGCTGCAACTACCTATGGAGAAACCAACTCTTTACCCCATTGGCTGCAACAAAATCAAAGGAAGGCATACACTAACAAATACCTCTATGTATTTGCCAGTCAGATGCAAAAAAGCCAACAGTATTTTCAGGAGATGACTCCAACGCAAAAACAAGAATTATTAAAACATCTTAAATCAGATTATAGCTTGATTCTTATAGATTATTTTACCACAGATAAAACATTAAAAGATAAAATTGATAAATTTATCAATACTATATTTTATGCTAATATTCCTGTGCCCCAAATAATCGAAATTCACATGGAGGTAATAGAAGATTTTTCTAACCAGCTAAAATTAGAAGGAAGGAGCAATGAAGCGTTACTTGATTACCGCTTAACGTTGATAGATATCCTGGCTCACCTGTGCGAAGTATATAGGAGTTCAGTTTCTAAATAAATTGAATTTAGCAATATTTCACTTATAACAAGCTACTGTCATTAGCTACTGCTAATGTGCGTTTGCATCTTGTATTCTTATGCTCATGACTAGACATTAAGTATATGAAAAAACCCAAAAAAACCTACGTTCTCAAGCTTTACGTAGCAGGGAACACGCCTAATTCAGTCCGGGCATTAAAAACACTCAAAGATATTTTAGAACAGGAGTTTGAAGGTGTTTATGCTTTAAAAGTGATCGATGTACTGAAAAGCCCGCAACTGGCAGAAGAAGATAAAATATTGGCGACACCAACATTATCTAAAATTTTGCCTCCACCCGTTCGCAAAATTATCGGCGATCTTTCCGATAGAGAAAGAGTACTGATTGGATTAGATTTGCTCTACGAAGAACTGAGTGAAGAAGATTTTGAAGAGTAAAATTTTAATCATAATAAAATTAAGTTTGCAGCAAATTTAGTCATAAAAAATAGATTTTAATACCAATTTATTATCAAGCGATGAGTGAAAAAGAGCAATTAGAATCAAAACAACCACCGAAAATTGTGGGTGTAGAAAAAATTCGGACGATGATCGAGGGTTTTGACGATGTTAGTCATGGTGGTTTACCAATTGGTAGAACTACCTTAATTAGCGGCACTTCTGGCACAGGCAAAACTTTATTCTCTCTTCAATTTCTTTATAACGGTATCACCTACTTTGATGAAGCCGGAGTATTCGTTACCTTTGAAGAATCACCGAGTGATATTATTAAAAATGCCAATATTTTTGGTTGGAATTTGCCGCGCTTAATCGAAGAAGGCAAGTTATTTATTCTTGATGCATCTCCCGATCCAGAAGGTCAAGATATCGTTGGTAATTTTGACCTTTCTGCACTCATTGAGCGTTTGCAATATGCCATCCGCAAATATAAAGCTAGACGAGTTTCAATTGACTCAATAACAGCAGTATTTCAGCAGTATGAAGCAATGGGAGTAGTGAGACGCGAGATATTTCGCCTAGTAGCACGTCTTAAACTACTGAGCGTCACCACTGTAATTACCACTGAACGTGGTGAAGAATATGGGCCCGTTGCCTCTTTTGGAGTTGAAGAATTTGTTTCCGATAATGTAGTAATTGTTCGCAACGTTTTAGAAGGAGAACGCCGCCGTCGCACAATTGAAATTCTCAAATTGCGTGGCACAACTCACATGAAAGGCGAATATCCCTTCACCATTACGAATGAAGGAGTTAACATCTTTCCACTAGGAGCAATGCGCTTGACTCAACGTTCTTCTAATGTCAGAGTATCTTCTGGTGTCAAAACCTTAGATGAAATGTGTGGTGGTGGTTTCTTTAAAGATTCAATTATTTTAGCCACAGGAGCCACAGGTACTGGCAAAACCCTCTTAGTAAGTAAATTTATTCAAGATGGCTGCCTCAATGGAGAACAGGCAATATTATTTGCTTATGAAGAATCACGCGCTCAACTATCTCGTAATGCTTCCTCTTGGGGAATTGATTTTGAAGAATTAGAGGAACAAGGTTTACTCAAAATCATCTGTACTTATCCCGAATCAACTGGTTTAGAAGACCACTTACAAATTATTAAATCAGAAATAGCTATCTTTAAACCTGCCCGCATCGCCATTGATTCCTTATCAGCACTAGCTAGAGGAGTTAGTAATAATGCATTTCGGCAGTTTGTAATTGGTGTGACAGGTTATGCTAAACAAGAAGAAATTACTGGTTTTTTTACCAACACAACTGACCAATTTCTGGGAGCGCATTCCATTACTGACTCTCATATTTCCACGATAACCGACACAATTCTGATGTTGCAGTACGTAGAAATTCGTGGAGAAATGTCCCGGGCAATTAACGTATTTAAAATGAGAGGCTCTTGGCATGATAAGGGCATTCGTGAGTATAATATTACTGCTGACGGGCCCGATATCAAAGATTCTTTCCGAAACTACGAACGGATTATCAGCGGTGCTCCTACTCGCGTTAGTATCGATGAAAAGGCGGAACTTTCTCGCATTGTTAGACGTTTTGAAGACAAACAGAGTTCCGAACCCTAAATTTAGTATCGTAGTATATTCTTTCCTAAGTTTAGTATCGTGCTATATTCTGTGGTGAAGAAAGGTTTTCTGCCGCTAGATTGATTTTCGTGTGAGGGGATGCGGTGAAAGGACAGCAATTATTTTATAGCTTCTTACCTGGTGTAACGGCAGCAGTCTTAACAACTCAGCCTACTTGGGCTGGTACTGCGAAACTCACTGGGGTACAACTGGCGTCTTCTCCTAGTGTTTTGACTTCTAATTATGGTCAAGACTTAGTTGTGGATACCATGAATACACAACTGCCTAATGGTGCTGTTAGTGTTCCAACTCTAGTACCTACTTTTGGTTTCACTAAACTTAGTGTGAAGCCTTTAAGTAATAACAGTATTCCAGTATTCACGGCTGAAAATACTGGTGTGCGAATAAAACAACTACTTAAGAAAGATAAAGGTAGATTTTTAGGTTTGGCACTTAACTCTAATTCTTCCCAACAGTTAGATGTCAGCCGTTCCGCTCAAAATAATCAAAAACAGAGTAATTCAGACCCAAATGGGCAGAAACTAAAGAACGTAGTAGTTCCCAACTACACTTCAAAAACCCCTTCTGTCGCAAAAGAAATTTTGTCTTTGTCTTCTGCACAGCAGCCAGTAGGTCAAAAGATAAATACTGTTACTCAGTTGCAAACATTTTTACAAACTTCAGCCACAGGTGGAGCAGCAAAACTGTTGTCAGCGCAGAGGTGTCCACAGGAGTTGGGAAAAAGCAAAACTGACTCCTTGGCTATGCTACTGACTTCAAATAACTGCTTACAACAAAATGCGATTGGTCGCTTGGCTCAGAGTAATACTCCGATTCCAACAGATTCGACACCAACTCCGACTGCGCCGGAAACCGTCACTCCTGTACCAGCAGATTCAGTGCAACCTTCCACTGTGCCAAGAAACGTAACTCCTGCGGTGTCAGGGCCGGTGCAAATTCCCGATAATTTGATTCCTAGCTCAAATCCTCTACAATTTCCTACCCAACCGGAGGAAGTGAGACTTCAGGGAAATGAGGCAATTACTTTAGCACAAGCTCTGGAACTAGCGCGGCGTAACAACCGGGATTTACAGGTGTCTCTCTTGGAGCTAGAACGCAATCGTTCTGCTCTACGCGAGGCGCAAGCTGCTTTATTGCCTAGTCTTGATGTAAGTACGGATATTACTCGCAGTCAGTCTGCTGCTGGTCAGCTTCAGTTGGAACAAACAGAACAACAGCCGGGTATACCACAGTCAGGAAATGAAGCTAGTACATCTTTTAATGGTCAAGCACAACTTTCATATAACATCTACACTTCTGGGACAGTGCAAGCTAACATCAGAGCGGCTGAAGAACAGGTACGTTTCAATGAGTTGGCTGTAGAAGCTCAGTCTGAGACAATCCGTTTGGATGTTGCTACAGACTACTACAATCTGCAACAAAGAGATGAACAAGTACGCATTGCCCAATCGGCTGTGCTGAACTCTGAGGCTAGTTTGCGTGATGCAGAAGCTTTAGAACGAGCTGGGGTTGGTACGCGCTTCGATGTGTTGCGATCGCAGGTGAATTTAGCAAATGCCCAACAAGATTTGACTAATGCTAGATCCCTGCAAGCAATTGCTCGTCGTCAATTAGCAACTCGGATAAGTTTACCACAAGGGATAAATATCAGTGCTGCTGACCCTGTACAATTAGCTGGTCTTTGGAACCCAACCCTAGAACAAAGTATTGTGCTGGCTTTTCAAAATCGTCCAGAACTACAACAGCAGTTGGCACAGCGTAATATCAGCGAACAACGGCGTAGGCAGGCTCTTGGGGAGCTTGGGCCTCAAGTTAGTTTGGTAGCCAGCTACAACCTACTAGACCAGTTCGATGATGGTGTCAGTGTTACTGATGGTTATTCATTAGGAGTTAGAGCAACCCTAAATTTGTATGATGGAGGAGCCGCTAGAGCAAGGGCAGATCAGCAGCAAGCTAATATTGCGATCGCAGAAACTCAATTTGCTCAACAGCGCAACCAAATTCGGTTTGAAGTAGAACAAGCCTATTCTACCCAGCAATCTAGTTTGGAGAATGTTCAAACCGCTAATACCGCTTTAGAACAAGCTAGGGAAGCTCTACGTTTAGCACGTTTGCGATTCCAAGCTGGTGTAGGCACTCAAACTGATGTCATTAACTCTGAAAACGACCTCACAAGAGCTGAAGGTAATCGAGTCACAGCAATTTTGGATTACAACCGTGCTTTAGCTCAGTTACAACGGTCTGTTACCCTCAGAGCGTTACGCTAGTACAATGTCTAAGTTAGTTTTGAGGGTTCATAGTAAGGACTAAAGCCCTTACGATGAACTTGTTTACCTATCAATTTCAACTTGACAGACTACTAGTACTGCTGATATATCTTCGCAATTAAAAATTCAAAAAGCCTCATTTTTTCAATAATTACATTGAAAAAATGAGGCTTTTTTGGAAAAAAATCTATTTGTAACAGGAGTTTGATGAAATGATGTAGCATAACTGAGTGTTAGATCGCTCGCCTTGTCAAAGACTCATGACTAAAGTAACATCTCAAGAAATTGCACAGTTTCGCTCTCAATTGGTAGATGACCCCGGCGATATGGAAGCGCTAGATTTGATTGAAGACTGTGATGGAGATTTAGAAGATGCGGCGATGACCCTAGCTATTCGGGCGGGACAACAACCAGAAAGAGCAAATTCCGAGTGGTTAGATGCCTTGGCTAGAAAATGGCGTGTTGTCATTTGCGAACAAGAGTATCGGGAAGATTTGCTGAATACTTCACCTCAAAAGATGATGGAACATCTAAAATCAATGCCGACGTTTCCGAAAATTTTGGCAACACCAGTTTTAATTTATGTCCTCAAGCAAGGCGTGAACAATTTTTGTGAGCCACTAGATTCGCTAAAGTGATCAGATGTCATTTGACTTGTGCGATGCCTGCGGCGGGCTACGCCTACGCTATTTGCAGTTAATTCAACAGGTCGCGCCAATGCAAGATTGATTCGACTAGGACTGATACGCTGTTAATTAAGGCAAAACTTTTATTGGACAAATTGTTAAATCATGAATTACCTTGTGGCCGTATTACCAGACCGCATTCAAGCCGAAGCTGCTTACCTAGCTTTAGAAGAAGAAGGCATAAACAGTACTATCTTAGGGAAAGGATATAAAACAGCTGACGAGTTTGGCTTAATTGACCCCAAAGACCAAGCCAAAAAGCAAGCACAACTAATGGCAACTTGGCTGATACCATTCGGCTTTTTTGCAGGTTTTACCTTCAGCCTGATCACTGGTTTAGACACTTTTGCCTGGGCGGGTGAAGTTGGAAATCATATTGTTGGCGGACTGCTGGGTGCTGCTAGTGGTGCTATGGGTGGTGTGTTTGTTGGTGGCGGAGTCGGTTTACTTGTGGGTAGTGGTGATGCTTTACCCTACCGCAACCGCTTAGATGCAGGTAAATACTTAGTTGCCGTTCAAGGTTCTGAAACTCTAACTCGGCAAGCAACCCGAATATTACGTCAGTTTGATCCAGAAAATATCCAAGGTTATGCTGACACAGGTAACGTGTAATAAATGAATCATAGTTTACACATTACAACACAGCGGCTTGAGCTACTTCCCTGTTGTTTGGAAGTAGCGCAAGCGGTGATTGCAAGAAATAAATTAGAGGTAGAGAGGCTTTTAGGGGTAAGAGTTCCTGATGATTGGTATGGATCTGAGGTGTTAGATATTTTCCCCATGTATGCTCAGATGCTAATAGATGATCCTTCCCAATTGGGTTGGGGGATCTGGCTAATGATTCACATTACAGATTCTACTTTGATTGGCGATTTGGGTTTTATTGGCAAACCCGATCAGACAGGAACTGTAGAAATGGGTTATGAAGTGCTATCAGCTTATCGCCAGCAGGGATTTGCTTTTGAAGCAGTAGAAGCATTAGTTAATTTTGCCTTTACTCAGCCAGAACTCAAGAGAATTATCGCTCATTCTCCAGAGGATCATGTTGCCTCGATTCGCATTTTGGAAAAACTGGGAATGCGACAAATTGCTAGGGATGAAAACCTGCTGAAATGGGAATTAAAGTTAGAATCAAGATAGTTATAGCAGATTAATTCTCAATTCATAACTCATAATTTTTAAGAATGTTGCCACGAGAAGAACTTTTAAAAGGTGTTGAAAATCGAGATAGTGTCGCTCGTGTAATCGATCAAGCAGAGCAAGCCATCAAAACTTGGGAAGTGGTTTTGACTGATTTTCTGTCTCCCCCAGAATTGGCAGAAATTCAACGGGTGTTTAACCGATTAACAGAAGTGCAATTAGTTGCGTGGGGCGGATATCCACAAGCTGAACGCCAAAGAATAGCGATCGCTCGTTCAGAACTTCCCTTAGATCAATCTCAAGTCAGCCTTGTCGCCGTGGAAATTGCTGGTAATTTCCTGTTTGATACCGCCTCTCACCGCGATTTTTTAGGCGCAATGTTGGGGACGGGAATTGTTCGGGAAAAGACAGGAGATGTTATTGTCTTGGGAGAACGAGGGGCGCAGGCGATTGTTGCACCAGAGTTGGTGGAATTTTTGGAAATGAGTTTGAAACAGGTGCGATCGGTTCCTGTGAAAACTCAGCAGATTGAGCTAACTGAATTAAAAGTTCGGGAACCCAAGAAAAAAGAATTAACTACTGTAGAGGCCTCTTTGCGATTAGATGCGATCGCATCTGCTGGTTTTGGTATGTCTCGCAGCAAAATGGTTGATTTCATTGATGCTGGTGATGTCCGTGTCAATTGGAAGGAAATTACTCAAGCTAGTTCTCAAGTCAAATCAGGCGACTTAATCGCCATTCGCTCTAAAGGACGTTTAGAAGTTGGGGAAATCGCTGTTACTAAAAAAGACCGTTACCGAGTTCAATTAACCAGGTATATGTAATAAACGAGAAGTGAGGAATTAGAAGTTAGGAGTAAGGAGTTTTTAATACACCACTTTGTTTAACTCCAAAATCCTAACTCTTAAATATATACTTATGCTTTAAAGTGTTTTGCCAGCATATTTAGCAAAAGTTTGCGCGGTACAAGCCGAGATAATTTACTTCTAATTTGAGTGTTAGTATCAGAACTAATAACAGTTGGATAGCCTTTTTCCAAAGCTTCTAAAGATTCCCAAACCACTTTTTCACAAGAATATACTTTATCTGTACTGCTTGCCAACGCTGGGGGAAAATTAGCTTCTGCAAAAAAATTTGTTTCTATTGGCCCTGGACAAGTAACTAAAATACGGACACCATATTGACGATTTTCTGCCCATAGCGCTTCACTAAAACTGAGAATAAAAGCTTTACTGGCAGCATAAACAGAAAGGTATGGTATCGGTTGAAATGCAGTAATAGAGGATACATTAATAATACTTCCAGAACCACGTTGCCGCATCAATGGTAGAAATTTATGGGTTAAATCTACCAATGCTAAAATATTTAATTGTACAATTTTAACTTGTTTTTCTCCATCCCCTTCAGCAAAGTCACCATAATAACCAAAACCAGCATTATTAATTAATAAGTCAATAGTTAATCCCTTTGCTTTTGTAACATCAAATACACTAGCAGCGGCATTAAGTTCTGTAAGGTCTTTGACTATAACATCTACTTGAATTTTATGTTGTTCTTGTAGTTGTTTAGCTAATTGACTTAGCTTCTCTTCAGAACGAGCAACGAGTACAAGATTTGTCTTGCGTGCAGCGAGTTCCTGGGCAAAGGCTTTACCAATACCACTAGAGGCACCAGTAACTAAAGCAGTTGGCATTCTACATATTCAGATAAATTTTAATCACCATTAAAATCTTAGCTACGCTGGCTATAAGTTTTAACTACCAAAAGTGATATACCCGAAAGAGTAAAAGCAGTATTTAGTACTGAAGTATGAGTGGATAAAGCTTCCACTCATAACTTCTTCTTCCTTAAGACTTGACTTTCGGAAACGATGTTAATTCTCCAAATACACCAATATGGGAAACTATTAAGTCTTCCTCATCTGTATATTGAATAGACGAGTCGATTTTTTCTGGTAATACTCCGTCTTTGCACAACCACTCAAATACAAATCTAGAGTCTAAGTGCTTAAGGTTAGAAAATATGTGCTTCCATTGGCTTCGTCGAATTCGATTTCCCCACCTTGATTGTAATTCTCTCGAATAGGCTTCTTGTGGATAAACAAAAAAATCAAATGGTCTTTCACTCATATTTTTGTGATCCAGTAAATGAATTAGATGGAACATAAAACCATCTTCAGAGAGGCTACTTTCAATATTTTTTAGAAGTGGCATCACATCATCAACTGGCACATGCTCAAACACAGATTTGGAGAAGATGAAATCTATTTTTTCTTTAGTAGGCATTTTTTGAGATAAATCAATTGGAGCAATGTATTCTATGCCCAACTCTTTTAAGGTTTCTACAGATATTTTTTTTAATGAAAGCAGCTTTTTTAAGCGTAAATGGATAATCTCACGATCTTCAAATGTAGATAAACTATCTAAAATACTCCAATCTACAGACTTAGACACAGCGTGGAAAATATTTTCGGGTTGTAATAACGGGTAGACATCCGTTGCATAAACCTTTTTTGCTCCCATAAGGTAAAATACTAACGAATGAGTCAGTAACCATCCACTTCCAATTTCAAGACAAATTTTATCACGCAGTACATATTTTCCTTTACCACATTGAAGCAGATAGATAGCAACTTCATTGGCACAAATATCAAGCCTTTTGCCTGCGACAGCTAGCTTGCGTGAATGCATTATATAAAGTTTGATATAACCAAAATGATCTAATAATCGATTTGGTTTGTTCATTAAGAAGATTTTTTAAGAATTTTTTCATTTTGTATACCTCTCTTAAATTAACTTATTGGGAATTAAAGGCAACACTATTAACTTTATCAGTGAAGTCATTTTCTCTACAATAAGAATTTTTTCACTTGGGCGAACTTCTATAGAACGCCGATTTTCGGCGCTTGACTCTACAAACGGCGAAGAGAAGATTTCACGAATAATTTAGAATTACTATAATTACCATTTTTCAGACCAATAGATAATTTCCGAGGCTGAACTACTAATAGCGACGCCGTAGCTATCTCCATGATTCCACTTGAAGCCAGGTCTACCTTTGTCATCTGTGTTTAATACTAATATTTCATAAGTAGCTGGAAAAGATTCTGTAGGAGAGTCATTAGTGTAGAAGAAAGTTGTTGGCACACCGTTAGGTTGGTTTATGTGATTGTTTGTGTCACCACCTCTATATTTGTGCTTGGCAATGCTTCTGTATTGCAAAAGTAATTTTTCTATCTTGTTTGGTGGCTGTTTCAGCCTAATTTGAAAAAATTCGGGAGAGTAAGCAATACGAACGTTTTTGGCATCAGTGGGAATCTCATTAGGAAAATGTTTTACTTGGTCATTATCAGACCGTAGCTGATTACGAATTTCTTTGTAACGTAATGTATCAGTTATTATTTTCGGTTCGTTAGTACTGCTAAAATTCGTTTTCATAAAAAAACTTCCCCCAACAATACTAAGGCTAGCAAGGGTTAATAAAAATTGCGATCGCTTCATCAAGTTAGGTGCGTCTAACGTTCATAGTTATATACCTAACTAATAAACTAAATTAGTACTATTGCGGATATCAGGTCAGAGATATTAACAGAAACTTTGTGTATGCCGATGGAATTTGGGGTAATTGTAAAATTGCTATAAAGCTGGTTAATGATTACCTAGTCAAAAACCGTAGGCTATCCTGATTGATGCTAGAACACCGATTCAGTAATCAGAATTAAGTAGAAGACTGCTCAGTAGTGTTAGTAAAAATTTTGGCAAGGACATGAAGATTATGGACGACTGCGGTACGGCGGAGGTCAAATAGATTTTTGCGAGTACCAATGTAACGAGCTTGAT
>NZ_JACJSI010000102.1 GCF_014698065.1 Nostoc flagelliforme FACHB-838
GATACTAAGTTCCCAGCAGATGATTTTTGCGTCATATATCATATTTTATAACGCCGTGTCTACCAATCTACATTCTGATTTTTTCTTTCTACCCCGATTTACCGAGCGGATACAAATATTCGACGCCGGCAGCAGTTTAGACAACGGCAGATTATCCAACGACGACAGCCCGGACGATACCAGATTATCCGCCGTCGTTATTAATCTGACTTTTCACGTTATGTGAAAAAGCTAACGATTGACTTAACCCCCTAACCCCCTTGCCTACGTTCGCGTAGCGGCACGAAGTGCGGGAAGGGGGAAAATTTAAAGTCTCTCTCCTTTTAGGCTACGGTGTACACACAAGTCCTCTAGGGTTGCCTCACAGGCTTTTGATCCCCCCAACCCCCCTTAAAAAAGGGGGGCAAAAACCTCTCAAAGTCCTCCAATTTATCGGAGGATTTAGGAGGATCTACAACGAGATGTGTGTACACCGTAGCCTTTTAGGAGAGAGGAACTTCCAAGAAATAAATTATCCAAATAAACGAACCACAGAGACACAGAGAACACAGAGAGAGGATGAATAAAGAGAGTTTTCGTGTCAGTTTTGGAACATTTTTTTATTTGGAAGTCCCAGAGCAATAGAAGTGAGGTTTTCCAGATACCGTGAAAAGTCAGGTTATTAATCAGGATTGATGCAACTAACTAATGGTTAGTGGTTCAACCACTAACCACTAACTATGGTTACGTTCTAATGAGCTGCTACTACCTCTCCTTCAAGGCGAACTAGTCGGTCTGCTAAAAGTTTTTCAAGGTCTTCTAGTGCCTTGGTGAAACCTTTGATGCCCTCATCTAGTTTGTCGGTTGCCATGCGGTCTGCGGCGTGCATCTTGTCATAAGTAGCTTTGTCAACGGATATCTTTTCGATTTCCAAGTTTGCTGCCTTGGCGGGGTCAAGTTTGCGTGGCAGTTCTCCAACAGTTGCTTGCAATTCAGCCAAAAGTGATGGCGAAATTGTCAACAAATCACTACCTGCAAGTTCAGTAATTTCACCAAGGTTACGGAAGCTAGCTCCCATAACTTCGGTTTTATAACCAAATTTCTTGTAGTAGTTGTAGATTTTGGTGACGGACAAAACTCCTGGATCTTCGGCTGCTGGGTAACTATCGCGTCCGGTATCTTTTTTGTACCAGTCGAGAATCCGACCGACGAACGGAGAAATCAGGGTGATGCCGGCTTCTGCACAGGCGATCGCTTGGTGAAGACCAAACAACAAGGTAAGGTTACAGTGAATACCTTCTTTTTCGAGAATTTCCGCAGCGCGAATACCTTCCCAAGTGCTGGCGATTTTAATTAAGACGCGATCGCGCCCAATTCCGGCGGCTTTATACTGGGCAATTAATTCCCGTGCTTTAGTGACGGTAGCTTCAGTATCGTAGGACAAACGAGCATCCACTTCCGTAGACACGCGACCGGGAATGATTTGCAAAATCTTTAATCCAAAAGCAACTGCCAAACGGTCAAAAGCTAGAGAAACTATCTGTGCTTGGGTGGCTCCGGCTCCAGCATCTTTCTTCGCTTGGAGTAAAGTTTGATCGACAATTCCCTGATATTCTGGCATCTGCGCCGCAGCAGTAATCAGCGAAGGATTGGTGGTAGCGTCTTGGGGTTTGAACTTTTCAATTGCCTGGATATCCCCTGTATCTGCGACTACAACAGTCACTTGTCGCAATTGTTCCAGTAAATTCTTAGACATAAAATACTCCGTGATGAATGTTACAGGATTTACTTATTCCCCAGTTCTTTACACTCTTTACTCTTCCTTCAATTCTGATTCTGGCAATTTTTCTTGATCATTGCCCAATTTTGTTTACTATCTTCAGCCACAGCCCTATTCTAAGTGCCTTATGCAGAAATTGGCTGTCCAATGGAATGCACTTTGATTAAGCTAGTTGTTCCTGATTTACCAATTGGAACACCAGAGGTAATTACTACTTTATCGCCCTTATTCGCTAAACCCATGTCTACAACTGTGTTCACCACATTGGTAAACATCTCTTCGGCATTGTGGACTGGTGGGATTAACAAAGCTTCCACACCCCAAGAAAGCGCTAGTTGGCGATAAGCGGTGATGTCAGGGGTAAGGGCAATAATGGGAGAAGTAGGGCGATATTTAGACACCATTCTCGCAGTACTTCCTGATGAAGTGTTACAGAGAATTGCCCGTGAGCCTGTTTCATAGGCGATGCGACACACGGATTCTGCTACAGATTCAGTAACGCTGAGACTGCCTGCTTCATGACACCAAGCGTGTTTGCTACCCTCATCTAAAGCCTGTTCTGTCCGCACAGCGATATTGTGCATCATCTCGACGGCGGCGATGGGATATTGCCCGACAGCTGTTTCACCAGAAAGCATTACTGCATCCGTCCCATCTAAAATGGAGTTGGCAACATCGGTTGCTTCGGCGCGGGTGGGATCGGGGGCGCTAATCATCGACTCTAGCATTTGGGTGGCTGTAATCACCGGCTTGCCAGCACGATTGCAACGGCGAATAATATCTTTTTGAATTAAGGGTACTTCGTGAATTGGTACTTCTACCCCTAAATCGCCACGAGCAATCATAATCGCATCGGCAACCTTCAGAATTGAATCAAAATTCTCTACTGCTTCTGCTCTTTCGATTTTGGCAATTAAGCGGATGGAAGCACCAGCAGCTTCAATCATTCGCTTGGCCGGTTCTAAGTCTTGTGGCGATCGCACAAAGGACACCGCCACCCAGTCTACACCCAACTGAATCCCAAAGCGTAGATCCAGCAAGTCTTTTTCGGTGATCGAACTAACAGGTAAAGGAGTTTGTGGTAAGTTTACTCCTTTGTGCGTGGAAATTAACCCGCCAATTTTCACTTGGGCGCGAATGCGATCGGCGTCACGAGCAGTAACTATCAACTTGACACGACCATCATTAATCAAAATTGGTTCGCCTGGTCGTACCATTGCGAACAAAGTCGGTAATGGTAAGGGTAGTTCGTCGATACTCTCACCCTTTTCTTGCAAAACAAAGGTGACTTCAGTACCAGCTTCCAGATTTAACCCTTCTGGTGGTAAAGTTCCCAAGCGGATTTTGGGGCCACAGAGGTCTTGCATAATTGCGATCGGCTTTTGCTGCTCAGTACTAATTTGTCTGAGATAGTGAGCAGTTTGGGCGTGGAATTCATAAGCCCCGTGGGAAAAATTCAGCCGCGCCACATTCATTCCGGCTTTTACTAAGGCTTGCAACTTTTCGGGTGCAGATGTAGCCGGGCCAACAGTACAAATGATTTTGGTTCGACGCATAGGGATTAGGGGTTGAGGAGTAACCTGCAAATTTGGATGGTTTATACCAATTCGTAATTAAGAGACTTCGCATCCAAATTAACATGTGCTTTATATCGCTTGTTTTGTAAATAAAGATACTAGATGGTGTTTTGTTTTCGCGGTATTTACCATTTGACCCAAATCCCAAAAGCCAAGGGTCAAAAGTCAAAAGTTAATGACCAATGACCAATGACCAATGACCAATGACCAATGACTAATGACTAATGACCAATCAAACCACAGCATCTGTAGGTGCGAGTTTCTCCTTTTGTGACATAGACAACATCAGGTCAATCACGCGATTTGAGTAGCCCCACTCGTTGTCATACCAGGCAATTACCTTAAAGAAGTTTGAGTTCAACTCAATCCCAGCACCTGCGTCGAAAATACTAGAATGGGTATCGCCTTGAAAATCTGTGGATACTACTTCTTCATCTGTGTAGCCCAGGATACCCGCTAGAGAACCTGCGGCAGCTTCCTTCATGGCAGCACAGATTTCCTTATAACTAGTAGCTTTGGCAGTTTTGAAAGTTAAATCAACTACAGAAACATCGGGAGTCGGAACTCGCAAAGCCATACCAGTTAGCCTACCCTTCAATTCTGGTAAAACCAACGCTACAGCTTTAGCTGCGCCTGTAGAGGAGGGAATAATATTCTGGCTTGCACCTCGACCACCCCGCCAGTCTTTCTTGCTGGGGCCGTCTACAGTTGGCTGAGTGGCAGTCATCGCATGAACTGTGGTCATTAACCCTTCGGTCAATCCAAAGTTGTCATTGATGACCTTAGCTATGGGAGCTAGACAGTTTGTAGTGCAGCTAGCATTAGAGACAATTATATCCTTGCTGGGGTTAAATAAGTGATGGTTTACACCCATTAGTAGGGTGGGAACTCTATCTGGATCTTTAGTAGGAGCAGAAATTACTACTCGCTTTGCACCTGCCTTCAAGTGGTTTGCGGCTCCTTCGTAGTCAGTGAAAAGCCCGGTAGCTTCAACGACATAATCTGCACCTAATTTTCCCCAAGGTAACTCTGCTGGGTTCCTCACCGACACGCAAGGAATGAAATGCCCATCAATGAGGATACCATCTTCCTTGGCTTCAACCTTATGCTTTAATCTGCCGTGGGTTGAGTCGTACTTTAATAGGTAAGCGAGGTTATCTGGTGGTACTAGGTCGTTAATACCTATAAACTCAATGTTGGGGTTATCGATGCCAGCGCGAAGCACAAGTCGCCCGATTCGACCGAAGCCATTGATACCAACCTTCAATTTAGTCAAGATTAAACCTACCCTTGTGGAAAGTTGAACAAAAGGAGAAAGTTAAAAGTCAAAATAGATTGCCTTTTACTCTTTACTCTTTGATCGTGACAGTCTCAGTCAACTAAGGGATATTTACTTGGCATATTTTAAGGATTGGCGACAAGAGGCAGAGGGGCAGAGGAGAGGAATTTTCCCTCTGCTCCCTGCTCCTGGGTCACTGAGCGAAGCTGAAGTGATGCTCCCCACTCCCACCCAATACCCAATTCAAGTAGGTTGGACAAATCGCTTAATTTCACCACAGGCAATATAAGATTTGCCATCTGGTGCAGTTTTGACTTCATCAACGACGTAAAGCATACCTTCCTCGCGAACCGATCGCGGAAAACGCATATTCCAATCTGGTTCATATCCGTCGGAAACTACCCTAGCACGGAGCTTACTGCCATCTTTGACACACTGAACTAAAATGCTGTCCCCTACACTGTCAGCTGTGGGAAGATCAGCGGCACTGGCAGGGCCTTTGGAAGCTTTACCTGTGTTAGCTCGATTGGATTGTCTAGGAGCAACAAAAATATCTGTTTCACCGGGTTGAACAAAACGGCTGATATTACCACGTACCCGGTAGAAAGTGGCATCGCTTGAAAGTTCCAATCCTTCAACAACATAGCGTGCCCCCTCCGCACGAATGGCCCGAGGAAACTGGATGTTCTTGGTTGAATCGTAGCCTTTAGACACGACTTTCACCCGCAGTTTACCCCCATCACGAAGGCAGTACAATTCAACACCTGAACCGACTTCATTCACAATCGGCATCGCGTACACTTCATCGCCAGCAGTGACACCTCGACCCACCAGATCGTTGCGATTGCGCGTCATCGTTTGGTAAGTCTGATCCCGCATCTCTTTACGTCCGGCATTGCCTAGAGCTTTTTGAGCGATCCGACCTGCAAAATACTCAAGCTGATCGATCTCTTCAGCAATTTCAAAATTCTCGTTCAACCCTTTATCTCGCAAATCTTTCACAAGTGCCCGGAGGGTTTGTTCAGCTTCCTGATGCTTGCCATGTTCAGCTAAATTGAGTCCAGTCTCTTTGGCCTTAGCAATGGTAAGGCGACTCAGTTCCAGAATGATATGGCTCGTAGCAGCAAAAGCTGCTTCCTCAACGGTGCCAACTTTGGCGACGACATCGGCTGTACCTGAGATGCTTTGAATAACGTCATCTTGCACAACATCGGCGCTGTAATGCAGTTTCATCACAGGTAACTCTCCAACTTGAGCGCTTGAGATCGCCAAACTCAAACCCAGAAGTTTGTCTTCGCCCTCATAAAGCTCTCCCAAGGTGATGACAGCTTGGCCAGCATCATTCTGGCTAACTTTAGCAAGACTTAAGGTATCAACAAGGCTGACACCATCAGCTAATTCGAGTGTCACCTTGAGGTTCTGTCCCACTACTGCTCTAAGACTGTTTAGCTCAATGCTAAACACTTCAGTTGCTTCGTCGATGCTCTGAATGAAGTAGAAGTTGCCCGTGGCGGCTCTTGCCATACCAATCAGCAGGTCTTCATTGAAACCCTGAGCAAAACCTAACGTAGTTGTGATAATGCCTTCCTCAGCTTTTTGCCCCGATGTCGCCGTCAGTATTTTGGGGTCTTGAATGCCCATATTGGCGTGACCATCGGTAAGCAGGAGAACACGGTTGATTTTTTGCGGATCGAGTCGCGTTTTTACGTGTTCACAGCCTTTGAGCCATCCCCCCGATAAGTTGGTAATACCGCCTGCTCTTACCTTGCGAATAGAACTTTTCAATGCGGCTTTGTTAGTCACAGCCTGGGGTGACACAACACTGTCCACTTCATCGTCGTAAACAACTACTGAGAGAATGTCATAAGGCTCAAGTTGATCTACCACAGACTCAGCGGCTTTGAGTGCGTGATGCAAGGGAGCGCCTGCCATAGAGCCGGAACGGTCAATTACAAGAGAAAGGTTAAGGTTACGTCGGGGAGATTTAGCTATGTCAGCACGAAAACGTAGCAGAATATTAGTCTTTAATGAAGATCCGGCGGGGAGGATAGACTGGTCAAATTCGTAACTTGTCTTAATCATTTTTTATATTCCTTGAAATTGCCTGTTATAAGCTACAAGCCTTATGATGATTGGACAATCAGTGCTTTATTTAGTTTATCCAGAAATAAAATTTTTCAGTGTAAAAAGGATAGTTTATGCAATATTTTATATTTGCTGTCTTCCGCCAGCGTAGGTAAAGCCCGTCGTAAACATCGCTCTTTCAGGAAATAGTTTGTGAGCTACTGACTTCATCCTTGCTGACTCCTCTATACTGAAAGGCGATCGCACTGGTCATAATTGCGGGAAACTGAAGGCATATCTATTAGGAAAGGAGAACCTAATGAGCTGGACTAAAGTTCTTGCAGTCGAAGCACTTTCGCCAGGTGCGCGACAAGTGGTGAAAGTTGGCAACCGGAAAATTCTGGTTTTGAATCACGAAAATCAGCTTTATGCTGTAGATAACAACTGTCCTCACTTAAAATTACCCTTGAAAAATGGGAAAATTACTGAAAGTGGGGCAATTGTTTGTACCTTCCATCGCAGTGCTTTTGACCTGCGGACTGGTGAGGTACAAGGATGGTGTGCCTGGCCACCTGGTGTAGGTAAGGTACTCTCGTTGGTTTCACAACAAAAAGCATTACCAGTATTTCCTATTCGTGTAGAAGAAGGCAGTATCTGGGTTGATGTGCAAGAGGAATAGTAACCTCTGGCTCAATTTACTGCTATTGGGCAAATATCTGAAGTTGCGAGTAAGCAAAAACCCCAGCTAATGAGTTTAGCTGGGGTTTCTATTAATATTTACCTAATACAGAGATAGAGCAACTATTGAATGAGAAAATCTTATATTTTCTCAAGCAGTTTAAACGCTTTGCTGTGATGTAATGTTGTTTTGTGCGTTACCATTGCCAGCTTCTATAGAAGCTGTAGCACTTTGAGATTGACCTAAATTAACTTTGAATACCTTGTTCTGCTCTTGCTCCAGTTTAGGTAAAGTCAACATTAAAATTCCATCTTTGAGGTCTGCTTTAACTTGTTGATTCTGAACTTTGCTTGGCAGAGCAATTACTCTAGTGAAGTTGCCATACCGGAATTCAGAATGAAGTTTAGCGTTAGATTGGGAATGTTTTTCGTAACGATGCTCACCTGTAATCGAAACTGCATCTTGAGTCACTTGAATATCCAGGTCTTTAGCTTCCACGCCGGGAATCTCTGCTCTTAATAGCAACTCTGAACCATTGTCGTGTAATTCCACAGCAGGAACCCATGCTGTTCTCTGTGATGGAGATATATCTGAGTTACCACGCTCGGCTACTGTCAGTTCAGAGAAGAGTTGATCCATTTGACGACGCAAAATCTCCATTTCACGGAATGGTTCCCAACGAATGAGTGCCATACTTCAATCTCTCCTTAACTTTCTAATTCAATTTGGGATAATCAAACAAAGTTTTAGAGCTATTTAAAGGTTTCAGATATTTAAGTAAATATCGAACCCTTCGTTTAGTAGAGAGAAGCTTTATTTGCTTTGTTTCTTCTCTCTACTAAGTAATTTAATAAAAGAAAAATCTAAAACTAGTTGGGTAAACCGTACAGACATAAGTTGGATTTACCGTATCAAACAAAAAAAGGATGAAAAGCTTAAGAATGTCAAAGTAAGTAGGCAATAATACATATAGCGGTTTGCAGTTGCCTGGAGTATAGATAAGTCGTAGGGGCGCATAACCTTATACCCGTACTGTGTGTTTCTTGAGAGCCATGTTCTTGACACGGACAGAGCTATTGTAGAAGGTGTAGTTAAACTTGAACCAAGAACGTTCTTGAACATTGAGGTGGTTGTATCATGAACTCTAGTGTCGCGGCTGTAATGGCTGGAGAGTTGATGCTATTGTCAATCTGATCGAATCAGCACGGTGTATCGGCAATGTCGGCTTTGTTGTATCTTCGTACTCTAATAGCATTTTCAAAAATCTATGTAACGTAATAAATCGGCTGTAGGGGTATACACCTGTACGCCCTCACTATTTAGTGAAATGGTATGACCTTCGCCACAGAGATTTGGCAGTATTAACCAGTTATCCTGTTTCATCCACTGAAGTATGGTAGTAAGCAACAATGGTTTTATTTAAAATTTTGTAACAGAGTTTTGCTTTCTGATTTAATGTTCAGTTTGATTAAAAAATTATTCCTGATAACAAATTAACTTAGTAACTGATATGAATGCTCAAAAAATAAAAATTTTATTAGTTGATGACAACTTAGAGAATTTACATTTTTTATCAGGCATCCTTCAAGACCAAGGTTATCAGGTGCAAAGTGTAGTTTCTAGGGAATTGGCAATCAATACGGCACTGGCTTCTACCCCTGATTTGCTTTTAGTCAACGTTCTCGTACTAGAGATAGATGATTATGAACTTTATCAAGGCTTGAAAGCTAATTATCAAACTCAAAAGATTCCCATAATTGTTTTCGGAATTGTAGATAAAATCTCTGAAATAATAAATATTTTTAATTTAGGTGAGATTGACTATATTACTCAACCATTTCAAACTAAAGAAGTTTTATTACGTGTACAAAATCAACTCACCCTCCAAAGTCTGAAAAAACAGTTAAAAGAAAAAAATACTCAACTCCAACAGGAGATTAAAGAGCGCCAACGGATTGCAGTTGAATTAAATATTCGTGACAGACAAATAGAAGACATTTTCAAAGAAATTCCTATTAACATTAGCAAAAGCATTTGTAGAGAAGTTTACCAAAGCGAACACCTTTTAGTCGAAGCCGCCTTGAAGAAGAGTGAAAGACAGTATCGCCACCTAGTGGAGACATCCCAGGATATGATCTGGTCGGTGGATATTGATGGACTAATTACTTTTGTTAACCCGGCAGTTAAACAGATTTATGGCTACGAACCCCATGAAATGATTGGGTATGCTTTGACTGATTTCATCTCACCGACACAAGTTGCTCAAGATAAAGTAGCTTTTAAGGGTGTTTTTCAGGGAAAATCTATCTTCCAACATGAAACTACCTGTGTAGCTAAAGATGGTACTTTACTTTATTTGATGTTTAATGCGATCGCATTACGCAACCAAGAAGGCCAGGTTATAGGCATGACAGGCACTGCTAGTAATATTACCCAACGCCGACGTGCAGAAAGATTACTGGGAAAAAAGGCAATTAAGCTCCGCAATCATAACCTCGTGCTAACACAATTGGCACAAAATCAGACGCTTTATCAGGGTGACTTGAAAGCAGCTTTGAGCATAATTACAGAAACGGCTGTTAAGAATATTGGCGTGGAACGAGCTAGTGTCTGGCTGTATGACGAAACAGGCATAAAAATCCAGTGCTTTGACCTATTTGAGGGTAGTCGCAATCAACATAGTGAAGGACTATCATTATCAGCAGTAGACTATCCAGCTTATTTTGCAGCTTTGCAGCAAGACCAACCAATCGCCGCCAATGATGCTCATACCGATCCTAGAACTAAAGAGTTTTCTGCGTCTTACTCAAGATTAAACATTATCTCCATACTCGATACACCTATTAGATTAGAGGGAAAAACCGTAGGAGTTTTATGTCTGGAGGCAGTGGGAGTTACTCATCATTGGACACTAGAAGACCAAAATTTCGCTCGCTCTTTGGGCAATTTAACATCTTTGGCGTTGGAGGCAAAAGAACGCCAACGCGCAGAAGCAGCACGAAGAGCTTCTGAAGAAAAGTTAGCATCAGCTTTTCGGTCATCTCCCGATCCAATTGCCTTAATTACTGTTGGCAACAAACGCTACATTGAGGTTAACGACAGCTTTTGCCGATTTTTTGGTTATTCTCGTTCTCAGGTGATCGATCGCACCAATGAAGAATTGAATCTTTGGGTGAATCCAGAAGAATATAATTTTTTCACTCACATCCTGCAACAAAGAAAAGCCATCCGCAACTATGAGATTGATGTCTGCACTTCAACAGGAGAAATCAGGACAACACTGTTGAGTGCAGAAATGATCAAAATTGATGAGCAATGGTATGTACTGGGTACAACGAAAGATATTACTGAACGCAAGCAGGCAGAAAATGAAAGCCGCTTGTTACTATTGACAACCCAAGCTATCACTCGCGCCAATGATGTCAACAACGCCTTAGCAGTGGTCTTGCGCTTAATTTGTCAGACGATTAGCTGGGATTTTGGTGAAGCGTGGATATCTAATGGAGATGGGACTGTTTTAGAACACAATCTCGGTTGGTACGGAGAAGAAAGTAGTTTAGCCGAATTTTCCAGCCAAAGCCAAACTGTGAAATTTGCTCTGGGATTAGGGCTACCAGGAAGAGTTTGGCAGAGCCAGGAGCCAGAATGGATAGAAGATGTTTCTCAAGTTACAGAGCCAGTTTTTTTGCGATCGCAGCAAGCAGCAAAGGCAGGATTAAAAGCTGGTTTTGGTGTTCCCATACTAGCTGGGAACCAAGTATTAGCTGTTTTAGTATTTTTCAAACGTAGCTCAGTAGTAGAAGATCGGCGTTTGCTCTTGCTAGTCAGCGCTGTTGCTGCTCAGTTAGGTGGGTTGATTGAGCGCAAAACCTTAGAACAAGAACTAGCACTCAGAGAAGCTCGCCTCAATGCCTTTTTTAGCAGCGCTCCCGTCGGCATGAACATTGTAGACAGCCAGTTGCGGTTTGTGCAAATCAACCAACTGCTTGCGGAGATTAATGGCTTACCCCAGCAAGATCATATTGGCAAGACTATTTATGAAGTCTTACCCCACATTGCCCTCGAAGTAGAACCAATTTATCAACAGATTCTCTTGACTGGTGAACCCATTCTCAATCAAGAATTAAGCGGCGTATCAATTAAACAACCAGATATTATCCGCCACTTTTTAGCTTCTTATTTTCCGATTCCTGGTGAAGGCGATCGCCCCTCTGGTGTCGGTACAGTTTTAGTAGAAATTAGCTATCGCAAACATATTGAACAAGAACTGGGTTTAGCAAACGAACGCCTTCAATATCTACTCACCTCTAGCCCTGTAGTGATTTATAGTAGCAAAACATCAGAGGATTTTAATACTACCTTTATTAGTGAGAACGTTAAAGAAATGGTGGGCTACGAAGCCCAAGAATTTATCCAAAATTCTAGTTTCTGGCTCCATCACGTCCACCCACACGATATTGAACTCATCTCGGAAAGATTTTCCCACCTGATTGAGCAGGAGTACATTGCTTACGAATACCGCTGGTTACATGCTGATGGAACTTATCACTGGTTCTACGAAAAGATGAGGTTAATTTATGACGAAGCTAACTACCCAATAGAATGCGTTGGTTATTGGGCAGACATTAATGATCGCAAATTGGCAGAATTAGCTTTGCAGTCAGGTCAACAGCAATATCAACTTTTAGCAGAAGCCTCACCAGCTTGTATATTTCACACTGATGCGGATGGCAATGTCTTATATTTTAATCAACGCTGGAGTGAAATTAGTGGATGCAGTTTAGAAGAATCTCTGGGAACAGGTTGGGTAAATGCTGTACATCCAGATGACCGTGAGCAGCTATTGTTGGCATGGAGTCAAACAAGAGTTACTAAATCAATGTATAAATACGAGCATCGTATTTTACGTGATGATAGTACGATCGTCTGGGTAATTTGTCAGGCTTTGCCAGAATTCAGGGATAATGGCGAAATTAAAGGCTACATAGGTACAATTACAGATATTACCGAGAGAAAATTAGCAGAAGAAGCCTTGCGTGAGAGTGCAGAACGAGAAAGAGCGATCGCCCAAGTAATTCAGAGGATGCGCCAAACCCTTGATTTAGAGACAATATTCGCGGCTACCACCGAAGAATTACGGCAAGTACTCAACTGCGATCGGGTTGTTGTCTATCGTTTCAATCCCCACTGGAGTGGCGAATTTGTCTCTGAGTCGGTGGGTAACGGTTGGATTTCTTTAATAGAAGAACACAACAATGATCCCTATCTGACAGAGGGTGTCTTACAAGATGGCCGTTGCCTAGGAAGAATTTTGGATATTGTGGATAACCAGGTGGAAGATTATTATCTGCAAGCAACCCCAGGTGCAGGTTTCCGCAGTGTCCCAGACATTTACAACGCTGAGTTTGATCCTGTTTATATCAAACTCTTAGAGCGCTTTCAGGCAAAAGCTTATATTATTGTCCCCATTTTGTATGGTAGTCAGCTTTGGGGATTACTAGCGAGTTATCAAAATTCCGATCCCCGCCAATGGAAACCAGAAGAAATCAATATTGTAGTTCAAATTGGCAATCAGTTGGGTGTTGCTTTACAGCAGGCACAATTGCTGGCGCAAACTCAAAGGCAGTCACAAGCGTTGCAAGAAGCTGTGATCGTTGCTGATACTGCTAACCGCGCCAAAAGCGAATTTCTCGCCAACATGAGCCACGAATTGCGTACCCCACTCAACGCTATCCTCGGTTTTACCCAAGTCATGAGCCACGATCATGATTTATCTACTGAACATCAGCAAAATCTAGCAATCATTAATCGTGCTGGCGAACATCTCCTCAACTTAATCAACGACATTTTAGAAATGTCTAAAATTGAAGCCGGCAGAATCACATTAAATCTCAACAGTTTTGACTTAATTCGTCTCTTAGAAAACCTCGAAGAGATGTTACGCTTCCGTGCCACCTCCAAAGGATTAGAATTAGTTTTTGAATATACATCTTACCTCCCGCAGTACATCCAAGCTGATGAAAGTAAGCTGCGTCAAGTTTTACTTAACCTCTTAGGAAATGCAATTAAATTTACCGATACTGGAAGGGTAACGCTGCGGGTGGGGATGGGGGCTGGGTACTGGGGAGCAGGGGAGCAGAAAAGAATAATTAATCCCCAATCTCTAATCTTCGAGGTAGAAGACAGTGGTCGCGGTATTGCCACACAAGAAATTGACTTACTGTTTGAAGCTTTTGGGCAAACTGAAACCGGAAGAAAATCGCAACAGGGAACAGGGTTAGGTTTAGCAATTAGCCGTAAATACGTGCAACTAATGGGGGGAGATATTAGTGTTACTAGCACTATTAATGAAGGAAGTAAATTTGCTTTTGATATTCAAATTGGTCTAGCCACAGCCAGCGAAATCCAGGTCAAAAAAACTAGTCGCCAAGTTATTAGTTTAACGCCCGATCAAAGCGAATACCGCATTTTAGTGGTTGATGACGCTATAGACAGCCGTTTAGTGCTAGTGAAAATTCTGACATCCATCGGTTTTGCAGTCCAGGAAGCAGCAAATGGCAACGAAGCGATCGCACTTTGGCAGACATGGCAACCACACCTAATTTTAATGGATATGCGGATGCCGATTATGGATGGCTACGAAGCCACAAAATTTATTAAAACTAGAGAAACCTCAATCCAAAATCTCAGTTGCGCTTCCAGCACAGCAGAGGTGCAACCTAATATGCAAAATCGAAAGACTATTATTATTGCCTTAACTGCTAATGCTTTTGAGGAACAACGGGAGGCAATGCTGAAAGCGGGTTGCGATGATTATATTAACAAGCCTTTCCGTGAAGAACAATTACTAGAAAAATTGAGCAAATATTTAGGAGTTCAATATATTTATCAAGATGAAAGCTATCAGCTAATAAATGCAGAACAACAAGAAAAAAAATCAATATTGACACTCATAGATTTAGCTCCTTTATTATCTGCAATGTCACCTGAATGGGTGAAGAAATTGTGTAATGCCGCAGCTCAATGTAGTGATGACCTAATTTTAGAATTAATTGAGCAAATCCCTTCAGAAAATGCAGTATTGCAAAATACTATTAAGAATTTAGCCCATGATTTTCAGTTTGAAAAAATTATGGAATTAACGAGTATTTTCGGAGCATTATAGCAATTCTCATTTTAATGAGATACATAGTAGGGGCACAGATTTGTGCATTGGTATCAATTTAAGCCTAAATCCCTTTAATATCATGTTTGGCAAATCACTTATAATATGTCATTGCGAATGCAACGAAGTGGAATGAAGCAATCGCAAAGGTTTGGGATTGCCGCGCTACGCTCGCAATGACATAAGTATCAAGTCGAACATGATATAAAACCTCGTTTCCAGCCCAGAGGCTGGAAATGCAACTCAAAAGCGGCTCTGCCGCCAGCCCCAAGACGGTAAGGAGATAAACAAGGTAAGAAATAATCTCTACAAGCTTGTTTTAAAGGATGTTTGAAAAGTTCTTAGTGATATATCAAATCCTTTTAGATCCCCCTAAATCCACGCCAGTTGCTCATGGGGGAAACCCCCTTCTCTACGAGACGCTCCGCGTTGGCGGAAGCCTCTCGCAGAGAAGGCGCTAGCCTCTCCCTTTGGGAGAAGACCGCACTGGCTCCCTGATAAATTGGGGGACTTTAATTCCATTTCCCCCCTTTTTAAGGGGGGTTAGGGGAGATCAATAAGTGCAAAGATACAGCCAACTACTTTTCAAAGAACTTCTTAGACTGACTTTCATGTGAAGTTGACACCAATAACATTGTGTGACCCTACTATGCTACTCAGACTAAGTATTACTGAATAAATAAATTTCTATGGCTACCTGAAACCTTTACTATAAGGAATTGACTAACATTTTTGGGGTTCCTGTGGTTGAGCAGCAGGATATATACAGTAGTGCTATCCGACCACGGTGATGCCTACTTTAAAATGAGTAAACTGGCTGTCTAACTAATGACGCGCTTTTTCTAGTCAAACTTAAACTACTCCTGTTGATTTCTGAACTCAGGTTAGGCATCTCTTGCCAGCACTGACGGCAGAACCAGTAGGTTTCTTGTGAGCGAATGTGACGAAGCATTTGGTTTGAGCAGCAAGGGCAGTTAGCCATAGAATTATTGTTTTATTAAAAAAGTTAAACACAAACAGGTAATTTGCTTTTGGCTTCACTACCAACAGTTTTAATTTATAAGCAGAAAATAAAGAACTAATAAAGAAATGAAAGTAGTTAACAAATTTTAAAAATATCCACAAGCATTGTTCACTCCCTATTTACCCACTTTTGTTTAATCCATTAGTGAAGTAAAATCCCAACCCAGCAATTGAGCAACCTGAGCAGGGAGAGTAACCGGATCAAAAGGTTTGGGGATGACACCTGCGACTTGATACTGTCGCAGAACTTGTGAATCTAACCATCGCGCTTTAGCACTGAGCAAGACTACAGGAATAGTTTGAGTTTCTGGATTATTTCTGAGTTTATTCATCAACTTAAAACTATCCACATCACGGATTGAGATATCTAATACAATCGCATCAGGACTATGGCGGACTGCATTCTCCAATCCTTCTAATGGAGAATCTGCTGTCATCACATTCCAACCAGCTAAATCTTGGAGGCAGAATTTTACTATCTCACGTACATTCAGTTCATCGTCAATGAGCAATATCGTTTTGCCGGTTATATTTACCTCCTCTAGCATATTCATTTCATTTCGTATACCTTTCCTAGGGTATAAAATATTTTTATCTCTAAGGAAAAAATATAGTTTACAAAAATAAAAAACTAATAAAGATATAAATTTTGTTACAAAACTTAATAATCAATCGTCCCAGCCAAGAATCTTGGTAACTTCGTTGCAAATAGAGGTAGGTTCAAAGGGTTTAGTAATCACCCCGGCAATTCCCATCTGGGCAAAACGGGCGCGATCGCTCGCTTGGACTTTTGCTGTTAACAAAATCACTGGTATTGCTTGGGTTAGGGAATTTGCTTGAAGTTGCTCGTATACTGCAAAGCCATCCATATCAGGCATCGACACATCAAGCAAAATGGCAGCAATAGGTTCTGTCTGGGCGATTTTTAATCCTTCTTCCCCTGATGCAGCTGTCAGAGTGTCCCATCCTCCCAAGTCTTCTAAACAAGCTTGTACTAATTCGCGGATTCGTTCTTCATCATCCACAATTAAAAATCTTTTAGTCATTAGTTATTAGTCATTTGTCATTTGTCATTATTTATTCTCCCCCTGCCTCCCCTGCCTCCCCTGCTTCCCCTGCTCCCCCTGCCCCCTGCCCCCTGCCTAATTTCCCGGCAATGGCAGAGTGAAGAAAAACGTGCTGCCGACACTAACAGTACTTTCAGCCCAGATTTGCCCACCGTGCTGATCAATAATACTACGGCAGATAGCCAATCCCAAGCCCGTGCCGCCTTTGGTGCGAGAATCAGAGGCATCTACTTGCTGAAATCGTCCAAAGATTGTTTCTAATTTCTCTGCTGGAATACCTCGCCCTTGATCTGTGATCTGGAAGAGTAGGCGATCTGTTTGCTTCTGGACATTCAGGAAAATAGTAGAATCGGCAGGCGAGAATTTAATCGCATTACCTAACAAATTGGTGAGTGTTTGCACAATGGCATCAGCATCTGCCCAAACTTGAGCATTGCCAGGGTGGATATTAAAGGTGATATTTTGCTGATTGGCGATCGCTTGCACTCCCGCGACTGCTTGTTGAATCAAATCAGCTGCATTGCAGGTTGTCTTTTCTAAGACAGTTCGATCCGATTCTAAGCGTTCCAAATCGAGAATATCGTTGACAAGACGCACTAAGCGATCACTGTCGATGGCTGCAATCTCAATCATTCGCTTAAACTTATCTGGTTTTTTGTCGTAGATACCAGTTTGTAGTAAGCCCAGTGCTGCCCGAATTGCTGTTAAAGGAGTGCGGAGTTCGTGACTAACGATGCCAATAAACTCACTCTTGATCAGATCAATCTGCTGTAGTTCAGTGATGTCTTCGGCAATACCACCAATCCGAACTAACTCTCCTAGTTCATTTTTGATCGGGAATGCGCGATCGCGAATCCAACGGATTGAACCATCAGCACGGATAATGCGATATTTTTTATCCCATTGTCCTGTTGTGATCTTTTCAATTTCGATGTGCAGGCGATCTTCTGGGTGAATTGCATCTAACCAATCTGAATAGTTGTCATACAAGTCTTCACAACTTCTTTGCCAGATGGTTTCATAAGCATTGCTCACATATAGAATTTGCTGACTTTGATTATCAGTCATCCAAAATACTGCTTGGATATTTTCTGTCAGCTGACGAAACTTTTCTTCGCTCTCGCGTAAAGCTTCTTCGATGCCTTTGCGCTCAGTGATATCTTGGTGAACCGCAACCAGAACGTCGCCGTAGTCGGGATGCCTGAATACAGAAGTCGTCACATTACACCAAAATGGTGTACCATCTTTTTTAACATTCTGGACTTCATCGGTAGCTTCAGTATTTCGTAAGACCGCAGACAGAGTGGCTTGATTTACATCTTTAGTAGTTACCGATTCGGTGACATAGTTCACAATCGAAACGTGCTGACCATTGAGTTCACCAGAGTCATAGCCAAACATCTGTTCAAATTTAGGATTGGCATAGACAATAACTGAATTATCAGCTCTCACTAAGCAAATACCTTCCCCCATATTTCGGGTGATTACAGCCTGAAGCTCCAGCATTTGCGCTTGTTCTAAAAGTTTGAGTTGGGTTTGTTGCTGCTCTATAACTGTTTTTTGCAGGCGATCGTTCGTCTGTGTGAGTTGGGCAGTGCGTTCTTGCACTCGTTGCTCAAGTTCGGCATTCAGTTCTTGCAGGGCAATTTGTGCCTCTTTGCGCTCTATCAGTTCAGTCTGTAACTGTTCAAACAAAGCAGCTTGCTGAATAGCAATGCTTACCTGCGCTCCTAAGTGCTGCAACAGAGCAATTTCTGAAGATTGCCACTCACGAGGAGCTGCACAGTGATGAGCCGCCAGTAGCCCCCATAATTCATCTCCTAAGAAAACCGGAACGACCAGATTTGCCCTCACCTGGAGACTTGCTAAAAATTCAACGTGACAGGAACTAATTTCGGCAGTATAAATATCAGCTTTTGCAGTGACTAAGCCCGCTTTAAAGGGTTTGACGTTATCTTCACCAATGCAAGGGTCATTAATCTCTAGTGGTAAAATGGGTATCCATTCTGGTGCAACAGACTCAACAATGGTAGTTCCACCCCAGCCGTGAGAAAACTGGAAGATAATGACGCGATCGCACTTCAGAAACTGCCGCACTTCATCGACAGTGGTTTGCAAGATATCTTGTAAATTGAGCGATCGCCGGATGCGCTGGCTCATCTCCATCACTAAGCGCTGTTGCTCAAATTGCTGTTGCAGCTTATGTTGTGCTTGTTTGCGCTCTTCAATGTCCATAATAGTCCCCGTCATGCGAATAGGCTGACCTACTTGGTTATAAAATGCGTTTCCCCGTCCTTCAACCCAGTGAATGCTATCATCTGCCCAAATAATGCGATACTCATGCTGATAGATGCTGTGAGATTGCAATGCCTGTTGGATTGCTTGGTTGACCGTTTGGCGATCTTCAGGATGCAGGCGGGCAGTATATGTTTCATACTTACCATCAAAAGTTCCAACAGCCAAGCCAAATAACTGTTCGTGTTCTGGCGACCACTTGATTTCTCCTGTCACCATATCCCAGTCCCACATTCCCATGTGCGCTGCCGATAGAGCCATCCGCAGTTGCTGGGCATTTTCTTGAGCCAATTTTTGACTAAGTTGTTTAATTTTTTGTCTGCTGTGCTGAAGATTGGTGGTGAGTAGGTTAATCACCAAAGCAACCAGTAAGAAGATACTTAACCGCAATAATTCTTGTGGTGAATTGATCCAGAATTGAGATCGCGGAGGGATAAATAAATAATCAGTTGCCAGTGTCGAAAGGAGAACCGTAACAATCCCTGGCCGAAAGCCACCATACCAAGTACTTACAATGATAGCGATGTAGAAAAATGCACCAATTGTTCGAGAAATAAGCGGTTCTAGCCAGAGTGACAGCAGCAGGGCGATCGCACTTGACCCAATAGCAACACCGTAGGCCAATAATCGCTGATAAATTATGAGCATTCTTTACTTTTCCCTGCCTGAGAGCGCCAGCACATTCTTTGAATGCGGCTCAATACCCGTGTCACAAGTTCTGGCCCTAGCACTGGCTTACTGATAAAATCATCGGCTCCGGCAGCAAAGGCTTGCTGGAGAGATTCTGCATCAGTATGGGCTGTCACCACCAAAATAGGTAAATCTCCCCACTGGGCATCCTGGCGCACGACCTGACACAACTCTAAGCCATTAACTATCGGCATTTCTAAATCTAATACCACCAAGTCTGGAGATGTTGCAATCAGCACTTCCCAAAATTGCTCTGGTTGCGAGAGAGTTGTGACTTCCAGCCCCCAAGGAGTTAGTAACGCCGATAATCCAGCCAGTATTACAGGGTCATCGTCTACGATTAAGACTTTGGCTTCTGAAGTTTTTGGTTGAGTTAAGACACGAGCGATCGCCTGAAAAATCTGCTCGGTTGTGGCAGGTTTATGCAAAAATTTCTTAGCCCCTAAACGCGATACTGTCAATCTATCTGTCAGGGTATCTCGTCCTGTAAAGACAATCACTGGGGTATTTGGCGATCGCTGTGTTATCTCGCTCAATAGAATTAACCCGTCTTCCTCTGTTGTCGGAAAACTCAAATCTAGTAAAACAGCGTCAGGAGTTGCTAAGGAAAAAAGCGATCGGGCTGTTGCTAAGTTTGGTGCAACCTTCATCCTGATTTTCCATGACTCGGCTTCTGCCTGCAACTGCTCCGTTAGCGTGGCATCATCATCGATTACTAACACACGATAATTTTGGTTTATCGGGAAGCTTTGAGCAGTGGAAGTGACAGCAGGCTTGGTTAACTCTTGGCGTAATGCTGTTACCAGTTGCGAAAAATCAGACATTTGCTCTGGAGATAAGGAGGAATCTTCAAGCAGCAAATGCTCTATTTTCCGTGCTAGCCGAGAACCCTCTGGATAACCGAATGATCCCATCGAGCCTGCTAGCTTATGGGCTTCACGCAATGCCTGCTGCTGTAACTCTTGCTTTAAATTCCCTGCCAGGAGCGCAGTTTTTGCCTGCTCCAGCACTACAACCTGTCCGCCAAAGGAATTACGGAATTTCTCTAGCACCCGATTTACAGGAGTTATATCTTTGGAACCGGGTTTTTTCTTTCCATCTTGATTCTTTTCAACAGCAGAGATGGAATGATTAGGTGCAGGCTTGATGCGATAGCCCATGCCATATACTGTTTCTAGAATTTCTTCTGTCAGACCTCCTGTTTTCAGTTTCTTTCGTAAATCTTTAATATGAGTCGTCACTGCACTTTCAGTCGGTGCATCATCAAATCCCCAAAGCCGGTCTAAAATCGCTGAACGGCTAAAGATACGATCTCGATTTTGCAAAAATAATTCCAGCAGATTATATTCTGTTGCTGTCAGGGGAATTTCCTGGTCATTACAAGTTACTCTACCGGCACTTGCATTCAAACAAAGATTTCCCCAGGTTAACCTGGATGGTGAGATTGCCTGATTACGTCGTAATAAAGAGCGAATTCTTGCTAGTAATGCTTCTGGGTCGAATGGCTTAATGACGTAATCATCTGCCCCGGCATCTAACCCAGCGATAATATCTGCATTAGAATTTTTCCCTGTTAACAAGAGAATAGATTTACGGTAGCCTTGCGATCGTAGTTGTCGGCACAAGCTAATGCCATCCAGTTTCGGAATTAGCCAGTCCAGTAAAATCAAATCATATTCAGCCGATATCGCTAGTTCTAATCCAGCTTGTCCATTGCTGGCTATGTCGATAGTATAACGATTTGCACTCAACGACTCGAAGAGCGCTGTACTCAGTAATATGTCATCCTCTACCAACAAAATTTTCATAAATTGCATCCAAAAAAGATGCTTATGACACCTTCGCTATCACAGCGCGTACCATCTGTGTGGTTAAGCTCTTGTGTAATTTTAATATATTGTTACAAAGGTTACAACAATTTAATTTAGGTTTATCAATATTTTTTTACAAATCTTGATAATAAAGTAATATTTTTCTTTACTTTGATTATTAGAGGTTAATTTAATTATTTTTTCTGTAAAAACCTAGAATCCTCATCAAATCTTTAGATTTAGAGATTATTTTTTTTAAAGTCTCAATTATGTTTTAGAGATTATGCAATACCTCTACTATCTGCCCAATGCTAGTCTGACACTGCGGGTTGTTGAATATTTTAAGAGGAATGAGTTTCCGATTAAATTTGTGACTGTAATTAATCAATATGATGGTTGGATAATTAAGGTCAAAATGAAATCCTTGGTTTCTGTAGAAAAGGATAAGAATATTAGAGCTTTCTTGAGTGAATTAGGAATTATTTACTCACCATCTGATTTGATGAGTCAGGTTTTGAGCAGTTTGGAGGCTGGAGAATCAGCAATTAAAGTTATGGTACGCTATAAGGTGGTGGTAGTTTCTCACGGTAGACCGCAGCCCGAAGAGATTGAAGTATTCCGACAAACTTATATCCGCGGATTGGGCTACTGTCCACAAAACTTAGCTTGACTGCAAATAGCAGCAAACTTTAAGTTTGTCAGGTACAAAATCCCCCTACCCTCACTGTCGCGTGGGTAGGGGTGAGTGCATTTATCTATAATTTTGACTTTGAATACTCCCCAAACGAGCAGCATCACGAATGTTATATTCGGGTCGAGTAAAGCGATTTAGCTGCATTTCAAAAA
>NZ_JACJSI010000103.1 GCF_014698065.1 Nostoc flagelliforme FACHB-838
GTAGTGTTTTGCAACTGTTATCTAGCCGCCTCAATTATTAGTGAACACCTTTGCAGACTACACTTTCAGGCTGTTATTTGGCTATTCTGTTTGTGAAATGAGCGAACCGACCGTTACTACGCTACTGGCTAACTATTATATAGCTTACCTTACAGTACATACGGGCTAGACGTGCTGGCATTTATTGGTTGGCAACATGAACATGAGCATCAACAATTGGTAGAAGTTCAACGATCTTTAAACCAGCGGGGTGTTGAAATTAACGAGAGTAATGTAGGTAAATTATACCGTCAATTTCTGGCATTATTGGGTGGAACAATTGCACATACACAGGCGAAATTAGCTGCCACAGCAGTTGAACATGGTGGCTTGATTTGGGCGATTGATGCGTTACAGCCTGAAGGTCATGGAACCTTACTCTACGTGTTGTATGAGGTATTAAGTGGTACACCAGTCAGTGGAATCCAGTTACCCCAGGCACAAACACAACGGTTAATTGAGTGGCTGCAACCATATCAGAAGTTGCCGCTACATTGTGCTGGCAACTTTGTCAGATGGGGAAAAATCAATCATTTCGGCAATGAGTTCAAGTTGGCCAGATGCACCACAACAACGTTGTCAGGCACACTTTTTCAGCAATCTAAGTGAAGTGGTGTTGCCATTAGACACAAAGCTAAGACAGCAATTAAAAGCAGATTTAGATGGACTACCAAAAGTCCCTGAGTACTCAGAAAGACCCCAAGTCCCAGACTCTGAACAGCAGCAAGACAGTCCCCCCTTTTTTCAGGAATCCCCTATTTGTCACGAGACGAAGAGATAGCAGCAATCGAATCCCAGATTCATGTATTCATCGCGTCACTCCACAGGTTGCCATAGACGAATGCAAAACTCGAATCAAAATGACGTTTGGGAATATCTGAGAGGGGTATTGGTGAATTTCACTTTTATCCAGGCTTGTTGATATTTAGATGTGTTTGCTCTGGGGATTACCCCAAGGGGTACTACCAAAATGAGGTTAATAACAGTACATTTTATTAAAACTGGCGATTTAGAGCTGATTCGTAAAGTAAAGGTCTGGGGATGTCTTCCCACCTAGCAGTTTAAATGACAATGATAATGAAATAAAAGGCACGCCCAATGCGGATACACTCAATGGCGCTAAAGGGGATGAATTCATAACTGGTTTAGGTGCCGATGATAAAATCGATGGTGGTGATGGAGATGACCTCATTAGTGGAGGAAGTGGCAACGACTTCATCGAGGGTGGTGGTGCTAAGGATATTATCTTTGGGGACTATAGTGCCAGTGGAAATTCAGACTTGATTCCAAGTGGCAATGACACCATTTTTGGTGGTGATGGAAACGGTAAACTCTATGGTCAAGACGGTAAAGACTTAATCGATGGTGGTGATGGCAATGACTATATAGAAGGTGGGGCAGGCAGCGATCAAATTAATGGTGGTCGAGGTAACGACATACTTTATGGTGATGATGACAAAGATTTATTAGTTGGTGACCAGGGTAACGACTCCCTTAATGGCGGTGTTGGTAATGATGTATTGATTGGTACGGATACACAGTTCTTTGGTCAACTGCAACAAGGATTTGGCTTTAGCGAAAAAGATACCTTAATTGGTGGGAAAAATAATGATACATTTGTCCTGGGACTTGAAAAAGCAAATGCTAGGGATGTAAATGGGAAGGATACTGTTATCTTTGATGTAGTTTTATACGATAGTGGCAATATTAACCTCAATGGTACTCAAGACTACGCTCTGATTAAAGATTTTGGTTTCATTAACGACGGTGTTACCCGTGGTGTAGATAAAATCCAGCTAGCAGGTTCAGCAAGTCAGTATTTACTGGGTGCATCTCCTGTTAGCTCGATATCTGGTACGGGAATATTTTTTACCCCAGGCCAAGTTGTGCCTGAACTCATTGGTATTGTTGAAGGAATTTCGCTCTCCAATCTAAGTCTTTCCAATAGCCAGCAATTCGTTTTTGTTTGATTAAAAGTTTAGGCTCAGGGTGTTGAATCAAAGTATTATCTAAGCGTTACTGCACGCCTAAAGGACTTCAATTAAAGAAATATCCAACTTGTAGGGTGCGTTATATCTCTGGCTAATGCACTGTGACAGATTAGATCAAAATTGTGCATTACTTGATTAATGAACCCTACAAATTAAGATTGGATGATTTATTTTTTAGTAGCCCTTTAAAAGCAAAAACCAGGAAAAGTATCTTATTCCTACTTGCAAAAAAAGGAACAAAAGCTTTATGGCTTCAGATATTGTTATTCAGTTTGCGGAAATTCTTGAAAATCCGACAATCTTTCCTGATGAACAGGGAAAACTGAAAATTGTTGTTAAGAATCAAGGTGATACACAGTTTAACGGGCCTGTAAACCTCAATCTATATGCATCAACCGATAAAGTTCTTGACATCAATTCTCTAAACACACTCGAACAATCAAGGGGTGCAAGCGATTTACTCAGGGGGAAAGATGAGCTTTTGGGCGGTTTGAATAATCAAACGCTTAATTTAGCGCCTGGTCAATCTAAAACATTTACTGTGGATTTTGCTGGATCTGAGTTTCGGACTGCAAGTGTTGTCTCTCCAGGGCTCTACTATTTGATTGGACAGGTAATACCAGGTAATAACGTTACTGAAAGTAATACAGCCAACAATGTAGCCAGCCAGTTAATTACTGGAGGTGACGTTGTAATCCAATGGAATTCAATTCTTTTAAATGCCATACAAGCATCGGGAACAGCACCTCCACTGGCGGCACGCAATCAGGCGATCGTTCAGGCGGCAGTTTATGATGCTGTCAACGCAATCTTATTTAGCGAACATTAGCCCATCGGAAGCGAAGCTACCGGGGCATTAAAAGAAGCTGCGGCAGTTGAAGCAGCCTATCGAACGCTGGTCAATTTGTTCCCAAAACAAAAAATTACGTTCGATGAACAGCGACAAAGGTCTTTTGCAGCAATCCCGAATGGTAAGGCTGAGGACAAGGGCATTGCGATCGGAAACAAGGTTGCCCAGCAAATACTGAATAACCGAAAAAATGATGGTTCAAGTACTGCACAAGGACCATACACGCCGGGAACTGGCTTTGGGGATTGGAAGCCAACTTTCAGCGATGGTGAAACAACAAATAATGATATGGAGAAAAAAGCATTATTGCCCCAGTGGGGTCTAGTAACTCCCTTTGGTATAGACAGTGTTATTCTGTTCCGTCCGGATACTTTCCCTGAGTATGGTAGCCCTCGGTATACGAGAAATTTTAATCAAGTTAAGGCGCTTGGCGCTGAAAACAGCACTGTTCGTACCGCAGATCAGACGGAAATTGCCCAATTTTGGGCTTACGATCGCGGCGATACTTTCAGACCACCAGGTCAGTTGAACGAACTCGCGCAAGAAGTAGCATTGGCTCAAAATAATACTCTGGAGGAGAATGCCCGTTTATTTGCGCTGCTGAACATTGCCCAAGCTGATGCGGGTATTGTTGCGTGGGATGCAAAGTATGTCTATGAGCAATTGCGCCCAATTACTGCAATCCGCAATGCCGATCAAGACAATAATCCAAATACGACTGCCGATCCTAGCTGGGAGCCACTGCTAGATACCCCACGATTCCCTGATTACATATCTGGACATTCTGTGTTCGGTGGTGCATCAGCCGAAATTCTGAAACTTTTCTACGGCAGGGACGACATCAGTTTTGACATTCCTTCACAAGAATTACCTGGCGTTGCTCGCTATTACGGCAGCTTTTCACAGGCAGCCCAAGAGGATGCAGATAGCCGACTTTTTGGTGGTGTCCATATTGAAGCGGCCACCATAGACGGGCTGCAAGTAGGTAGGAATGTCGCCAGTTTCGTGTTTAATAACTTTTTGAATCCGGTTTAAATATACTCACAGAATTTTAGATTTTGGATTGAAGATTCAAAATCCAAAATTGTCTGACAGTCCACTGTGTAAAAGCTAATCACTAATCAGGAAGCATCCACTTTTGGAAGAAACATAATTCTGGTACTTCAAAAACCCTACTACATAGTTATCTAAAAAAGTAGATCCGCCGAAAGTGGATACTCTCGCTAATCAATCAACTTTTACTACCTCTGTATATTGTTAATGATAAAAGCATTTTCAAATTGACAAAGGATTATCAGGAAAAGTAAAAGGAAAATTGTATTAGGTTTACTATTATCAACTAGCTTACAGCACTTCCGGCAGCTATGAGGTACATCCTAAAAGCTGAAAGCGATGATAGGAGAGGGGCAAGGAGAAAACTATATTGCATAATAGCCGGAAGCGCTGTAATTAGTACGATGGTCAACAGTAAAGTAAACAAAGCTTTGCTCAAGGCGACATACAAAACAAGAGTAAATCTAATCAGTTGAAAGATAATCTTCCTGATTTGATGGCAAGATTACGTGGATATAGCATAGATGACCAAAACCTTTGGATAGCTATAAGCTCAATCATTAATACATCGAGAATATTATGCCAAGTAAAGTTCCAGAAGATATTTCCGAAAATATTCAAGATTCTTCAGCCATGCCTAATGATTTAATTGCCATTATTGGTATAGCTTGTCGATTTCCAGGCGCAAACAATTATCATCAATTTTGGAGTAATCTTCAACAAGGCATTAACAGTATCACGGAAATTCCCTCAGAAAGATGGGATATTGATAAGTTTTATTCTACCAAACCTGAAGAACCTCATAAAAGCATTAGTAAATGGGGTGGGTTTATTGAAGGGATAGACCAATTTGATGCACAATTTTTCAGCATCTCTCCTCGAGAAGCACAACGAATGGATCCTCAGCAGAGGTTAATGCTGGAATTAAGTTGGTCTTGTATCGAAGATGCTGGATATGCACCATCTCAACTGTCCGGAAGTTCTGTTGGTGTTTTTATCGGAGTGTGTAACTATGACTACGATATTTTGCAAAATGGGTATCAAAAAGACACTGACGGACATACTGGGACAGGAACTTGGACTTCCATAATTCCCAATCGTATTTCTTACTTCTTAAATTTTCGTGGTCCTAGTATTCCTGTAGACACAGCGTGTTCTAGTTCGCTAGTAGCGATTCATCAAGCTATCAATGCTCTCAAGGAACAGGAATGTAAGACAGCACTCGTAGGTGGAGTTAGTATTTTTTGTACACCGACGAGATACATTCAAATGAGTAAACTGGGGATGTTGTCTCCACAAGGGCAGTGTAAAACTTTTGACAGTGAGGCTGATGGCTATGTGCGTGGAGAAGGAGCAGGAGTAATTCTGTTAAAACCTTTAGCTAAAGCCATCGAAGATAAAGACCATATTTATGGAGTGATTAGAGGTAGTGCTGTAAATCATGGTGGAAGAGCAAAAACTCTGACATCTCCTAATGTTTATGCTCAATCACAAGTACTTTGCTCCGCCTATACAAAAGCAAATGTCGCCCCCAATACGATTTCCTACATTGAGGCTCATGGTACAGGTACACCTTTGGGTGATCCAATAGAAATTAATGGTCTCAAACGAGCATTTAAACAATTACATCAACAGTATGATTTATCCTCAGTTGATAAACCCTATTGTGGACTAGGAACAGTTAAGACCAATATTGGACATTTAGAAGCAGCAGCAGGAATTGCTGGGGTGATTAAAGTACTCTTGGCAATGAAGAATCAAGAATTGCCCAAGATTGTTAATTTTCAGCAGTTAAATCCACGTATTGAGTTCAAGAAAAGCCCATTCTATCTTGTCTGCGAAACCCAACAATGGAAGCAGTTAAAGACAGAGTCAGGAGAAATTTTCCCGCGACGGGCTGGTGTAAGTTCCTTTGGGTGGGGTTGGAGGGGTTAATGCTCATGTTGTTCTTGAAGAAGCACCCATGCTGGCAAATACTGTCAATGAAGTTGAGCGTCCCCTACACATACTGACTTTATCCGCAAAAAGTAAAAATGCCCTGAATCGGGTGGCAGATAATTATCAAGTAATCACTTCTCAAGGTGCATCGCTGACTGATATTTGCTTTAGTGCAAATACTGGGCGATCACATTTTGCCCACCGCGCAAGTTTTGTTGCTGCATCTACTGATGAACTTAGGAAGCAACTACAAGCTTTTGTCGATGGACAAGGGGATATTTACGGTGTATTTACTGGACAATTACAAAGCCAAAAACCCCATAAAATTGTCTTTTTATTCACCGGACAAGGTTCTCAGTATATTGGCATGGCTCGTCAGTTGTATCAAACACAACCGAGTTTTCGTAAAACTTTAGAGCAATGTGACCAATTACTACGTCCTTATTTAGATATATCTTTACTATCTGTACTTTACCCAGCAGATAATACAGCAGAACTGTTAAATCAAACAATTTACACTCAACCTGTACTATTTGCTCTAGAGTATGCTTTAGCACAACTATGGTTGTCTTTGGGAATCATCCCAGATGCAGTTATTGGTCATAGCCTCGGTGAATACGTTGCGGCTTGCATTGCAGGAGTATTTAGTTTAGAGGATGGGCTAAAACTGATTGCCGAGCGATCGCGCCTCATGCAATCTTTGCCCGAAAATGGAATGATGGCAGCTATTTTTGCTGATGTCGCTACGGTGGAAACAGCGATCGCACCCTATAGAGAAAATGTATGTATTGCAGCAGTCAACGGAGCTACAAATATTGTCATTTCTGGAGTCAAAGAATCAATTGAAACAGCGATCGCACAGTTGCAAGCACAGCAAATCACTGTGCAAGTTTGAAATGTCTCCCACGCTTTCCACTCGTCTTTGATGAATCCCATCCTTGACAAATTTGAGCAAAAGCTTTGTCAAGTTCAGTTTGCACCCTTAAGACTTCCACTAGCATCTAACTTAACGGGTGAGATTCTTCAACCAGGAGAGATGCTGGGCTTGAGTTACTGGAATAGTCACCTGCGTTCATCTGTGCAATTTGCATCAGGAATTCAAGCTTTAGCGGCACAAGGTTACGACTTGTTTATAGAAATCGGTTCTGATCCCACTCTCATCAACATGGGCAAGCGTTGCTTAACATCAGAAAATATAACTTGGTTGCCTTCTTTAAAAAAAGAGCAAGACGACTGGCAAATACTGCTAAACAGTTTAGGCGAGTTATATATTAAAGGTGTGAATATTGATTGGGCAGGATTGGATTTGACCAAGATTATTTACGTTGCCGCATCCCTCTACCAACATATCCCTTTGAACGACAACGATATTGGTGCGAGTTTAACCAGAAAGAAAATCATCTCAAGCAGACATACACAGGTGCTGTTCATCCTTTACTGGGTACACAATATTTGGCGGCATTGCAAATATTTGAATCCCAGCTTAATACTGATAAACTGCCTTACCTTGCTGAACAGCAAGTGGAAGGAGAAGTTGTACTACCAATCGCAGCTTATTTAGAAATGGCTAATGCGGCTGTCAATGAAGCTTTGAAACTTGATTCTTATAGCTTGTTAGAAGTCGCTTTTTTAAAAAAGCTGTCTTTGTCAGCAGATATTAGTAAAACAGTGCAAACGGTTCTTTCTTCGGAAGCATCAGGAGAAATTACTTTTCAGATATTTAGCTTGCAAACTGCAACTAATGACCAACCCACAGAGTGGATATTGCATATTAATGGCAAAATTCAAACATCTTCAGGTGTCCCCGTTACAGCTATCTCAATAAATGAAGTCCTAACTCGTTGCACAAATAAAATTTCTGTTGCTGAGTTTTATCACAACTTGGAATCATTGGGTGTGAAGTATGATTCCCTGCTTCAGGGCATTGAGGAATTATGGCAGTACGAAGGAGAGGCTCTTGCTAAAGTTAGACTCGCACCCACACTGTTAGCAGAAGCGAAGGCTTACCGCATCCACCCAGCACTTTTGGATACTTGTTTACAGGTATTTTATGCTACTTTACTATCAAAGAATTTAGATACTCAAGGAATGGCTAGATGTGTTCCGGTGAGAGTAGGTAGTATGCGTATCTGGTGTCAACCACCAACTCAGCTTTTCAGCTATGCCCACCTGCATCCCAATAACAATGGTGACTTAAATGCCTTTGAGGGTGATGTTGTGTTGCTAGATGAAACAGGGTTAATCTTTGCCGAAATTAAAGGGATACGTTTTCAACGTGTGCAGCTTGATACCCAGATCAATATTACTAGCCTTGCAGCCGATTACATACTACAGCCAGCAGAAATCAGCGATCGCATACAACCACAAATCATTCAATTAATTGATCGGTTTGATTTACAGAATTATGAAGAGTTGCTAACTCGTTTAGATACTTTAAGTATTGTTTACATTCTGCGGGCTTTCGAGCAACTAGGCTGTAAGTTTTTACGGCATCAACAACTTTCTGTAATAAATTTAGCTCATAAGTACGGTGTAATTCCGCAGCATCACCGATTATTAGGCAGAATGCTAGAGATATTACAGGAAGAGGGGATGTTGAACAAAGTCAACGAATGTTGGGAAGTTTGTCAGTTGCCCGAAGAGTTGAATTTACAGGTGCAGTCGCCAGAAGCTTTGTTAAAACAATACCCCAAAGCTGATGCTGAGTTAATATTGCTACAGCGATGTGGCGAACGTTTGGCACAAGTGTTACGCGGTGAATGCAATGTTGTGGAATTGTTGTTTGCTGAGGGGACATTTTCTACTACCGAAAGGTTGTATCAAGAATCACCTTCAGCTCGATTGAATAATACCCTGGTACAGGAAGCGATCGCCATAGCACTTTCTAACTTGCCAGCAAATCGCAAAGTTCGTATTTTGGAAATAGGGGCTGAAACAGGAGGGACAACTGCTTATATATTGTCCAAGTTACCATCTGACCGGGTAGAATATGTTTTCACTGATGTATCCTATCTCTTCACAGCTAAGGCACAACAAAAATTCCGCGATTATCCCTTTGTTCAATATCAGTTGTTAAATATTGAACGGGAACCTTTAGCACAAGGATTTGCACCCCAAGAGTTTGATCTGGTTTTGGCAGCGAACGTAATCCATGCCACCAGTGATTTACGACGGACATTAGCGCATATTCAGCAAATTTTGGCACCAGAGGGGATGTTGGTGTTGTTGGAAGCAACCGCAAAATCTCGGATGTTTGATTTGATTTTTGGCTTAACTGAAGGTTGGTGGAAGTTTGCCGATACAGATTTACGTCCTACTTATCCTTTACTTTCCAGCTATCAGTGGCGATCGCTGCTACTAGAGATGGGTTTTAGCTCTCAAAATAACCAAAATATGAGCAGAAAATCCAAGAGTCTAGCAGTGAAACGACGTATTTCCATTAATCATCTTGAAAGGCCCAATCCTATCTCACAGACTTAAAATTTCGGAGACAGGCAAAACGTCCCACTCTGAAGGCTACGACGTCCAAATTCCCTTTACATACATGATGGTTAATTTGTACAGTACGTGAGTACTAAGTTCTATTAAGAATCAACAGGTAACATTATGACGACTATATCGCAAATTTTGGTTGAACTTTCTCAACAAGGTATCGAAGTATGGGTTGATAATAATAATTTGCTATATCGAGCACCTAAAGGTGCATTCACACCAACATTACGCGCCAAAATTTCTGAGAACAAGACAGAAATTGTTACATTATTACAACAGCAAAATCAACAATCAGCACTTTCTCGTCTGCCAGAAATAGTACCAAATCCCGAAGGACGTTATCAGCCATTCCCTCTAAGTGATATGCAGCAGGCATATTGGCTTGGTCAAAACGATTCTTTCGAGTTAGGCAATTTATCACCCCATTTATATGTAGAGTTTGAATTTGCCGAACTAGATATTACTAAGCTTAATCTCGCTGTAGAAAGATTCATTGTTCGCCATGAAATGATGAGGGCAATCATATTGCCAGATGGTCAGCAACAGATTCTGGAACGAATTCCCAACTATGATATTGAAGTTATCGACTTACGTGGAAAAGACCCGCAAATAGTAACCTCAACTTTGGCAGAAACAAGAGCGAGAATGTCTCAAGATGCTTCAAAAACTAATAATTGTCCGTTATTTGAAGTTGTGGCTTACCAAGTTAATGAGCGTTGTATCCGATTTCATATCAGCCTTAGTCTTTTAGTTTTTGATGGTGGCAGTTTAAAACTTCTTTGTCGAGAACTGCCTCTTTTATACCAAGATGTCAATACATATCTACCTGATTTGGAAATTTCTTATCGGGATTATATTCACACATTAAATAATTTACAAAATTCCGATCTCTATAAGCGTTCTCAACAATATTGGTGGAACCGCCTAGAGACTTTACCACCAGCACCAGAATTACCTTTAGTAAAAAGTCCTGGTACTGTATCCCATCCAAAATTTGTCCGACGCACTGCTAAAATCAATGCTGATATCTGGCAAAAACTCAAAGACAAGGCTCGTCGATTAGGTTTGACACCATCAGGTATATTATGCGCCAGCTATGCCGAAGTATTAAGTAATTGGAGTCGAAATTCCCATTTCATTTTGAATCTTTTGTATACCAATCGTCTGTCCTTGCATCCGCAAGTTAACAACCTAATAGGATGTTTTAGCTCAACTCTATTACTAGAGGTAAATAATTCGCTTCCCGATACCTTTGCAGCCAGAGCAAAGCGATTACAAAATCAGATTTGGAATGACTTTGAACACAGTCATATCAGTGGGGTACAAGTATTACGAGAACTAAACCGACAGCGAGGGGGAACTTCAAGAGCGGCAGCCCCAGTAGTATTTGCTAGTAGTCTTGATGCACGAGACAAAGAAACTTTTACCCAAGGCAGAGTAGCCGATCCGATTTTTGCTTGCATTCAAACTCCCCAAGTTTGGCTAGATCATTCAGTAATGGAAAATGATGGGGCTTGCGTTCTCTTTTGGGATGCAGTGGAAGAACTGTTTCCTGAAGGTCTTTTGGATGATATGTTTAATGCTTACCAATCTCTGCTATCTCGTCTAGCTCTAGAAGAATCAGCTTGGCAACAAACATCTTTCCAAATGTTACCGCCCAGCCAATTAGCACAAAGAATAGAGGTAAACGCCACTCAAGCATCTGTACCTCAAGGAATGCTACACACATTGTTTGCCAATCAAGTGTCAAAGCGTTTAGAATCTCTGGCAGTAATTTCTAGCGATCGCATTCTTTCCTATAGTGAATTGTATACCCGCTCGAATCAAGTAGGTCGATGGCTGCGACAATTGGGGGCACGTCCCAATGTTTTGGTGGCAGTAGTCATGGAAAAAGGTTGGGAACAAGTAGTAGGAGTATTAGGATCTCTGCAATCCGGTGCCGCCTATCTACCGATTAATCCTTCGTTGCCCAAGGAACGTCTTTGGTATCACTACGTGTCGAGCAGACTTTGGCGATAACCACATAGTAGAATTAACTACAGAGGATATTTCTAGATGTGGTACTTGCGTGATCGGAGTGCCAGAATCTTTACAACGTGGTCAATTGGTGAGCTTGTACTTCCAGCTACCAGGAAGCAATAACGAAATACGTCTGGAGGCGCGAGTCGCTTGGCGTCAGTGGGAGAAAGCTGGGTTGCAATTTGCACTTACACCTAGCGGACAAATTCTGCTCCAACGAAGCATCGAATACCTGTTGGAAATGCAAGGTATTTTGAAAGTTATACATGGCACATTGACTGGTAAATTGCGTAGTTTTTTGAGTAAAAAACTACCCGATTACATGATACCTTCTAGTTTCACGATCCTAAATTCTTTGCCTCTCACACTCAATGGTAAAGTGGATCGCAAAGCGCTTCCCACGCCCGACCAAAAACGTATTGACCGAGGGGAAAAAGCTTCCGTTTCACCCCGCACTACCTTAGAATTACAACTGGTGCAAATTTGGGAAAACCTGTTAAATATTCACCCCATCGGCGTAACTGACAACTTTTTTGAACTCGGAGGTAATTCTCTGCTAGCAGTTCGTTTGATGTCTCAAATCCAAAAACTTTACGGGCGGGAACTTCCCCTGTCGGCGCTTCTGCAAAGTTCCACCATCGAAAATTTAGCAAGTGTTTTAGGTAGTATTAATATTCAGTTACCCCAGAGTCCCTTAGTCAATCTACAAGCGGGGATTGCTAATAAATTACCTTTCTTTTGCGTGCATCCCGTAGGTGGAAATATTCTTTGCTATATGGATTTGTCTCAGTGTCTAGGTACTGAGCAACCCTTTTATGGACTGCAAGCAGTTGGTTTGACTGGCGAAAAAGAACCTTTTTCCACAATTCCACAAATGGCTGCTCATTATATTGCAGCTATACAAGAAATTCAACCGAATGGGCCTTATTTACTTGGCGGTTGGTCAATGGGAGGAGTAGTGGCATTTGAAATGGCATACCAGATACAACAACAAGGACAAGAAGTGGCATTGCTAGCTTTAATCGACTCTCTAGCACCCGTTCATACACCAAAATTTGATGACGCAAGGCTGTTAACTTGGTTTCTAAGAGACCTTGGTGGTGGAGCAAATAGCCTGACGGAATTTGAAGAGGCTCTGCGACAGTTCGAACCAGAGAAGCAATTACATTTGGTTTTAGAAGAGGCTAAACAAGCAAATTTGATATCTCCAGATATGGAGTTTGAGCAGATGCTACGCTTGGTAAAGGTATTTTCTGCCAATATGCGAGCAATGGCTGATTACGTACCATCGACCTACCCAGAGCAAGTTACTTTAATTCGTGCTAGTGTTGAATCGATTTTCGATCCGCAATATTCTAGCGATGAGACATTAGGTTGGAACAAGTTTACTCAAAAACCTATAATTGTCTGTCGCGTTCCTGGTAATCATTTTACTATGTTTGCTAAACCCCAGGTAGAGGTTTTGACAGAAAAGTTGAAATTTTTTGTCCAAAATGTTATTGGTAATTAGTCCTGCTATCCCTAAGTTCCAAGACTTACAGCCAGAAGAATTTCCCTCAATACGGTTCAGTTAATACCAAATTATTGTGAAGCTGCATGAATCGGTGAAAGGCTGCAAGGCTTATGAAATAACGGTTTTAGCTTTCTAATGTTAAGAATGTTTTTCCACCCCTTTCCATCATCCCACCAAGGATGATCAGCAAATTTTGATGGAGATTTTGGCACAGAAGACTGCATTTGTTCAGAGTGGAGGCTAACCATTAAATAGCTACTACAAACAATCTCCCACCAGCGTTCAATATCCGCATAGTGAGTCAGCCGATAATCTGCAAGGACCTAATTAATTTTTACTTTGCTTCAAGCCATATTCAACCCAAGTTCTTAAACCATAAAAGTTTCCCACATCTCTTGGTGTAAGGTCTGGATAGTTACTCATGACATACCAAGATTAAACTGCATAAAGGCAGGCGGGCGTGCAGATTAATTTTGGTTAGGACGGCATCAAGGATTATTCCGCCAACATTGTCAAAATACACATCGATTCCATTGGGACAAGCTTAAGCTAATGCTTTTTCTAAATCTCCAGTTTTATAGTTAATTGCTGCATCAAAGCCAAGTTCTTCTGTAAGCCAACGGCACTTTTCATCACTGCCAGTTATACCAACTACCCGACAACCCTTAATCTTGGCAATTTGTCCAACAATGGAACCAACTGCCCCAGATGCGGCTGAAACGACCACAGTTTCTCCAACTTTTGGTTGTCCTATATCTAATAACCCAAAATAAGCTGTAAAACCAGTAGCTCCCAGTGGGCCGGTAAATGCGTTGAGTGGACAAGGTAGAGGATTAGGTAATCGCGTCAGCGAAAAGCCACTGTTTCCAAGGGCGATCGCGTAATCTTGCCAGCCTAGCATCCCTGATACTAAATCCCCCTGTTTAAAGTTGGGATTTTTGGACTCTTCAACTACACCTATAATCCCGCCACGCATAACTTCCCCAATTTCAACAGGAGGCATATATTGCTCCATATCGCTCATCCAGATCCGATTGGTAGGATCTAGTGACAGATATATAGTACGTACCAGCACCTCATCATCTTTTGGGCTGGGGATTGGCTCTTCTCGGTACTCAAAATCGCTTTCTTTAATGTCACCAACGGGACGAGCAGCTAATAGAAACTGCCGATTTATCGCTCTAGTCATAAGTTTCTGTTGAGTGTGACTGAGAGTTGGTCAAAGTCAATACAGACTTTCTTGGGTTTTCCTAGGTCTCTCATGTGACCATTTTTCAGGATTTGGTATGGACGCGGCGGAACCAGTGCCTGCATTTATGGGTTGAGCCTTTCTAGACTTTGGGAAAAGCTTAGTGTTGATAAAGCACAAACCATTAATATGGTGAAAGTTTTACGGATTACCATAGCTCACCCTTATTTGTTGATGTGATCAGCATTGAGTCAATGAGGAAGTTTCATAGAACACATCTTTAATGAAAGCACTTTGATTAGATGCCCATTTATCAAATCAGAATTAGGACTGTACCAAGCAATGTTACAAGTATTAATAAATTAAAAAATATGGTTCTTCAATACTTATTACAAGTATTGTTAATAATTTGACATACTTCAAATTAGCTGATCTGCTACCCCTCCGGTTTAATCAATACCCCATCCACAATCGCAATTCCCCACTGCGGAAACTTAACTAGCACCTTTTTAATCACAATCTGCAAAGCAGGGTCATCATTCCAGCACTCTTGCAAGAAGTTAAAACCTGGATTGTCGCCCGAATTCGCCGCTCGATTCAGTTTTTCCCTTCTTACAGGTCGCATATTTGACCGCGCAACAATCGCCTTATGCGACCATTTTTCAGCGTTGATGACAGGCGCGGCGGAAGCTTCTCTACGAGACGCTGCGCGAACACCCTCATGATCTGCTTTGACTTCTACACTCGAAACTGATTTTTCAACCAACAACGTTCGCGTAGCGTCTTGTAGAGAAGCAGAATAACCCTGTTCTACTTACCTGTGCAGTTGATAGCGATCGCTGAACGAGATTGCCATAAGCATGGCTACTCATTTTCAATCCCGCGAACAGGCTTCATTTATTTGAAAGGCCGCCAGCCAGAAGCTAACGACAGAGCCATTCCCGACACCGTTTTTGGCAAGGCTACTTTAAAAGAACGTGTCCCATTTTGCACATATTTGATACCATTGGGGAATTCGCCAACGGCATCCATATCTCGGCGGATACCTAATTAGTCAAATTTAAAAGTGCGATCGCAAGCCCCTCGGCGATGGCTGCGCCAATGCCTGCCGTAAGATGCCCGAACGCGAACAGCGTCTCCTTTAGGAGAAGGGCTGTAGGACGAACGCACTTTTGACAGCAAATACTTAAATTTCTCGGAGCATTTCGATATTACTGAACCGAAAACCACAGGATGCAAACAACTTTCGAGCGTTTTCATTCACTACTGCCGTATCTAATCTAATTTGTTTGATTCCCATTTGCTCAAAACGCTCTACACACAGCATTACTATCTGTCGGGCAATACCTTTTTGACGGTATTCTGGCTCTACCCACAGATCGTAAATAAACGCATATTCCCGCAAGCGATAAATTGGGATCTCTTGCTCTACTGCTGAGATGAGAAATGCTACAAGCTGCCGATCATCTTCTGCTACTAAAAATACGCTGCGCTCGTTTTGCGCCATTCGCGTTAACCATTTTTCATAACGCTGTTCTGGATGCGGTAGAAAACCGTACTTAGCATTATCCCAAGACTCGTGTAAAGCACAAATCTTGGCCACCATTGGCAGAACTGCGGGTACATCATCTGGCGTAGCAGAACGGATTAGCATGAGCTTGTGCAGTGTAATGTAACGTGAGTTCGACGGATAGAAAAGCTCAAAAAGCTCGGTAGATAAGGATTTGCTTAACTGGATAGACGAAGTGCGATCGCTACAATTGATTGAGAATCAGCAAAAAAGTCACAAAAAAATGCCGAGACTAAGAATATCTAACAAAAATGAGGGTCTCGGCTATGTCTACAATTGTATCTCGCCTGGACATTACACAAATTTTCTGCGATGTAGATGATTTCTGTCAGCAATGGGAAAATCTCTGGCAGCAAGTACCACAATTACCATCGACAACGGGAGAACGGCGCAGCACTTCCCGAATGCATTTATCAGAAGTGATGACAATAGTCATCGCATTTCATGGCAGTGGATATAAGACTTTCATGTGACCAAGGTTGCGTTAAGTCAGCAGCGATCGCCTGACGATGGCACTTGGCAGGTTTATCTTGTAAGATTGCTTCTCTGTACTGGATTAATTCTGGTAAATCTAATTCGTACAAACGAGTCTGTGGTGGGAAGGACAGACGAAATGCTCTTGTGTCTAACCCGACTCCTAGAAAGACTAACTGTTTAGCTTCGGGCAACACAGACAAGATGAAGTCATCAAAAAAACGAGTACGAACTGCAACAAACTGGACACGAAGCGTATTACCAAGGGGGTTGTCACTATCTTCGTGTTCCCATTTCTCACGCCAAGCTTGTCCTCTCTCTCCGGCTAACTGTGCAGCCAAAGGGTCGTCAAACAGGTGGTCTGACCTGTCAGCTTCTATTGCACGTTTAGTTGCCATTACTAATGCTGTGCGGCAAACTTCATCTTTAATTTCAGGCAGATCATTCATTACTTGAAGTTTTAGCAATTATGGTTGCAGTAGCAGCTCAATGGTCTCACCTTTGTTTGTGTGCAGTCTAGTAAACAATATTGATAGTATTGCAATTTGTAACTCTATACTAAACTTAACGATTTGCATTTTTGAATAATCCAGCCGTTAACAAAACAATGCCATTAGTTGATATTGCTACATACAAGATACGTCCAGCCTTGATTGTTCTGTACAATCATGACCAGCCGGACAATACAGCTGTTGAAAACTTGGGTTCTTCCCAAACAATTCTCTGTGAGCAATATTCCGCCGGATGAGTGGCTAAGAAGTTCTGTGAACTGTTATAAAATCCCGAAAATGCTGCTTTAGCCACAAAAGTTACACGTACCATTCAATCCAAAAATTATCTGAAGGTGGCGTATGATGCAATTGAAAAACAGCTTCAAACACTCTAGTCTTGAACACAATTAAAAATGAAAAACTTACAAGTTTATTCTCCTTTTTGTTTCTCTGCTCTGATATGTTGATTGGCTTGTTGTCTTAAACTTGTGACACCTGTTTGGTTTAAAATCATAGCCGTAACGTTGCCAGTCTCATCCTGTTCAAAACAAATATTGGTATTTACAGCTTTAGCAAAAAACTCTAACTCTGAGGTGGGAAAGAACTGTAATGGTGGTTGCTGCTGACATTGTACAAACAGATTTCTGTCGTGAGTTATTATTTGAAACTGCAACCCTACCTTAGTTGAGTACAATCCACAATATCTATTAGCTTGTACCAAAGGAAGAATTGCTTTTTCTTTTGCAAAGGCATCAGGCCAATCATACTCAAGTGCAAGCGCTCTCATTACTTCTGGGATCAGTTCGAGTCGATTGGAATTGACCATGACGATAGCACCTTTTCCAATCTGAGAGTAAACACGCATTAGTGAGCCAAATCCTTCATTATGACCACTATGAAAAAAGTAGAAACCATCACCAATACCACCACCTGCAAAGAATCCTAATCCGACAAATAACCCATTCCCTAATCCGATAAATTGATCATTAGTGCCTTGTATTTGCTCTGGCTGTTGAGGACGCAACATTTCTTCTAGTGTCTGTTTATTCCATATAGCGTGAGGGAAACCATGCAATACTCGCATCACTTCAACTGCAAGTTTGGCCAAATCTGATGGAGTTGTCCATAAACCTGCGGCTGCCATTTCCGGATAAACGTAATGTTTACCTTCAACTGAGATACCAGAACACGAATGTGCAGTTGCAGTTTTAGTTAACCAATCATTTAATAGTGGCTGTTGATAAGTGCTATTTATCATCCCCAAAGGCTCAAGCACTAATTCGTGCATAATTTCTGGAAAAGGTTGACCGAGTAAATCAACCAACACCTGTTGAGCAACTGTCATTCCGCCACCAGAATAACGAAAATGCAAGCCAGGAATGATATTCACCTCTATTTTTTCGGTATTAGCAGGCAGTTCCCCATTAAGAACTTGAACGAGCGTTGGCAATGGGGCTGAGTTGGGATAGCCAGGAAAGCCATGTATCGTCAAGCCAGCAGTATGACTCAATAACTGGCGTAGCGTTATCCGGGGTTGCCAGTCGCCGCTCTTTGGCACACGCCATGAATTTAGATAAATATTGACATCTTCATCAATATCCAAGTGGCCGGATTGTGCTAGACGCATAACTGCTAAAGCGAAGACAGGTTTGCTGATGGAGGCTGCTTGAAATAACCTGTCTGGTGTAACTTGACGATTTGTTTGGGTTTCACATACACCAAATCCACGCACCCATTCGATTTCAAAATCATTAATTACAGCAATACTAACGCCTGGTATTTGATAATGCGCTAACCGCTCGGATAAAGTTTTCGGTTAACCAAATTTCCCTTCTTGTGCCGTTGCTGGTAAAAGATTATTGATGACATTTTCAATGCGCTGCTCAACAGATTCGTGCATCGATACCCTCTACATTTTGGTTAGTATTATGATACAAAACATCGCTCTAGCTGACTTTAGTTGCTACACTCCCTGCCTGTTTCATTAATTACAAATATGTGTTGATAATCATTAAAGAGATCAGTAAGATATGTATTGGCACAAAAAATTTATGGTTGCGGACGAACTGGAATTTAACCACCAATTGGGGCAACTAACGCATCTTCATAGGCAGTATTAATGCCAATATTAGCAGATTGCTCATAGGGGTGTTCCAGAACCCCAGGTCGTAGTGAACCACGAGTTCGTAAACGTCGCCCCAAAATTTACCCCTTGATGACCAAACCCCGGCATGAATTACGTAAACAATTACAAACTGCTTAATTGATAAGGGTTTCCGCTTTTCTTAGTGCCATTCGGTCATGCCCAAAGCCGCAGACTGTCACAATTCTAGGGGCATTCAGTTGAGCGGCTAACTCCAAGGTATGTTCTACATGAATTTTGGCTTGATGACGATGTTCTGCATTCCGATGAAGCGGATGAAAATCGTGCATTTGATATGCCTGCACAGCAGTAATTGGGATCTGGGCACTTTTATACACGTCTATCTGTATATCCCTCAAATTAGCAATCTCTAAACCGATGCCCCAACGCCGGATGGCTGCAAATTTATCCGCCTGAGTTCCATCTGGTAGAGACATTTCCACATAAGCCTAGCAGTGAAAATATTAGAAAAAGTTTTGTTGTCAATCTCAGATTTGTCAGGCTACTGCTGTGGTGTTCAGTGGGAAAGACAGCAATGGATTTATGCAATTATTTGCCAGAGTGAAACTCTTTACTTAGGTGAACAAGAATTTCATAGAACTGATGTACTAGAAAAGTCCATTGTTTCTACTCCAGCTTTTAAATTGGAGGACATAGTTGAAGTTGATTTCGGTGAACAGCCGACACGCCGTATTATTCAAGGAATTTTTAGTCTCAAAGATAATTGGCTTTATGGGGTAGAGTGGCGCTCTCCAATTTTAGAACAAGTGTCTGCCCAAAGCAGAACAATATGGCTTGCTGATGCTGGTTTAGTCAATGTTAGTGTAGAATCAGCTTGGAACTCAAAGTTTGTTGTTCCAAGCACTAAACTTACGGTACATATCTTGAGTCAGCAGGGTGCAGCATTCATAATTTGTCAAGGGCTAAACAGGCAGACACCAAACAAAGCGCCATCGCAATCCACCATGTCCTTGCCCTTTTGCCTCATCCATAAAAAAACGGAAGAGAATCAAGAAAGAATGGTAAATTTTGGCGGCGGTCGTGGGGCAGGTATAGCGATCGCGGTCATTGTCTAAGACATGACTGAAAATTAGCTGTATCTGGTATTGAGTGAGAACTTTGGCTCGACCGTGCCGATTGATTTTCATGTCCCAACTCTATACCCTGTATCACAGCTTACACCTGATCTAAGCCCCAGCGATACCCGTTTCTACGTCTTTGGATACAAGTTTATTTAATTTTGAGAGATTAATGAGATATTAAATTGAAAAACGATTCTTCAGATAGAAACTTATGGCAACCGAGCAAGAGCTTCAATCTCTTTTTAATAAATTAGATACCGATCAAGACGGCAAAATCTCCATTAATGATCTTTTTTTAAGTCCTGGCTTAAGTACAATCATTTCATCAGAAACAAATATCAGTACTCCCCAGGAATTGCTAGTAAATTATGATTCAGACGAAGACGGTAGTATTACCTTTGAAGAGTTAAAGGAAGCCGTTAAGAAAGCAGATAATTTAACCTAGCTGTCAAAAAACCCAATACCAAATATCAATACCCAAAATCCCTCTAAGCGCCCACGTTTTGAGGGATTTGCAATTTTCATGGTCATTGGTGACTCGCTAGCACAAAAGAGATGACCACACAAGTAATTGACATAATATCCTTTGACATTCCCTAAACACTCACCCAGCTAGAAAGTGCTGCTATTCAAGGTTGCAAGGGGTTGATGCTGAAAATGCAGCTTGGGCTTACCAGTGTTGGCTCTTTCTACAGTTGACGGGAGCAAGTTTGTTTTAACCCAAGATTGAACCTGAACCAACTTCCCACTGATGTTTGAGCAATTCCTGGTAAGTCTTTTCCCTTATCATCATCTGCTTATACAGCATCTGCAAAAACTCTTGAGCTTGTTCACGCGACATCTGCTTCACTTGATCAGAGAAAGTTCTAAGGCTAAATTCTTGTTCTAAAGATAATTCAATGGGTTGATTCATCGCTTTTATTACCTACTCTTTTATTTGGGGCAAATATTGCTTTATATGAATATATATTACGATAACTTTACAAGAACCAAAGGGGAGTAAACCGTACTGACGTAGGTTAGAATGCCGTATCTGCTGCTAAAAACCTTGATAAGCTAATCGTCATTTAAATTGCACCATTTTTATGGTGATATAAAGCTGCAAACCCTCTCCCCTGCTCCCTGCTCCCTGCGATCTCAATGTGCAAATTAAATGCTTAACAGCTTATCACTCCATTGTGGCAACCCAAGTAAAAACCTAAGTTCTCAATTTTCCTAGTTTGAGGTTTTTAAAAGCATTTTTAGCTTCTGCTTGCGGCTGGCGCTCGCAAGAGAGCGGGCGAAACAGCGCCATCGCTCAAAAGAAGAGATGGGCGATACAATTATTCCTTTGGGTAATATCGCCAAGCTGAACTTGCAATACCATGTTCAGTCTGCCATAAGTGAACCTGAGCCAATGATCCCCTTGACGGGACATCAAACTGGTATACTCTTCTGCTTCTTTGAGGCGTTGCACTGAACCATCTTTTAACAATGCGAGGATAAAAAATAAGCCCCCAATTGTATTGAAATATATTTGCCGTTTGCCTGTAGCCTTTTTGATCGCTTTCAGGGCATCTGTATAATATTTTATGGCTTGTTCATTTTCACCCCGCAGAAAACTTAACCAACCCCAAAAAACGCCGGCGTTATTTTGATATTCATTTGATACACGCTCCAGATTTTCTTGTGCTTCTTGGGTACAACCCTGTAACAACAGTTGTTCTGTCAAAATCAGGTGTAGATAATCTGAGCAATGTTTTTCACTGTCAGAGCATTTTTCTTCTAGCAGCGTCAACGCATCTTCACAAGCAGATAATTTTAAGGCGGAATTGAAGAGGATACTTAGATATGCCACTTTCATATAATCCAAGTGGAAGGGTCTTAAACCAATCTGCATCAAATGGATTATTGTATATCTGCTCAAAGATATTTTCTATTACTATTTTTTCTTCGCTATCACTGTACTTTTGGTAATCTTCTATTTGCTGATTAATAAAATTAAGGTCTTGACGATAAATACCAATGCGGATTTCTCTGATACACTGGCGCAGACTAGAGAAAATCCGAGAATCTCTGTTCCAGTGAGTACGTATTGGTAGCTTCTCTTCTACTGCTATCACCAGGATTTCAAACTGTCCGGTTTGTACAGCATGACGAGTAGCAATTTCCGTGAGTAACGGATGAAATTCAGCACCTTGTCTGCTTGACTGTATTAACAAACCTGCTTTTAACAATTTATCAATTTGGGGACTAATACCAATTAAAAATGAAGCTGCATATAATGGGAGAAGCAAACTTGGTAAGTTAACCCAACCATGAGCCGCCCATTTAAAATTGCGATCGCCGAGAGCGAAGAGGAACTGAAA
>NZ_JACJSI010000104.1 GCF_014698065.1 Nostoc flagelliforme FACHB-838
TACACATGGGCAAAAGCGAAAGCTAAGAATATCGGGAGCCGGATGCCGTGAAAGTGGCACGTCCGGTTCTAACTGAGAGGTGCGGGAGATAATACTCCCCATCGACTCAACCAGAAAGCGCAATCTTGGGGAGGATTTGAGTCTGATATTCTGGGCTATCTCTCTGATATAAACAAGCTTGAACAATTTGCTGATTATGCGAATAATGCCCAAGAATTATCTGACAGACTAGAACCATTTTTGGACAATGCCAAGGTCGTCTTTGAGGCGATGGAGAAGTTAACAAAAGGTCAGTTAACTTGGACAGAACTTCGTAAACAATACGGCTCTCATGTTGCGGGTGCTATCGCCAAAATTCGCAAACTCAATTCGGAATTTGATTCGGAGATGAGTAAAATAGATGCCCAAGATAGAGCGGATCTACTGCGAATTGATCAGAAACGTAAACACGCGCTAACCGAAGTTGCAGCCCAACTACACCACGATTTACAAGCCGAATTGTGGAGACATGAAAATAAAATCAGCAGCATCGAAAATAAGCAAACTGTGCAAGCCGAAAGGCAAGCAATTACTACGGGCTTAAGAGAGAAACGCCAAAAACTTTTAGCTCGTGCGAGGTTTGGCTCACGGGCGCTGGAGCCGAATCAGTCCCCCCAAGAAGTGATACCAGTTACTAGCCAAACTTCTGCACCTGCGTCTAGTGTTTCTGCAACAGGAACAGTTCGCGGTTGGGGTGCAATGTTGGGTAACTTGTGGCAGAAGTTGGGCGAGAGATAATCAATTAATTAGGTAAGGCTGATGCTAGTAAGGAAACGAAATGAAGATCCTCATAGCGTCAGCCCTTTTTTGCATGAAGGGCTGGCACAAACACCACAATCAACTAAGCAGCATCAACAACCAGAACAACCACCACCACCACTACCAGAAAATAACAGAGGTAGAACATTTAGACGGGCTGGTAATGCTTGTGAGATTGTCGCTGGTAGTTGTCTAAATTCGGCAGTTATTTTTACCTTTCATCTCTTGCAAGTTCACCCAGTTGGAATGTTCCTGGCTGTTGGTACTGCACACTTGTATTTTACTGCTACTGCAACAGGTGAAGGGTTCAATAATTTTGTCACTAATTTAATGACTGGTTGCAGTGCATCGTTAGCGTTGTTATGTGCGCTCAATGAACCAATTAGTGAATGGAATGAAGCGAGAACTTCTACTAGTACAGTTAAGACTTCTATCGAGTCAGTCTATAAGCCAAAAACTGCTGAATCTTCAAGTTGGATGGATGGTGCAGTGGTGGGCATATTTCTAGCAATATTAATGATTTTTCTATTTCGTGGTGGTAAGAGTAAATGAATTATTTAACCGACAAACATAAACAGTTATCCGAGTCGCAACAATCGGGTTTAATGTTGTGGTTTGGTCGCCTACCGATGGACAAGAAAGCTGTCGCAATTGGGCTGAGTTTAACTGTGGGTATTAGCTCGGCTGCGATGGCGTGGCAGGGAACCAGCAGCGACAGAATTTATTTCTGTGTCAAAACCCCAAAAAAAACATTGGTGTGTCAGGACAAAGATAATCGACCATTTCGCATGACCCCCTTTTATTGGGAGCAATGGCAGTTAGAAGGAATGCCCTCTCAAGTAGTGCGTGACCCAGCTATGGGCGTTAATGGGCTGGTGAAAGCGACTAACCCTTACAAACCGTTGTGGGCGTTTGGGGGATTCCTGGGGTTTGCGCTTGCTGGGTGGATGCTGCGCCACTGCCAGTTTGAGGAGAAGCAGAGGGCAGTTTTTGAAGACATCGCCCAAAAACGGGACGCAGCAAAGGCAGAGATGGCGGCACGTTCCGAGTTGTTAGAGAGCTATCGAGACGTTGCGATCGCAGAAGTCCAACTGCAAGCTGACCTGGATCTAGTGGCCAATGATCGCACTGTTGATATACAAAAAGCAGAGATTTACGCCCACACGGAAATAGAAGTTACCCAGATGGAGGCATCCGAGGCTATCTTCGAGGCGCAAACGGCGGGGATGACAGAAGAACAGAAGGCGGAGTACATCAAGCAACTGCGCGAGATGAAAACGCCTTACCTGCAAGGTAGCCAGACTTTACAGGGGACAATTGACCCCAACGATAAGGTTACAGGGGCAGACAGCCAAGCGATCGCTCCCACTGAGAAATATCGCTGGATTAACAACACCATCGGCTACCCCACTTTAATATTTGGTGGCATGGGTGCAGGTAAGTCCTGGACTACCAGAGAGATTATTTGGCATAAGCGCAAGGCAGGCTGGAATCAAATTTTTGTACTTGACCCACATGGTACTGAAGTCGAATGGCGGGGGGTAAATTTGATTACTGGTTACAGGGAAATAGCCGACTTTATGCAATGGTACATGGGTGAAATGCGTCGCCGTTACAAAGCCTATCGTGAAAGTGGAATGGTTGAGGAGCAATGGACGCAACACTTAAGAGACACAAACCAACATTTCTGTGTAGTCGCTGAGGAGTTTACAACTTGGACAGATAATATAACTGAGCCAATGCCAGACGATTGTGAGGATGAAAAATGGAAGCCTGACCCTGATTTTATTGGTAAATGGTTTCGCTGTGCCATGACCGAATCCCGCAAACAATTAATGATTCCTTTGTTCGTTGCTCACGACCGCACAATGGAGATTTTAGCCAAAGCCAAAGGACTATCAAAACTTCGAGATGCGGCACTGTTAGAAGTAGAACTAATCGCAACTATTGACCCAATCACCACAGAAGCTAAAGCTAGCGGTCAGGGCAAGATTAAATTACCTGGGCATGGGCAATGGATTGATATTGAACTGCCTAAGTTAGACCAGAAGCGGATTGATTTTCGGCTTGATGAATCTAGAACAGTTAATGAACCGCCAACCATTGATAAAGCTACTTTAGAGCGGATTTATGAACTGGAATTCAATCTTGATAGCAAGGCAGGTGATACCCAAGATGCACCTAATAAACTCTCACCTATGGCGCAAAAACTGTATGAATATCTCACCAGAACTGAACGAATTGAAGCTGATGTAAGAGAGTTCAAAGGCAACTTTAAAGTGAACGGTGAGAGATTTAGTGTTGAGCAAATCAAGGGCTGGATGTACGAAATTGTGGGGGCAGGAAAGGCTGACTGGATAGCCGAGGGTGTTATCAAGCTCAATCAAATTTAGCCGCTTTGGTGTCTGGTGTCTGCTCCCAAAAACCCCCCTTTTTCGCGGACACCGGACACCGGACACCACAGACACAAAAGCCCCAAATCCTTATACAGCATAGACACCGCCAGACACGACCCCAGACACCACCCAGACACCAAGTGTCTAGTACGTGTCCGCTAGACACCAATAAGAAATAACCTCATAAACAGCCATTTATTATTAGAGGATTATCAACATTATGCTGAGAATAGTAATTGTTGAACCAGAAGCATTCACTCTCTTAGGCATCAAAGGTGCTATTTCACAATCTCCAGATATAGAAGTAGCTGGTGATGCCTCCAGTGGAAAGCTAGGGTTTAAATTAATTGAACAGATGAATCCTGATGTTGTGTTAGTTGATTTATTCTTACCCGACATGAGTGGTTTAGAACTTACTCGTTCAATTAAAACGAATACTAATAGTAAAGTGGTGATTTTTACTAATCAGACTCATGAAGACTTTATTAACTCGGCTTTCCGTCATGGGGCTGATTCTTATATGCTCAAAAGTGCTGATATAGAATTGATTGAACTAGCCATCAAGAGAGCTTACTTTAATGAATGTCTACTTGACCCGAAGCTGGCTAAAAAACTGTTAGAAAGCCTTTATCAAAACAGATATATCGACCCTAGAATGCTTGACAAAAACTTGCTTGACTCTCCCACCGAACGACAAATACAAGTCCTGCGTTTACTGGCTCAGGGTTTAGTTTTTGAACAGATTGCTAAAGAAATGTTTCTCTCTGTTAGTACAGTCAAACATTATGCCAGCGATTTGTACAGTAAGTGGCACGTCAAGAACCGTTATGAGGCGATAAAAAGAGGGGCGATACTTGGTTATATCGACTATAACTTGATTATGAATGAATGATTTATCGGTGAGGAGAGCGAAAGGATTAAGTCGGGGATGGGTGGGGTTTAATCTGATGCCACTTGCCCAAAACTAAGAGCAAAATCTTTTTATGGGACGGATACACCGAATTTCTTTTAGTATCTCTTGATTACTTCACCGCATTATAGTACATTAGTTCTAGTTAATACCTCCTCAGCTAACCAAAAATCTAACCCCACTTTCTTCGTGGGGTTTATTTTTGTACAAAATCTCTATATCCCTAACATTACTAGCCCAATCATTGCTGTAATACCTCCAGCGCACCGTCAGAACATCGGCAGTCATTATTGAGATACAGCCAAACTTTAAGGTAAAAGGTCAACGGTTTAGTTCGGAGGAATTGAAGCGACTGTTTAATGAATTGGTAGAAAACAGTCTGGCCGTCTGGCTAGATGCTACGACTATCGAAATCGCCCCAAATTGGGGTAAAAGTAGCGAGCCTGTTATGAGCCGCCACGCAACGCCTGAAAGCTTTGTTCCGTATGGGTTACAAAAATAAAATAGCTCTTTAACTCGAAATTTTCAGAACTCGCTTGTTTTTGCAGTACCAATTGACCTTTAGGAATGCGGATTAAATTGCACTTTGGCATACTCCTCATGGTTTCAAAGAATTAATTCTAACCATCAAACTTCCGTATAAGTTTAAAAAATACTTTCTAATTGACGTGGGGGTATGCAAATCCTGGCACGGAAGTAATTTTGGATGATTTAGTAGCCCGTCGTTGTGCTGCCACCTTGAGCATTCCTGTAAGGGGGACATTAGGTATTATGATTACTGCCAAACAACGAGGGGTAATTCCGGCGGCACGTCCAGTTCTAGAACAATTGCGCCTGTGTGGAATGTATTTATCTGACCGCGTAATCAATCAAGCATTAACATCACGACATCAGAGTGAGGAAGAAAGCACCCAAAAATTAGCGATCGCTTCAGGGATGGTAAATGAAGTTTAAGCGACAGCGAGACTGATATCACCAATTTCCGCCCAAACAAGACGCACAGAGGGGCGAACAGCTGGATAATGGGTTGTGGTATTGGAAACAGCCATTCTCAATACCGCATCTAGGGTGGGGTCATGAGCAAAGATACAGAATCCGTCGAGTTAGTTGTAGTCCAAAAATTAGAAAATGCCCTCAGTGCCAAAATTGAGGCATACTTTGCTGGCTCCATTGACTCTGACCCCGATGTGTTGGAGGAACTGCTGAAATCCAAAAATAGTGAGGGAACCCGTCGGGCTTACCGCAAAGATATCAACGATTTTTTCACTCGCATGACGGGCCAGCGCCCTAACCGGGATTCTATCTTGGAGTTTTTGCATCTGGAGGGACACAAGGCGACCCTGGTAGTTACTAAATACAGAGCCATACTGGCGGAAGCTGGACTAGCACCTAACACGATAAACCGCCGACTGGCTGCAATTAAATCTCTGGTTGCTTTTGGCCGAAAGCTGGGTGTGTGCAACTATGCTGTAGATGTGGATAGTATTCCAGTGCAGTCCTACCGCGACACTAGCGGTTGTACAGGTGAGGAATTTTTGACAGTCATTAAGGAGTGCGATCGCTCGACTTTAGCGGGGAAACGGGACTATGCTTTATTGCTGCTACTGTGGGGCAATGCTTTGAGGAGAAATGAGATTAGCACCTTGGACATGAGACATTTTGAAGGATCTAAGGGGACGCTATCAATTTTGGGTAAGGGCAAGCAAGTACGAGTGACAGTCAATCTGCCAAAAGTCACGGTCATTGCGATTACTGACTGGCTGATTGCCCGTGGTGGTGAAATGTCTTTGTCCCGTCCGTTGTTTACCTCGGTGGACTTCCAAAATTCTGGACACAGGTTAACCGGGGATGGGATCTATAAAATAGTCAAGCGTTTGTTTAAACGGGCTGGTGTTGAGAAGCACATGAGTCCGCACCGTTGCCGCCACAGTGCTATCACTGCTGTACTTGAAAAGACTGATGGCAATGTGCGGAAAGCCCAGAAACTCAGCAGACACGCCAAACTAAATACGCTCCAAATTTATGATGACAACCGCAATCGCGATCAACTGGAGATGTCTGAGCTATTGATGGATGGGTTGGATTGAAGTGGTTGCTAGACTATATAAAAATTTCAGAAATAATTTTTGGGTGGTTCAATTTTACTAAAATTGAAGTTTTTTAGGTAAAGCCCAGTAGTTATTCAACGAAATAATGGTGGTTTTATGCTCTTTAAAAGATAATAATTCAGTTTCGTTTTAGGCAAAGATGGGTTTAAAGTGTATTTCTGTTCCGTTACTAACAAACCTCTTTTACAACCAAATCTTGTATGGCACTTAGTCTAACCACATTTGATTTTTAGCTCGTGCCATACTTCTGTAAACTTGTTGTCCAATCTGCCAAAACTCTGGGAGAGATGTGTTTACCCCGCTCCTTGATTAATGAATCAGCCATTGCCGTCACCTCTATCACTGTTTTGTGTCCTGTCTCTACCATCTCAGCTAATAATCGCAGTGTTCTAGTGTAGGTAACACCGTATGCCTTGCAGGTTTCAACAACTAGCCCGTCATCACTAGCACAAATCAGCAATTGATGACGGGCAATGGCAATCGTAGATCGATCCGCGACACTTAAAAGGGGCGCTCTAACGCTAAATTCTAGAAAACTGGCAAACATCTCTTCTGTGGAAAGAGCCACAGGTGTTAAGTATTGGTTAGCAGCTTGGCGAGTTGGAGGTTCCAGTTGATCTGAGTCTAGAAGTTCCTGGGCAATGTACAACGGGCTGTAGTGCTGTTGTAGCCACCCCCACTCGTTCAGCCAACGAAAATCAATGAGTGCTGTTGCGTCAAGAATTGTTCCGTTAAGCGACTGCATAAACCTCATTTTCTTGACGACGCACCCGCAGTTTTTCAACAGTTAAGTTGAGAAGTTCTGCTGCTTTCATCTCTGAAATCTTGCCCAATTTTAAGGACTGCCAAATTAGAAATTCATAACGTTCATTTTCTGGATAATCATTCGCAGGCAGTGCTGGTGGTAATTCCATTGAGTTTTGCAAAGATGCACCATCATGTTGCTTTTTATAAATTGCACATATTTTGGCTTTCTCTTTAGCAAAATCAATGATTCCCATTTCTGCTAAACGATTTAAGATGACTAGGTAACTCACCCGAAAATGCCGTTTCAGTTTGACAATATCTTGGGTAAGTGCGTACATCCGCTCAAATTCAGCTTGAGGCACAAGTAGATGACTAGCAAAGTAATCAGCCACCTTTTCTCGTGCTTTTTCTTCTTCTTTGGTTCCTTCTTCAATCAGGGTGTCTTGGTACTCTACACGGTGAAAGATTAGGTGTCCAATCTCATGTGCAAGGGTAAACAATTGACGTTCAATGGTGATGTTATGGGTATTTACCAAAACAAAAGCACCTTCAATATCACTACAAGCACTCAGACCAAAGAAACCTTTAATGGGAACGGAGGAGCGTAAAGCTTTTAAACCGATTTCTTCTACAGACTGAAACAGGTTGGCAATGGGAGCATCTCCCAAGCCCAGGCGATGGCGAAACAAAGCAGCTATTGTCTGAATGTGCTTTTCGTTGCCTTCTACTTGATGGCAAGGTGTACTTTCTGGGGTGTAGCTTGGTAAGCCAACGGCTTGTTCTAGGGCATTATAAGTTTGCAGCATTCGTAGCACTTGGGCCGCAAACTGGGCATTTTTGTCAAAGGAAACATGAGCGCGGAACCGGAAGTTGGGTAGTCCTTCACCTTGTGAGCGTAGCAAGTCATCGAGTGTAATGCCCAAAGCACTTGCCAGAGCAGAGAGGATTTTGCTGTCTGGTAAAGTTTTGGCGTTCTCGTAGTTATTGATGCTCTGGCGAGTTACCCCGGCTTGTTCTGCAAGTTGCTCTTGAGACAAGCCTAGACTTTTACGGTAGCGGATCAGGTTCGCAGCAATGATCTCTTTCATAGCTGATTCTTGAGAGCGATCGCTATAGGTGTCAAAGTTTTTGATACTATTTTCTCTAATTATAATAGAAAATGTCAAAGCAGTTTTACATCAGTCTGAAGGAGGTGATAAAGATATGGCAAAGAATACAGGTAACGGTTATCGCCGTGGTGCTGTGGACAAACGCAGCCAAACTTACAACCCTGTGACCGAACAATGGGTGAAGCGTGATGCTGAAACCGGACGGTTTATGGACGTGAAGCAAAACAAAGAACCTTTTAAAGGTGTTCGTAAAGAAGACTAATACCAAATTGCGTTCAATTGTAGAGATTGAACGCAACTCGGTATACAATACTGCTCGGTTAAGCATTTTTAACTCGGCATTGGGTTTGGGGAAAAGGTTAAAGGGTAAAGGTTAAAGGTTTTTTATTTCCCCTTTCCCCTTCCCCTTTTCCCCTTAACCGACAAGTATTGACTCGGTATAGGTCTTAGGTTTAGTTTATTGAAGGGGTGATATTACACTCATAGCCCACTCCTTCAGTTTTCTTCATTATCTTAGTCTTCGGCTTCAAAATCCAGAGGATCACCATTTACAAAAAAATGGTCAGTAAATCTAACACAAAAGCAGAAAGCCAAAAGTCCAAGGCTCGTACTGTCACTAATTCAAAAAAACCTTCTAGCAAGCCAAAGTGTCCAGGAATCAGAAGCCATCAAGTTGATGAGCGAATATCAAATCGCTCGTGCTTCTGCCCCACTCATCCCAACGTGGCTATGAAACAGGATGGCAGACGAACTGAATGCAACTTGGAAGCAATATCGTCAGCAATGATTCGCGGAAACAACACAAAGTCATTTAAGTAATTGATAGTTTCTTTAACGTTAGTACAATGCGTTCCAGCCATTCAGTAAGGAGTCAGTCTAATTTAGAATTTCGCCTTGGCGTAAATTCGTCAATTAGTAAATCTATATTTTCACCTTGCTGCCATTTCACCCAGACAGCCATGAGAAAATCTACCAATTCGCTTTTGTCAATCTCTACGCCACGTCTTTTTAGTTTAAGTAACTCTTCCTCTACATCTAAATCTGTTGAGCGTTTCACATAATAGGTGCGCCCAATCCAAGCATCATCTGACCGCTTACCTGTTGCAGGTCTGCCACGTTTACGAGGTTCTTCTTGAATTGGCGCTGGCGCAAGTGGTGTTGGAATCTGTGTCACGTTACTCTCTGTAGTTGCCTCAGTAGGAAGTTCTGGTTCTTGTTCTGGTTCCTCTTTGGTTTCAAATAACTTTTTAAAAGGGCTAGGTTTAGGGTTGCTCATGACAATATCTCCTTACCCACCTCTTGATACTCGCGCCATGCTATTTTACTGCTGCGGTCTTTTACTTGGTAAACTGGCAGCCCCTCCAGTGCCGCTTTTTCATAAACAGCAAATCGTCTAATCCCATGTTGAAATAGTGGTATTCCCTCCGCCTCCAATGCTTCCCGTGCTTGCTGTCCTGTTAAGCGGGGGGCTGGGGGAATGATTGTAAGCAACACACGATAGCGATCACTGCCTAATGATTTAAGTGCGCCTACAGTCTGCAACAGTGCATCCATCGCTAAAGCATCAGGGGTAGTAGGCAAAATTAATAAATTACACCCATCAGCGAGTGCTTCTAAATCTTCGTGGCTTGGTCTAGCTGCTGTGTCTATAACTACATGGTCAAAATTACGGCTGTGCATTGGAGCTTGTAGTAAATCTACAACTTTAAAGGGTAATGCTCCTCGCTTTGCCCATCCTGTAGCACTATGGTTTGGGTCGCCATCAACTAGCAAGGTGCTGCCCTTCTGAGATAGATAGCAAGCAATATGGATGGCGCAAGTCGTTTTAGCTACGCCACCCTTGAAACTAGCAAGGGTGATTATCACTCCATGTACTCCAGTAAATGCTGCTAGTTTACCCTTTAAATAACGAAAATTTGTATTTCTTTATTTCTAACAATTTCCCTTGGCGACAATATAGCATTTCGCAAATTCAAAAATCTCCCAAGTGGCAACCGTTAGTAAACCCCAGCTTGGTAGCTGGGGTTTAGGGCATCCGTGAAAGGTTAAGATAAAGAGTTAATTTATAAGCTAAGTTTATCATTCCTCAACGGCAATCAGCTTTTGGACATTTCCCAAAAAACGGTATCATACACTACTATTTTTTGGCGAACGCAAAACTTTTCGGTCTACTGAAAGTATTTCACGGACGAGCTTCGCTTTTTCTACCTCAAAAAATTTTTGGACAACCTGTGCATCATTACCGCATCCATTCCGTAGCGCCTGTTTGTCTGCGATCGCCTGACCCATCCCGACACTGCTCACTAGCATTACAGGCTGTAATGCTTATCTTTCATTACTTTCAGCTTTTCTTAGTGCCATTCTTTCTATGGACTATTCCACGGTTGTAGCAACTCAGCTTTACCATCTCCATCCACGTCTGCAACGAGCCAGTTTAGGGCTCCAGTACCTTGTCCAGTATTGCCAGTGCTCCACTTTGTCGTCATCTGGGTTCCATCCCAACCGTAGACGATAAGAGCAAGCTGACCACTGTTATCCCACGGTTGTAGCAACTCAGCTTTACCATCTCCATCCACGTCTGCAACGAGCCAGTTTAGGGCTCCAGTACCTTGTCCAATATCACCAGTGCTCCACTTTGTCGTCATCTGGGTTCCATCCCAACCGTAGACGATAAGAGCAAGCCGACCACTGTTATCCCACAGTTGTAGCAACTCAGCTTTACCATCTCCATCCACGTCTGCAACGAGCCAGTTTAGGGCTCCAGTACCTTGTCCAATATCACCAGTGCTCCACTTTGTCGTCATCTGGGTTCCATCCCAACCGTAGACGATAAGAGCAAGCCGACCACTGTTATCCCACAGTTGTAGCAACTCAGCTTTACCATCTCCATCCACGTCTGCAACGAGCCAGTTTAGGGCTCCAGTACCTTGTCCAATATCACCAGTGCTCCACTTTGTCGTCATCTGGGTTCCATCCCAACCGTAGACGATAAGAGCAAGCCGACCACTGTTATCCCACGGTTGTAGCAACTCAGCTTTACCATCTCCATCCACGTCTGCAACGAGCCAGTTTAGGGCTCCAGCACCTTGTCCAATATTGCCAGTGCCCCACTTTGTCGTCATCTGGGTTCCATTCCAACCGTAGACGATAAGACCAAGCTGGAAAACTAGCATCTCGCGAAGGTTTGGTCGGTTGCCGATTCGTTGGCTACTTGGTCGTCCAGGCGCATTTTGCTGGGGCGAGCCTGTAGTTCGGAGCAAATTCCTTGCTGCCGATGGAGAGAGAGGACTCACGCCACGGGTACGCAAGACACCTTGAACGCAAGCCAGTGCGCCAACTACGATAGGCGATGCACTGGAGGTACCGCTAAATTCGTCGGTGTACCAGAAGTCTTCGTTTGAGCCTCCCTGCAAGTCGCCGTAACCACAGGTTGTTACCTCATATCCCCAGCCTTGAGCATCAATTAGCGCTCCATAATTTGAGAAGTCCAAACGCGATCTGTCAGGACCGTAAATATTCCGTCCGTGTGTACCTGGAGGCGGCGCACCAGCTCCTACGACAATGGCTCCAGAATCACGATTGGCGCGGTTAAATGGATTAGTCCAATCAGAAGGAAACCCTGGAGCTGGCGTATTGTATGTAGGATCGTCTAGGTTTTCTGCTCCGTTGCCCGCCGCTTCCACAACAATTACACCTCGGCTGGTGGCATAGCGGATTGCGTCGAAGTCGTCTGGCCACCACTCGATAGCGATGAAGCCTTGCTGCCAATTTCCGGTAGAACGGGGTCCAGATCGGTGAAGTTCGATGAGGATAATATCACCTGAATTGAGCATATCGGCTGCTTGGCAGATCGCTCCAGCTGAACCTAGTCCACCAAAAATGGAGATAGCACGAACATTAGCATCCGGGCAGATTCCTGTGCAGCCAAAGGTAGTACGGTCGCTGCCAAATACCCCTACAACTGCCGTCCCGTGATTTCGCCACCCCAAATCCGTCGACTGAGTACCGCCGACGACACCGCCCTGGTTCTGCGTAAGATCCTCGTGCGTGAAGCGCCAAGCACCTTCTATATCCACGATCCGAACACCTGCTCCACCGCCGCCAGGTTGCGTCCACGCGTAGCGCGCGTCGATGCCACCCGGAGCTGCGTCTAGGTACGCCTGGCGGGCAGTAAAATCAGGGGTCACTGATGGTGCTTCTGCTGTTAAAGGCACCATGTCATTGAGCCTCTTAGATGTTTCATTCAACACCACAGGTAGTTCGGCTGGTGGCTTTACATAAGCAGCTTCCACAACCTCCTGTTCACGCAAACGTGCTGCTAGTTCCTCCAGACGTTCATCGGGAGCTTCCACCCTGTAATAAACGGACAGATTTGGAACGTCTGTGCCGGTTTCAGCGGCTAGAGAAGCAGTTCTCGCTTTAATCTGCTCTTCGCTGATACCGAACAATGGTCGCAGGGTAACATTCTCGGAGGTAAGCAAATCCGCTAGGGGAGTGACATCTGCTCCTTCGACAGATGCAACCCCCTCCCTTGTTGCTCGTAATCCAGCTTCACGTCTTGCAATTACGATCAACTCGCGCTCAATTGGAGCGCCTTCCCTCCTAGAGAATTCTGCAGTCGGTCTATTTGTTGAGTTCGTCATGGTAATACCTTCACATTTGTTCGTCTGCCTTTGAGTCCCAGTTTTGTTACAGGATTAAGCCTGCTCTCAAACTGTTATTAGTAGGTTCCCCTATAAATCAAAAACATTCGATAGGGATAAGCTAAGGAGTTTTGTTAGAGCGATTACGCTGGAAAAGTAAGTTTAAGTCAGGCTAGCTAAGAAAATGTTAGGAAAATTTTGAGGAAGCCAAAAAGTAACTTTTGCTACATACTAAGCGATGATAGCAGTATCTCATTTCTGCAAATATACTTGGTGAGATAATCTGGAAAGCTGTAATGTCAGTTTGTAGATTAATGCAGTCTTAATATAAGAGGCAGCATTAAACAATGGAATTTGAAGAAGTACTCAAACTGGTAGATATATCAGTTGTTGCCAAGACAGAAAGACATTTAAAAGATATTGAAGTGGCAATACTCCGGGGTTCTTGGCAAGGTTGGAAGTATCACGAGATTGCAGAAGCTTATGGTTATACAAGTGATTACCTACAGCAAGATGTTGGCCCCAAGTTATGGAAGCTACTTTCGGAAGCATTAGGAGAAAAAGTCAGTAAAACTAATTTTCAGACAGCACTAGAGCGGCAATGGCGATTCTCCTCCAACACTTCGCGATCGCATTTGGGGACAGTTGCACAATTTCAAGCACCTATACCGCTTGACTCAGGGCTAGAAGTAGAGGAAGTGTCCTCCAAAGCTCTTAATTTTGTGGGACACAAAGAGGTGATTGCCAATAGACGCCAAGACTGGGGAGAGGCAGTTGGTGTATCCGTTTTCTCTGGACGTAAGCAAGAGCTAGTCACGTTAGAGCAATGGACTGTGAAGGAGCGCTGCCGACTAGTGGCCTTACTAGGCATGGGAGGAATTGGCAAGACTAGTCTAGCTTTCAAACTTGCACAACAAATTCAAGACCAGTTTGAGTACATTATTTGGCGCTCTTTACGTAATCAGCCCCTTATTGAAGATGTTTTGTCAGAACTCATTCAATTTCTAAATGATGAGGATAAAACTGATTTACCTAAATCTGTAGATAGTAAAATATCCAAACTAATTGACTGTTTACACAAACGTCGTTGTTTAATAGTGCTAGACAACTTTGAAACAGTTCTGCCGAGTGGCAATAGTACTGAGTGTTATCCAGAGGGAGTCGGAGCTTATGCTGAACTTTTAAAACGGGTGGGAGAAACACATCATCAAAGTTGTGTAATACTAACCAGTCGAGAAAAGCCGAAAGAAATTTTATTACTAGAAGGAGAAAAAATACCTATTCATTCATTGAAACTGAATGGTTTGAAGAAAGCAGAAGTACAGGAAATATTTCAAGTAAAGGGTTCATTTTTGGCTGACGAATCAGAATGGCAAATTCTCAGAGACCACTACGGAGGTAATCCTCTAGCTTTAAAGATCGCGGCTGTTGCTATCCAAGACTTACTTAATAGTGATATTTCTGAATTTATATTTCTTTTGAAGCAAGAAAAGCTCGGTTTTGATGATATTGATGATTTGCTAAAACGACAATTTAATCGTTTATCAGATGTAGAACAAGAAATTATGTATTGGCTAGCAATTAATCGAGAGCCAGTTACATTTCAGGAATTAAGAGAGGACATTTTATCTATCAAATCAAAACAGAGATTATTTAGCAGTTTAGGAGCTTTAGAACGAAGCTCGTTGCTTGAAAAGAATCAAAAAGGGTTTACACAGCAACCTGTTGTAATGGAGTATATAACTAAACAACTAATAGAACAAATTTGGCAAGAGGTTGCTAACGAAAAAACTGATTTTTTAGTAAGATATGCTCTTGTCAAAGCTCAAACGAAAGATTACGTTAGGAAAATACAGGAGCGTGTGATTCTAGAGCCGATTGCAAAAGAACTAACCGCTACTTTTAGCTCTAAGAAAATTGTTGAATATAAACTGAATAAAATTTTATCAAAACTGAAAGAAGATATCTCTTGCGGATATGGTGGTGGAAATATTATTAATTTATTTCGGCAACTCAATATTGATTTAACTGGCTATGATTTCTCGCATTTAACTATTTGGCAAGCATACCTACAGAATGTAAATTTGCATCATGTCAATTTTGCTTACTCAGATTTAGCAAAGTCTACCTTTACTGAAACTTTAGGTAGTATTTTTTCAGTTGCATTTAGTGCAAACGGAGAATTTTTAGCTACAAGTGATTCTGATAGCAATATTCGCTTGTGGCAAGTCACAACCGGGAGACAATTATTTGTCTGCAAGGGGCATACTAGTTGGGCTTGGTCCATCACTTTTAGTCCTGATAGTAGCATCCTTGCCAGTTGCAGTATTGACCAAACGACAAGGCTGTGGAATACCAGTACAGGTGAATGCCTTAAAATATTGCAAGAACCTGACCAGGTAGAAGCAATTACCTTTAGCCCCAATGGTAGTATTTTTGCCAGCGGCAGTGTCGATAAAACAATAAGGCTGTGGGATGTTAGTACAGGTCAATGTCTAAAAACTTTACAGGGACACACTGATTCAGTTTGGTCCGTTGCATTTAGTCCTAATGGCCAACTACTTGCCAGTGGCAGTTATGACCAAACAGTGAGATTGTGGGATGTTCACACGGGTGAGTGCTCGAAAATTTTGCGGGGGCATACTGCTTGGATACGGGCAGCACTTGCTTTTAGCCCTAATGGTGATATTATTGCCAGTGGTAGTTTTGATCGAACAGTAAGGTTGTGGGATACCAGTACAGGTCAATGCCTAGAAACCTTGCAGGGACATACAAATTCAATAGTTTCAGCCACCTTTAGCCCTGATGGTCAAACCCTTGCCAGTTGTAGTTATGACCAAACAGTGAAGTTATGGGATATTCATACGGGTCAGTGCTTGAGGACTTTGCAGGGACACACTGGTTTAATCTGGTCTGTTGCCTATAGTCCGGATGGTCAAACGCTTGCTAGTGGGAGTGATGACCAAACAGTGAAGTTATGGAATGCCAATACTGGTCAATGCCTGAAAACGTTAAAAGGCTATAAAAATTCCGTATTTTCCGTTGCCTTATGTTCCAATGGGTACACGCTTGCCAGTGGCAATGGAGACCAGACTGTAATGCTATGGAATACCAGTACTGGTCAATGCTTAAAAACTTTGCCAGGGCATACCAGTCGCTTATTATCTGTTGCCTTTAGCCCTGATAGTCAAATGCTTGCTAGTAGTGGTTGTGATCGCACTGTAATATTGTGGAATGCCAATACTGGTCAATGTCTGAAGACTTTGCTAGGGCATGGCAGTTGGGTCTGGTCAGTCGCTTTCAGTCCAGATAGTCAGATCCTTGCCAGTAGTAGTGAAGATCAAACAGTAAGGCTTTGGAACGTTAGTACAGGTCAGCTTCTCAAAAGCTTGCAAGGACATGATGGTGGTGTACGGGCAATAGCTTTCAATCCAAGTAATGGCATTCTAATTAGCGGTAGTTACGACCGAACGGTGAGGTTGTGGGATGTTAGCACGGGTGAATGCCTAAAGACTTTGCACGCACACGAAAATTCAGTGTGGTCTGTTGCTTTTAGTCAAGATGGTCAAACCTTCGCCAGTAGTAGTGACCACACTATTAAGTTATGGGATTTTGGTACAAATAAGTGCCTGAAGACTTTGCAGGATCATGTGAGTTCCGTAGTGTCAGTTACCTTTAGCCCAAATGGTCAAATGCTTGCTAGTGCTAGTGAGGACAAAACGGTGAAGCTTTGGAATGTGAGCACGGGTGAATGCCTAAAAACTTTACAGGGACATACTAATTTAGTATCGTCAGTCGTCTTTAGTCCAGATAGTAAAACGCTAGTTAGTAGCAGCTTTGATGAGACGATTAAGTTTTGGGATATTACGACTGGTAATTGTCGAAGAACTCTCAGAGCTGTTAGACCCTACGAGCAGATGAACGTAACTGGTGTTGTCGGTTTAACTGAAGCGACTATTGCTACACTGAAGGCTTTAGGGGCAGTCGAAGATGAAACAAATTGAAACATAAACGCTTTTTAGTAGATTTATGATGACTGTAGAGTAGAACAACTTACCTCGCTCCTAACTTATTTAGGACTATCTAAGGAAATTTAAAATCATCAATATTAATTATCAAAACAGAATTCAGGAGTCAGGAGCCAGTCACACAGAATTGAATTCTGTGTGACTGGCGGATGAATAAGTGAGTTTAAGACCCCCGCTAAATCTTCAATTTAGCGGTCTACAATTAGTGGCGGGTTTGAATCCCCCACTAATTGATTCTGACTCCTGAATTCTGACTTCTGAATTCTTCAATATCATGCACCTAAAATTCATTACAGAGTGTAGAGCTTTTTGTAAATACTTGAGGGAGTAAGAGGTGGAAGACATAGGCAACCACCTCTTACTCCCTTATAATGATTATAATTTTTGTTAAAATGGGGATTTTTGTTGATAAATTTATTCCTTGGAAGTCCCTAAAGGAAAAATCCCCAATTTTTGCCGGACTTGAGCAAGTGGAGTTTGCCACTCAGATTCAATGTCCCATTCAACCAAATGCTTAACTAGTTTGCCACTCCTATATGCCTTGAGGATATTTGTGAAATTAATCTGGCGAGTTAGTAGTCCAACTAACACCAGTATTGTACTTGAGGGACGAAACACTTGAGCACGTGTAAATGCCTGTAGCATGAATTCGTCGTGCTTTGAAGGCTGAAGCCCAGTTAAAACATGCCAGACATCATGAGTTCGCTGAATCCAATCTCCGGAATTTATTGGATTGAAGCCGTTTTGATCCAGAAACCGAGCAACCTCATGTCCGAGGGTACTTTTAGGTAGTTGACGTAGCTCCTCTAAGTTAATACTAAACTTGCGGTTAGCGTAAACCTGAGGATTAATTGTTCGAGCAATCCATAAAACAACTCTTGTCTGTAGCTCTTGCATATATACGTTGCCCTTAGATTCAAGCCTTGTTACATATCTAAAGTAATCAGTCAACTTACATTCACAAATATCTCTAAAAATTGCCGATATTGCTGACTGAATTATTTGTGGTCTGTATTCACCTAAGAGAATCTTTTAAAAGTCCTCTTGTTGGTAGCAAAACGTTCTAGAACTCCCTAAATTTCTCCGAGAAATTGGGGGATCAATAAGTGCCTCAAATCAGAGCCAACCACTTTTCAAACAACCTCTAACTCTCAATAAATTTTTTACAATGAGTCGAGAAAAACTTGACTCTAAGAGGATGTTTGAAAAGTTATTAGAAGGAAATTTTCTGCCAATCGCCTCACCATAATTCGGATCATAGTAAGGTAAATAAACCTGAAATTGTCTCCATTTGTTTTATGTGCCCCCAGAGAGTTAAATTTTGCGCCTATTGTGGTTCCAAATCCCAAACGGTTATCAGGTGTTGAGAAGACAATGCTGATATCCAAAAATTTTAACTTTCTATAATTATGCCGATACAGTATTTTAAAAACAAGAGAAATTCGAGTTGTTCATTAAGAAAATATAATTGTTTTATTTTCATCTGAAAAAAGAAATAACCTTGATTAGTAATATCAGGATTTTCTGTTTTTACACACTTTTATTTATGTAAAATTTTAATGAAGTAGGTGTTGAAAAAGGCATTGTAGCAAAATTTGTGTAATGTCTTATGCCCGTTGAATTTTATCCCCCGTTCCTTAAACAAAAAAAATGTTCCTCACTGCGATGAGTGCCTTTGGTATATCCCTTAAAATTTCCTTCGCCGAGCAGATACGCCCCTGTTGTATGTGACCTGCGCTCATTAGATTGTGACCTCGCTTTTGGCTTCCATACCTTACCCCTGGCTCATCATCAATGAACTTTTTTTTGCTGTTGATTTTATCGTTGATTAGGTTGACTACGACTCTTCTAGGTGCGCGGTATGTATCCGTTCGGACAAAGCGCGAACGCTTTGCTGACTGATAATACAAAACTGCTCTCAAGTTTTTACAAGAGAGCAGTAGCAGCATTAGCTATAAATTTATATGGGGCTTCATAGATTCAATGCCCCGGTTACTGTATAGGTGGTTCGGTATGTAGGGATATACAGCTTACATGGTAGCAAGTTCCGAAAAAAATTCATGTTCTTTACAGAGAATTCATGAATCGCACTTTTGTAGAAGCGGTAAACTTCATACCTCAATAGAAAATTCTACAATGATTTGTGTAGGTGCGAAGAGTCCCAATAATGATTAACCCCAGCAACGAGCCAGCCAAGCCGAAAAAAATCATTACGATCATTCCTAGTGGACGACTCATTGAATCTATATCAGATACACAGCCAGAGTCAGATAAGAGTGATAGCACTTCGGAACCGGAAAACTCTTCTATATTTCAGGCGATTGGGGTAATTGCTGGCACTGTGGATCTCAAAGCCAAACCTCATCCGACTATATCGATTCAAGAGCGGGACTATGTTTTATATCATGCCCCTCAAAAAAAACTGATATTTGATTTTTTAAAAAAACAGATTCGTAACAGTGGTAGTGATTGTGTACGGCTGATGGTTTATCCAAGGGTGATACATTTTCCGCCGCGAGATAAACCTCATGTAATTGGCTTTCAGGTTTTGGGGTTTGATAATGGCTCCAAATCGGGTTTGTTTGCAGATTATCAAGATTTTGAGTTTAGATTTACAGGGTTATGGCAATTCATCCCAGCTTGCCAAACACCTTGTATATCAGTGTTTCGGAATTTTACAGCCGAAAGATTGGATTATATTAAGCAGACCGAGACTTCTAGAAAAGTGCGGTTCATGAAGGCTAGCCACATACCTTTATTGTGGAAAGATGCAATCGTTCCTCCCTTTAGATTTAATCCTTTGCTACCAAAAGAGGAGCGTGGCAAGCCTAGTTTTGTTGAAATTAAAGCGAAATTCCTGCCACATAGAAATGTTTTCGCATTTGAGAGCTTACTAGGGTTGCCACAAGAAAAACCGCCAAAGTTTCTAAAGGCATCAAAAGATGATAAGCTTGCCGCATTTAAAGAGAAAAAAGCGAATATAGCCGCGTCAAAGGGCAATAAACCCAAACCCCAACCTCAAACTAAACCAGTCAAGAAAGCTCAACCCAAAACTCAAACTAAGTCTGTTCAGCCCTCAACAACCCCACACCAAACACAATCCCAGTGAAGGAGTAGGGTTTTGTTGTATGTGGTCATGAAGAAACGCCAGCTTCAGCCGCAGCTACATCTGGTTTAGGCTCTTTCGCTTTCTTTTCAAAAAGTTGGATTCCTGCGTCAATGATCTCAAACCCGTTTTCTGAACGCTTACCAAGCTTGCCCGATACAGCCCCAGCCCAGTCTGCAAATTCTGAAGCGCTAGTTTCAGCTTTGCGCCAACTTTTTGCATTAACTTGAGCAGTGAAGACTATGCCTAATGGTCAGTCAACTCGATTGCAACTTTTTTATTCATCGCATTCAATTCTTGTGATTAAACCTGATCTGGAAATTATCTTCAGTACACTGTTGTCTGCCTAGACACAATAAGATACTTGATACAAAAATGAGTATTGCGGGTAGCAATAGGGAGTATTTGTGCGGAGAATTTCTGTCCTGCTTCAAACGGACGCTCACACCTTTTGGATCAAAAATGAGTATTTGCGCGTCATCTAAAGCCAAATTATTGCTTAGAACCAACTCTTGAGCAAAACTATATCTTTTCCATATTACTTTACACTACATTTGTAGCATTAAAACTGCACTCCAATTGTGAGTTACACCAAAGCTTGCTATAAACATCACTTATTGCGTAGGGTTTATGTAGATTATAAGTATTGAAATAGTAGTCCTAAATACCTTGCCCAAGTGGTAGCTGTTGGGTAGCTCAACTGGTGACACACCGCTACCAGTTGAGTAGTAAAAAAGCGAGTTGTTGAAAATTTGATGATTCCCCAACTGGTAGCTATACAGTAGCCCTACTGCTACCAGTTGGGCATAAGACTTTTACCGAAAAATTCTGGTGTAATGCTCACTGACTATGACTTACAGCAAATTTTGAGCGCTGGATTCATTCTCAATAACTTCAAAATTATTGAGAATGTATAATACACAGGTGTTGCAATTGTACTTCAATAATTCTTTCATTAACTTAAGCCAGCCCACTTAACATCCGATTTTTTTTCTTCATGCCTGAATAGAAATTGTTCCTTTTACAATCTCCACGCTTGTCAATAGAGATGAAACTTGTTTTAAGTGGTGAAATTGTCTGATTAATCACAGTTACAATTAGCAGACATTTTGCACCTAAAACCCCTATTCATATACAAAATGTCTGCTATTTTGCACAGCTTATACACGCTTTTAACTGTTATAGCTGTCAGGAAACTTTGATTATTCACTACAAAATGTCTGCTATTTAGAACATCGCTTTGACCAAAAAATTGGTGTCTAATACATACACCAACTACCCTTTAGCCATTTTTATCAAACTGGCTCATTCTCAATAACTCTAAAATTATTGAGAATACATAATACGTTTGTGTTGCAAGTGTACTTCAAAAATCCCGCTCAATCGATCAACTTCTTCAGTAAGTGAATCTGAAATTTCCACTGTGAGTTCAGGAGCCATTCTATATATTTAGCGTTAACTGAAACAGAAACTCGTCTAACGCAACAACTACATTAAACACTCGTAAAGCCGTGAACTTAGTGTAGTTTAACCGTACTAATTCAGTCTCATCCGACACTAATATTTTTGGACGGCCAAAAGGACGAAAACAGTGGTTTTTTGTCCTTTTGGACGGCCAATGAGCGCCAACCTTACTCAATTGTCATGCTCTGTTGACAAATACCCACCTGTCAACGGACGGACAAAAGGACACAAATGACCAGTTTTTGTCCTTTTGGCCGTCCACTGATTTTGAAAAAAATCTTCTGTAACTTATATCTAGTCTCGATTACAGCCACTTTGAGGAGCATTTTTTATTGTCAATAAGCTGGGGTCTTATTGACAATACGTAATACTGCAATATTACAAATCTACTTCAAAAACGGCTCAGTCACTCCAACCACCAGACCTTAGTGGTGCAGTTTTATATTCATCAAACAGTTATTGTCTTCATCCCAAGTGTGATCATTAGCCAACACTAACCACACATTTATAATCACCACTAAGTCCCAGTAATTAGTATTTTTTTTAGTCGCCTCACAGTTGACCTCTTTTAGACTGCAACTGAGATTTATCTAATCAATTTCTCACCTTCTCCGATTTTCATTAGAGAATTGTATATCTCAATACAATCTCTCAACAACTGTCATAGAACAGTCCTAGAACACCC
>NZ_JACJSI010000105.1 GCF_014698065.1 Nostoc flagelliforme FACHB-838
ACCTCAGCCAGTCTTCCAGAACGAGAAGGAGCGAAAAAAGTTCTCAACCGAGTTCACAATACAGGCAGTCAGGTAAAACGTTTAAATCTTATTTGGATGGACGGCGGATACCGTGGTGAAGAATTTATACGTTGGGTGATGGATATGTTTCGCTGGATTGTGGAAATTGTGCTTCGACCATTGGAAAAGAAAGGTTTTGTCCATTTACCAAAGCGCTGGGTTGTTGAGCGAACTTTTGGTTGGCTTAACAGGTGTCGACGTTTAAGTAAAGATTATGAACGACTACCAGAAACCTCTGAGACTTTTATTTACATTGCGATGATCCGGATTATGGTCAGGCGACTGGCATAATTTTTAACTCGCTTCGACTTTTAAAACATCCTCTAATAAAGATTCTGATTGGTTATTAGCCCATTCGATGTAGCCTATTTCTTCATCGGTTCCATCAAGAACTTCATCCATCCATTTACAAATGTTTTCTGGGGATTCATTTTTGCATTTTTTACGCCGAACAACATCAACAACTCCTTCCGTGTAACCATACTCAGATGCTTCATTTTTAGGGTCAATATAAAAGATTTTGCGGTTTGGGTTTTCGGCTTTGATTCGACGCAAGGCATTAGCAACCAGCATTCCCTTACCGCTTCCACCAATCCCAAAAATAATGCAGTTCCGAATAGGTGAAGCAATTTCTCTAACTATATCTATAACGTGTGTGGGATTGTGAATTGAAGATGATGTATTTATATTTGTAGGTACTAAATCCGATGGAACGAGCATTGGGGAGACATAAGAAGTCAACGTTTGGGGCGATTCATTGAGCTGTGCTGTGTCTTCAATATAATCGATTGCAGCATTAGAAAACTCATACTCTTGACTACTAGCAAACTGTAACTCTTTGTTCACAGAATCTTGACCAACCTGTTGAACATAACCTCTAAAATCATCACCATCGAGAATATGAGCAATACAGCCATATTCTCTAATAGCTGCTTGATTGCGTTGAATTTGTTTGGCTTTTTTAAAGCTACTATATAATGTCCATCCAGCAATTAGCGCTCCAGTGATACCAGAGGTAGCCGAAGCTGCAACTGCTGCTACAACTAACCCAAAAGCAATATTCCATTGATTGTTGTTTTCGGTAGTGGACTTAAAAGCAATCGCACTCCATTGTTCCGGGGTTCTCTGGATCTTATTAATATCAAAACGTGTCATATCCATATTTTTTTTCATAAAAGTTCAGCGTTTGAGGCAGAAAGGGAGATAGCCATATTGAAGACTACGCTCCCAGACTTACCTTATTGCTTGTTAGGGTTTAATCGCGTAAGACAATTTCCCAACCCAAATGATCAAAGAAACTATCACTTCAATTGCAAATAACGTAATCAGCGCCAGTGCCAAATTACCGTAGTCCAATTTCCCCCACTGCCCTGTCGCCAAAATAAATATTAAGTCTGAGATTCTACCACTAGCCACAGGTGAATAAACAGTAAGGCAAATCAGGAAGTCAACGGTGTAAGTAAAGATTTTCAACACCTCCAAGTTGCTGACAACAGAGATTGGAAGATGATTGTATGTGCGTTTGAGCATCCTGAGAGTGGGATCATCAGTATCTTTCTCTTGATAGCGGGAACGCCCATCAGCCTCAGTAACAATCTTTTCTATAAATTTCTCATTGTTATAGAGAATTAACGGTAAAACTTCGATAATCTGAATCACACCCCAAAGTATTGCTCCCAATATCCAAGAAAGACTTTTAGAAAATATTGCTGCAATACCATTGATGATTGAGATTGCAGCTACCAGAGAAGTAAATGCGCTACTGGTAGCTTTTCCTCCCAAAAATGATACGGCTCTTTCATAAGGTTGAATATTTAGGTAGGCAAACCAGATACCAGCTATCACTAATCCCCAATACAAAAGCCTTAGCCACGGGTTAGTTTTTTGTCCATTCTCTTTCTTAGGCCAGGTAAAATTCACTGCTTTGCTCCTGAATCAATTGGTTGGCTGTATGTACCACCACGAAAGCGTTTAAGCCGAGTGGCAACTAAATCTCTGTTTCCGGTAAAAGCGATCGCCTCCACTTCTCCTCCATCAGCAATCACACCAGTATTACCATTGGCATCACAGACTACAGTTCCTTTGGGCAATGGGTTTAGTGTGATCCGGTCTTGGATCACTTTTCCCTGAACAATCGTCACGTATTTATGGGGATAGACCGTGGCGACAATTGGCAGACATCCAGATTCATACCTGGAATCAGCAATAGTCGCTTGTTCTTTCTCAAACTCAAGTTGTTGCTCCAGAATTGTTTGTTGCTTGGAGTTTTGAGCAATGGATTGCTTAATATCAGTGATTGCTCCCATATTCCTTTGAATATCACCAGAGGAATAAACCAAAGATGCCCCAATTAACGTGCCAAATACAATTGATGTTTTATGTTTTCTCCAAAGTCTGGTGCTATTCATTTCCCCATCTCCTCTAAAAAAGCATCAATACTGAAACTGCTATCAGCACTTGCTCCCGATTTGAAATTGCGTACATCAGATTTGACTTGAGGGGTTAAAGCTTTAACCTCACTTAAAAACGCATCAACGTCTACTGTTTCTACACCGTAGCCAGCAAGCAGTTTATTGATTTGTCCATTGTTGTCTGAAAGCGAACGCAAGTATTGAGTACTATATTCTGTTTGCTCAAGGAAAGAATTAGCAATCATACCTCTGCTATGGTCTAACGCCCTTTGAAAAACTTTTGCTTCTAGTGTTGCTATGGCATTGGCTTGGGCCACCGCACCACTCATCACTACCCGAATCATTCCCGCCATCATCTGATGATTGACGTTCGGGATAATACTAGATGCCATCTCGGTTGCTTGTTGAATCGCTGATGCTTCTTGTTCTGATGCTGGCAGATGCTTTTGGTCATTAATTGCTGCACCAGCAAGTTCAAATACTTTTTCCAACTCTTCTGTGATGTCTGGACTAAACTCATCGCCTTCGGGGTCAACCTCTGCCCCGTGATCACGCATGATTCGGAGCGCTTCTATTACTTGCACATCGGTGTAGCGATCGCTAAACCATTCAATTAGCTGTGCTTTGGTAAACATTATTGATTCTCCTGCCATTGTTCAAAGTTTTTCCGACGTAGGTGCATGAAATTAAATTTCAAAAACTGTATGACTTGACTGTTGTTTTTCACCCCCTTTTTAATGGATTCATCCTTTAACAAAAAAATCACAGCAGAAAGAAATCGTTGATAAGGATCTAGATAATTACTTCGGAGTCCTCGCTCGGATTCGTAATAACTTGTTTTTAAAGGAGGAATCTTATTAATAATGTCCTCCTCCCATCTCCACAATGTAGTCCGATGAAAACCAAGGATAGAAACCCATTCTTCTCTTGTTAGTAAATTATCTAAAAATGCATCCTTCATTTTTGGGGATTGCCTTAATTTCTCCAAAACTGCGGGTAAATCGGTGTGCATCATTGTTTCAGTCGCTCTGGGTGGGTAATTACTGTATTCATGAAAATATCTGTCAAACGCCATTTTTGGGTATGTTTTTTTGGAATTTGTAAGCCGAAATAGATTTGGTGTTGCATTTCAAGGCGCTTTTGTTGCATTTGAAGGGTACTTTTGGGAAATGCACACAACTGCAACATTGTTGTTATGTGGCATTTATCCAAATATTTAATATTAGTAGAAAAAGCCATTTATCCTAAAAAAACATGGATAACATTCTTAGAATTAAGCACTATTTTAATAAACATAGTTTCATAATCATTAGATATTGATTTAATTTGCTTTAATAAAACTCAGAGTAATAGTAATTTTACAGTTTCAATCTTAGGTCTAGCTATATTAGGATAATTAACTAATTCTCTTAGATTCAACTCGTCAATTAATGCTGATTTTCGGAAAACATACTACAAACAAGTCTTTCATAATATTTGGATTCTTATGTGGTTTGCGACTTATTTATTTGGAGAATTAAGCTGTTTTTCAAATACATCATCGATGCATTTGATATCTAAATAATACTAAAGCAATACTCTGGCGGGCAATAGCTTGAACTGTACTTTGTCCAGTTCTTTGATGTGATATTTAAAAAAACTGTACTTTGTCCAGTTCTTTGATGCGATATTTAAAAAAAACTGTACTTTGTCCAGTTCTCCTTTCTATCAGCGAACTTTTAGTTAAGATACTTTAGACAAAGGTTTAACGTATTGCTCTCTAAGTTGTGGGTTTTGACTAAGCAAATGGTGTAAACGATTGAGTTCTTTTAAAGTGCGTTCAGTTACTCGTCTAGTTTGATTACTCCATCTATCTACTGTGCAGGTTTTCACTCCCATTAACTCAGCTAATTGCCGATGGTACATGGGATGTTTCCCTAGAAAGTCATGAAGTGATTCGATTTCTACCATATAGACGACCTTTAACGTCAAAGCGATTCTAGAGTAGCACAAATATACTATCTATACCCCTTTAGATAAGGTATTCCTCCAGTAAGATTTTTTGATAAAAATACCAAACTATAGGGGTATAGTTATATGTAAATCTCCGGACGAGCAGAAAATGCCTAAGAAAACTACACCAAAAATGATTCAAATCGCAGTTTCTATTCCAGAGCCGTTGTATGAAGCAGCAAAACAGATTCAAGCAATGGAGGGCTGGAACGAGTCAGAAATGCATCGACTGTTTTGGGAAAAAGGATTTGCGCTTCACCTTCAAGGAACTCTTGCCCGTCATCAATTGGGTTTGATTCCTTCTGAAGAGAGTTTAGCCGAGTGATGAAGGAGCAACACAGGTTAGGGAGAAAAGAAAATTATGTTCGAGTAATTCTTCTTCTCCCTTGCCTCTTCAAGAACCCTTCTTTTGTTTGACTAGCACCGAATGCCGACAAGCTGCTTCTCCCCGATAAATCAGAATCCGCAGCGCCTGTATTTCCTGCATTGGAGAAACACAGATTTCGGCAATCGCAGCAATCAAATTCTGTTGCTTCTGCATGTAATCTTGATGCTGCTGTTCTAAATCCTGAATCTTGGAATTTAACTCCTGTATTTGGCGCAATGCTTTGGTTAAGGACGATTCTTTGTTTTGGGTGCGATTATCTAGAGTGAATGTCATTTTTTTTGCTCCTCTAAATTTAGATAGTTGATAAACAGCTTTTACCGTTGTTTTTTCGGCGGTTCGTATTTGGATAACAAAGCCCCGAAGTCGTAAATCGTTACTGTTGGTTTTGGTTCTGGTTCAGGTTTTGGTTCCAACTCTATGACGAGTTCAGGAATGCCTAAACCAACTGCATTTTTAATTTCTTGCTCCATGTCATCATTCTCATTTGTGGGACATCTGCTCCACACCATCAATTGCTTCAACTAACTCAAACAAAACGTTGACAGCATCGTTTAACACAACATCATTGGTAGTAGAGAAATACTGTGAAGACTGAATTTTACGATAATCTTGGCTACTCCCCACAAGCCGTAACGTATATTGACAACCCTGCAAAATAGTCCGAATCTCTGATCTGGTTAACTTGATTTCCATATTGTTTATCTCCTTAAAATTTATCTCGTTGAATACTGAGGCTTGCTCCGACTAGAGAACTTCCTAAGAAGGCGGAAAAACAGACCAACATAGCCCCAAGACTTCTGTTTTTCTGGTACTCCCAACCAGAGATGATTATGTTGAAATTAGTATTAGTCTCAAGAATCTCCAGCCCCCAGCACCCCATTGCCCCTACTCCTGAAAGCCAGTCAAGAGTAGAGAGACAATTGCAGTTGTTTCTATGGTGCGATCAATGAATACTTTGGGGTTAAATCTTTTTCGAGTCCGACGAAGAACTAATTTATTACGAGTGTTTGAAGGCAAAGATGATTGATGGGTTACTTTATGGGTTTTCACTTTACATCCTCCAACTGGACGTAGAAACCTGCACCTGTATTGGTAATTTTTACTTTTCTTTGATTGACCAAGCTTTGAATCACTTCCAGACTAAATTTGATAGTACATAATCGAGCGCTACCTCCGCAACGACGGAGATACTGTAGGCAGAGTGAGGAGTGGTCAGTAGAAGTGGGATGAGTGGATTTTCTCGGCATGATATTTTTCCTATTGGTGTTATTCAATTGAGTTCTGGTAATTGTGCAAGCGCTCCTTCCATCCATGCTTGAATTGCTTCCATCTCAGAAATACCTCGTAATACAGCATCAATTACGTGTTTCTGATAAGAGTTAGCAGCATGATTCAGATGTCCAAACTTATTCCCAGCCCAAGCCAAACACATAGTCTTTACTAATTCGTCAATTTGGAAAGAATCAAGCTCACTCGGACTCGTAACATTTCGAGAATGCAGCCACTCTTTGACTAAATCGAGTGGATAATTTAAAAGTGTGCGAACTTCTTTGACTCGCAAATCTTTTGGGTTAATTGATGGCGGAGTTATAGCTTGTTTGGTTGGCTGAACTAAGAGATGTTGATTCTCTTTGCGAGGTCTAATATTATTTTGTGCTTGTTCTGTCTTTTGAGAAGTAGTTGCGCCTTCAGCATCATTATCTCCATCAGCAGTCACTGATAAAATTGCACAAACCGCATATCGACGTGCATAAGTTAATGCTGCACCAAACTTTTGAGAGTCAGCAATCTCAGGTAAAGGATAAGTACTAGCGATACTCTCGCCAGATTCATGAAAAATATGAGTCCGCAGTACGGTTTTACCTTCAAGTCTTTCGGTGGTTTGAATTATTACTAACCCATGTTTACCAAGCGCAGGAGTGACAGCATCCAATACAGCATCTAAAGTTGCATATTTACGCTTGTAGTGAGGATTAGTACCGTCTTTTTGAATGGGGTTAAACTCTGACTTTGCTTTGATTAAAGCTTTGATTAGTTCTTGCATTGTCCGGCTCCAAATTCTTACCAATCGCTTTCATTGACATCACCAGACACTTTTTTGCTAGATTTAGCTTTAGACATTTGGAACTCTGAAGCTTTCAAGACAGGCATTGCCGCTTGTTTTACTGAAGCTTTGGCTTGTTGATAGAGGTTCCATCCGCGTCTTCCCCATCTTCTACTTGCGCCCATAGAGAACAACCTAAATCGAGTGACTCAAAATTGCCTAGATTAAATTTTCTAGAGTAGCTAACAGAAACAGTGGTAAATTTCATAAGATGTCGGGTTTGCTAAATATTGGTTGTCAATTTTGTTCACTAGTATCAACCATCTCAATGCTGAGTATTTGGCATAAATCACCAGCTTTTACACCAACAACCCCTGGCTCAATTTCAGTAGATAATTCTTCGATGATTGAATGAAAGCTAGGGTCTTCATCATTGATTTCAACCTCAATCAAACCTGCATTATTCGATACAACAGTTGCCCAACTTGGCAAAGTTTGAGGAATACTGATTGCATAGAGTTTCATACTTCTGCTTCCTGATTAAACTTGACCTCAACGATTTCTTCGACACAACCCATTGCCTCGCCCAAGCAGTTCAGAACATCGCCCAAATGAGTTGCTGCTTCTGGGTCAATCTTTTTATCAGCAATCAACAAGAGCCAGTTTTCATCTTGAGCGATTGTCTGCATCTTCAGGTAGCACGAGTTGAATTCTTGTAGTATTTCTATGGGTAACATTGTTATATTTGTGAAGTCAGTAAAACACTCTTCTTAAGGAAGTGGGCAGTAACGCCCACCCCTTTCCTTACGCTGCAACTAAATGTTTTGCTTGTGGAACGTATTTCTTTAACCGTTCCCATTCGTCACTCGTTAGCGCGTCAAATTCTTTATCGAGCAACTCTTCTTCTGTGGGTGGTCGTTCTGTAGCCGTTGCTGATACCCTTGCCACGTTCAAAAATTCATCCAACCCAACGGCTGCATCAATCGGCTCGGCGTCTCGAAGAAAATCAACTCCGTTAGACCAGTGGGTGATGTGTTGAAATATTACCCCAATCATGGAATCAGCTTTGTACACTCGATAATTTCTGGGGCAAGCTCCATTGACATACACGAGTTTGTATCCAGGGATTTCCGTGACCTCTGCATTGGGGTCGGTTGGAGGCAAGAGAATTTTCTCTGTTGGCTCGTCCAATTGGGCTGCGGCTTGTTCGTCTATTGTGTTGCAGTGAAAGCTTCTTGGTGCTTGCTGTGAATAAGCAAAGTAGTTCATAATAATAATCTCCTTTTTTAGGAACAAAGGCGATCGCACTGCTTACCAGGCTTGGGGCGATCGCTTTTTGTTATTCTGTATTTACTTTAACCCTTAAAACAATACTTGTCAATACATTACGATACATATTATTCAATACCTTGCAATACAAGTTTGAGCAAGAGTAAATTTAGGGTGTAAGGACTGAAGAAGTGTATGGCTAATTTAAAAAAACAAAGAACTTTTATCTCGTTTGAAATAGACCCTGAGATTAGGGAAGCGTTCAGTCAACAACTGAAATCTGAAGGTAGAACAGTGTCAGCTGTTCTTAAACAGTTTATTGAGGATTACTTGAAGTCCACTGAAAAACCGCAAGACTTAACAGAGGTAATCAAGCGATTGGAAGAAGTTGAGAGAAAAGTTGGCATTGAGAACAATCGACTAGTGGGGGAATCAGCCGCCTGAGAGAGGAGAACGAATCTCTTAGGCAAACTCACGCTCAACTATTAGAACTACTCAACAAAGACAAACCCGCCAATGATCAGGCGGGTTAAGTCTTTTTTAGGGGATATATAGCTTTTACAATACTTGTATTGTAGAATCGATACAAAGAGAGGCGATTCCCCTAGCATGGAGAAAGAGAATGGATCAAGATAGACGGCTAGAGCGAATAGAAGTGACATTAGACCGAGCAGTGTTAGATTGCCTTGTCAGGCAATTCGGCAATGGAGTAGAAAACGAGCAGTTTGATTAACTATTACACTGCCGCATACTAAAAGCGATCGCCGCCGGCAAAGCACTGCGATCGCTTGCTCAAGTCGTGAACTACAAAGTGAGCTAATTACGATGTTGACATATTTTTGGTCTGATCCAAAATCAGCCAACTGCTTACTTTGCTGCTAATTGCACTCCCTGGTTGATACAGGACAAGCACTTACCAAATGTGGGTAACAATCATGCTGACACTAGAACCCGAAACCACATCAGCACTCGATTACAGTGTTCTCAACACCAGCATTCAAGACACTTTCACCGCCATTAACCGTTTTGAATGGCAAGCAATAGAAGAGTTGCGAGTGATGCGGGAAAACTGCTATTACCTCGATGCTGGCTACAAAAGCTTTGAAGATTATTGTGAAAAGGAGCTAATCAAATACGGTGGGTATCGTCGGGTAAAAGATTTGCTCTCTGCCTCAGAGGTAAGAGATACCCTACCAGAGTCACTCAAAGACAAGATTACCAAACTGTCCCAAACACGACCCTTGTTCAAGCTGGTCAAAACTCCCGATAAGTTAGAACAAGCTGTTGCGATCGCTGCTCAGGAAAAACCCTTCCCTACCGCCGCAGACTTCGCCAAAGCAGTACAACAGGTTGCACCAACAGTTAAACGCACCACAAAAAGCGAAAACCCCAAAACGCAATTGTGTAATTCTGTGACTGTTTCATCACCAGAACATCCCCGTTATGGGGAGTCGGGAGTGATTGAGGCAGACGCACCAAATCGCTGGCAACAGATTGTTACCTTTGCTGATGGTGAGAGGTTATTGATCAACAATGCTGATTTAGATGCCGCTAGTGTCCAATTTCCCAGAGAGCGCATTTACCCCGCAGAATATACCGAAGCGATAGCAGCACTCAAGGAACAACACCAGCAAGAGCTAGAGTGTCTAGAGCAGGAATTGAGGATTGGGCTACAAGCAGCTACTACAGCCGAAGCCCAAGTGCAAGAACAAATCCAATCCCTCCAAAACCTATACAAGCAGCAGAAAGAGCAAAATATTCAGTTGCAGCAGCGATTGGATGAGATGGAGGGGTTACGGAAACTGGAAATTGAAAACCAACAACTCCTTTCTCGCATTCAGGAATTAGAAAACGCAGTTCAACAGCGCCCTTCTCAAGAATGGGGGAATACCATGACCCAGCAAGCGACCAAAGCGTTGAACAAGCAGGTGAAACAGGCGTTAGAAAAAACTATTGATCTGCGATCGCTAGCTCAGGAACCCCCAAAAGAGAATGCCCAAGAATGCTTACGACTCATGGGTATAGCGTTGAAGAATCTCGCTAGTGCCATGAACAACACTCAAGCCCTGGAAGCTGCGGCCATAATTCTGGGAAGTGAACCTACACCATCTGCGATCGCATATCGAGCCGAACAACTGGAAATGCTACCCCAAGCGATTAGTGATATTAGACAGGTACTGTCAAAACCTGGGTGTACGTGGCAGGACTATTGGGCAGTAGCGCAAGAGTATGAGGTAATCAAACAGGACTACTGGGCGGAATTGACTACCCAAGAAACAGAATTAATTACTGCTCTCCAGAACGCATCCCTTCAACCGCGCACTATTGGCGTTGGTTCTATCGTTGCCCACGCCGATCCATATCGCACTTTGTATGTGGAGAGGGGTGAAGTTGTAGAGGACTTGGGCGAAGAGTTGGTGGTGGCTTGGGATCATTGGCGAAATGAGTCCAAGAAGACTGACAGGTATTTCCGAGACGAGTTGCGGTTTTGGCAACCTCAATAGGCTTTCAGTGTACTGATGACTTTTTAGACAACCAAATACAAGTACCTTGCCCCGCATCACAGTGGGGGAAATTTCCATGCGTCAACATAAACAGGAGATTGTAAAATGACCGCAACTATCACAAAACCCAAGCTCAAAAAGGCTGCTGCTAAAGCACAATCACTGTATAAGCGGCTTCATGTGATTATTCCCATAGAAGATATGTTATGGGCTTCCCAGCAAAAGCCTTCAGTTACGCAATTGTGGCAGGAGTGTTGGACGGCTGATCCTTATGGCTCCCAGTGGATACCCTTGAGTTCTGCTTTGGGGTACAGTACTTTTATCTGTGCAAAGAAAATTCTCTCCGACAGTGGGCTATTCATTTTCAAACCCGACAAATCGATTCAGGATGGCCGGGAAACGGCTAGCTGGATGGTGAAGAATTTACATGGCAGTCGGATGAAGGAGTTCTGGGAGAAAGCCAATGCTGAAAATCAGCAACCAGATGCTAAAAAACGAGAATCAAATGCTGAAAATACAGAGATGAATGCTGGCTGTGAAGAAATGGGTGCTTTGTATAAAGCATCTATTTTAGGTCAAAGTCAGTCAGAGCAGGGGTTCCAGGAAACCTCACGAACTGCTCAGGAACTTCTCACAAACTCTTCAAAAGAGATTGTGAGGAGTGTCTCTGACACGCTAAATGAGATTTTGCAAGTTGAGGAGACGGCTCATGCGCCCTTGGGGGGCGCGTCGCCTCAGTCTGTTCAAGGCGTGTCAGAGAAGGAGGAAGAGTTACCTGCGGTAACGGAGTGTACGACGCTGGCGCTTGTGGAAGCTGCACCGAGTCAATCTGCTTCTCTACGAGACGCTGCGCGAACGTTGTTCGCTGAAAACCAGGACTGTGGTGTTGAGCCGAGGAACTGTCATGAAGGCACTGATTCCGCCGCGCCCGTCGCTCAAAATGAATTTTCTTCAACTTTAGCGATCACTAATCAAACTCAGGAGCAGATAGAACAGGGTTATTCTGCTTCCTTATCGGGAGAAAACCAAGTCTCTGGTGTTGAAGTGAAAGCGGATCATGAAGGCGAAGGTTCCGCCGCGTCTGTCACCAACGCTGAAAAGTGGTCGCATGAGGCGATTGTAGCGAGGTCAAATATGCGACCTGTAAGAAGAGAAAAACTGAATCGAGCGGCGAATTCGGGGCAGAACCCGGGGTTTGACTTCTTGCAGGAGTGTTGGAATGATGATCCGGCACTGGTGATAGTGATCAAGAGGTTGCTGGCGAAGTTTCCGCAGTGGGGGATTGCGATTGTGGCTGGGGCGTTGGCTAATTGGATAGGTGAGGAGGTAGGTTTATAAATCAGCCTATACCAATTGCATTGTTGTTATGCAATAGATAGCAGAGTCTGACCCTGCATTACCATCTGCTGCAACACAACCTTTTTAATTGGGTGATGTTCGCCTTGAATACCAAGCATGAATAAGTAGATTCTGAAAAAATAGCACAGGTGCATCAAAGCCGCCCGATGCAATGAGTGATGCAACTTCTTGGGGTGGCAGCACAGCAACATCGCGACCATAAGACGCGCACATCTTTTCAATATCTTCCTCCGGCAGTTCGGCAGACTTCATCATTCGCAACCAAACATTAAGAAGGCTTTGATAGGCTGAAGTAGACATATCATAAGCTATATCGGAACTAATCAAATATCCTTGGGGGCGAAGCCGTAAAGCAATCTGATTAAAAAAGTTGCGCCTCTCCTCTTTCTGCATAAGGAAGTGAGAAACGACAAGGCAAGTCGCCGCATCAAATAAGTCTGATGCAGGCAGCGAATCGAGATAACCTTCGTGGAAAGTGCAGCGTGCCGTGATGCCACTTTCTTCAACCTTCTGGCGACAAACATTAAGCATAGGAATCGCAGGCTCTACCGCAGTGAATCGCCATTGTGGAAATGCTTGGGCAAGAGCAATCAATTCTAAGCCAGTTCCTACACCAACGCAGAGTATCCGGGCATCAGCAGGAAGTTCTGATAGTATGGCTCGGATGAACAAATCAAGAGAGTCGCGAATTGGAGCCAACTTAGCCCACCTTTTATCATAGTCAGAAGCGGCTTTTTGATCGAAAACAAAAGCTGGTTTTTGATTTTTCATGTGGGGAAGTCAATAAGAAAGTAAGCGGAGTTTGCCAGAGTCAATAATTAAGGCACGTCTACAAAGATCGTCCCAAGACAAAGGCGGCGTATAAACCTGCTGGGCCTCCGTCTTGCATGAAACCAATCGGCAAGAAATTGAGCATGAATGCTTATTCTAATTGTAGTTTTGCTTTAATCTAGACTTTACACCTCAAAGTAAGCTACAAATTTCTTGCCCAGCTTGTCAAAAATTTGCCCTTACATTTTGATAGGCTTTCGGGGTGACTTTAATAAATCGACGAAGCGTGGCTGCAAAATGACTATACAAACCCCTTGGAGATTGCTGAAACTCTCTGTGTAGAATGGCACTAAGATAACGGCAAACCCATTATATATAGGGCTTTTGGGTGTGGGGTGTGACTGAGTAGGTGTAGTGAGTCAGAAATTTATTTGTACCCCCACTCATATTTACTTTTCTTGATTTTTTCCGAACCTGCAACCCTACCCTCAACACCCAGCCCAGACGAGCTTTCAGCTTTTCTTAGTGCCATTCATTGGCGCACCTGTAAAATTTAGTATGGAGCAAGTAATCGAACTATTCACCCTTGCATATTCGGCACCTGAAGACTATGGACAACCAATTAGTCATTGGACAGCAAGAGAACTAGCAGACGAAATTACCAAAAAAGAGATCATTGAACGGATATCTTCCGTCATGTTGGAAGATTATTAGAGGAGGCAGAACTTAAACCACACCAAAGTCGTTACTGGTTCCCCCCTCGAAAGACGAAGAATTTGACGCAAAAGTTGAAGACATTACAGGTTTATATATTAGTGCGATGGCACGTTATCAAAACGGAGAGCGCACCATATCAATTGATGAAATGACTGGTATTCAAGTGAAACTAAACCCAGTATCTCGCTTTAACTCGGTTGAGAACAGGTATGATCGGACAGTAAACCCGCAACTTAACTGCAAAAACTGAGGTAGAATACCTCTGTAGTTACAATACCTTCGCCAATTTACGAGATCGGGTTGATTTATTAACATCCTGTTCTCAAAGGTTTGGCAAAAACAATAAGTTCTAAAAACTCCTTCAAGGTTTCCCGCAAGCATTTTTTAATGTATTGCCCGCAGTATCAAGGGTTTGAGCTTACAAGGTAACTTGGAAGCTAAACGCTTGTTTATGAGTCATTTTGCCGTTTTTGCCAAAATTTTTGTAGGCTCTTATTTTGGCAAAGGTATTGAATTAAGGACTTTTCCATAACCATCCTTTAAAGGATCGGTAGTAAAATCGAATTCGGCTCACCCCCTTTGCCTCAACTGACCCAAATTACAGTCATTTTGTAGGTTTGTCTATGCCCTCATATCCCCTCTCCAAATATAGACGTGACCGAGGGGTCATCCTGACTCCTCAGGGATGGCACAAGCTGCAACAAGCCAGGCAGGAAGCAGAGGCTGAACAGAACTGGGGGCAACGCCTTACCCACGAGCAACTTAGTGAGCGTACGGGTTTATCCCTACGTACCATCTCTCGTATTCTCAAGCGCGAGGTAGGCGTAGACAGGCAATCCCTGGAGTCCTTCCTGAGCAATCTTGGCTTAAAGCTATCTCAGGGAGACTGTGCCCCACCCGTCTTCCCTTTTGAACACCTGGCAGCCCGACAGAAAAACCAGCAGCAGAACTGGGGAGAGGCGGTAGATGTGTCCGTGTTCTACGGTCGAGAGGAGCAACTGGCACAGATGCAGCAGTGGATCGTGGAAGAACATTGCCGTTTAGTGGCGATTTTGGGAATTGGCGGTATTGGTAAAAGCACGCTAGCAGTGAAGCTAGGGCTGCAAATTCAAGCCGAGTTTGAGGTGGTCGTGTGGCGCTCCCTCCAGAATGCACCACCATTGGAGGAATTACTGGAGAGTGTGCTGCAATTTTTGATGCGAGTGCAGGGAGAAGACCCACTGGTACCCACTGGTCTAGATCAAAGATTATCTAAGTTAATGGAATGCCTTCGACAGAAGCGGTGTCTGCTGATCTTGGACAATGCTGAAACGATTTTAAGCAGTCGTGAACAGGCAGGGCATTATCTGGCAGGCTACGAAGGCTATGGGCAACTGCTGCGGTATATAGGAGAGTCACTGCATCAAAGTTGTCTGATCTTAACCAGTCGGGAAAAGCCCAAAGAAGTGACACTGCTCGAAGGCAACGGGTCGATAGTGCCAACGACTGGTTGTCGCGTCTGTGCCTCATTGCAGCTTACAGGACTGAAGCTAGAAGAAGGTCGAGCCCTGTTTCGGGACAAAGGACAATTCACGGCTACAGAAGCAGAGTGGAACATCCTGATTCGGCACTATGCGGGTAACCCATTGGCCCTAAAACTGGTAGCAGCCGCGACCCAGGAACTCTTCAACGACAGGATTGTAGAGGTGGTGAAATACATTGCTCAAGGCGTGCTGGTTTTTGACGATATCCGCGATCTACTCACGCGACAGTTTGATCGCCTATCCGAAGTCGAACGGGAGGTGATGGTCTGGCTAGCAATAAATCGAGAACCCATGTCCATCGAGGAGTTGAGTGAAGATGTGGTCAGTGCTGGCTCAAAACGAGATCTGCCCACGGTACTAAGCTCTCTGTTGAGACGTTCTTTAGTTGAGCAGGCTGCCGCCCGGTTCAGCCTTCAGCCCATCGTCATGGAATACGCCACGGGACAACTGGTTCAGCAAGTCTGTGCCGAGGTTGAGAACCAAGATATGAAGTGGTTGAGGACGCACGCCCTAATTAAAGCCCAAGCCAAGAACTACATTGGAGAAATTCAAAGGCGACTGATTGTGCAGCCAACGCTCGAGCATCTGCTGACTATCTTTGGCAGCCCACGAGAGATAGAGCAGCGGTTAATGAAACTGCTGGAGCTACAGAGGAGAGTACCATTGCAGCCTGGATACGTGGGTGGAAATGTTTTCAATTTGCTGGTACATCTGAAAACCGATTTACGGTGCATTGACTTCTCTAAGTTAGCTGTATGGCAGGCTGACTTGCGACAGGTCAATTTAGCTCAGGCTAATTTTCAAAATGCAGATATGGCAAAGTTTGTGTTCTCTGAAACTTTGAGTGGGGTGGTAGCGATCGCTCTCAGTCAGGATGGACGCCTACTGGCAACAGGGGATACGGATGGGACGATTCGTGTCTGGCTGGTGGCAGATGGACAGCAACAATTAACTATTCAGGGACATAGCGGCTGGGTTTGGGGGATCAGCTTCAGTCAGGATGGACAGACCTTAGCCAGCGGTAGCGACGACCAATCCATTCGGCTATGGGATGTGCAGACGGGTCGTTGCCTGAAAACGCTGCATGGTCATGCCAGTGCAGTTTGGTCAGTGAGTTTTAGCTCCTTTGACGCTAGCCTGCCGCTAGGCATTGGACAGCTCCTCGCCAGCGGCGATCAAAATTCCTCAGTTCGACTTTGGAATGTGAAAAATGGTCAGTGTCTGAAAGTGTTGCAGGGGCATCAGGGTTGGGTTCGCTCTGTCCGCTTCAGCCCAGATGGGCAAGTTCTGGCGAGTGGCAGTTTAGACGGCTCAGTTCGGCTATGGGATGTAGAGACAGGACGTTGTCTGCGAACCCTAGAGGGTCATGCGGGTGGAGTCTGGTCGGTTCGCTTTAGCCCAGATGGTCAAAGATTAGCCAGTGGCAGTTATGACAAAACCATCCGCCTGTGGAATGTGAAAGATGGTCAATGCCTTAATGTGTTTCAGGGTCATACAGGTTGGGTATTGTCGGTCTGCTTCAGTCCCAATGGTCAAATCTTAGTCAGTAGCAGCGATGACCAAACCATTCGCTTGTGGACGGTAGAGGATGGTCAATGTTTTAAAGTGTTACAGGGACATGCTAATTGGGTATGGGTTGTCCTTTTCTATATGCATGGTCAAATGCTAGTCAGCGGTAGCCATGACCAGACTGTACGATTTTGGGATGTGGAGAGTGGTAACTGTGTGAGAGTTTTGCGCGGTCATACGCAAGCAGTGTGTTCGCTGAGTTACACTTCCAAGAGGAATAAATGGACTGGCAACGAGATCGCCAACCGTTTCCCCTTCCCAATCCTTGCCAGCGGCAGTTTAGATGCGCTAGTAAGGTTGTGGAACGTGCAAGAGGGTCAGTGTTTCCAAGTCTTATCTGGACATACTCAGGCGGTCTGGTCTGTCAGCTTTAGCCCCAACAGTCAACTGTTAGCCAGCGGTAGTAACGACCAAACCATTCGCCTGTGGGATGTTTGTAGTGGGGAGTGCTTAAAAATCTTACGAGGTCACACAGGAGAGGTGCGATCGCTAGTTTTCAGCTCTGATGGTCAAGTTTTAGCCAGTAGCAGCAACGACCAAACGATTCGCCTATGGAATGTGCAGGAGGGACAATGTTTCAATATTTTGCAGGGACACACCAGTTGGGTTTACGCAGTGAGCCTCAGTCCCAATGGTCAAATTCTTGCCAGTGGAGGTTTTGACTCTCTTGTGCTGTTGTGGGATTTCTCCACGGGTGAACAACTCAAAACGTTGCGAGGGCACTTCAATGGCGTTCTCTGCCTTGGCTTTAGCTCAGATGGCCAAACTCTAGCAAGTGGTAGTGATGATCAAACCATTCGCTTGTGGGATGTGGAGAGGGGCGAGTGCCTCAACACGTTCCAGGGACATACAAGTTGGGTCTGGTCGGTTGTCTTTAGTCCTGATGGACAGAAGATAGCCAGTGGCAGTAACGACCAAACAATTCGGCTATGGGATGCTCAAACGGGTACTTGCATAAGAATATTGGAGGGGCATACCAGAGGGGTTTACTCATTGCACTTCAATGCGGATGGTCTTACGCTTTGGAGTGGTAGCCAGGATGAGACGATTAAGCTTTGGGATCTCAGGACGGGTGAGTGTATTCAAACGTTGAGAAGCGATCGCCTTTATGAGGGCATGAATATTAAAGGAGCAATAGGGTTAACCTTTGCACAGAAAGCGACCCTAAAGGCATTAGGAGCATTGACGTAACCTGCGCGTAACTTGTATTACAGGGAAAATAATTTCGCCTCTGCTTCATGGCTGGCTTGTTGCAGCTTGCGCCATCCTTCGGGAGTCAGGATGATCCCCTCGGTCACGTCTAGATATGGAGAGGGGATGTGAAGGCATAGACAAACCCGCAAAATGTCTGTAATTTTGGTTCATTGGGGCAAAGGGGAATGGCACTAAGAAAAGCGCAAATGTATTATCTACAAGGGTTTCATCACTTTGGAAAAAGTAGGCTAATAAAGCAGCGATGGCGCAAGCGCCCGCCTTCTCTACGAGACGCTTCGCGAACGGCATCGCAAACTGAGAGTTGCAGATTATTCTGATTCCCGACCTTAAAACTATTAGTTTCCTAAACCCCTTACTAGGCAATTATTTCAGTTTTTCTTAGTGCCATTCAGCTCCAATGCTTGACTTCTTCCAGATTCTTATGGAGTTAGCGAACCTGCTTTGGTGTCATTCCAGTAATGCGCTTGAACTGTTGCGTCAGATGGCTTTGACTAGAGAAGCCAACCTGTAGAGCGATTTGTGCGATCGCTAAATCCGTTTTCGATAGCATCAATTTCGCCTGTTGCACGCGCTGTTGAATCACGTACTGATGGGGCGAAATCCCCATTACTTGCTTAAACAAACTCGCAAAGTAAGTCGGGCTGATGTTAACAACACTTGCCAGTTCAGCCAAGGATAAATCTTGATTCAGATGAGCGTGGATGTAATCGATCGCTTGCTGCAACTGAGTACGAGTTAAGCTGCTGTTTTGTAATGCAATCGGTTGCGCCAAGGTCGAATAGTGTCGTAGTAAATGAATCACCAGAATTTGAGTGAGTGATTCGACATATAATTGCCCCATCATCCCACCCGATCGCAATTCAGCGAACATCAGCATTCCAATCTGATGAAGTTGCAAATCTTGCTGACCGAAACAATGCACAAGGTCGAACCTTTTTGAATCAATGTCAGAGGCTTCAGCAACTTGTTTAATGAATTCCGATTTTAAGCAGATGTGCAGCGGAGCGCAAATGACATCACTCATATCTGGAGCTTGACACCAATAGCTCGGTTGTCCCGCCGGAACCAATAAGCTGTCCCCTTTGTGCAGGATAGATTCATGCAAGCGATCGCCCCGTTTCTGAACTAAAGGGGTGGGATCTCCTGTATGAAAGTAGAGCCAGTGATCGGAGAGAGCAGGGAGTTCCATTTCAAAAGCTGAAGCAGGACTTTGACACTGCTCAACCAAAACACCATTCCAGCTCATTTGCCGACTGGAGAACATCAGCGTTTTATTCCACTGTTGGCTGAGTTCGAGCGAGTTGAGCAGGTTGCTGGTCATAGAGCTTGCTCTTACCGATTGCTTGCAGTTGCAGAATAAACACGTCCTGGCTTTTCTCAGGCTGATTTTGGCGCAGCAAAGATATTCACCAGCCAAACATATAACACTGAGAATACATAGTAATTTTGATTCCACGATTGATGCTTCTCCCATTGGAGGGATTTCGCCAACCCAGTAAGTAGATAATTACTTAAGGGCTGCTGTTGCCTCAATCTCAACTAATGTTTCTGGGGAGGCGAGTGAGGCAACACCGATGCCAGTAAGCGCGGGGCGCGAGTCTGCCAGAAATTCTGCGAGAATGGGTGCAATATCCTCAAGGAATTCTCCAAATTCACCGCGAATGTAGATGCGAAGGTTCAGCAAATTCTCTACGGAGCTTCCCGATGCATCTAGGACGATCGTTAGGTTATTTAGCGCGTTCTTGAGTTGCCCCTCGACGGTGTGGGATGAAACTTGGTGGTTCATGTCCCAGTCAACTTGACCCGAGATGTAGACGGTGCCTGTCGCGGTATCGATAACAGCGTGGGACAATCCGTGTGGTTTGCCATCATACCGTTGTGGCGGATTCACAAGTTGCTTTCTCATGGTGTCTAAGTCCTTTTCTACATATATATATCTGGAATATCTGGAGTGTAGCCAGTTCCCAAGCTTAATTTCTTTCAGATTCTTAGGGTCGTTTGTCAAATTCTTATGGTGTTACTGTGCGATTGAAAACAAGCACTCCGCTCCGTCTCGCAAATAAGAGCAGCAGTTTCTTCCCCTTCTACATCGGGTTTGTCGCAGAAGACCATTTTGCGCCCGCAGCACCAAAAGCGCGCTGCTTTGCAGATACCGCAAGGGTGGCGGTTGCTCTACCAGTTCCTGATGTTCCTCTAGCAACTAGCCACTTTGTCTTGCAATATCATCCTGTTTCTCCTGTTCCAATCAATGTTGTCCTTCAGCACACAATCAAACTCTGATCCGTTTAGGAATTACCAACGCCGTAAAGCTAGTCTAATTTTCTGTAAACTTCAGCACAATTTTGCCCCGTGTTCCTCCCTGCTCTAGACGCTGATGTGCCAGAACGACCTAATCCCAAGACAATACTGAATCAATCACTGGGCGAAGCTGATGACTCTCGATGAGTTTTGTTGAAGCCTCTAATTTTGCTCGGTACTGGGGTGACAAAACAAAACGCTTTGGCGAGTTAAACTGCGATCGAACCCACTCCACCCGCACCCGCATGGATGAGAACTGTTTCACCAACTTGTAGATTGCCCCTAGTCACTAGACAATCCCAAGCAGTTCCGCCTGCAAGCGGAAAAGAAGCTGCTTCAATATGCGATAGATTTGCAGGCTTCAATGCAACAATCGCTGCATCAGCCACATGATACTGAGCATAGCTACCGAATTCTCCAAAGACTTGCGGCGAGTAATACACGTTGTCTCCCACCTTGAAATCAGTCACGGCTTCGCCAATTGCCTCAATCATCCCTGAAACATCGACTCCAAGAATGGCGGGCAATCGAACCAGTTCCTTGTAATCACCACGACGAGTTTGGTAGTCGATCGGGTTAATCGAGGTTGCACAAACTCTAACTAACACCTGATTCGCCTTCAGTGTTGGTATAGGAACAGTTTGAATCTCAAACTTCTCAGCATTACCAAACGCAGTTAATACGGTTGCTTTCATAGATTCCATCTGTGCCAAATCTCCTTGATGTAGGATAAACAGTGATGGGATTTCAATACCATTCAGCATAAGTAAGTTCTCCGTAACGGGAGCAAGTCAGCACGATTTGGTAAGGTAGTTACCGTTTAGTAGCAAATGCAGATATCACAGCCTCGTAGCACACCAAAAAAGTTTCCTCGCTCCCAGCCAGGCGTTGCCTATATTGTGGAGCATACGCTTGGGTGTAAATGGATGTTGGAAGTTTTACGCTTAATTCGCGCAGGCATTAAGCGTCCAGGAGCGGATGGCACGCTTGAAAAGCTGAAACACTTGGGTTAAGCAGTTTTTAATTGCTTTTGTAATTTATGCCGGGATTTGGTCATCAAGGGGTAAATTTTTGGGCGGCGGAAAACAGACTCGTGGTTCACTTCTACCTGGACGCGAGGGAACAACCTTGTGGGCTATAACGAATGGCACGCTTGATAAGCGTAAACCCCTGATATTACTGGCTTTTGCGTATAGGGTGTAGGGTTAAGGGTTGGAAGAAGATGTTGTTCTATTTGATGCACTAAAATTCAATTTTCTTAACACACTTAGCCTACACCCTACCCTCTACACCCTGCCCTGACTAGGTTTCATCTTTTCTTAGTACCATTCGGGCAAAGGGGGTGAGCCGAATTCGATTCTACTACTGATCCTTTAAAGGATAGTTTATGGAATAAAGCCCCTAAGTACAAAGGTATTCTACCTCACTTTTTGCAGTTAAGTTGCGGGTTTACTGTCCGATCATACCTGTTCTCAACCGAGTTAAACCGAGATACTGGGTTTAGTTTCGAAGGAGATGATGATATGTATACCACGATTACTGGTTATACTTACGGCACTGAGGAAGTTGCCAAGTCACCGCTGTCAATGGAACATCTGAGCTTACTCAAGCAGACGGTGCTGTTTACAGAGGAAGATGAGAAATACCTGCATCTGGCTGGAGAAGTTCTGCAAGACCA
>NZ_JACJSI010000106.1 GCF_014698065.1 Nostoc flagelliforme FACHB-838
ACCGCTTGCGTTCTTCTTCGCTTTTAGTATTAGCGATCGCGTCTTCAATTACCGTTGCTGGAATAGCCATTTCGATTGCTCTAAGCAAGTCAGTATTTTGTATCTCAGGAGACACCAATGAAAAATCCCTCAGATGCACGACACTTAATTTTCATTCTTCGGAACAATGCCTAATTTACATGACTTTGAGCCTTAACTGAACCGTATTGCAGCTTAGGCAGCGTATTCAGGATTTGGAAAACGCGGTTGAACAGCGCCCTTCTCAACAGTGGGGAAATACTATGACCCAGCAAGCGACTAAAGCGTTGAACAAGCAGGTAAAGCAAGCACTGGAGAAGACAATTGATCTGCGATCGCTAGCAGTTGAACCACCCAAGGAAAATGCCCAAGAATGCTTACGACTCATGGGTATGGCGTTGAAGAATCTCGCCAGCGCTATGAACAACACCCAAGCGCTCGAAGCTGCGGCCATAATTCTGGGCAGTAGTCCAACTCCTGAAGCGATCGCATATCGAGCCGAACAACTGGAAATGTTGCCCCAGGCGGTTAGTGATATTAGACGGGTACTGTCAAAATCTGGGTGTAACTGGCAGGACTATTGGGATGTTGCCCAAGAGTATGAGGTAATCAAACAGGACTACTGGGCGGAATTAACCAGTGAGGAGACAAATTTAATTACTGCTCTCCAAAAAGCATCTTCTCAACCAGACACCATAGGCATCGGTTCTATAGTTGCTCACGCTGACCCTTACCGCACCTTGTACGTGGAGAGGGGTGAAGTAGTAGAGGATTTAGGCGAAGAGTTAATAGTAGCCTGGGACTGCTGGAAGGAGCAATCAAAAAAGACTGATAGGTACTTCCGAGACGAGTTGCGATTCTGGCAACCTGAATAGGCTTTCAGTGTATCGATAACTTTTTAGACAACCAAATACAAGTACCAAACCCTGCAATCGCTGTAGGGGAAATTCGGTGCGTCAATAAAAACAGGAGATTGTAGAATGACTGCAACTATTACAAGACCCAAGCTCAAAAAGTCTGCTGCTACTAAAGCACAGTCACCATATAAAAGGCTTCATGTGATTATTCCGATTCAAGATATGCTGTGGGCATCGCAACAAAAGCCTTCAGTCAATCAGCTATGGCAGGAGTGTTGAACGGCTGACCCCTACGGTTCTCGGTGGATGCCTTTGTCTACTGCTTTGGGGTACAGTACTTTTATCTCTGCGAAGAAAATTCTTTCCGAAAGCGGGTTGTTCATTTTCAAGCCTGACAAGTCAATTCAGGACGGGCGGGAGACAGTGAAGTGGATGGTGCAAAATTTGCATGGTAGCCGGATGAAAGAATTTTGGGAGAAAGCTAATTCTGAAAATCAGCAACCAGATTCTCTAAAACAAAAACCCTCTGCTGAAAAACGAGAATCAAATGCTGAGATTTCAGATAAAGATGCTGGCTCCGAAGAAATGGGTGCTTTAAATCAAGCATCTATTTTAAGTCAAAGTCAATCAGAGCAAGAATTTCAGGAAATGTCACGAACTGCTCAAGAACACCTCACGAACTCTACAAAAGAGTTCGTGAGGTGTGTCTCTGACACGCAAAGCGAGAATTTGCGTGAGGAGGAGACGGCTCATGCGCCCTTGAGGGGCGCGTCGCCTTCACGTATCGAAAGTGCGTCAGAACTTGAAGAATTGCCTACGGCAATAGACTGTACATTGCTGACGCTTGTGGATGATGCACAGAGTAATCTTGCTTCGTTATTGGCTGAAAACCAGGATTATGGTGTTGAATCGAGGGATTGTCATGAAGGCACTTGTTCCGCCGCGCTCGTCGCACAAAATGAATTTTCTTCAGGTTCAGCGATCGCACATCAAAAAATAGAACCGAGTCGTCCCTCTGCTCCGTTGTTGGCTGAAAACCAAGATTGTGGTGTTGAGGCGAGGGACTGTCATGAGAGTATTTGTTCCGCCGCGCCCGTGTCATTAAATCAAAGTGAGATATTTGAATGGTTGGATAGAGCAAACCTTGGAGAATGCCCCCCTTGTGGGTAATTCAATATTTGCTAGACAGCAAGTATTATGCCAGTATGAGGGCAATAATAAGCAAGTTTGAGAAGCAGTGGAATCTATCTGTAGTCAATTATCAGGTGCAAAAATCTAGTTAGGCGTTGTTTACCACTGAAGACATCGCCGTTATATAAGCTGCAAATAATTAGGTGAAGACAAACCCTATGGCAAGCAACCTTCTTAGCCCACTTGAACTCAGGCAACGATCAACTAAAACTCTGATGCTGTCCAGTCGGCAACTGAACTGGAATGGCATCTTGGTTGAACAGTGTCAATATTCTGCATCTCCCGATGAAGCTAAAAGTCCTGCCCTATCCGATCATCGGCTCATCTTACCCCTGGGTTCCCCCGGCCCTTTGATCCAGAAACGCGACAATCGCTTGCATGAATCCATCCTGCAGAAGGGAGACACCATCTTTGTTCCTGCTGGACATTCAGGTTCCTGGCGATGCCCCACAAGGGAGATCAACCGTCCCAAAAAGCAGCAGTTGCACATTTGGTTAAAACCGGAGTTGATTAAACAAGCTGCCGAAGCATCCGAAATTGATATCGACCGACTCGACCTCGTGAACTGTTTCGGTAGGCAAGATTCACAGCTTCATCATATTGCAATGCTGCTGTTAGCTGAGTTGCAATCCAATAGCATCATGGGGCAATTATATGTCGAATCGTTAACTCAAGTTTTAGTCATTCATCTGCTGCGACACTATTCTACCTTCACGCAGCCCATCACTTTTGAGAACAGAAGCTTAACTCATACTCGGTTACAGCAAGCGATCGAGTATATTCACACCCACCTTGACCAAGAGTTATCACTGGCTGAGATTGCCGGAGTTGTTAATATCAGCCCGACTTACTTTGCCAACTTGTTCAAACGCGCTACAGGAATTTCGCCGCACCAGTACGTGGTTCGACAGCGAGTGGAACAGGCAAAATTGCTGCTGTTGAAAACGGATTTAGCGATCGCAGATATTGCCTTACAAATGGGCTTTTCTAACCAAAGCCACTTGACACGACACTTTAAACGCCTGCTCGGAGTGACACCCAAGCAGGTGCGCTAAAACCATAAGAATGTGACCAATCTAGATTGATAATGGGCTGATTTTAATGATTCACAGCGCTCATATGTTGAGGGGCATAGCGTTCGCCCACGACAATTCCTTTCGGTGCTACAGCTTCGATAAGTTGTAGCTCTTCTGATGTCAGGATAATATCCACTGCTGCAATATTCTCTTCTAGATACTGACGGCGCTTCGTTCCTGGAATTGGCACCATATCTTTTCCCTGTGCCAAAAGCCAAGCAAGGGCAAGTTGGCTAAGAGTCACGCCTTTTTCCAGTGCGATCGCCCGTAGCTGCTCAACCACCAGCAAATTTCTGTAGAAATTCTCGCCTTGAAATCGAGGTGAGTGACTACGGAAATCGTCTGGATCTAAGTCTTCAGGTTTAGTAATCGTACCAGAAAGGAAACCTCGGTCCAATGGACTGTAAGCAACAAAGCCAATGCCTAATTCTTGCACTGTAGCTAAAATTTCATCCTCTGGATCGCGACTCCATAGCGAATATTCCGTCTGCAATGCAGTGATCGGATGAACAGTCTGTGCCCGCCGAATCGTGGCTGGAGCTGCTTCTGACATACCCAAGTAGCGGACTTTGCCTTGCTGTACTAATTCTGCCATTGCGCCGATCGTCTCTTCAATCGGTACTGTTGGGTCAACGCGATGCTGATAATACAGATCGATCGTATCAATGCCTAAGCGCTGTAAGGAAGCATCACAGGCAGAATGTACATACTCAGGTTTGCCACTGATGCCGAGAAATTGCCCATCGGGTGTGCGAACATTGCCAAACTTAGTTGCCACAATCACTCGATCGCGCCGATCGCGAATCGCCTGCCCAACTAACTGCTCGTTGATGAATGGACCGTACATATCTGAGGTATCAAGAAAATTGATGCCTAGATCAATAGCAAGATGAATGGTTGCGATCGATTCTTCATCATTGGGACTCCCATAGAATTCAGACATGCCCATGCAGCCTAATCCTAATTCGGAAACCACGAGTCCTTGACTGCCTAGTTTTCGCATTTTCATAATTTTTACTCCTGAGAGCAGCGTTGTTGCACGAAAAGAGGGTTTAAGTACCACCAAAAACCGGGTATCACCATGAGCTACAAGGCCCGCAACTGGTCACAGTATAACGCTGGATTGAAACAAAGGGTGAAAGTAACACCAAAGTGAGTGCGCTAAAACCATAAGAATGTGACAAATCATTGTAAGAATCTACAAGAAGTTGAGCGTTGGAATTCATTACACTTAAGTGAAATAAGACAAGCGTGACTGAGCAGTAAAACTGACAGTAGCTTAGAGAATTTACATCCTAAGCGCTTTAAAACCCTAGTCAATTGAGGTGATTTATGTAAAGTATAGGAATCCTATTTGATTTTTGAATAAGCTCCGTACATCTGTAGAGTGTCAAAATCAAAGGTAGTGTGTCGAATAAACCACTCAAATATCCACTTTAAATGGGAGAAGGTTGGAATTAAAGCACAAAAACGCCGAACCCATGTTTTGGCTTGTAACCAAATATCCTCTATCGGATTTTGTACTGGGCAATTAGGGGCGAAACGGACACAGTGTATTTTCCATTGCTCAGTTGGTAGGCTTTGATTAACAGAGTCCAAGAAACCTCTAATTTTCTTGGAGCGGTGGTAGCTAGCCCCATCCCAAAAAATTAGTAATCGTTGACCGGGAGACTCAGCTAGCAAGTATTCTAGGTAGTCGATAGTATTTTTTGAGTTTCCCGCTTCAATTGCTTTGAGAACTAATTCTCCAAGGAGATAGTCAACTGCCCCATAGTATGTTTGCTTATCTCGCTCGTTCACAACTGGGACTGCTATTTCTTGGTCACTTTTTCCCCATACGTAACCACTTAAATCTCCCCACATTAAATGACACTCATCAATTAACAGTACTCTCAACTTTCCTGTTTCGATTTCCTCTCGGTGATGTGCCAGCAATGTTTCAATCTCTTTTTTTCTGCAACAGCATCTGGATTGGCTTTGGGGTTCAATTTTGTGGTTTTCTTCCAACTGATTCCTGCTTCCTCAAACAGGTCATAGTAGCTTTGTTTTGACTCATAAACCACGTCGTACTCAAAAGCTAGTTTATATTCCAGTTCGCCAAGCTCCCAAATATCTTTGGTTTGTAGCCAAGTCAAAATTTCTTCTCGTTGTGCGCTCAAAAGGTAGCTCTTTCTTCCCTGATAGGAAAGCCGCAGTCCGTCAATTCTATTTTCCTCGTAGGCTCGCTTCCAACCAGTTATTGACCCTCGTGATACGTCTAGAATTGTTTCGATTTCATCATACAAATATCCTTGATAAACCAGCTTGACTGCCAACGCTTTCCTGACCTCACGCGCGTCTGGACGCATAGCTATAAAATCTTGTAGTTCGGCGATCGCCCTTTGAGCGTCTTTCTCTAGTATCTCTTGCCGTGATACTACCTCTGAGAGTGTGATAGTTTGCAGACGCTGGCTTGTCATTGTCTCCTCTTACACCTGTCTTATCGGCCGTATTATCTCCTAGTCTTGTTCAAAAATCAAATAGGAGTCCTATATAGGGAGATTAGTAGCGACGAGTCAATAGCTTTATCTATAGAAGCCAAAGTAATAGCTACGCGACTAGAAGAAATTGTTGACCAGCCTTTAGTACCAAAAAGTAAGTCAGACTTTAAGACTAATGAGGAAAAACAACAACGCTTAACTAATCTAGCAGAAGACACACGACGTAGGCTAAAACGGAGTGCTACAGACATTTATTGCATTGGCCGAAATATAGTTAGTAAGCTAGTAAGAAGCTGAAAACATTGAAATTAGTGTATCAAACCTGTGAGTAAATATAGGGCAAACGCATCTAAATTACTCTTGATCACAACGAAGGTTAAGAACAACGAAAAAATCTTTCCTTTCGTGTTTGATTATTTTTCATGCCCTAAAGCGATGCCTGCGGCGGACTTTGCTTACGCCTATAATTTTCGCAACAAGCAAGATTTAATGACATCATTTTAAATTTTATTGTCAATAGAGTTTGCTTATTGATATGATGCGGGCACTCTGCGAATGAATGCTCTTTTTCTTTTACCACAAACAAGATTGAGGATATTCGCTAGTTATGCACTTTTCTGTAATCAGGCGTTCACATTTGTGCATTCTCCAAGTGTGAAAACTGCACGTAAATAAGCAGAAAAAGTCGATGTGTGGCATGAATATATTAGATATTGTGTAACTCATCGGTAACAGTAAAACTACTGACCGCTAATTAGTTTCTTGCTTTTTAGGCTAAATATTTATAAAATTTTGTTTTTTTGCAATGGTGAACTCATCGGCAAAAAAGTGTCTACACTCTCCAAAACTATTATTTTTGTTGGTTCTTCAGTACTTGTTATGCCAAAGTGTTAGAAATGCATTGTAATAGTATGTTGAAAGCTATATAAAATTATGCCTGGGAGTGTTATTAGCATTGACATCTAAGACATTTTTGTTGTTTGCTATAAATATAACAATAAGTTTTTTATTTACAGTCGTGGTGAACAACAAAGATATTAAAATTCTAACAGAACTTCTTGGTTTAGAGGATGTAAAAGTCATATCACATTGTCTTCATAGTGGGATTGGAATGATTTTACAAACTGAATCCAAAACATCACCTAGTATTTGCCCTAATTGTGGTACAAAAAGCCACAGATTGCATCAAAATCATCGACACATTATTAAAGACTTACCCTTTGGAGAAAAACCAGTATTTTTAGAAATTAATAGGCGGCAATTCAAATGTGAGAAATGTCAAAGACCCTTCAGCGAAAACCTAGATTTTGTCAAAAAAAAAAGGACTTATACAAAAAGGCTTGCACACAAAATAATACAAGAAGTTCTAGAAAATGACATTCACAGTATCGCCTCAAAAGGAATAGTGACAACAGAAGAGATCGAACGTATGTTAAAAGACGCATCGGAAGAATTATCAGATTCAAAACCTTTAAACTTAAAAAGACTTGGGATTGACGAGATAGCTTTGGTTAAAGGAAAGGGGAATTACTGTGCAGTACTAGTAGATATAGATACATCTAAACTTATTGCGATTTTAGGCGATCGCACACAAACAATAATCAGAGAAACCCTTTTAGAATGGGGAGTTGAGGTTTTAGAGCGAATAGAAGAAGTAAGTATAGATTTGTGGCGTGGGTATAAAAACTTAGTTACAGAATTAATGCCAAATGCTCAAGTAGTAGCAGATAGATTTCATGTAATGACACAAATAAATAAAGAATTAGACACCCAAAGAAAAAGAGAAAGACGAAATGTAGAAGAGTTAATCAAAAAATCAAAATTAGCAGATGATAAAGCGGAATATGAACTAATATTGGAAGGGTTAAAGAATAGTATATACCCCCTACTCAAAAATGAAGATAACTTAAATAATGAGCAATTGAATAAACTTATCCAAGTGAAAAATGTATCTCCTATTCTGAAAGTAATGCATGAACTAAAGGAAAAGATTAGAAAAATTTTTAATAAGACTAATGATTGGTATACCGGAGTCTTTAAACTAGGTATGTGGTTATCGAGAGCTAAAAAATATTTCCCAAATAGTAACAATACTATTATCCGTTGGTTTGATGAAATTATTGCTTATTTTGACAATGGTACAACTAGTGGTAAAGTCGAAGGAATTAATAACAAACTTAAACTGATTAAACGTTCTGGATATGGATTTAGAAACTTTGAAAATTTCAGAGTTAGATGTTTATTAAATTGGCATTTAAATTATTAGTTTGGCATAACAAGTACTGAAGAACCTTTTTGTTTGGTCAAAGTCATCTTGTAGACCTAATTGCAGTCCCCTGTTCTGTCGAAAGCAAAGAGATGATTATATAGGAATCCGATTTCATTTTTGAAAGTATACTGAGACTAAAATTTGGCCAATAAAGCTTTGATTTGACAAAATTTTCATTAATCAAACCGGAGTCCTACATAAATTTCAATGTGAGTTCAAGCCGCATATACAAGGTTTTGCAAAGGAGGTGCTTAACTTCACGAGGTTTGAGAGAACAAATGAGAGTTTTACGCCCATTAAGATGGGTTTTTAGCTTATCGTATTTTCGATTTTCCAACGCTGATGAACTCTGTAGTTAACAACACAAACACTACTGGTTGATTCACTTAATTATTTATCTCGCCCATCTCTGCTTTCTCAATATTAGACCTGAATCCTTACAAACACTAAAAATCGCTTTTTTATACTTTTGTAAAGATTTTTTAGGAATATGCGTAAAGTTACAGCTTGATATTGATTAACTTATATAAGTTTCTTTAAGAATGAATTGACAAGCCTAAAACACTATCGAACAAAGCAATTCTGATGAAAACACAAATATTGGAAAAACTGTACTGTATGGAAATAATTAACGACAGATCAGCAGCTTTCCCTATGGAAGCCAGTTTTATACCTACTGAATCAGAAGAAATAGTTGAGCAGCCTTTAGCATCTATATGCAAACCAGATTTCAAGACTATAGAAGAGAAACAACAACGCTTAACTACTTTAGCAGAAGACACACGACGTAGGTTAAAACGAAGTGCTATGGACATTTATTGTATTGGTTTAAATTTGCTAGAAGCTCAAAGCATTATAGAGCATGGCAAGTTTTTGTCTTGGTTGCGTCAAGAGTTCGGAATGGGTAAAACTTCAGCTTATGAATTCATTAACGTTGCTAAGGCATTTGAGTCAAAATTTCCGGTAATCGGAAATTTGATTAACAATATCACTCCGACCGCTCTCTGTAAGTTGGCAGCCCCTACCACCCCCCAAGCAGCTAGAGATGAGGTAATAAATCTTGTAAGGACAGGTGAAGTAATTGATCCAAATATTGCTAAAAATATCATCAACAAACATAAAACTTCTAAAGCAGTGATAAAACAGCAACGCAAAACTTATTCAAGCAGTCAGCAGAGTGATACAAATCAAGTAGAAGCATTAAACTTAACCAGCATTGAAGTTGGTAAAATTGAAAACATAGCTAGTAATTTTATACCAGTTTCTTCCATACATCAACAGGATGAATTACAAAAATTGGTAGTGGAACGTGATACTTATAAAGCGCAATTAGAAGTACTACAAATAGCGAATGAGCAACTTCAGTTAGAGGTTGTAAATCTTCGCTCAGAATTAAATTTATTCAAAAATAGTTAAAGTTCGCTTTTACGAGCTAATAACAAATAAAAAAACAGAATATTAACTCTAATTTATTACTCTCGAAAAACAATAATCAATAATCGAATGGCACTAAGAAAAGCCGAAACACTTGTGGGTTAAGCAGTTTGCAATTGGTTTCGTAATTCGTGCCGAGGTTTTGTCATTAAAGGGTAAGCTTTCGGGCGACGTTTACGAACTCGTGGTTCACTTCTACCGGGGCGATCGCTGACAGGCTTGTGGGCAATAACTTTTAGTAAAGTACGATAAATTCGCTGACGTTTTGTTGAAGTTGCGGCTAACAGTTCGGGAATAAAGTTAATTAAATGGTGGCGAGTACCTTGCATCGCTTTTTATATTTGATTTTTAGCTCAAATATTGTTTCTTTAATCACCGATTCCGGTAATAGTTCTTTGAAAGGTAAACCTAAACTTTGGTTAAATTTATCCTTGAGGATTTGTACTCTTAGTATCACAGTAGTGTTTATGATGTTGGCTTATTCGCCTCACAAAAGTATTTCATGGACGAGTAAGCTTTTTCTACCTCCAAAAATTTTTTAGGCAACTGTGCATCATCTCTTCATCAGCGGTAAGCGTTAGCCATGCCGTCAGGCTTATCGCAGCTACTTGTGCCATTAATTACTGCGCTCTCTGGCATTAAAAGCTGTAACCCTTATTCTGCATACCTTAGAGCTTTTCTTAGTGCCATTCAATCAATAATCGAAGTAAGATTATAAAATTTTGGTTTAATCAAGCGTTGAGCCTTTATTTTTTAACAGTAACTGAAGTTTATAGTCAAAACCTGGAAATCAAAGCTTTAAAACGCTTTCAACGATTGAGTTATCTCAAGGTAACAAAAGCGTCCGAGGAAAACAATCGTATTTCCAATGGATGTAAATAGATATTTCTATTTCTTAAAAGAAGGCTAGCCTGCACATTGCGTTTTGTACAAGATAATAATATTGCTTTTACATATTATTTTTTTCACAATTGTTTTATAAACTTAAAAAGTACAAAGTGAAACGATTAAAAAGCCATTTAAAATTTGTTTTATATATTAGGTTTTAAAACATGAGCGAACAAAGTTATGAACACAAAATGCTAGTCGAATTAACCCAGTTACAACATGATGTTGCTGAGTTAGAACTACTTAACAAATACGGTAAATCTATAGAGACATCGTAGTTATATACTTTTGCTATTTAACTAGTTCATAACTGTTTATTGACATTATTATGTTATGTTAACAATATGTTAGTTATGCCAACAAAATAGTATTTAATAGTATTTAGTTGGCATTTGTTGTTAACAGCACTACCTTTACTGATTTATAAAACCTAGCCTTGAGAATTAAACGCTGAAACCCTTGAACTGAAAAATTATTAGACTTTAAATGCGTTTGGTTTGATATAAGCTTCTCACAGGTGCGTTTTTCGCTTACGTAATGCATTAAAGGAACACATTGAAATTGAAAAGATCAAAGTCTTACTAGGTAAGAGTTATCAAATGTGTTTTTAAAACTTTGATGATCTTGAAGAGGAGAATAATGTTTGCATCTTCACTTGTGACAATTGTCTTGATGTAAGTAACAAATTGGAGGACTTATGGTGATTAGTATTGCACAACACGCAACAAGATTTCCGACCGTCGATATTAGTTCGTCGCCAAAGATTGACAGTTTAACGCGGCTAAAATATTGGTCGCATTTTCTTTACCGTTACTACTTTGTGGGCCGCGCGCAACATGGGCCTTATGGACCACCTTGGTGTGCTGATAAAACGCGGAGAATTGAAGATAGCATCAAGTCCCAGTCTATGCCTTATGGAGACGCGCCGACGCTGCCTGTTCCTGAGATGACGATTGATGATATCTCTGCGGAAGAATTTCACGAAGTGTATCTCAAACCTAATACTCCAGTAGTCTTCCGCGGGATGGCAAAACACTGGAAAGCCGTACAGACTTGGACACCTGAGTTTTTTGCTTCAAACTATGGTAATGAATCAGTCTCCACACGTGTTCGCGCTAACGAACTCAACGAAGAGGCCTACCGTTATGTAGACATACCATTGTCCGAGGTAGTGGAGAATATCAAAAGCGGTGGAACATATTATCCTGGGCACACTGAGGATTTGTTCAACAGAAATCCGTCGCTTCGCAATGCTCTCGATCTCGAAACGCTTGGGAAATATTTGAGTACTCGAGATAAGCGGATCATGTCAACTCAGCTGTTTCTGTCCGGAGGAGGGGTGCGCTCTGGGTGGCACGCCACAGGAGGTCCAAACCTTTTTACGATGGTATATGGGCGCAAGGAATGGACGTTGGTTCATCCCCACCATTCGATGTGGATGCATCCGATCACGCGCAAAGATATGTTTTATACCGCTACCATGCTTGATTGGAAAAAAAGCAATGATGAAATTGAGGCAGATGGCTATCATTTGTATCGTCATATACCAAAATTCACTGTTACACTGGAACCCGGCGATGTGCTTTTTTCTCCTCATTGGTGGTGGCACTGCGTGAATACCCCTGAGCCATCCATTGGGATTGCCTCCCGAGCTATCAACAAGCTAGTCATGGGCCATGATTTGTTCTCACTCATGTGGATCACCTCAAGTCGATTCCGCAAAACTGTTTTAACGTGCTTCAAAGATGGATGGGGTTCCGACGCAGCTTCTGGGGCAAAACTTGCCTTCGAGTTTGATCAGGCAGAATTTATTAGAAGGATATCTGTCTAGAACTGCATTCAAAGTAGTGTGGGCACTACCAGATAACAGTTGATCTCTATCTATGGAACTATGGCAACCGCTATTCATTGGTATTCGTTGTGTGCTGTAACGCTGTTTTTGAAAATGTTTGCGCTTTCAGCTTATCAGGGGTTTCATCGCCTTAGCAGACGGACGTTTGTGAACCCTGAGGACGCTGAAGTATTTAATAAGCCGCCCGCATCGGCGGAACTGCCACAAGTCCAACGTGCGGCCAAAGCTTGGCTTAATGACTTGGAGAACATTCCAATATTTCTTGGTCTTGGCACAGCGTATGTACTGACCGGAGCATCGCCTGAAGCGGCAACTTGGCTGTTTTCTACTTTTACAATCGCACGAATTCTTCATACGTTGATGTACCTTCTCGGTTTACAGCCCTGGCGAACTATTGCATACGCGGTTGGAATCTTTTGTCTACTAGGGATGAGTTTGAACATCGGTCTAGTCTTATATCGGTTAAGCTAGTCCAGCCCGAACCATGATCTACATGATGTCAGGTGAAAGTATATGAAGATGAAAGAATACGACTTTGTTAGCATGGAATTGCTTGACAAAAAGAAGCAGGTGGATAAACTGGCATATGATAATGCCTATGAGTTTTGGCAGACGGAATGGAGTATAGCTATCAGTGATCTTGGCTTGGAGGGTCTCTCAGTCAATATTTCGGATAAATTCGTTAGTGCAGATGAAATTCTTGTGTTGCGAGAGGGTGGAAATATTGTCGCTCTTGCACTCATCAATCACATAGATCTTAACTTTGCTGCTTACAAGGATATCTCATATTTGAAGACGCTGCCTGATGATGCGATGGCGTTCATCTTCAACAATGGGATCAAGAAGATCATGACCTCAGGTTACAACATAGTGTGCAGGAAGTATCGGCGAGCAATGATCAGAGGGCTCTTTCTTTCTGTGGCTTTACCGGGCGCTGCGATTGCACTGTTCGAGATGCGATCAGAATTTGATTTGTTCATGGGTATGCCCTTGATAGCCTCTGGAAACCAGCGCACACTGGCTCGACTTGGAATGAAGGATATGCCAGGCGGGTCTATCACTATCCACAACGTAAAAGCTCAGTTTATGTACATGACCCGCGATGACGTCCGTTTAGGCAAGCACTTCGGCAAGTACGATGAAAGCATTAGGTCTTTGTTCCCTTATGAAAGTATGGCGCATAGAACAAATACCAGAATGTACGCAAGTCTTTAATGCATGTGGCAAAAGTTTTTGACCACCCTCTAGAAACGAGGGGAAATAGACCGAGGGGTATAGAGGGTGGTCAGTTATTTGTGCCACCTTTTACTAGAAGTATAAACGTGTAGATTTAGCGAATCGTAATGAATAGAATCACATACTTGGCGAATGGCAATGACTCTATCTATTAGTCCAGAAGACCATTTTCTGAATCGAAGTATACCTTTGCTTACTAGTGCAGGTACTGAGCAATTGGCCTCGCGAAAACTTGTTGTTGCGGGATGTGGTGGTGTCGGAGGCGGGATGGCATTGACTATGTGTCGCATGGGGGTCGGCGCTTTCCATTTGGCCGATCCTGCCGATTTCGATCCACCAGATATGAATCGGCAGTGGGGTGCAACTGGTTTGACCATGGGGAAAAATAAGGCGGAGGTTTATCGGGACTTAATTTTAGATATTAACCCTGATGCTCAAGTCCAAGTGTTTACCCAAGGTATTACCAATGATAATCAGTACGAATTTCTCAAAGGTGCGGATATCCTTGTGGACTGTTTGGATGCGGGGGTGCCCTATGAACTTCGGGAAACTATGCATCAGAAGGCACGTGAGCTAGGAGTATTTAGTGTAGTTGCCCCGATTTTGGGATTTGGTTGTTTTGCTCTATGTTCTTCACCACAGGGTATGAGCATGGAATTTTGGACGCGTACTTTTCGTAACGCAAAGGAATCCACAGCACTTCCTGACATTTTCAAAGAATGGTTCATGCCTGAGCAAATCGATATTATCGGGCGAAGCCTAAAAATAGGCAAGGTTCCAACGCTCGCAGTGGGCCCACTTATAGCTAGTTCGCTGTTGGCTACCGAGTGTATCGCGCACCTTCTTGACGGGATTATACCTGGCTCAAGAAAACCGATTGTGTTGCCTAAAGGAATGTTCTTCGATTTGTTTCGTATGAACTATCAGATCGTTGATGTTAGTGAAATTCGGGCACAGTTTGAAGGAGATGAGCCATGAAATTGGCAGAGGCGCCCTCCAGCAGGATGCAAGTTTTGGAACTGGCCGGACATAATTTGGACGTTGTTCCGAGCGAGTATATTACGCTGGATCTTCAGAGCGATAGCCTTATTCACAAGTCGTTCCCCTCGGTAGGTTGTGAGTCTGGATTGCGCCAAGACCAATCACATGGCAACATCAGTGTTGAGAAACTTTTTAGCCGATATTTTGGTTTCCCCCATGTTATCGCTGTTTCTCAAGGTAGATTGGCAGAGGCAATTTTTAGCCGTACCATGCTCCGAAATGGCCACTATATTCCTGGTAGTTCCCTCTTTTCCACCACTAGAGTTCATCAAGAACAAAACGGTGGGACACCAGTGGAAGTGATGAGCGCTGAGTCTTTGGACATAGCTAGCCTGTATCCATTTAAGGGGAACATTAATATTGCGACTCTTGAACAGGTAATTCAAACTCACCATCCCCGTTGGATTCCATACATTTGTATCGAGCCTTGCAACAACGCTGTCGGTGGGCATCCTATATCGCTAGAGAATATGCGAGCCGTTGCCGATTTAGCTCGTCATTACCGGATTCCCGTATATTTAGATGCCTGTCGGATCATCGATAATGCATTGATGATTCAGGAGCGAGAAAAACAGTATCGAAATACACCAGTAGATGAGATTATTCGTGAATTCTGCTCATATGCAGATGGTTGTACGATGAGTGCAACTAAAGATTTTCCAACCTCAATAGGCGGATTCTTTGCTACCCGAGATCCAGAACTCTTTTATCGCTGCATAGATCAAATTGCGCTTTTAGGCAGTGGCTTAAGTCATGATGCCAAGGAGAATATCGCTTGCGCTATGGAGAATATGGATGACGTTTTCGCTCGGGTTAGAGAACGAATCAATCTTGTCAAGAAACTGCACAATGCCCTTGGAGAGAACTGTCTATTAGCTAAACCAGCGGGGGGACATGCTGTGTTTCTCAATGTCAGTGTACAGAATCTGGGAATTCCGCAGCGCCATAACCCGGAACGAGCTTTCCTTTATCGGCTGTTTAGGGACTATGGCATTCGTGGCTCTGTAAATCCTAGATCCCCAGATCAGATAGCTAAGAATATCAGCTTTGTTCGTTTTGCTTTACCCATTGTTGGATTACGAGGGGAAGTGATCGAAAAAGCTGCTGATGATATTTCAGCGGTTCTTGCGGCTAAGGATAGTATCCAAGGGCTTGAGATTGTCAAGAAATACTCAGGCTTGACGGGATTCACGAGGTCGCACTATCGACCCGTGAGATAAAGTCGGTCGGCAGTGATTAGAAAGAAAATATTGGAGGATGCTCTAAAATGATTGATCTTTATTTCTGGCCGACACCCAATGGTTATAAACCCCTTATCTTTCTCGAAGAAAGTGCGCTTGCATACCAAATTAAACCTGTGAATATTATGCGAGGGGATCAATTTGAACCAAATTTTTTAGCGGTCGCTCTGAATAACCGCATACCTGCGATCGTTGATTACGCCCCTACTGATGCAGATCAACCCTTTGCCTTATTCGAATCCGGTAGTATACTTATCTATCTAGCAGAGAAAACGGGTCAGTTTTTATCCTCAGATTTACGTAATCGCCACCAAACAATTCAATGGCTAATGTGGCAGATGGGCGGCGTTGGTCCGATGATGGGGCAGGCAAATCATTTTATTCAGTACGCTCCAGAAGACATTCCCTATGGCAAAAAACGCTACGGGGACGAAGTGAAACGGTTGTTCGGGGTGATGGAAAAACAATTGAGCGATCAAGACTATCTTACAGGCAATTACTCGATTGCTGATATGGCTTGCTATCCTTGGATCAAATTTTCCGACTTGATCAACATTCAGCTTTCCGATTTTCCGAGAGTTGCAGAGTGGGTAGCCCGGATTACTGAACGTCCAGCTGTAAAACGAGCATACGAAGTGGGTGAACCCATCAAAGGTGAACAACAGATGGATGACGAAGCACGTCGCTTACTATTTGGTGTAAAGCCCCAGAAGACTTGAGAAAGTTTAGCAGGAGTTAATGGAAAGTGATCGCGGTTGTCGGGGCTTTAACAAGATACGGATTGAGTGCTAGCTAATAGATACAGAGTTTGATAGTAACGGTAGGAGAAAGATGCTATGACGACATTAGAAAATACACAGATATATCAAAATGAATACCAGAGAAGATGTGAGCCAGCGCGCAAGGAGTTTGCGTCAAGAAAGGTTGTAAAGGAGATATTCACAGAAGGAGTCGAGCCTAAGCTTCTCAAACTCTTCATGATTCATTGGAGTGCCCTGAGCGCAGGCCTTACCGAACCAATTCCCGCTTATTTAAAGCGCGCAGGTGAGCGCTGTGAAGAGGAAGGGTTGAAGGAGATGGCAGAGTTTTTCTATCAGCACGAAGAAGAAGAAGAAGGTCATGATAACTGGGCAACAGAAGATGTCAAAAAGCTCGTTGACACTTGGAATCTAGAAGAGCCTAAATTTCATATTGATTCAAAAGAGTTGCTTAATCACAAAATGAGCCCTGCTGTCAAACGCTATCACCAGTTACATGAGCGTGTCATTGAGGGCGATTCTCCATGTGCTGAATTAGCAATTGATGTAGAGATCGAATTGATCTCGACGACGTATGGCCCTCTCCTTTTGAAAAGCTGGGTTGAGTCTATGGGGCAAGATTCGTTACCAAGTATTAGCTTTCTCTATGAACACGTGCGTGCTGATGTTGGTCATACCGAAACGAACTTTCAAGTTGTCCACAAGCTTCTTGCTCAACATCCTGAGTATACGGATATTCTTGTGGAAACAGCGGGTGATGCTCTCAATTCATACGCAGACTTTCTTGATGATGCGATGAACTATGCCAAAAAAATGTACGCTCTCGTTTCTAAGGCGAGTGTGTAGGGAGCGTCCCTAATATTCGCACTTGGACTAATAGTTTATGTTACTCCCTTCCTGCCAGCAGAATACCTATTGTATTTCTTTACAAAAGCATAGGTTCAGCCATCTGGCAGTAGGTAATCTTAGACCAGGAAGGGAGTATAAAAGTACAAGGAATTCATATATGACCAAGACATGTAAACGATGCTTGTTGACCACACGAGTCCCAGGAGTAAACTTCGATAACGATGGAGTATGTAACCTGTGCAGAGAGTGGGAGATGCAAACAGAAGATAGACAGAAGCAAGAAAGTAAGCGTGCCGCACAACGACGCGATCTAGAAGAAACATTACGAAATCCCTCGGGACAGAGCGAATACGATTGCATCTTGTCGTTTAGCGGGGGTAAAGATAGCTGCTATTTGTTATATAAACTTGTCAAGGAATACAATCTGCGGGTTCTGGCCTACACAAGCGATTTTGATATTCCACCGAATACCTGGGATAATATCCGCCGTACGGTGGCGCATCTAAATGTCGATCATTACGTGCAGACTCCCTCAAAAGAGCTATATAAGCGATTTATTCGCTATCTTTTGTGCAACCAAAGTAGACGTGGTGCTGTACATACAGTTTGCTATTTTTGGTTAGACATTAGAGAGGGAGACATTCTTAGTTTGGCTATGGAAAAGAACATTCCGCTAATTGTGACAGGGTATTCTCCAGGTCAACCCGACCCAGAGCGTATGCTTTACGAAATGCCTCAAGAACGAATATCGCAGGAAGACTGGATTCCTCACGAATTATTTGAGAAGGGTTTGTTCAACGATTCTGAGCAGTCTTTATTCTGGAATCCGCATCGCTATGGTCACGATGCAAAGTTCCCGCGCATTATCGCACCTTTTCATGTTTGGGACTACAACCAAGAAGAGGTGATGGAACGCGTTGTGGAATTGGGTTTGGCCAAGAATCGTTGGTATGTGAATCCCGTTCTGAGCAACTTTACTTTGAATTGGCTCTTCATATATTCCGACCTCAAAAACCTGGGCTATAACCCTTATAAGCCGGAGTTTTCCCAGTTGATTCGTGAAGGAAAAGCCCGACGCTCAGTCTGGCGAGTACTCTTTTTTCTCATGGATTTTATGGCACAAAACAAAGTCCTCTTGGGTCGGCATATTGAGCGCTCACTACAATGGTTGGACTTGCAACCTGATGAGCTTCGCATACAAGATAACGAAACTGGTTGTGTTGCAAAAATTGATGGATGGTAGTATAAGGAGAACCTGATGACAGCAAAGCTTCTTAGTTTAATGGCAACGATTCCGCTCATTGTAGCTGGTGTAGTGACAGGCACTAGCATTGCCAATGCAGCAACAGTCGGCAGCAGGATTGACTTTTCTGGGTATGCCTTTGGCAGTCTAACTCAGATGGAGTATATTGACTCTTCCCTTTTGCCTCTGGTATCTAGTCCTAATGTAGATGGCAGTTTTCAAGTTCTGGATGCTACTGGCTCTTTTGCGTCGGCCCTTACGGACTCTCGATCAATTGGGACAATCCGCGATTTCAACGCGGCAGGCTTACCGGGAATAATTGCTCAAGCAGGTCCAGTTCTGAACGGCTCGGATAACCCGGATTTTTATGTGCCGAACTTTCTTCGCCTTAATGTTCCTGGCTTGGTCAACTTCACGTTTCAGTTAGAAACTGCCAATCGAACTGTTACCATCGATCCTAACTCTCCCGATCCCTCCGATCCTTTTATTACGAGTATTTCGGCCTCCTTGACAGGTACATTAACTGACCTGATAACTAATGAAGTTCAAGCAGCAGTAGGAACTTTTGTACCCCACTTTCCTCCAGGTATCAACTTAAGTCAATTCACTCCCAACAACTTCTTTGGCCCAGCCAGTTACGATGGCTCACTGCAAGTTGTATCTAAGCCTACACCCCAAGTTGTACCTGAGCCTACAGCCAATGCAGGCTTGGCTCTGTTTGGTGTTTTTGCTGTAGGCTATAAGCTTAACAAGCGCAAGAAGCTATCCTTAGTAAAGCTCTCAAGCTCGAAAAACTAGGACATCTAGCTTCTAACGGGACTTAAACAATCATTCTAACCTCATCGCTTACAGGTAAAGGCTACGGTTTGTTTGTCAATAAGTAATCGTACTTAAAATATTGCCAGAAACCGGGGTAGGAAAGACGATTTTGAGGCAGGCGATCGCGTAATATTTAGATGCATCATTGAAAAAGAGGCAAGGGAGCACGAGGTTGCTCTTGCAGGGGTAAGAGCTCCTTTGTTCCCTGCCTCCTGTTAATTTTGGCGCTGAAAACTCAGTACTGATACCGTTTCACAAAAACCTTGATACAAATATAGACCTGTAGAGACGCGAAATTTCGCGTCTCTACAAGATTCATCTGTATCGCTATTAACGTGAAATGGTATGACATGAGTTTTATATGTCATATTTTATTTAACATTAAGTGAAATTACTAATTGACAAAGGTAACATCATCTAAAGTGTCACGAATGTTCTAACCTATGCTCTCAATGGAGAACCTTATGAAAGCAAAGCTTCTTAGTCCAATGGCAACGATTCCGCTCATTGTAGCTGGTGTAGTGACAGGCACTAGCATTGCCAATGCAGCAACAGTCGGAAGCAGGATTGACTTCTCTGGCTATGTCTTTGCCAGTTCTAATCAGCTTGATTATGTTGAATCTTCCGGTCTTTCTCAGTCTCCTAATCCTAATTTAGATGGCAGTTTCCAAGTTCTGGATGCTAGCAGTTCTTTTGCACCTGCGCTTACGTTCCCTTCACAATTTGGGATAATTCACGATATTCACGAAGGAATCGCATCTGGATTAATTACGCAATCAAGTCCGTTGTTTAATGGCTCGGATAACCCGGATTTGTATGTGCAAAACTTTCTGCGCCTGACGACTCCCGGCTTGGTTGACTTCAGGTTTCAGTTGGAAACAGTTAAGCGAGTTGCTGAAATCGATCCTAACTCCGATCCCTTAGATCCTTCGATCCTCAAAATCTCGTCTAGCCTTACGGGGACACTAACTGATTTGATAACTAATGAAGTTCAAGCCGCAGTAGGAAGTTTTGTTCCTAACCTTCCTCCAGGACTCAAATTAAGTCAATTGACTCCCAACGACTTCCTTGGTCCAGTCCTTTACAATGGCTCACTGCAAGTTGTATCTAAGCCTACACCCCAAGTTGTACCTGAGCCTACAGCCAATGCAGGCTTGACTCTGTTTGGTGTTTTTGCTGTAGGCTATAGGCTTAACAAGCGCAAGAAGCTAACCCAGGCTCGAAAAGTTAGGACATCTAGCTTCTAACGGGACTTAAACGATTTTTAAACCAAAATTAAACCTAAGCTCTTTTTGTAAACAGCAAAAGCGATTATGTCACAGGATTTGTCTGATTTTGACCAGCTTGAACTAACTTTTGAAAATGAGACGCGCAGTGTCTTCCGAAAGGGTAAGGGACCTGCGGTGATTGTCATGCACGAGGTTCCAGGTCTTCACCCAGGTGTTATTCGCCTAGCCAACGCCTTCTGTGACGCTGGCTTGACGGTTTGGCTGCCTTCATTGTTTGGCAAGCCTGGCAAGGAGGTGAATGCCTTTAACATCGCAGCATCTTTGGTTCGCTGCTGTGTTGTGCATGAGTTTACTGTGCTAGCAACTAGCAAAAACAGTCCTGTGACATCTTGGTTACGATGTTTAGCCAGATACGCCCATACTGAATGCGGTGGTCCAGGCGTCGGTGCGATCGGGATGTGCATGACTGGAGGATTTGCCTTAGCCATGATGGTAGAAGAGGCTGTGTTGGCACCTGTGGTTTGCAATCCGTCGCTACCTTTTGCCCTAACACCAGATCGGAAACGGGATCTTGGTATCGATGAGGATACGCTCGCTCAAGCAAAAACAAGGAGTGCAACACAAGGCATCTGTGTGCTGGGTCTGCGATTCACCGCCGACATATTCGTACCAACTGAGCGTTTTCATCGGCTCTACGAGGAGTTCGGACCTAACTTTCAGGCTATCGAAATCGATTCGTCCCACGGCAATTGTTACAAGATTGATCGATTTGCTCATTCGGTATTGGGGGTGCATTATGTCGATGAACCAGATCATCCGACCATAGCGGCCGAGTCTCAGACCGTCGCTTTCATTAGGGATCGTCTAATGCAGGGTGGTCGTGGCTTGGCTCCGAAATCAAGTGGATACGACTGACCTAATTCTATGTAAGTATCACACGGAACTCAAGCGACACGGGACAGCACTGCCTGCGGATTAGCGCATTGGGCGACGTTGTTTTGGCTATTTTTCCGCAAGCATTTGTTCCGTGCGAATGAGGTGTAAATGCTTGCAGGAGATGAAGTTGTAGTGAGTAAATCAGGGAAAAAGACTTATG